>NVWQ02000079.1 GCA_002733715.2 Methylophaga sp.
GTAACATTGAGATTAACTCAAGTCTCCAGGTACTGTTATTACACGTACCTCCTAAAAACACTTTAGTCATAATATTTCCTTTAATTAAATTAATGATAGTAACTCACCATAGTAATTCATTAGTCTTCATGGGTTCTAATAAATGTGGGTATCGAAACCTCACTTTATGCACCTACACTCTATCAACGATCAGGAGTCGAACCTGCTTACACCTTTTTGAATGATTAGGGAACTCTCCTAACTACGTACCCGTCGATACTACTATGCCTTTACGATCTAGAGTCATTCAATTCGCACTCATCTATAGAGAGTACTCTATCTTTTTGAGCAGCAAGGTAATTCTCCTTACAGTGCAGTCTAGAACCACGATACCCACTTAGAGACATCACTCTATAGGCATTACTCAATTCGATCCATCAAAGCTTATCAGGATCTATATTCTAATTATTAAATAGTTGCCCAATCTACATCATCATCATCTGGATTAGGGCTTATAGACACGTCTCTAGTCATACCTAGACTGATGAGGACTTCTACAGCTTCCTTTGGAGTTCCATCAAAAGCTTCAACTCCTTCATACTCATTCATGAATTTTTCAGGTAAGTCAACTTCATGTCCTTGGTCGTAATGACCACCATAATCTCGTTCATAATTAGTAGGTGTAATCCAGACCATTGTTTTTAATTGTTCAACATCCCAACCTTCACAAAAGGAGTATTCTTTGGGATCGATTGGTGTAATATATGTTGTATGGTCTTTAAACTGTTTTGTCATTATACTCTCCGTTAATTAAATTAGGTTGCCTGTAGAGGGGATTCGAACCCCCGTCATACGACATTGCAATGGCATATGACTTCTTCCTTTTATAATCTGAACTTTGTATATACCGATCTAGGGACAAATTTAAGATTATAACTGCTCTACCATTGAGCTATACAGGCATAATTTGGCGGTGAATGAGGAATCGAACCCCTTTGCGGATGATCAACCACCGCAGCCTACTAACCATACTTCACATGTGAGATATTTATTCCGTTAATTAGATGGCTTCTGTATCTAGTCTGTTGCAAGGCATTCACCATATTGTTTATTAGATATGTCAACTTAACGATCTAACCGACACACGTTAAGTCCCATAAAGGTATGTCCTTCCGATTACACGATACTCCCCTAGTCTTAATAGGATCAAAGCATTCAACAATGGGTCTACGCTTCCCATGTACAATAGACATATCTAACCTTGGCTGGACTGGTAGGGATCGAACCTACGACATTCTGATTTGGCACTACGGGTAGGACTCGAACCTACAGTCCAATAATAGTGGTTGCGGAGGAGGGATTTGAACCCCCGACCTTCTGGTTATGAGCCAGATGAGCTGTCCAGACTGCTCCACTCCGCGACATGAACAGTTTATCAATATGTTCAGATTGTCTAATAAACGAGCCTTCGGCAGAAGTCTTGATTGTTTATTAAAACCAGGTAAACCTGGATTACTTATTTACACTAATCTTGGTGAGTTTCAAGGATTAAAATAAATTGCTTTAATTGTTTCTTACTTAACTCAATAGTTTCTGAACCAGATAAACTACTTATTTCAATAACAGTTTTTGTATCTTGTATTTTTTTACATATACTTATTTGATGACTTTCATTATCATCATTTGAAAAATATATTGTAGACATTAGACTTTCCTTATTATTATCTTATTAGGATACATTGCGTCTGAGTACGAATCAAACATATCGCTTTGTATTTAGGATAAATGACCCAATGTACCCAAATAAAATAATAAATTTACATCACTCTGCATAAAGGTAAAAGCTTCAAATCCCAGTGATGTATTAATATAACTTTTATGTTTGGCCTACTTGTTCTCTAATTTGTTGAATATTGGTTTAAACAATGAAAGCACACCCACCTTTCTATGATAATATAATCATTCTTGTTAAAGAAGACTTTCTCCATATTGCTGCTCTGCTACGAGAGACTTACAACAATCTTGATATTACAGCACATAAAACACCAAAACAAAAAGTTATAATGGTATATTTTTTAATTAAATTGTTTGCTTCTTCTTTAAATACTGAACCAATATGAGTTATATGATCAGCTTGGTTCAATTCATTAGATCTTTTAAGCATATCAAGATCTCTATGTAGTGTTGTAACTGTAGCTGAAATAACTTCAGCTCGTTCTTCTAACTTAGTTATATAAGCTTTATTCTTATTATTAGATTTATTATGATTAATTCTTGAATCAGCAAGAGCATCATTTATAGCTTTTTCATTGATAACGCTTGTATCAAATAACTCTTGTTTAATGTCTTTAATTTCTTTTTTAAGAGAACGAATAATATTACTGTTAATACCATCAATCTTAAGTTTCTCAGCAGTAAGGGTATCATATGAAATTTGAAGTTCAGCTTTTGTTTGTTTTTTCATTTTAAACTCTTTTCAATTTAAAGTGTTATTTACCAGGATATATAATCAGAAGTTAAACCAAGTACTAATGTAAAAAATACGATATTACCTATTAATATACCTCGAATAATAATATTATTCGAATCCCTAAGTAGTAATAAATTTAATATTATTATGAAACTTAAGAATATATTCATTTTAACTTACCTTTAGTTGTAATAGATACCATTCATAGAATAAATAACTATCCCATTTTATCAGAATAATAATTAAAGATATCCAAGTAGATATTGCACAAAAAAGAAATATAACAGCTACAAGATAGTGATCTTTGTTATTTGAAATGCTTTCAGTTATTATAATTATACCAACTATTAGGGTACAAATTAACATGATAGAAAACATAAAAAGTAAAGCTTTCATCTTCGTTTTATCCTTCTTTTTTGGTTCTCCTTATGAGAAACCAATTCTAAATGATCGGGATTGCAACAAAGCCTATTACAGCATGTATGATCTACTTGTTTATTTTGAGGTATGTATCCAAAGAAATGTACAAAGATTACTCTGTGTACTGCACTAGTAGCACCTGAAATGGATATTCGTCCATAACCACCACCTCTACCGTCACCTGACGTAGCTCCTTGCCAATTCCAACAATTAGTTATTGGATCAATAAATATATTTCCAAGGATTCTTTTAAGGATATTATCCTTACGTTCAGATGAAACAGTGAGGGTAGATGAATTAAATCTTTTCATTTTTCTTATTTATAAAATAAAATATTGAATCGATTAAATATATAAAAACTACTATTTCAGTAGCCATACCAAATGATTGCGATAACGTCACATAAGAAGTTAAAGCAGAAGCAGTTGCTAACATGTAGCAACCACCAATTTTTAATATATGTTTCCACATACTATTTATAACGCTGCTTAATTTCTTTTGCAGCACGAACAATAGATTTTGTAATTTCTTTACGAGCAATTTTACCTGCTTTATCTTTAGATAAATACTCTTTATTTAAATAGATAGCGGCCTGCATTGAAACTGTTTCGCGATCCCAAAAGTAATTTTGTAATTGAACTTTATAAACATGTGTTGGTTCAACGAATTCGTAGAGGGCTTTACCTTTAGTATCAACAGCATCATTAGCATCTTTATCATTGAATTTAACCATCGTTAAATTATCAAAATCACGATCAATATCGTGCATAGCATCTGAACCAAGACCTGATACAGATAGGAAACATTTACTGTCACCACTGGATACGTTAGAGGCAGCAGTATATAGATCATCACCATATACAACAGATGTAGTTTTGTAACCAGCATCTTCAAGAACTAGATTTGCCCATGTTACAGCACCACCTGACTCTTCACTAATAAGGTCTAGGAAGGCGTTTTCATCACCTTCAATATCAGTTACATTTTCAACACCAGATTCAGTAGAACAAATCAAATGAACAAATTCTTTATGGGCTTGGCCCAAACGAATATAATTAGATGCTTCACTTTTACGTGTACTACGTAAAATACTAAAAGCATCTGGTTGTGCAATAACAATGGCACATTCACCATTAGCAGAAGCTTCAAAGTTAGCCATAGAACCACCAAGGTCAAAAACATTTTCACCTTTAATAGTTTTATATCGCTTTAATATTTCTTTGCCAAGATCAGCATATGTACCGTCCTCAGCACCAGAACATACATTATATTTTGGAATATCGGCTAAAGCTATTGAACCAGATAATGCGAATGTACAGATTATAATTAATTGGTAGATTTTTTTCATGATAATTTCCTTGTTTTCATTAAATTTAAAACAAACCAAAAAACAAAATCAAAAGTTTATGAGTATTTTATAACCAACCTCATACTTCAAGAAGGTAGCAGCAGCCATCTTGTAAGATGGGTTATCAGTTTTACCTAAAAATTCTAAACCAGTGTCAGTAGACTTCTCTGTGTATACTTGAACCGTTTTAGTTGATCTATTTACATAATAATATTTCAAGACAATCTCCTATAAAAAAAATACCCCCATTCCGTTAGGAATGAGGGTAAGTGATATTTACATATTAGCGTAATATTCATTTATTTTAGAAACTGAATTTTCATGATTAGGTAATGTATTCATTACATATTCAGGTGGATAAAACATATCATTTAATGAACCAGGAGTAAGAGTAATAATATTACCAGCATCGGTAATAGCAAGGAAACCAGCTCCAGTGTTTGTATCATAAATTACTTCAAATATCACAGCATTACCTGTTTTATTTCCATCACGAGTAATTAATTGACTCATAACTTCAATACGATTAGATGTAGATTTACGTTGAATATGTGAAGGTAATGGTTCTTCAATTGGTTCATTGTCTTGACCAAACACTTTTTCAAGAATTGGTGATAATAAATCTTCTAATTGTGATTTTATTGAAGAGGGTATTTCAATTTTTTCAATAGTAGACTCATCATCTTTCATCATACCCTTAATAGCGGATTCAATTGAATTTTTAAGTTCTTTAGGTAATTCAGTTTCATCACCTTTTGCTTTCATATAAGATTTACGGCCAGCTTCAAATATTGCTAACATTTGATTTACTGACTTTATATCATTAAATTTACTTGACTCAAGAACATACATTAACGATTGCATATCTTCAATAAGTACACCCCGTTTCTCTGCTGCTTTTATGACCTTATCTGTAAGGGTATTAGCATCATTTAAATTTAACCGATCAGGATTAATACCACCTGCATTACGGTTATCATTACAACCTTCACAATCACATGTATCGGTTAAATGATCAGTTATAAATTTCTTAATATTTTTCATATCTATTCCTTTAAGATAGTGCATATTCTGAGTTCAATATATCTTTTGATATATCACCCATTTTAGTTACGGTAAGTATTTTACCTTTTATTTGAGAAGCAATAAAGCTTAACAAATTCGAACCAGCAATTTCAGACATAATCTGAATATACTGTTTACGTATATCATTACCATAAGCAGGTAATACTCTAAAGCAATCATGGATTGAGATTACTTGAAAAGGTTTATTGGGCATACTTTGAATCAAGATACCAATAACCACTGAGTTTACTAAACCCATATTCTTTTCGTCAAGATAGTCAAATATTCTTGCAGATAACATCCCACTATTTTTATAGTGACCCCATAATTTTATGACCATTTTATCTTTTTTACGAGTATCAGATTTACCTTTCATATTTAGTAAACTAATAATATAAGTAATCTGCTCTTTACTAAAATCACATCTACGTGTGATCTCTCTTACAACGTATCCATCAACACTATGTGTAATATTAGCTGGAAGAGATAAACCTTCTTTACTACCTACATTCACAGAAGTAGTAACCTCAACTGGTTCATCTAAGAACTGAACGAAGTGATCTTCTTTACCCATCACTTTTACATGAACATGGAAATTATCAGACATAACCCAATCATGTGATAAAGCATATGGATTCCATAACTCTTTTAATGCTTTATTTAATTCCCATGCACCAGGAATTTTCTCTTCCATTATTTGATAGAATGCAGCTAATAGTTCACCTTCACCAAATACTTGTATAGGTACTTTAGTAGATCCATATAGGCTTGTCATAATAGCCCGCTTAAGGTCTTTACGCTCAATCTTGGCATTACCTCCTGTAAGTAGACAAAGATCTTTGTAGAGGCTTGTATAAGCATCTTCCCTTGAACCAGTATCAATGAGATTACATCTCAATGCTGATAACTTACACCCAATTAAGCAAGCTAGGATTTGTAGTCCTGATGTTGTTGCATCAAATGATACAGGATAACCAGAAGGTATAGCTTCAAGAGCATCTTTATACGCTTGTACTCCTGCAAAATACAAAGCAGGTTCTTCTGCTGAAGATATTAGTTTATCTAAATCTTCTTCATGTTTAGCAAACCAATCAAGACGTGTTTCCCACGTCTCTTTATCAAGACCATAATTGCTTGCTACATCTATTTTTATATATTCAAGTGCTGTAAATTCTTTCATAATACTTCTGCCTTATATTATTGTTTAATCTATCAATTCTTTCATACACATATAGCCTGTGAATCTCTTCGTAGCTTTATGTGTTTTTACATTTGTCTTAATTACAGTACATAATGCTGGTTTTCCATGACCGACACGTACCAATAAATCACCTTCTTGAAATCTCTGGGTGTCACCAAAGAAGTCATAGTTCATTTTACTTCCATGAAAATTAACTCTAAAAGCTGTTTTCATACAATTAACTCTTTATTAGCAAATTCAATTGTAGCTTTAGCGTAATCATTACCTTGTGGATTACAGTGATATGCTTGATTATATACTCTTCCACGTTTGTCATATTTATTCGTGAGGAAGAATCTATTAGCAAATACATTCAAATGATCATAGATCTCTTTCACTGATCTATTAAATTTCTGAAAAGCTTTAGTTCTTTTCGAGAAGTCTTGAACAGTTTCAGTGGGTTTCTTCTTATCGAGATTAGCCCACTTATTTTTTACCATATTTGCAGTGAGATTATTAATAGAATACTCAATTTTATTTACACGATTGAGGTGATCAAGACAGATGTCATCTTCTGTATGATTATTCTTTAAGATCAATGAACCAGTTTTAGAAAGTTCAGAGAAATACCCTGTTTCAGTATTTTTAGTAACTTTACCTGGTTCAACCAGTAATGGTAAAGGGTATTGATATATCTCTAATTCATGTGCTAATGAATCAGGTATGTCATGACGTAGAATACACACACCACTGGTCATTGAATAGTCCACTACATTAGCATTGATAGCCACTAGAAGCATGTCAGCACATTCTTGCATAGTATCAAAGTGTTTATGTAGAATGCCTACCAGCACGCTTACAGCGGCTCTTTTATGTATCACCATTTGAACCATGAGTGATATACCGAATTTCACATCAATTTCATTATGTTCAAAATGATAAATCACACCATCTGTAGATGCAAAGTGTTCATATATACGTGGTACTAATTGGTTCTTATTATATAATTCTTCAAACGCTATTTGAGCTTCATGGTCAGCTATCATATTATTTATCCTCTAATAAGTTACTTATTTTAATATTGTTTGATGTTTTAGTTGTTTTATTAATATCCGTAAAAGGAATATGATTTGATCTTTGTTTACGTTTCCATCTAGATAATGAAGCATAGCTTTTAAATTTACGGGGTATAATTTTACCCGAATCTAAATTAACTAACCAAGCTTTGATTTGTGTCATTTACTTATCCTCTAAAAAGTTTAATATTTTTGTTTGTTCTTTAGTTTCTTGTTCTTCAGTAAATACATAAATATTAGGATTATTTAATAATCTTAGAACTTGATGAACAGTACCGTATTCTATTTGCCAAGAATATTTCATCCCAGCATATTGCCTTTTAATTACAAAGAAGTCGTAATTACTAAATGGGTCTAAATGATTCATATCATCCATACAGGTGATATTACTCATACCCAGTAATTACGATTAGGAAGTATCTTTATCCATTCTGGATCGAACCAGCAATTATTAGGTGCATTTTCAAATAGTGGTGCTATCTGTTCTTTGGTAAATCCAGCTAAACCACAACCAACCTGTGTTACTTTAAAATCAAATGTTGGTTTAGATATTGCATATCTAATGAACTTATCAATATGTGTTATAATTACTTCTAAAGGCATGTGAGCTATATTTATACCTTTTGTGGGTAGAGCGTAGGAAGTACCTGATAGACCTTCTCCTTGGCCCCATGATGCACCTTTATTAGCAAATGCATATTCTGCTGCACCTGCTCCATGAATTCCACTTAAATTTGAACCGAATACGAATATCATTTATCTCTCCTTTAAAAATACGTCTATTTTTATTTGATCTCTTGCTTTTTCAGCAAAGTATCTTGATATAAATAAGCTGTAACCATCTGCTGCTAAATAACTATGCTTTACAGTTACATAGTAAATAACACCTGTTGATTCTTCTAATTGATAGCCAAATTCATGATCATCATGATTAGTTATCTCACCAGACATACTCATGGTAAGTGGCTATTTATCAATTCCTGCATCTCAAGAATTGGTGTATTACCAAAATTATAAATAGGAATATTAAAGTTCTTAGCAATACGTAAAGACATACCAGTACCCCCAGTAACCTTACCATTAGCTGTGTAACAAACAACAAATTCACTAGGTGTATTCAAATCTTCACCTAACAATTGATAAGCATTACGAGCCATTAATTTCTTAACAGCAAAGGATAGATTATCCCAGTTAGGATGAAAGTCTTTAGCTAAACTTAAAGCAGTAGAACCCACATTGTGTAACACACTCTGGCTCTTGTTATAGCCCTGCCAAGGTAGATATATATCTTTTAGAGTAGCACCTTCTTCAAATGCAGTATCAGCTCCTGATGCACCTCCTGAACGAAGTGTATAACCTTCATCAGATAATGCTTCAGCAACCTGGGTCATATACACCATTATTGAATGATCTGTATCTCTTGCACCAATACCTGTATAATATTTCATCTATTTATCCTTTAAAAAGTTATCTAATTTAATTTGTTTTGAACGTTTAATAGCTAAATTCTTTAATAAATAGAGAGCTAATCTATCTGAATAAATTGTACCAATATATCTATCGTATTTACCTGTTTCTAGGTCTACACACCATAGTCTTATCCCACTCATATATTTTGATTTACGGTATTTCATTGCAAAATACCTTGAAGTAAAGAAACCTAATGAACTAGATAATGCTATTTCAAAATCCCATTTACTGTACACAGTAAACTTGATTATTTTAAATCCTGTAAAATGCCAATTTTGTAAAGTATATAAAGTCATTCCTTTATAATCAGACCATTCAACTACATGCTTTAATTCAGGCATCTATTTATCCTTTAAGAAATGATTAACTCTTAATGAGTTTGATATTTCAATTGCTTCTTCGTGTTCGGTATATAATATTTTATTTGGATAATATAAGAAATTGAATTTATTAATCTCTTTTGGATTATCAAAATTGCATTCTACAATCTCACCTGTTTTCATATCAACAGACCATTGTTGTTCTAGTGACATCAGTTATCCTTCAAGAATTTCTCAATACGTTGTACTCTTCTAGCTCTGTGAGCTTGGTTAGCTGACGTGTAACCAGTACGAAAGTTAGGATATTTATGTGGTGATTCAATAGTAGATATTTTACCAGATATATCTAGAATGTGTATCTTCTGTGAATTTTTATGCATATCAATTATCTTTCAAGAATTCATCAATTTTTAAACTACGTACGTATTTACGCGCTTGTTTCATGTTATTAAAACATTTAACTACATACCCATCATTTAACTCTGCTTTTAATGAATTTGTATTTTCACAATGAGCATGTAACTTCCTTGGTTCAATGCTTATACTTCCATCATATTCTACCCAATAACCCATGATCTCATTAGTATATGGTTTTTTCATTAAAATCACCTGTTCTTCTTAAGGGTGTCTTTGGTAAAAACACCTTGCTTTTGAACTTTTTGTTTGCAGGTTCGATACTATCAAGTTGAACTAAAAATGGACTAAATACCGAAGCATTTAGTCCATAATTTTTAGCCAAATTTAACGTTTTGAAGTACATCAGAAACAAGTGCTTCATTAACTTCAGTTGTAGTGCCACCAACTTTATGTAATTGTAGTTCAAGACCACTAATTACAGTGTTGTCACCAGCTTCTAATTTTTCAAATGCTTCTTGCAGTTTATTGATCAAAAAGTTGCGATTGGTATTAATAAGCTGCATCTTTTCAGATGACTTAGAACTGATTTTGGATAGTACTTGCACATCCAAAGGAATACCTTTTGGAAGTGATACAAATACTACTTCTTTTTCACCAAGTTCATTTTTAAATTCAATATTGAAACCAATATTTAACCAACCAGTTGCTTGTGGTGCATCACCATTTGCAGTTGATTTATTAGTTGTTTGTTCTGTTTTATCAAAGATAAGAGCCATGATATAAGTTCCTTGTTTAATCATGTTAAAAGTGGGATTATTCCCTAACTGCCGAAGGCAGATCTGAGTTTATTACGGATATATGTGCGAGCGACATAAGTATCAAAACACACCGAAAAAAGAAAACAAAATCCTATTCCGAATGTTATCCATAATAGTGGTGAACCAGGATAAATTACTGATCCCCAATATAAAATTAAGGTTATTACTCCAAATACTACAGACATAGGAGTTCCTTCATTAAGTTAATTCATTTGATGTTCTAAGGATAGAATCACCATTATCATCACGTATGATGTAGTAGGTTATTTCTTGTGCTTTATCCACTTGATATGAAAACACAACACCTGTTTGAGTATTACCATTTTCATCAATCCATGTAGCAGTATCACCTGCCTCTAAGTTATTGTTGTTCATTACGTATTTCCTCTCTTATTGTCATTAATATTTTACCAAGATGGTTCAGTCCTTCACCTGTCTTTAAACAGATTCCCCAGAACTTATCACCCCACCAATTACCTTCTTCAATAACCATATTGCCAGTATCCAAAAGCTTCTGTCGAAGCTCAGGATCACTAAACTTAATTTCAAGCAGGGTGTGCATCACAGATAGTTTAATATCTTCCCAGTTATCACGTATAGATACTTTACGGCCCATACGTTTAGCTTGACCAGGAGTCATACTAGTAGGTACTAAGAATAAATTACGTTGAATTAATTGAGTGGTCTTCATTGCTTGAAATGCATGTTCACTTGTAGGGTACACAGCATTAACCAATACTGGATCTTTTATATCTACATACCAGAAGTTACTTAACCAACTGTATTCACCTTTAAATTCAGAAATTTTATTCATCTATTTTGTTCCTTTGGTTTAAATTTATTAAAGAAATACGTATTAAATAAATTTACTAATATGTCTTTTGAAATATCTTTATTTGTTGTAGATTCAACGAAATCTTCTACACAAAGTTCACTAATTGAAGTGTCCTTAAAGTATTGTTTAAAATCATCAATTAAATTTATTTCATCTACGTAATTAAGGTAAGTCTTTTCACGTATTAACTTACTTAAACCCATTTCAATATCTTGCATTTATCTATCCTCTATAAATCTTATTAAATTACATTCATTTTTTACTACTTCTTTAGAAGTACCAAATACGAATTCTGATAACCTACCTACATGCATTAAAGTTTTATGTATTGCTAAAATATGTGAGTCTATTTTCATCAATACTGGTTCATTACTTGACTTAAGATTCCCAACCCATACATACTTATTTAAGTATATCTCTAATCTTTCGTTTACAATTAGATAAGCTTTATATTTACATAAACTTACGATTAATAAAGCTATTATTAAGGCAATTAAATTACTACCTATTGCTAGATATAGTTGTGTCATACTTTTTAGCCTCCAGTTTAGTTCTATGAGTTAGTTCATAGCTACAGATCATTCTCTGTAACCAATTAACTTTCTTCCCATAACCATAAGCCATGAGAAGTCTTTTACGATAAGCTTTAAACATTAATTACACTCCATTTATCAGTAAAGCTAATTTGGATGTAAGGCATACCACCAGGCATTGCTGACCAATATTTACGAGGTAAACAATACTTAATGTAACCAGCAGATATACCTAAAGCTACAAGTTCCATAGCATTATGTTGTTCACCCCATTGATGACCATGCTTATCAAAAGGTAAATTCATGAAAGTATCACCTTCACCGCCATTAGGATGCTGATCTGATCTCATGAAGAACTTTTCATTAAGTTCAAGAAGTAACTCTTTGATTTCAGTTTTATATTTAGTTACATCAAGGGGTATATAATCACCTTTTATTAGTTCAACTAAACGAGGATCACCCATTTTAATATCTTCATCTTCAATGAAGCAAGACATCAATAAATCATTTATATCTTTAGCTATTAGTTTCATCTAATTATCCTTTATGAATAGTTTAATTTTACGTTCTTCTTCACGTACTTTAGTTACATAATCATCCAATCTTTTATTGATTGTACGAGTAACTATTTCAAGAGAACGAGATACTTTATTCAGAGGAATTGAATGAGCTTTATCAACCCAATCAATTACTTCTTGATCAGTCATAGACCTTCTACGACTTCTTTGAGCTTATCAATATCAGCCCAATACCAAGTCTTAGGTCTTCCATCATCATGCCTGAATGTTTCTAATTCATCTTGAGAGTAAGCTACAGCGGCTGCTGTAAACATACCATTATCAACTAAGCATACTGCATAGTGAATTTCATCTGTGAATAATACAGGTGCATACATCATAGGTATTCCATGAATGTTTAACCATGCTTCTTTACTCATATCTTTTGGATTGATATAGTATCCCATTATTTTATTCTCCTTTAACTAAGTTAGATCCATTTATTAAAACATGACGATAACTACCATCATCTTGATATACAGTTAATTCAAACCATACTGATTGGTCATTCAGTTCGTGAACACCAACAGCATTAAAAGATTCACCTTTCCAAACCCTGTTTAGAGGATCATCCACTTTTAAACGCATTACTGTTCCTATGATTAAGTTATTATGGCAGTGAGATGGCTTTATTGACATTGTTTTTATTTCCTAATGTTGAACTAGTAGGTAATACCAATTCTTGTTGTTTGTACTTATTGGTTCGTGTCTTTAAGACTTGATTTAGAGGTAGATTGAGCAGATCTAAACCAGTTAAGTAAGTTGGTGATTGCATAGTATACTTGTACGTGTGAATCTTGTTGTGATTTAGCCATAGTTTGTTCCTTAAGCTCACAGGGAGCTTTGTGTTTGAGTTTGGTAATTGGTGTAGTGATTTAGTTTTAAGGCTGTGTACAGGGTTGAGAGAGAGTTTATGAGTAGTTGTGTAATTTTTAGTTGTTAAAGTATTTACACTTAATTGATCACATTATTAGTACAATCCCTTATATACATATTTGAAGAATATCGGACTGGTTCCCATCCGAAGGATGATATATCCCTTCTTATCTTAACAATCTGTAATATCTTATTAGTTTCTAAAGGAGGCGTGAGCCTCCAATAGATGTTTATGATTTTAGTAGTAATGCTAAGTCTGGGTTATTTTCGAGGAATGCTATATGTTCTAGCTCTCTCTCTTGTGCGTCTATAAGACGGTTACGTATACCACGTTGCTCTGCTGCAATGAGTTGACGTTCTTGTTCTTCTTTAGAGCCGATGACCTCTGCTCTTAGTAATGATGCCTTATGTGAGGCTACCTCTACTACTATATTGAGTGCGTCTGCACTACCTGATACTGTGTTTGTTGCTACGCCTACAACCTGTGCTACTGATGTGAATACGTTGCCTGTTAGTTTCCAAATGTTCATGATGTTCTCCATGTTAGGTTAATTCCAACACTGCCGAAGGCAGGAACCAGGTGTAATGATGGGGTGGGTCAGTACAGTGTAAATAAAGATGATGGGGGGGGTGTTTTATCTGTTGGTGTTCAGTAGGTGTAACCCCTACAATAAGACTTCTGTATCAAAAAAATTGAATTAAAAAATTATTTTACAATCAGACTTCTGTATTAAAATTTCTGAATTTGTAAAAAAAAAATTAGAATATCGGATTAATTATCTGCTAAAAAAGTTAATATATTTTCATTATCTTTGTATGCTTTATCTAAGTGTTTTTTAAATAATTTAGCTTTTTTTATGTTTAAGAATACGTTATTTTCTGCTTTTTCTAACTGATCAAATAAGGTTTTTTGCTGTAAGTGGTTTTTCATATTATTGTTTGTGATTATAGAGACTTTATGAGGCCATTCTACTTTTACTAAATGTACTGGATACATAGATTTTATCATTTAATTATCTTTCAGGAATTTGTTTATTTTTATGTAATCATGGCATTCGTTGTAGGATGAGAAATAAGGGAATGCAGATAAAGTTATATTATCTAATTTTTTGTTAAATTTATGTCTATATACTAACCCCTTACTATTGTAATATATAGGTCTATTGTTTCGGGCTGAACCATATAAATCTATTCTATTATTGAATCTCATGTGAAGGAAACCTTTATGTGTGCCGCGAAGCGCTTGAGGAGCTATGGCTTGAAAGTGCGACGACATATGGTTTATAGATTTATAAACGGATTTATCACAATTTAGTGGAGGGGAGGAGGTTCGAGGCGAATTATACAAATCTGAAGAGGGGTGTGTCAAATGCTAATTTTGCATAGGTCATGCAAATTATGCATCATGTTTAAAATGCATAGGGTATGCAAAATATACATAGGCTATCTATCTTCAAGAAATTTAGTTATTTTATGTTGTTTTATATGTTCTTTTGCTTCTATGATGGTTGTGTAAGTTGTATTTTTATATACATGATTAAGTGTCTTACCCAATTCAGGTTGAGAATAACCTATAGTTACTTTGTAAAAAGTGTTATTATTAATAACTACATAAAGGATACGAATACCCTCAAGATACAGTTTTTGTAATTGTTGGAAGGTAGATATTTTCATTACTTATTCTTTAGAAATTGAGTTATATGTAATTGATCAAGGATATCTTGTGCTTCATGGTAATTAGTGTAGACATCGTATATGAAGAAATTTAAATTCTCATTATCACATATATTTGTTTTACTTGTAACAATGAATTCCGTTACAAATTCTTGATGAATATCCCTAACACCAAATAAAATTTTACCTAAGAGTTCATCAGGCAATTCTTTTAAAGTTTCAATTTTCATTTGTGTTCCAATAATTTTTGTAAATTAATTTCTTGATGTGCTTCATTTAATGTTGTGAAGTTAGCGAATTCAAAAGTATCAGGAATCATATTATTTAATTGTCTTTTTGTAGGTGCAATATATGAGACTATTTGATTTGTATTACTTACATAAAAAATTACCTCACCATAAAGTTTATATTTAATAATATCATTACTACAAGTAACTTCCATATAACTTATCCTGGTTCAAGAATTAAACACCAAAACAAAAAAATGTTGTGTTTCTAGATATTTATATGTAATGATTAAAAGTAATTTTAATCAAAAGGTTCTAACATGCTTTCATTAAAAGATGTTCTTAGTACATTACCACCTTCAATGAAGGGGAATATATCACAGCAATTGGTTGATGATTTAAATAATGTTTCTGCTGATCCTATGGTTGCAGATAATATTAAAGATAATTTTTTAAGTTATACGAATGTGATGCTCCAAGGTAAGTGGAATATTAACCAATATCTTGATGCTATTAAATATGTGTCATATAAGGTTATGGGCCAGAGTAATCAGAGATCCTATGCACTTACGTTTCCTGCTAGGTATCAAAGATTAAAAACTAAAGGTTGTACTGAAAAAGAGATATCTTCTTTTGTATCTGCTTATAATACAAATAAGTTAGTGAACTTAATTGTTGAACAATCTGTTATTCCTTCATGGTTATTGAACCAAGCTGTTTATCAAGACGCTATCAATGTTCAAGTGGATTTGATGAATACATCAGGTTCTGATAAAGTTAGATCAGATGCAGCAAACAGTTTGTTGACACATCTTAAAAGACCAGAAGCTAAAGAGATTAATCTTAATATTGGTGCTTCTGATAATTCAGGAATGAATGAATTAAAAGACACAATATTTGAGTTAGCAAGACAACAACAAAAAATTATTGAAGCAGGAATTATGACTACTAAAGAGGTAGCTCATCAAAAAATTATAGAACATAAGGCTGAACCAGAATGAATGTCGATGAATTAGAGTTAGCTGAGAATTTGTATCCTACTGTTGATGAGTGGCTGGATATGGTTGATTATGACTCATTGAATGAAGGTAGTTATGTTCCTTCTGAGTTTGCACTTTCATTTGTTAATTTTATTAAGTTGGTTAATGGTAGTGAGGGTGAATCAGATAAAACACCTGTTGTTCATTTAAAGATGCTTGATAAGATTGCAGGTAAGAAACAAAGAATAGCTAATCTATGTGCAAGGGGTATGGCAAAAACAACACTTATGTTTGAATACTTAGTACTGTATTTAGCTGTGTTTGGTGAAATACCTGGATTTGGTAAATTAGATAGTATGCTATATGTTTCTGACTCTATGGATAATGGTGTTAAATCAGCACGTAAAAATATTGAATTCAGATATTATCAATCTGAGTGGCTACAGGAATGGATACCTGAAATTAATTTTACAGATGCCAGATTAGATTTTAAAAATAAGGATGGTAAAGTATTTGCTGCTAGAATGTTTGGAGCCAAAACAGGTATTCGTGGTGTTAAGATCTTTGGTAAAAGACCGAAATTAGTTGTATTGGATGATCTCATTTCAGATGATGATGCTAAGTCCCCCGCATCAATGGATAGGATTAGGGACACTGTTTATAAAGGAATTGATCATGCTCTTGATCCTAAAAAGCGGAAGATTATATTTAATGGTACTCCTTTTGGTAAAAATGATATCCTCTACGCAGCAGTGGAAAGTGGTGCATGGGATGTTAGTGTATGGCCTGTTTGCGAACACTTTCCCTGTGAAAAGAAAGATTTTAAAGGGGCTTGGGAAGATAGGTTCACTTATGAGTTTATCAAGAAACAGTATGATGATGCTGTCCTTACAGGAACGTTGGCTGCTTTCAATCAAGAGTTGATGCTTCGTATTTCATCCTCTGAAGAACGTTTAGTTCAAGATGACGATATTAGGTGGTATTCACGCAAGAGCCTACTCCATAATAGGGGTAGGTTCAATTTTTATATAACTACCGATTTCGCTACTTCTGATAAACAAACAGCAGATTTTTCAGTTATTAGTGTTTGGGCATATAATTCTAACGGTGATTTATTTTGGGTAGATGGTGTTTGTAAGAAGCAAACAATGGATAAATCTATCAATGACTTATTTAGACTGGTTCAAGAATATTCACCTCAAAGTGTAGGTATCGAAGTTACAGGTCAACAAGGTGCATTTATCAATTGGATTCAAGAACAGCAGATGGAAAGAAATATTTGGTTTTCTTTTGCTCAACAAAATGGTAAGGCTGGTATTAGACCAACACAGAATAAACTGACACGATTCAATCAGATTGTTCCTTGGTTCAAATCTGGTAAGATGTACTTCCCTAGTGAGATGAAAGAAACTTTGATTTTAAATGAGTTTATGTCAGAACTTTCATTGGCTACAATCAATGGTTTAAAGGGCAAGGATGACTGTCTTGATACTATGAGTATGTTGTATAGTATGATTCTATGGAAGCCTTCTGAGGAGACTATTATGACCTCTCAGAAAGATGGTATTTTTGATATTGATGATTTAGAAGATGATGAGTTTAATTTATCATCTTATATTGTTTAAATGAATGAGGTTAATTAGATGAAATTAAGTGATCTTTTAGAAAGGTTAGCATTAGGTGAGCTAAGTAATTTAGCTCTTGTGAACCAAGATAGTCCAGCAGAGATTAATGTGAGTGATCATTTGAAAGTAATCTCTTATGCAAATCAAGCGTTGACAAATTTATTTACTAAATTTATATTGTCTGAGAAAGAGATCTTAGTAAATACTTATGATCCTGAGACTATGTATTATCTTCGCCCTGAATATGCAAGAAGTAGTGATAGTTCACAAGATGTAAAGTATCTAGATGATTCTGGTGATATAAAATTTACTGGTGGTGTCATTAAGATATTAGATGTTTATGGTCAATATGGCCAACCTTTATATATAAATGATATAGATGAACATAGCTCTTTATTTACCCCACAGTTTGATTGTTTACAAATTACGTCAATAGATTTTGGTACTGTGTTTTCTGTAATATACCAAGCACAACATAGTAAGTTATCTGTAGATAATTTAGATATTGTTATTGATATACCTGTTTATTTTGAAGAAGCTATTCAAGCTTATATTGCTTCAAAAGTATTGGGTCATATGAATGGTAAAGAGAATACTGGTAAATCGCAAGAATATATGAATAGGTATGAAATGATTTGTGCTAATGCAGCAGAAAAAGACACAGCAAGAACTAGTATAGTTTCATCAAATATGAAACTTATTCAGAGAGGATTCGTATAATGCGTCCAAGTACAGGTTTGATAAACAGTCCAACCTCAATGGTTGATTACAAAATACAGAAAATGTATGATCTACTTGAAAATGTAGCGACATTACAGACGATTGTTGAAACATTATATGGTGCAGATCCTACACTTTTAAATGATTTAGTTGCAAATATTGAATTTTTAAAAGATACCACTAATCTTGATGCATACCAACTTGTATTTACTCAATTACAGCAATTCCCTATAGACCTATTAGCTGTACGTGACGGTGCAATTGTAGCTGTAAATGATGCAGCCCAAGCAAAAATTGTTGAGGGTATTGTAAATATAAATGCTGCTGTTGCAAGTGCAGCAGCTATTGTGGCGACCAGTTTGAACACACTTACAACTGCATCGGCAATTGGATTGGTTCAAATTGATACGGCAAAAGGAATAGCTATAGATGCTATTGATGCTGTATCTTTAGAAGTTACAAATGCACGAGATTTTGTATTAGACGTACAAAATAGTATAATTTATTTGTCTGCACTTTCACCAGCAAATGTGGTTATACCCTGGATGTTAATATTATCTGAAATTAATGTAATTAAAGCTAGAATCCTAATCGAAGGAGGATCTTACTAATGACTATAGTTGACCTAACCACAGAAATTGAGCAATTGGTTATTGATGTAAATACCGCAGTTACAGCATTGAATGCAGTTCCTGCTGCTGTTGTTGTATCCACAAATGCTCTTACAGCGCAGGTTACTGCTGCTATTGCAACCATACCTACATCAGGCGAAGTTGATACTCTTATAGCCACATCTATTGATGCTGCTGTTGATGTTAAAATTGATTTACAAGATGTAATAATCCAAAATCAAATTACAACATTAGAGACTAATTTAACTGCTTTAATTAGTACAGAAGGTGGTGTTCAAACTAGTGATTTAACAGCATTAGGTGTTTCAGTTAATAATACTATTGTTTCAGGTGATCTTTCCCAGAAAGCTTATACAGATGCTGAGGTTGTTACACTTAATTTAACCATATCTACGGTAAGTACAGCAGCCACAGCAGCGGGTACAGCAGCAAGTGCTGCAACTGTAGCAGCAAATCAAGCTACTGCCGCTGTAGCAGCAATTAATTCACCAGCACCTAAATCAGGATTTAGAGTTTTAAAAACTACACAGCAAATTCTTGCTGCTAATCCAGGTTCTCCTGTTGATACTAAAATTGATTATGATACTGAAATATTTGATATTAATGATGATTATAATCTAGCAAGTAATACTTTTACAGCAAGTCAAGCTGGATTACATTATTTTCATCATGTTGTGCGTGATGATAACGCAACTGGTCATGCCCGTGGTGCTGAAATTTATCATAACGGTGTTTCAGTTATACGTAGTATAACTGGTAATTATCAGAGTATTGATTATGAAACACATAGTGTTTCAATTGTACTTCAACTAGATATAGGTGATACTGTTGAACCATATTTTTGGGTTAATACTGCTGGTAATGCAAGCCAGATTGAGTATAACGCTAAAGAAACTCAATTTATGGGTTACGCAATATAACTTAACTAAGGGAAAATACACATGTTACCATATAGTGAGATAGTGCCTGATGGTACGGTTTGGATTGAAATACCCAGTATAACGGCTAATATTTCTTTAGCTAATTTACATGTAGATAATTTAATTCAATATTTTGTAGGGGCTGCTGAACCAACTGGAGGTGATACATTAATTATCCTTAATGTATTGACTACCCATACTGGTGTAGCAATTGCATACAACGAGAAATTATTTATTAGAGCGCCAGTTGGTGCTTCAAATATTGTTATTACTTTAGCTGATATCTATCGATTAACAACTCACGAAGATTTTAGTAAAATTGACGCATTACACTTAGTTGCTGCTGCTGCTCTTACTGCTGCACAGAAAGCTAATGATAAATATGCAGACATTGATGCGGATATCGCTTTAACCAATGGTTATGCAAACCAAGCAGAAGCTGATAAAGATACAATTATTGCTTACCTTACTCAGTTAGGTAATGTTGCAGAAGCAGATGTTATTACTAATACAGCAGCAATTGCTACAAATGCTGTTAATATTGCTGCTATGACAACTACTCTATCTGATGCTATAGATGCATTGGTTATATCTTTAAGTGCTAGTATTGCTGCTGATGTTTCTGTATCTTTGAGTAAAATTAACGGTGCTTCTTATTACATGTCTCAACAATAATTTAAGGAAAATATAATGTCTACAAATCGAAGTTTTATGGCTGGAACTGCTCTTAAAGTTTTAGCTCATGCTCAAGAAAAAACAGTTATTAATCTTAGTTTTTTAAACCAGGATCCTGCTGTAGATGCGACTTTAACAGTTCGAAGAATTCTTGCAGAAAATGTTGGAGTTAATAGTGTTGATATTACTACTGCTGGTACTGACTATATTACAATACCTAGTGTAGTTTTTGACGCACCTACTAGTGGTACAACAGCTTTAGGTACAGCAATTATAGGTATAACATCTATTACTTCTTATGATACTGCTGGTACAGGTTATGTTGTAAGTGATGTAGTCACTTTAGGTTCTGGTGGAACACTAACTGTAACATCTATAGATGGCTCTGGAGGTATTACAGGAGCTGATATAACCACTCCTGGTACATATTCTGCTTATCCAGCACAACCTATAGCAATTACAGGTGGAACAGGTGCTGGTGGTGAAATCTCAGTTAAATTTAAATTAATTGATGTATCAATGACAGAAAAAGGTAATGGTTATAAAGCCAGTATACCTAATGTTGTCATTGATGGTGTTGCTACAGGTACTGTTGTTATGGGCGGTACTTACGAAGATTATCAACGAATTGAAAATTCAACTGTATTAGTTTCAAAATTAGGTAGTTTAGAACTTACTGCTATTGTTCTTGAAATTGGTGATTTGATTGGTGTTATGTCTAATAAAGAAACAATCAGTTGTAATTCTTATGGTATTGCTGCTCAATAATTTAATTAAATAAAGGAATATAAAATGAGAAATTTAATTGGTGCTGCTGCTGTAAGTACTGGAAATAAAACAGGTCGATATAATAAAGTTGATATGTTTCATGTAGCTGGTACATTTGATTGGGTTAAACCTGAAAATCTTGATCCTGATACACCTATTACTGTTCGTGTATGGGGTGCGGGTGGTGCAGGTGGATGTTATAGTAGTGTTGGTAATTCATTTGGTGGTGGTGCTGGTGGTCTTTCTATTAAAGAAATAAGTTTTGAAGATTTACTTGCTACAACTGTTATGGCTTTAGGTCTTGGTGCTAAAACACATAATGGCCGTGGTGGTACAACTTCTTTTGGAACACATAATTCTGCAACTGGAGGTAACTCTGGTTTTTATAACACTCAAAATGAATCAGGCGGTACTAGACCAATTAGCGATATTGGGGGTTCTGCTAATTACTATGGTCAAGGTGGTATTGGTATTGGTGGTGATACTAATCGTAGAGGTGGTTGGGGTGGTTTTGGCTCTACTTCACCAACTAGTGGTTATGGTGGTGGTGGTGCTTCTGCACCACATCCTGATGGTCACTTAGATGGTTTTCATGGTGGTCGTACATCATCTTATGGCGGTGGTGGTGGCGCTTCTATTGCATACAATGGAGGTCAGAATACTATTTCTTATGATGGTCAAGGTGGTGCTGGTACTGCTGGCCCAGCAAGTATTGGTGGTCAGCAGAACACGTATGGTACGTCTGTTGGTGGTGGTGGTACTGGTATTTTAGGTGCTGGTGGTAAAGGTGGTGCAATTAGTAATTATAGTAATGCTATGGTATCTATAGATACTGCGGAAAGTGGTCAGGGTACTCTAATATTGGAACCTAACTATATACTATTTGGTGGTGGTGGTGGTGGAGGTGGCTGTATGAATTCCCAATCTTCTGAAACAGGTAGAGCTACAGCAGGTAATGGTGGCCCAGGAGCAGGTGGTGGTGGTGCAGGTGGGAAAGCATCTTCTACTGCTGGTGGTCTTAATCATGCTGGCAATGGTGGTATGTTAGGTGGTGGTGGTGGTGCAAATCAATATTCTTATCCAGGTCATGGAGGTAATGCTGCTGGTGGTGGTGGTACTGGTTATGATAAAGGCCCTGAATATGGTAATGGTTGGGGTGGTGATGGTCTCATCATTATTCAGTATAATCTAATTTATTAAGGAAAATATTATGTCTAAAAATTTACATGCAAGAGTTTTAAATAACTTAGTTTTAGAAATATTTGAAGGTGATGTACATAAAGCATTTCATCCATTTATTGCATCTCAATTTATTGAAGTACCTGATGATACTGAAGTTGGTATGGTTAAAGATAGTGATAATGAATATGTTATGTTAGCTATTGAAGAACCTGTTATTCCTGAACCTATTGAAGAAGAAGAAGTTTAATAAAAAAGTAGGGATAATTTTAAATTAAGATTATCCCTATCAATTTTATTAAACTTTTATTTTGACTATTTTAAATCTATATGATTAATCTAAAAGTTAATGTTAAATTAAAATAAGGTAATGTATGGAAGATTTTCTCTCTAAATTCTTAACACCACAAAATGCAGTAGGAACTATTGCTGGTAGTGTTTTGACTTACTGGTTAATTGCTAAAGGGTGGTTACCTACAAAAAAACAAGCAGAGCTTGAGGTTTTACTTGCTACAGAAATAAGTAAAAGACAGGAATTAGAAAGACGAATTAGCTCTTTAGAGAAAGATCTTGAACCTTTCAAAGCGTGGGCTGATAAATTAGCTGAAGAAGCTATGAATGGGAAAGAAATATAATATGCTTAATATGCGGTCTGTATCAGCAATAGTTGGTTTTATTAATTCAGAAGATTCTGGGTTAATTATTATTGATGCTAATAGTAATATTATATTCTTAACACGAAAAGCTTCTAAAATATTAGGTGGTAGTTATAATAAACTTATAGGAACTAATTTAAATGAATATATTGGAGGTACTCAATCACACCCTCATAAACAAAATTTAAATAATCTAGTTCCAGAAAATGTAACACACTTTAAAAAACAAGGTGTAGTTAAAGCTAAAAATTTAGAGGGTAACTCAATCAACGTTAATGTATCAAAACGTAAACGCTTCAAAATTGGTTCTGAAATGTATTACAGTGCTATTATAGAAGCAGCATAAGGATAGTTAAAATGAACCATATAGGTACAGGGAAACGGTTAAACTCATCAGATATAGGTAAGGCAGCAAAAACACTTGGTGTTGATACAGCAGTCTTATTAGCCTTCCTGGAGGTAGAGTCAGCAGGTAAAGGATTTACCAGTTTGAACCAGGTAAAAATATTACCAGAGGCACACATATTCTATAGATATCTTCCTCAAAATCTTAAAGCTCAAGCTATTAAAATAGGTATTGCTTTAAAGAAATGGATTCCAGGAAATTATCGTTTCAATAAATATAAACGTTTCCAACGTATGATTGATTTCAATGAGCAAGCTGCATACACATCTGTATCATATGGTCTTGGTCAAATTATGGGATTTAATCATAAAGCTGCGGGCCATAGAACAGCAAAAGAAATGTATTTAGCTGCTCAACAAGGTGAGTATGAACAGCTTATTCAATTGGTAAATCTAATGAAATCTTGGGGTTTAAATAAAACTCTTGTAAATAAGGACTTTACAAATCCACTGTCATGGTATCCAGCAGCTAAGCGTTACAACGGTTCTGGATTTAAAAAGAATGGTTATGCTAAGAAATTAGCAAGAGCTTACAAGAAGCACATATCTAAATCAAACAACCTTGGACATGATATTAGCTACCATGTAAGCACACTTCTTAAACTTGGTTCAAAAGGCGAAGCCGTACGTAATTTACAGTTGGATTTACAAGAACTTGGTTATATATTTGTTCATGGTATTGATGGTAGATTCGGTGTAGAAACAGATAATCATCTAAGAAATTATCAAGAAAATTCTGAATTAAAAGTAGACGGTTATGCTGGAGATAAAACAATTGCTGCAATTAAAAAAGATGTAGCTGAATTATCTGCTAATAAACTACCTACTAATAAAACATTAAATAACCAATTAAATTGGTTAGAGCTTATTACTCTACTTATTAAATCTATTATGAAAGTATTTTTCAAATGAAAAAATGGTATCAATCTAAAACAATGTGGTTTAACACATTAGCTCAAGTAGTTACTATACTTACAGTAGTATTACAATATTTAGACCAATTAGGTTTAACAGATGCACAAACTGCTGTTCTTGCAATTACTTTTAATATCATAGTTACTGTTGGTAATCAGATATTACGTAAGGTAACTAAAACAGGATTAATTTAATGTTTGGCTGGATTATTAAGTTTATAACAGGAGGAGGTTTATCTGGTATTGCAGGTGAACTTCGTCAAGCTCATAAAGATAAATTAGATGCTGCAAATGATACGGATCGTATAGCAGCAGAAGTTACCATAGTTCAGCTACAAGTACGCCAAAGAGCTATGGTAGAAGGTAAATGGACTTGGTTACCAAAATTAGTAAGAGGTCTTGTAGTAGCCCCATTTATATTGTTTATATGGAAAGTTATTGTATGGGATAATTTATTACAATTGGGTGCTACAGATCCTATGTCTGAACGTATGTATACTGTTATGAACCTATCTTTAACATACTATTTCTTGAGTACTGTTACAGAAGGTGTTATTAGAAAATTTAAGAAATAAGAATTTGTAAGGAATATATGATGGAAATGGCTCTTGCGGAAGTATCTGGTTTAACAGAATGGGAAAATGAACCCAGTGTAATGATATTACAAGAAGATCTTGCTGCATCTAAACCTGCCCATGATGTTCAAGTAGGTAAAATAAATACGTGGAATAATTTACGTAATATAACTGGTTCAGTTAAATTTAAAGCAAATAAAGGTAGGTCTGGTGTTCAACCTAAACTTATTCGTAAGCAAGCTGAATGGAGGTATTCAGCATTATCTGAACCATTCTTAGGTACAACTAAATTATTTTCTGTTGAACCTAGAACATTTGAAGATAATAAAGCCTCTAAACAGAACCAGTTATTGTTGAATTGGCAGTTCAATACTAAAATCAATAAAGTCAATTTCATTGATGAGTATGTTAGAACTACTGTTGATGAAGGTACATCAATTGTTCGTGTGTCTTGGATCAGAGAAACAGAAATGCGTACTGTACAAGTACCTGTATTTCAATATCTAGAAGCAACACAACAAGAAGAAATAGACGCTCTTCAACAAGCCCTAGAATTATCTATAGAAAATCCTAATGAGTTTAAAAACTTACCTGAAGAAGCACAAGCTTCTGCTGAATATTTTAAAGAAACTGGTATTCCAAATGTAGCTCAAATTGCTGGTTATCAAGATACTCAAGAAGAATTTATTGTAAACAATCATCCAAGCTTAGATGTTATTGATCCTGCAAATGTTACGATTGATCCATCATGTTTGAGTAAATATGAAGATGCACGATTTTTTATTGTTTCATCAGAAACATCTTACGGTGAACTTAAGAAAGATGGCCGTTATAAAAATCTTGAGAAAGTTATGTGGGAAAGTAATGCCCCATTATCTCAACCAGATCATGAAACAACAACACCTGACTCATTCAATTTTAAAGATAAAGCACGTAAACGTGTTGTGTCGTATGAGTATTGGGGTTGGTATGATATTAATAATGATGGCATTCTTAAAGCTATTGTAGCTACATGGATTGGTAATGTAATGATACGTATGGAAGAAAATCCATACCCTGACCAAAAACCACCATTTATTGTTACAACATATGCACCAGTTAAACGTTCAATATATGGTGAACCAGATGCTGAAATATTAGAAGATAATCAAGCTATTCTTGGTGCTGTAACTCGTGGAACTATTGATCTGCTAGGTCGTTCTGCGAACTCTCAACAAGGCTTTGCTAAAGGTTTCATGGATATAACCAATAGACGTAGATTTGATTCAGGACAAGATTATGAATATAATCCTGGTTCAGATCCACGCATCAGCGTGTTTCAACATAAATACCCAGAGATACCAAATTCTGCCCTTACAATGATGGGTATGCAAAATCAGGAGGCCGAGGCACTGACAGGTGTTAAATCCTTCACAGGAGGTATCTCTGGTGATTCATATGGTGATGTAGCAACTGGTATTAAAGGTGCATTGGATGCTTCTGCGAAGCGTGAGATGAATATCTTACGTAGATTAGCAAAAGGTGTCCAAGATATTGGTACTAAAATTGCATCAATGAATGCTGTATTTTTATCAGAAGAAGAAGTTGTTCGTGTAACGAACACAGAATATGTAGTTATACGCAGAGAAGATCTTAAGGGTAATTTTGATTTATTGATTGATATATCTACAGCAGAAGTAGATGAAACTAAATCTAATAATCTTGGGTTTATGTTACAGACTATTGGGCCAAATATGGATCCATCTATGACTAAACTCATATTAGCAGAGATCGCTACTCTTAAGCGTATGCCTGAGTTAGCTCATAAGATTGAAAAGTATGAGCCTAAACCTGATCCACTACAAGAAAAGATTAAAGAATTAGAGGCTGCTAAACTTGAAGCGGAAGTTATGGAACTTCAATCTAAGATAGAATTGAATAAAGCTAAAGCTCAAGAAGCTTATTCTCAAGCTGCTCAAAATGGATTAGATTTGACAGAACAAGCAGATGGGACTAAACATGCAAGAGAGATTGAAAAACAATCTGGACAAGCAAAAGGAAATCAAAACTTAGAAGTTACTAAAAGTATATTAAAATCTTTGAAGCCAGATGAGTCTAAACCGAACATTGAAGCTGCTGTTGGATTTAATCAATTATCTAAATTATTGGATAATGCAGATACTCAGAACTCTCCAAGTTATGGTAATTATGTAAACTAACGAGGAAACTTAAATGTCTCAAAATGAAATAGAAGAAATTGAAGTATCAATTGAAGAAGCTAAACAAGTTGTTGCACGAGGTGATTTATTAAATAAACTTATCAATACTCCTGAATTTCAGGAACTTGTAGATAAGGGTTATTTTAATGATGAAGCTATTAGACTCGTTAATCTATATAATGATCCTAGTGTTCCAGTAGATGCTCGCGCACTTGTTGCAAATGATCTTGGTGGTATTGGTGCTTTTAAAAGGTATCTTCGTGTTATTGGTATGATGGCTCAGACAGCTCAGAATGAAATTGATAGTCATAAGGCTAACTTGGAATATATTCAAGAAGAAATGTCACAAGAACATGGTGATGTATAATGTCTGAAATACTTAATGAAGCTGATGTACTCGCAATTTCTGATGAAGATTTTATGAAACTACCTCCTGAACCTGAGTATCAGGAAGAAATAGTTCCTGTAGTAGAGGATGAAACTCCTCCTGTAGATATTAATGCAGAGGAAATTTTACCTGAACCTGCTGAAGAATTAGTTGAAGGTGAAATTCCTCCTACTAACGATGATGATGAGGATAATTTTATTCCTTCATCTGAACCAGAAGGTGAGGAGTTTAATCCTAGTAATTTAAAAACAGAAGTAACTGAACCAGATAAGGAAAAAGTTACAGAGCCTGAAGTTGAACCAAAAACAGTTGAAGTAATTACACCTGGTTCAGAAATTAATTATGAAGAAGCTTATAAACAGATTATGGCTCCCTTCAAAGCAAATGGAAAAGAAGTATCATTAGATAATCCAGAGCAAGTAATTCAACTTATGCAAATGGGTGCTAATTATACTAAGAAATTACAAGCATTACAGCCATCACTTAAATTGGTTAAGATGCTTGAAAATAATGATTTACTTGACGAAGGAAAACTTTCTTATCTGATTGATCTTGATAAGAAGAAACCTGAAGCAATTAATCAACTAGTTAAAGACAGTAAAATAGATCCATTAGATCTAGATGTTACTGGTGATGCTAGTTACGAAGCAAGTGACCATAGTGTCTCTGATGTTGATATGAATTTTGATAGAGCAGTAAGTGAAGTAATTTCATCTGACTCTGGAAAAGCAGTATTAACAGAAATTGATTCTTCATGGGATACAAAAAGTAAGGACATGATATTCAATGATCCTGATATTCTGCGATTTGTTGCTAAACAAAAACAACACGGTATCTTTGATGCTGTTGTTGCTGAAGTGGACAAACAAAGAATGTTGGGTAATCTCAATGATATGCCATACATCCGAGCTTATATCCAAGTAGGTCAAGAAATGGATAAGAATGGTGCTTTTAATAAAGTCACGACTCCAGCAACATCAGCTCTGAGTAAACGTGTTATTGAAACTAAAGTTGCTACTCGTAATAACATTGCTCCTGCTAGCAATGCACAAGTTAAAGCTGTTGCGCCTGTACGTACAGCTCCTAAGAAGATAAAACAGGAAATCAACCCTCTCAGTATGTCTGATGAGGATTTTATGAAAAATGATAAGATATCTCAGTATATCTAATCATGTTTAAGGATTAAAATTATGGCTGATCATCAGCAATATAATGCCCCTCCAGGTACAGCCTCAGATGTTGGGCCTCAAATGAATACATTCTACTGGCACAAACGTGCCTTAGTAGAAGCAGCTAAAGAGCAGTTTTTCACTCCTCTTGCAGATACGATTACAATGCCTAAGCATTTTGGTAAAATGATTAAAGTTTATCATTATATTCCTTTACTTGATGAACGTAACGTTAATGATCAAGGTCTTGATGCTGCTGGTGCAACCATCACTGATGGTAACTTGTATGGTTCAAGTAAAGACGTTGGTACAATTACTGGTAAACTACCTACACTGACTGAAAATGGTGGACGTGTTAACCGTGTTGGTTTCACACGTATTGAGCTTTCTGGTACAATTCAAAAATTTGGTATTTTCACTGAATTTACTCAAGAATCTTTTGACTTTGATTCAGATTCAGAATTGTATGGTCACTTGTCACGTGAACTTGTTACTGGTGCTACACAACTTACTGAAGCGGTGCTTCAGAAAGATCTTTTAGCTGGTGCTGGTGTAATTGTATATTCAGGTGCTGCTACTTCTCAGGTGACTGTTACAGGTGCTGGTGCTACACCTTCTGTAGTTGATTATGACGATCTTATGCGTCTATCAATTACACTTGATGAAAATCGTACACCTAAACAAACGAAGGTCATTAATGGCTCTCGTATGATTGATACACGTACTATTAGTTCAGGTCGTGTGATGTTTATTGGTTCAGAGCTTCAAATGCTTTTGAATAAAATGGTTGATTCATTTGGTGACAAAGCATTCATTCCAGTTCATCAATATGGTGATGCTGGTACGATCATGAATGGTGAGATCGGTATGATTGATCAGTTCCGTATCATTGTTGTTCCTGAAATGCTTCATTGGGCAGGTGAAGGTGCTGCTGAAGGTACTAATCCTGGTTATCGTGCTACTGGTGGTAATTATGATGTATATCCAATGCTTGTTGTTGGTGACAAATCATTTACTACAATTGGTTTCCAAACTGATGGTAAAACTGTTAAGTTTAAAATCACTACTAAGATGCCTGGTAAAGCTGTAGCAGATCGTAATGATCCGTTTGGTGAAACTGGTTTCAGTTCAATCAAATGGTACTATGGTACAATGATCTTGCGTTCTGAACGTTTGGCTCTTATCAAAACAGTTGCTCCACAGTAATTGTAACAACACTGAGGGAGGGTTAATATCCTCCCTCTTAAATTTTATTTAAATAAGGAAATTCAAATGTCTGATATAGATAATAATGAACAAGTCCAAGAAGTAGACCAACTCACTGTTCTTAAAGCTCGTGCTTCAACAATGGGTATTACATTCTCTGGAAATATTGGTATTGATAAGCTTCGTGCTAAAATTGAAGAAGCACAAAAACCATCAGAAGAAAAAGTAGCTGCTGTTACTAATACACTAACTAAAGATCAAGCTCTACGAGCTAGTTTAAAGAAAGAACAGACTGCTCTAGTACGTGTACGTATTGCTAACCTGAACCCTCTTAAACGTGACTTAAAAGGCGAATTTATTTCAGTTGGTAATAAGTATATTGGTACGATCCGTAAATTCATTCCATTTGGTGAAGAAACAGATCAAGGATATCATATTGAAAAAATTCTTCTTACTGAATTAAAAAGTCGTAAATTCCAATCAATTTCTACTTCTACTAAAGGTGGTAAGATTAAGATTGACAATCGCATGGTTCCTGAATTTTCAATTGAAGTTCTTGAACCTTTAACAAAAGAACAGTTACTTGAATTGAAAACAACTCAAGGTGCTGCTGAACGTTTTGAAAGTTAATTAAATGCCTAATACAACATCATGCGGATCAGATATTCTAGCACTAGAGTTGGCAACTAATTTAGATAATACAATAGGTAATAATTTACCTATTGTTGATCTAGCTAGTGCTACATTTTTACTTCCAACTACACTTTATCCTGCTGTTAATAGTTTAAATATTAGCGACTTAACCGATAAAACTGTTGATGGTAATGGTTCATTTGATGTTGTAATGGCGTCTATTCATAATCATTTAGATGCCGAATTTAGAGCAAATCGTATTACTGGTGAACAGTATACGAAAGCTTATATTGAACTTACTGTTGCTGCATTAAGTACAGCAAATCAATTTATTCTTGAAAAAGATAATAGCTATTGGCAATCAGTTATAGCTCAGAACCAGGCTAAGAAAGCTGAAATTGAGGCTGTAGTAGCTGCGGTACAGTTAGAGACCTATAAGGCTCAAATGATAACTGCACGTTATCAACTCGAAGCTATGAAATCTGATGCTGCTTTAAATAAACTTAAGTTAGCAAGTGAAGATGCTAAATTCTGTCATGTTAAAACTCAAACAGAATTAGGACAAAAACAAATAATACAAATTGAAGCTCAAACTGTTTTGGTTCAAGAACAACTTGAATCTCAACGTGCGCAAACAAGAGATACACATCTTGATGGATCACCAATATTAGGAAATCTAGGTAAACAAAAAGATTTGTATGGTCAACAAATTAAATCATATCAAGCAGATACAGAATACAAAACAGCTAAAATGTATTTGGATGCATGGATTACACAAAAAACTTTAGACGATGGTTTAGCTGCTCCTACAGAACTTCAAAATTCTACTATAAATAGTGTGATGTCTGCTATGAGAACTAATAATGGATTATAATAATGGGTACAACAATTGCAGTATCATCTGTCGTATATCCATTATTTGGTGAAGATAACGATATTAATTATACTAAATCTGTTATTTTAGGTTTTCAAATAAGTGGTAATACCCATAAAAAATATCTTGGTGAAACATTAGTTAAGGCTCAACTTAATGGCCCAACAATGGATCAACGTAGGTATTTTAATTGGGCCAAAAAGAATTATGAATTAGGTCTTCCGAAGAGTTCATCTAATACTCAGGTCATTCAAGATACGTCCTCAATACAATTAATACTTCCTGGTTCAAATCCTGTAATTGATAGCTCTGTAATTACTCATGCTGATATTATTTATTGGGCAGAGCAGTATATACTTATAAATCAACCATCAGAATACAACACTAATTGGACTGCTGACTACATTGGTACAAATGTAATTATACAATTTGTAAGTGGATCTACTGTATCTTTTATACCCCAAGATTTTGATAAAACAGCTAACTATGTTGTGACTTATTATCATGCTGGTTCAAATAACTTTGTATTTATATATAAGTTTGGTTCAGGTAATACAGATATAGATAGTATTCTATATATATCCGAAGATTATGAGCCAGAATATTTTCCATTTATTCCTTTACGTTTAGATAATAAATCTATATCTGATCCTGCGTTTGCACAGGATATTTATCCTGATTGTGTAAAAGCTTTTAAAAAAGCTACTAACAGTGATCTTGAAGATATTTTAGAAAAAATAGAAGAGAATGATAATATAGCTGATATTGATTATGCTTTTATGATCAGTGGTATTCATGCAGGTACTTCTGATAAATCAGGTAAATTATATATATATAATTATTTAAAAAATATAAGTTTAAAACAACAAACCCAGGGATTGATATATGATAATTGGGTATCTGCTGGTTCAGTGCCTTTAGATATACCTGTAAAAACAACAATTAGAATTCAATCAATAAACTCAGATATAGATAATTATGATATTTCAATTTCTTGGTTAAATATTCATGAATCATTTCATACAGGTTTAGGTAAAGTAGATGCTAAAACAGGAGATTTGTGGTGGGAAAGTGTAGCAGGATTTGTTACAGAATTTTATTTATTTAAACAGGTAAGTTCTACAAAATATACTAAACTTAGAATTACTAATTTGAGTATGCATAATTATGTTTATAAGGCTAACACAGTTTACTCTACATTGGGTAATGCAATAGATGGATCAGAAGAAGGTGAAGGGTTTATATTTCCTTTACATTATCCAACTATAAAAAAATTACCGTTAACACATGCAAATCAAATTGTTTCAATCTCGTCAATGATTGTTTTTAATACATATCAAATTCATAAACAAAAGTGGTATGAATCATTCTGGTTCAAACTATTTGTATTTGTAGCAGCTATTGCTATCTCAGTTCTTACAGGAGGTGTAGGAGCAAGCACTGTAGGCTTACTTGGTACAAATATAGCAGTAGGTAGTGCATTGGGTTTAACAGGTACTGTAGCAGTGATTATAGGAGCAGTTGTTAATGCTGCTGCTGCAATTATATTAACATCATTAATTCAAGCAGGCGCAATAGCATTATTTGGTGATAAATTAGGATCAATAATTGGTACAATTGTTGGTTTTATGGCAATACAGGTAGGCATGAGTTTTGCTCAATCTGGGTTTACATCAGTAAACTGGGGAAATATGTTACGTGCAGAAAACTTATTGAAACTAACACAAGTAAGTGTTAATGCTTATTCTAAGTGGTTAAATGCAGATACCCAAGAAATAAAATTGCAGGGTATCAAATCTAAAGAAGAATATGATGTAGAAATGGAAGAGATCCAAGATCTAACTTCTGAGTTGATTGGTAACAGTATGTTAATAGATCCAATTACATTTACAAATTCATCTAATAATGATAATTTTATACAAGAACCAGTTGATTTATTTCTTCGAAGAACCTTATTAACTGGTAGTGAAATTGTAGAGTTAAGTCAAAATATGATCTCAGATTTTGCTGAAATTACATTAGAATTACCAAAATTAACTTAAAGGAATTAATATGTATCCCAACACAAATGGTTTTCAGCCAATTATCCCACAAAATCAAATATCTGAAAATATGTTACAGGGATTGGATTCAAATCAATCTCAATTACATGACATGGATTTTGGTTATGGTATGGATCAATATGGTGGTAACCAACCTCAACAACAAGGTGGTACTAATTACTTTGGTCAAAATGGTAGCGGTGGAGGAGGTGGTTTAAATCTTTCTGGTCTACAAGCTATATCCAGTATGATTGGTACAATTGGTGGGTTATTTAATTCATTCCAAGCTAATAAATTAGCGAAAGAAACATTTCAATTTAAAAAAGATGCTTATGGTACTAATCTTAAAAATAGTACACAACAGTATAATACAACACTAGAAGATAGAATTCGTTCACGTTATGTAACTGAAGGTAGAGCATCAGGTGAAGCTGATCAATATCTTAAAAATCATAATCTATAAGGATTAAATTAATGGTCGTACCTCGTTGGCAGAACATAGCTGCACCTAATTTTGGAGATGTATCTTCTCTTTTATCTAATGCTTCTAGTAGTTGGAATAGAGCTTTTGATCGTGCTGATAAAGGTTTTAATAGTTTTCGTAAATCTAATCAAGAAGAGAAAAGTAATGCCGTTATAGCTGATCTTGCTCGTGTTGGTTCAGAAGGTGATATTGAAGGTTTTCTTAGTAACCTCAATATTAACTCAGCAGATATGACACCCGAACTTGCTCAGTCTATAGCTAATATTCGGGGTACTGCTCAAGGATATGACACTAATAGATTGAACCAAGGTGGTATATCTGCACGAACTAATGCTACACGTAATAGAGACTCGCGTGATCAAACGAGTTTTTCTCGTGGTATTCATAGAGAGAATTCTCAATCAGATTTACTTCTTGCAGGTCTTGCTCCTGAATCATTAGTAGGTTCAGAGAGTGGTGGTAATTTTAAAGCTAAAAATAATGCTACTGGTTCTTCTGGTCGTAAAGGTCATTTTGGAAGAGTTCAATTTGGTAAAGATAGATTTGATGAAGCTATAAGAGCAGGTGCAATTCCTCGTGGTATGTCTCCTGAACAATTCCTTAACAATCCAGCAGTTCAACGTGATGCTGAAGCATGGCATTTTGGTGATATAGGTAAACGTATTGATGAAAAAAATCTTATGCGTTATGAGGGTAAAGTTATTAATGGTACGCCTATGACTCGTGACGGTATGATTGCTGTTGCTCATTTGGGTGGATTTGGTGGATTACAAAAATATTTATCTTCTAATGGTAATTATAATCCTACAGATGGACATACTCGTTTATCTGATTATGCTAAACAACATGCAGGATCATCAACTGTTAATCGTCCAAATACACCACCTCAACAAAGTGGTTTTAACACTGCTGTGAGACGTGTTCTTGAAAATGGTGGGTTACTTTCACCAGCAGATGTTACTGCTGTTCGTGATGCTACTATAGGAGCAGATAACAAACAACGTGCTGCTGATGATTTAAGTAGATCCCGTGATCAAGTTTTTGAACAAAATCAGTATAAATTTAGTAAAAATTCCCAACGTGATGAACAAGTTGAGATTGGTAGAAATAGTGCTTCTGGTTATATTGCTGATAGTATTGATGCAGATCAAGCTACACGTAAAATTCAAAATTCTGATATGTCTCCTGAAGCTAAAGCTGAAGCTTTGAACCAGGTAAATTCATATTCATTTGATGCTCCAGAAGGTACTGGTTATTCTCTTGAAGAGTTGGGACTTAAAGGTTTTGGTGGTATTGAGCAAGATATTTCAGAACAGATTGCTACTCATGAACGTGATCTTTCAAAAGATGTGGGTGTACGGTTGGCTTCTGTAGCTAGTTCATCTGATGATAAATATACAGTCCTGCAAGGTCTGTACTCTGATAGTAAGCTAGAACCTGCTCAAATATCTTCAGCATATGAATCTATTGAAATTGATTTAAAAGAAGCTGGTATCAATACTACACCAGCAGAAATTGTTCAATTAATGAAAGAATCAATTAGTGATGATAATTGGTTTGGTGGGTTATTTGGTTCTGATTTTGAAGCAGATAAAAAGAAAGCAGTTAGATTAGCAAAAGATTATCTTACAGAAGATGGTAGAAAAGCTACTACTAATATAGCTAATAAATCTAACTCTGCAATACAAAACCTTAACCGTATTAAAACTAGATTTGATAAAGTTAAACAAAATCTAACTAATGGACATTACAGAGGTAAAAGTTTAGAAAGACAACAAAAATTATATAAGAAACTATATAATGAATTATTAGCATTAGCTGATAATAGGTAAAATCAACAATAACAAGCTTTACAAAATATAGTATTTTAAATACATTATAGAACCAGAGACACAAACAGTTTCTGGTTCTTTTTTTTTTTATAAGGATAATTATCTTATGCCATCTAATAATTTCTCAACAACAATGGCTGATTTTAACGCATTACTAGAAGCTTATGATGCACCTGTTCAAACTGTTGAAAGAAGTGTTACTGATCATGAAGCAATGAATAATCTATTAGATATACCAGAAGAATTAGCAGCAAGTATTCATGCAGATACTGATTTAAGTAAGACCACTGAAGCACAAGATATAGGTGGTTTAAGTCATTTACAGTTTATACGTAAATATGGTGAAGAAACTGCTAATAGACGTTTTGAAGTTAATAAATCTATTATCACTTTTAATGATAAAATTAATAGTGATCGTACAAATACTCAAATAGCCACTGATGCAGGACTTGATGTAACAGCAGGTGTTACTGGTACAGTAGGTTCAACAGCTTCATTGATTGCTGGTGGTCTTGAATATGCTAATGATAAAATATTTACAGCACCAATGGGTGCATTAGCTGACATGCTTGGTTTTGATGATCTTGCAAAAGATCTCAAGGAAGATGCTAATAATTCTGTTCTTGGCCCAGCATTAGCACAGGGATCTACTAGAATAACTGAAGCTGTTAAGAGTTATCGTTCTGATGAAATAAATGATCAAACAGAAGCAGCAGCAGTAATTCGTAAAGTCAAGAAAGATGATAGACAAACAAAATATAATAAATCTATATCGAATGGTGACTCATCTTTTGTAGCAGGTTTGTCACAAATTGGTGGTGATATTTTTGATGAGTTAAATACGTTAATAGATAATCCAGCTCAAGCTGGATCAGTTGCAGCAGAAGGTATAGGTTCTCTTGTTGCATTTGGTACAGCAGGTAAGTTTTTTAAAGCAGGTGTTACAGCAACTATTGCTGCTACTGAGGGTGGTGGTGCTTATGTGCAAGCTGCTACTGAAGTCATGGAAATGACTGAAGAAGAATTAACTGCTACATCTAAAGAGTATGTTAAACTTCGCTCTGATGGTATGGCTCATAGAGATGCTAAGTCAACTATAGCAAATAATGCTGGTATGACTTCTGCATCTATTGCAGCACCAACTGCTGCATTGATATCTAAAGTTCCTGGACTTTCTGAATTTGAAAATAAAATTCTTAAAGGTACGCCTATCAAAAATGCAGTTACTTCAATTGCAGGCGAGACTGTTGAAGAAGCAGCTCAAGGAGCTGTTAGTCAAATAGCTTCTAATATTGGTGTTCAAACTACAGCTAAACCTGATAAACAAATAACTAAAGATTTAGGTGAAACCATTGCACAAGGTGCTGTTGGTGGTCTAGGTACTGCTGGTATTGTTCAATCCCCTGCTGTTGCAAAACAAGTAGTTAAAACTGTTGCCAAACCTATTTCTAAAAGTGTTGATAACCGTGTAGAAAAGGTTAAACAAAATCGAGATGATAAATCACCTACAGGTAATAAAGCTACTGAAGCTGCTGTAGAAGCTACAAATGTTTCGTCTAAAGTAGATGATATTAATTTTAAGGATATTTCTACCGATCCTGAAAACACATTTGATGATAAAACTAAGCAAGTAATTGAAACTAATGATACAGCAGTTGAACCCAGCCGTATTAGTAAGTTTGTATCTATTGCTAAAGCTTTAGCTTCAAAAGATAGTCCTCTATCAGCAGATGAAAAACAAAAAGTTAATTTACATCTTGTTAGTGAAAAAGCTATATTTGAATCTTTTGTTAAACAACCTTTACCAGATCATATTGAAAAACTAGATGATACTGATCCTGTTAAAGTTGATGCAATTGCGGTCAAAGAAAATATTAAGACAGTTTTAAATAGTGATATTCTTAAAGTTGATACTGATATTAAGATTGATAGTTCTAAGTTTGATACCCAGGATGTAGTAAAACAAGCTACTCATTTTCCTGGTTCAGTTGATATTAATCAAGTTAATAAAGCTATTACAGACTTAAACCAAAAAAACAAAACTACAGGTGAAGATCATTCTGTAGCTATTACTGTTTTGCAAGCAGCGTATGATCTTGCAACTCTAAAGAAGAAAGTAATTGAAGATACTGAACCAGTTAATGATAAACAAACTGGGGTTGTTGGTAAATCTCAAGCTGATGTGGATCAAGAAGTATTATTTACTGGTAAAAATTTCACCGATAAAAAAGGTGAAGTTTATCATGCTCGTGGATTAGAAGAATATGTCCGTGATATTAATGTAGCTATTCAAACAGAGGATTTTACTGATGCACAAATTATCATTGAAGAATTAGCTGATTTCTCAAAGAATTATACCAATAAAATAAATGCGTATAATGAGTCAATCAATGCTGATGGTAAATTTGTTACATATGATTCATACACACCCTTTGGATTATTAGAAGCTACAGAACCTAATGCAGAGAAAGCCTTTGTAATTCAAGGAAATGAGAACTCAGTTAAACTGGCTCAGAATGCAATGAGTAATGCTCACGCAGTAACTAATTTATATAATAAAATGTTATTTACTCATAAGAATTCTCTTACTGGTTCAGAATTAAGTGTTCCTGTTTTAGATGATAAGATTTCATTACCAGAAGCGGAGCAGATTGATTTACCTTTAAATACACCACAGCCTGTTAAAACTACCCCTACAGAGCCAACAATCAAAAAAACAGAACCAAGTAAGGAAATTATAGAAGAAGCTCCTGAACAGACTAAAATCACAGTTAATAATGATCGATTTAATAAAGCTTACACAATCAATCCTGATAAATCTGTATTGGTTGGATATACTGAACCTTATGAGCAGCTCAAAGGCAGTTTGACCCTCGGTCAAAGTGCGCCTGCTGCGGCTAAAGTAATAAACTTTATTGATTACATTGTCCCTAAATTACACGATAAATTGAATAAACGGTTATCTAAAGTTAAGTATGCTAAAGGAAAACAAGAGAGTGTTTTAGATAAATTAAATGAAGGAATTATTTTACCTGATGTTCCTAGATTTACAGCTCTTCATGTTATTGATCAAGATACGAACCAGTATGATAAAAGACTTATTGAACAAGCTGGTTTAGCTGCTGTTGATTGGATACTAACGTCACCTCCTCGCTCTGGTAAATCTCCAGAAGAGGTGGCTAAAGAATTTAATATTCAGGGTCAAGTTCCTGATGAGCTAATAACTGCTGCTAATTTTGGTATTAAAGTTACTCGTGCTAAAGAAGATCTTGGACGTAAAATTGCTAAATATTGGGGTGTTGATATTAATGATGTTTCTCAGACAGATACCATAGGTATTGCTGAAGGTGTAGCTGCTGAAATATTAAGTGTTATGAGTGGTAATACTTCTAGTCATCCCCTTGAAACTAAAACATTTAATTATACTGTAGATGGTAAACCTAGAGCTATAAATGTAATTAGAAGTAATCAAACACAAGAAGATAGATTAATTATAGGTAAAGATGCTGACCTAATTAATAGAACCGTATTGGGTGAGAAAGCTAATTACTATTCTATTGGAGAAAAAATAGAAACACTACCTAATAAACATAGAAAAGATAAAGAAGTAAAAACTTCTGATCAACAAAAACAATCAGCTAAGTTTGCTCAAGATACTGAGTATCATTTAGATACAGATATGTTTGATATGGTTAATAGATTAGGTAAATCAGTTGTTCTTAAATTATTAGGTACTCGTGATTTAGATGATAATACTTTAAATGAGGTTCATAAACAATCTCTTAAAGGTCAAGCAATCTCATTCTTATCTGGATGGGATAGTGCTATGGAAATTGCTGGTGCGCTTGATACTCATGCTACAGAAAATAAATTAGACATAGGGGAAGTATCTGTATATTTCCCCTTTAATTTCTCTTCTGCAAATAGGCTTACAGCAGGTGGTGGTCAAAACCCTCAATCTAATAAATTGGTTCGTGCATTATTATCTTCAATTCAAACTGAAATGGATCTTACTAATTCACAAGAAATGAATCAGTTTATGAAAGCTGTTGTTCAAAACCTTGATGTAAGTGATGTGAAGATTGATAAGCTAACTGATGACCAATTATTTGTTAAATTTTATGAATTATTAGATGAATTTAATGGAGCTATTGTTCCAATGAGTGAATGGTATGATAGACAACAATCTCTTGAGGATCATCAAGAGATGACCTCTAAAGAGGTTGATACTATTATTGCTGTTTTGGGTACAGATGTGCCTATAGAGCGTCTACATGCTCTTAATGCATTGGCAAAATATAACTATGCATTGAACCATGATGGGTTAGCTACATTTAAAAATTCATTACCTATTGAGCTTGATGGTAAGTCAGACGGCCCAATCAATTTCATTATGCATATGGCTACTGGTTTATTTACAAATGACTGGGCAGATATAATGCAGAAAGGTGGTATGTATCTTGGTAATACTATAAATTCATTTAATGATTTTTCACAAAATAGCCCTATGGATTTGTATGAACATGTTGGTGCTATTTTCAAAAATAAAATAGGTATATTACACACAGATCTTCAAGATGAATTTCCTCAAGGTGTCACACAGTTATCTTCATTAATTTCTTTAATGGATAAATTTGCTGATATTGAAATTACTTCTGATGAAATTATTATTGGACGTAAAACATTAAAGAACCCAGTTACAATTATTGTATATGGTGCTTCAATGAAAGGTATTGTGAACCAAGTAAGTAATACATTGTTGGATACTATATATGAAAATATGTCAGAAAATGATCCTTTAATTACTGATGAATTTATGGATCAACATTTTAAAAATGTATTTGGTACTTCAATTAGTAAATTTAAAGGTAAATGGATTTCTTCAAATATTCAAACAACAGTACCTAATGTTAAAGATCGTATAAACTTTAAGTTTTCTAAAGAAAATATAGAAAATTTTGAGAAGAATATTAGACATCTCATTGCTACCCCAATGATGGAAGCAATTACAATTATCATGCAAGAACCATTACAAATTACAAATGATATTAATGTATTGGCTCAAATTAATTCAATTATTCAAATTGATATGTTTAATCAAGCTCATGAGACTAAACTAAAAGAACAACGTGGATCTAAGATTGGTAAATATCAAGCATTATCTAAGAAAGATTATGATGAATTATTTGCTGATATAGCTCAGTTTAATAATATAATTGAATTCTCAGATCAGACTATTAACTCTGGTATTGCTAAGAGTAGTGAAACACATCATACGTTATCAGATTCATTAGATGAAAAACTTACTGGTGGTGCTTCTCTACCTGTACCCACTGGAGCAGGTGTACGTTCTTTATCACGTATTATTCAATCAATTGGTGATGCATTAATGATTGATAAAATCAATTTACATCCAGATATTAAACAAAATATTACGCAGATATTTGATGGTATCAACGTACCACCTAATCTTCTTCAAGAATATAGTAATGCTATGAACCAAGTGGTTCTAGATAACTGGTTAACAGAAAATCCTGTCAAAGTGATTGCTGATAGTTTTGCAGCTAATCATCAAATTGATGTGATGGATAGATTGTCTTCTGAAGCTAAAAAAGATCTGTTTAAATTACTAGGTATTAAAACTATAAATGAAGTTAAAAATAAGGTGAGAACTAAAGTATTTGCATTACACAAAGCAGGTAACTCTATTCAAGCTCGTAAAAATACACTTAAGCAATATAATATCACCACAGATCATCTTACTGGTTCAGGTCAAGGTTATGTTCAAGAAGGTAAAGATTTTGTTTCTATAGATGAAATGAATGAAACTTATAATGCTGAACATGTAAAACTTGTTGAACAATCTCAAAATATTATTGAACCTGAAAATACAGATTTTGTAAGAGCTTTATCTGAAGAAGGTATCATATCTAAAGGTGGTGTAATCAATGTATCTCCTGCTGAAGTCCTACGTGTACTTAAACGTCAAAAGACTAAGTTAGACAAAAGAACACAACAATTATTGAGAACTTTTGGTGATAAACTAATTACAGATTTTGATATTATTATTGGTTCAAAAGAACAGTTAATTTCGGAATATGGACTAGATGAAAATTCTAATGGTAATATGTCTCTTGAGAAGAAGAGAATATTAATTGCTAACGGATCAGTGGAAACAGTCTTACATGAGTTGATTCATAGTGCGACAGCACAATTGATCCATGATTATTATAACAATCCTCAGAGCCTCTCTAAAGAGTATATAGACGCTATTCAAAGATTAGAAGAATTGATGAATGTCACTCGTTTAGGTGATTATAAGTTTAATTCTAAAGGTAAACAAGATGCTATGGAAGCTATGCTTTCAGAAGTTAATAGTGCTTTAGCATTAGAATCTAATGACGGTAAGTATATTGCGTTGAATGAATTTATTGCTTGGTCTTTAACTAATCAGAAAATAACTGATGTGGGTATACGTACTCGTATTCCTCAAATTATTCATAGTATAACACAGAAGGTCGTCAGAGAGCTTTCTAAATTGTTTGGTATCAAAGCAAGTGTTGGTCGTGACATGTTCTCTAACGTGTTATTTAATGCTGTAATTCTTGCATCTGAACCAAGTCAAATAAGTGATACACCAACTCTCAATCAAATATTTATGAAAGCTACAAATAAAGATCAACGTAAGGATGATCTAGCTCAAGCATTTAATACTAAAATTGCTCAATATGTCTCTAAAGAAGGTAAATATTCTGAACATAAAGATGCAGTTAAAATTGCTGAAAGAAATGTTAATATATTTATATCTTCTGGTTTTAATATGGATATCCAGAGTAAACAATTATTTAAATCTATGCAGGTAGCAATGGCTACTGAAATGGAATTTGATAAACTTGCTCTATCTCGTGTTGATACTCTTTATAAAGAAATTATGAAAGATCTTCATCCAGATGATTTTACTGATGGTACTCAAATTTATTCTCAAGCTGTAGATAAATACGATGCACTTGTTGGTAATAATGGTTTACAGATAGATGCTTATGATAGAACAACATTACTAAGTTCATTTTTAGCATTGTCACAAGTTGATGATGGATTTAGAAAAATATTAGAAGATAAAGTTCTTAAAAAATCTATCGATATTAAATATGGTTCATTGAATGAAACTCTTGAAACAACAGCAACTTCGTTGATGGATGCACTATCTGTAACAGTTACAAAAGAAGGATTAGGTAATAGAAATACTAAACAAGCACTTGATAAACTAAGTGTTATGTTATCAGCAATTGAAGATGATAAACAAAATTGGTTAGAAGGTCTTGCGTCTAAAATACAAGATGGTGCTGACGATAAAGTATCTCAGTTTATGAATAATGCTGGTAATAAGTTAGGTGATTTAGCAGATGAATGGGTTAATCAATCTAATAGTAACTCTACTAAATCTGCTGGTACAGTTGCTCAATTTATATCTGCTGCTTTAAGTAAGAATAGAGCTAAAACATCTATTCCTGTTGCAATGACTATGATTGATCAAATGAATATACCTCTTACTATGGCTGAAGTTATTTCAGAAGCGGTAGGTAGAACTGATGAAAATAAAGCTATTGTTGATATGGTATCAAAAGTAAGAACTTTTGTTTCTGCTCTTCGTCAGGTTTATAGAGATGATTTACCAAAGTTTTTTATAAGTAAATTTAATAAAATATTATCAGATAAACAATGGTCACATATATATCACGCAATTGGTAGAACAGATTTAGCTGCAATATTCACTGGCAATAATACTGCTGATGTAACAAGGATTTTATCTAATCAAAATAATCTTACAAAAGAAATAAATAAAGTTGAGGCCCAGCTTAAAAGTATTTCTGGTAAGTATCATTCCTATTATTTAGACAAATCTAAACAGCTTGCTAAATTCATGAATACAGGTATTGCAGGTCATAATTTATTGCGTAATGCTGATGCTGTATCACACCTATTAAATGAAGGTGTCAATGTTAAAAACATGAATAAAAATACAGTTCAAATTCTTGATAGTCTTATATCTTTATATGCTTTAGATACTTTGAACCAAGATATGAAAGATAGCTTATTTACACTGGTTCAAAGCGAAACTGATGGTATCATATCTATTATGAGGTATTCTCAAGAACTTCGTAAAGAAGAGTTTAACAAATCATCTGACAATATTGCTGTATTCAACGGTTATAAAGGATTCATCCCTAATGAAAAGCAGGATGGTGTAAACCTTGTTGTTGTAGATGATGCAATCAGGGGAGTTGAATTACTTGCTCAAGGTTATATCCGTAAAGGTGATTATATAGGTTCTGGTATTGAGACAGGTAAATTTGGTTATTACTACTCATCTGTTGCAGGTAAAAATACCTATACACAGGGTGCAATGCAGACTGTTCAAAGAGCATATAATGGTATTGATCCTAGAACTGGTAAAACAGTCACAGGTAATACTGCTGGTATCATTACAGGTACTGATGCTAAGAAAATTAATGCTCGTTATAAACACAAAAAACAAGCAATACGTAATGAAAGTTTAATACCAGTATTTGATAAAAATGGGGAAGTGTTTGGTTATGAAAGAACAATGAACCCAGAGATTTTACAATCTTTAAATAAAAATACTCATCTAGGTGAAATGCTTGGTGCATGGAAAGGTAGACAGAAAGAGGAAGAAGTCTCTCAAGCTTTTAATACAGTTCATGTAAATAATATTTATGATATTTGGAAAAAAGATAGTTCTCTTGAAAAGAATGCGTATATCAATATTGCTACATCCAAAGATCCTGTTTATGCGGATACTTGGAATGTAATCCCACCAGAAACTAAAGAATATATTGAAAGTAAATTTGGTAAAGATACTTTTATGGTTCGTAAAACAATGGTTAATAATGCGTTGGGTTATCGTAATGCAGGTATTGCTGATGCTTGGTCTAATGACTCGCGTATGAACCAGAAAACTAAAGATTTGATTGTTAAAACATCTACATTCTTTATGGGTGATAAAGCATTTCAATATTTAGTTACTGGAGAGAAAGGTATTCAAACAGCCGTTTCGTTTGCGAAACAAAATATTGTTATTAAATCTGTTGTTGTTCCTGCAATGAATAGTATGTCAAATGTACTTCAATTAATGACACGTGGTGTTCCAATTACACAAATTTATAAAAGTTTTAGATCAAATCTTGGTGAGATTAATCAACATTTACGTAATGTAAATAGACGTGTTAGAGCTGAAGCTGAATTACTAACTGTTCAACAAGATCCTATTAGAAAAAGGAAGTTAGAGATTGAACTTAAAGCTTTAGATGATTCTGATAAAAGAATGTTTATATATCCTCTCATAGAAGCGGGTGAATTCAGTACCATATCTGAAGGACTCACAGAGATTGATGAGGCGCTTACAACAGGTAAATGGGTAGACTGGGTAGAAGGACAAGTTAATAGGCTTCCAGACGGCTTAAAAACAGTTGGTAAGAATGCTATAATTGCTCGTGATACTGCATTATATAAAGGATTATCTAGAGCTGTTCAATATGGGGATTTTTTAGCTAAAGCCGCTTTGTATGAACATTCTGTTAAACAGGGTATGGTTAAAGAAGAAGCAATGGGTTTGATTTCTGAGGAGTTTGTTAATTTTGATCTACCACCTGGGAGAGTACGCTCATATACAGAAGCGATGGGAATAACCTGGTTTTGGAATTTCAAAATTAGATCTATGAAAGTCGCAATGAGGATGATGAGAGATAATCCAGTAAGAGCTTTAATTCTTTCTACTGGTTCACCTATCATGCCAGACTTTGGAGCTGGTACACCGATATCTGATAACTTCTTATCAGTAACAGTGGATGGTAGATTAGGTTATTCTACAGGTTGGGGTATGCTATGGAGTTCAATAGGATTGAATCCTTGGGTTAACTTAATGAATTAAATGTTAAGGTAAATTTGTTGATATTGCGTAGTGGGGGCGATTGTGGGATGAACCCACGTACTTTTTTCTAGGTTTACCTATTACATTATTACGTTCATAAGAGCGTAAATCACCTAGACGTTCTAATAAGTTAGAACCCTCAAAATATGATCTTGCTTCAGGACTATTAATAATTATATCGATAGCCTGATCAAGACTTTCAATACCTGTAAGTAATGCAGGAATGAACATATTATTTTCAGAAAAATCTTTCTGAACACAATTATCAGAAGCAATCCAACAATCATTACTATAATAGACATACAATTTAATCCCATGTCGTGAATCACCATCATCATGTGATGGTGCATCTAATAATTGAGATACAGACATAAACTCTATACGTTGACTAGCATCATCTCTAGCTGCTGCCCAAAATGCCCAGATAGATTTTTTGTCTGGTGATAGTATTGGTGTACCAAATGATGTAAATATTCTATCCATTGAGTTATCCTAAAAAATAACCCTCTACAAATTAATGTAGAGGGTTTTATGTTGAATGTTGTCAAGGAACATCATTCTTCATCTGGTTTATCAAAATCTGTTACAGATATTTTATATAAAATATAAAAGACACCAAAAACCAAAACAGGAATAACGAGTGCTGTACCAACGGCAATAATTGTACCAATAGAAGTAATCGCTATACCAAATATAATGAAAGAAATGACACTATAAAATAATGCCTTTAATTTTTTCATTAATTAATATCACCAAAGATACTATTATTAGCCATACCACCTTCTTTTGCAGTTGCTTCTGCAAGATCATTGGTAGTAACAATTTCAGGTGATGTTTTTTCTTCTGTTTCTGGCTCACCAGAAGGTGTATCAGAGTCGGTTGGTACAAACTCAGCTTCACCTTTATTACGGATCGTCAAAGTAGCTGTATGACCATTTTCTTTACGACCAGCTTTAAAATCAATATCAATTTCTTGATCATCATGAATTTTAATTTGCTTACGAACGTAAGTTTTTATTGCATCGAAGATTTCCTCTTCATTGAGGGTAATTTGCATATCTTCATTTTCCTTTTCTATAGGGAGTTCATCGGTTGGTGTTATGATAATTTCAACACGAGGGTTTTCTTTATCTATTTCACCAAATCTATATAATATTTCTGGTAGAAACGTATAGTCATCATCAGGTAATTTACCCCCAGAAACTAACGCATCTGAGAAAAATTTATCAACGATAGAGCAAACATTTGCTATATCAAATAATCTCTTAGTTTTGGGGTAAACAATATAAGTTAGATTTATTTTACTAAATCTAGGAAGAAGTTTTATTTGATCTTTTACCAATTCTTTAAAACCAATCTTTACATCACTTAAGACATGAAAATGTGCATTTCTATAATTGTTTAGATTGAAATAAAACCTCTTCTTTTTACTTAATTGTATAAATAATGGTGCAGTTATTACATACACTATTTATCAAATAACGACTTTTTAGGTGTACCTGCTGAAGCACCACCTGGCTTACCAGATTTACCTTCAGCACCTTTAGCTTTATTTAAGGTATTACCAGTGTGTTTCTTATCCCATTTGACAATGAATTCACCTTCAGTAATATCACCAGCTTTAGCTTCAGATACAGTCATATGGTTCACAGGATGAAAAACACCGTTTACAGCATTTTCTTCACGAGTTTCGCCTGAGTTAATATAACCACCATCACCTTTAATTTGCTTATCTACAATTTGACGAAGAATACCAAGTTGAATTTCTTTACCAATAAGACCTACAAGTACATCAGCAGATGTTGGTATAGCTTTTTTAGCTTCAGAATTATAAATACTGACCATTTTTTCTTCAGTCTTCTGAGACTTAAGTTCTGTACCTGTGGTAACAAGACAAATATTATTTACATGAGTAAATGAAGGTAATGGTATTTTAGATTTACCATCTTTACCACCCATATAGTGAAAGCCTTTAGTTTTACCAGATACAACCCAAAAGGTTTCACGGAAATCTGTACCATTCAAATCAACATGAATTGTTATTGATTTTGAACCAGAATCAGATGAACCAGCGTAGGCCATTGTAATTTTACCAGTATAGAGGGCAGAATCTACAAGATAACCACCAAGGCTATCTTTTTGTTCTTCCATACCAGAGGAGTCTACATCATTAAACATAATTTATTTCCTTTATTTTATGTGTAATATTCTCTCAAATGATTTAATAACAATTGAGCATCATTATCCATATAAGTCTGTTTTTGAGTAAACATTCCAATAGGACTTCTTATTCTTTCATTCTTAGTTAACTTTGTTAACTGAGTTTGAAATACATGCTTATAACCAAGATCATTATCACGATCAGTAATATTAAGCATATCGTTTGCATACGGTTCAAGATCCGTAAGTAGCATTTTTTTAGTAGAAACTACTGTTGAATAGTAAGCTTCTAATCCATTTGATTTAAGTGATCCCTTAACAGGAACAACTGTTTTCATTTCCATAGATGCTTCGTCTAAATCAGATCTAGTATGAGCTAAGAAAATTACTGATTTATCACTAGCAGCAACATATTCTTGCATGAGACGTTTATAATATTGAGCATATTGACTCCATCCCTGCATAGTATCTACCGCACCAATAATATATTGTGTTTCAAACATATCCATTAAAAATGTAAGAGTATCAATAACTATTGTATGTACATCTTTATTTTCAAAAGCTACATCAAAAGCTTCATATACTTGATACGGATCAGTTACAGTTAAATTCTGAAACTTGTTTTTAAATGGTAATCTCTTACCAGATTCACATCCTAAATACATAACACCTTCTGGTTCACGTAAGTTCATTAAACTTACTGATTTACCTGATGCAGATTCACCAGAGATCAGGATTAATTGATCATTTTGTTTAGACATAATATTTCCTTTAGTCGTATTTTTTGGCTACAGTAACCATAATTGTACTCTCTAATTCAATACGAGATAGTTTCTCAGCTAACTTAGCATTGAAAGAAAATACCTTTTCTTTAACTTCATCATAATTCATACCAGTTTCTTGAAGTTGTAATGCAAATTTAATCATTTGATTATTACGATTTCCATTTGCAATTCTTTGAGCAAACCATCTTTCTAAATTATCAAGAGATTGTAGTTTCTTCATACTCTCATTGTGCGTAGCATTCTTAGATGTCCGAGGTATAAACGGAAGAGCGTTTAATAATTTATCTCCTTGGTTCAAGAAATATGTACCTTGAGGATATGTCTCCCATTTCTTAGCTCGTTGATTAGCAGATTCATCAGTTTTAAATGGAAGCCATTCCATTATATTATTCATAAATTCTTTGTAATCTTTATCATCTAATTTAAGATTATAATTAATAGGTAATATCAATCTAAATCTGTTATTTTCTTCTGTGTGTCTTTTAGTAGTATAAGTCATAAATTTATACTCTTTGAGAAGCTCATGTACGGTGTCTAGAGAGACTTCACCATCAACATCTATAACCACTAGGTTAAAACCAGGAATCACGTTATCGTTGCTTCTGTGTTCATCTAAGAAGGTATGGTTTGTCCAATGTAATACATCAGTTGAACCAGTATGAGTCATCTTATGTAGTTGATCAAATGGTGCTAACTGAGGTGAGTAATTATAAGCGAATTCGTTAGAATAAGCTAGTGACATTTTATTTAAATCAGTTTCTTTTAAAGATTCTCCAGTGAAGAATTCAATACCATCAACAAAGGTAGTTTTAATAACAATATGTTCTTTATAACCCCAAGCTTTAGCAAGAGACATAAGCTCATTTCTTGCACCTGTACCTGATTTATAAAAAGGTAAATTCTCAAGTAAATCAGCATGAGTTAATTCACCATCAGTAGCAGCGATGTATTTAGCTAATTTAGTATATGTTTTTTCTCTAGTAAGTAGCTTCTGAAAAGCTTCACCAGATTCTTCTACTAATTTAATTGCATGATATAAATTAGTTTCAGTAATTGTTATATCTTCATCTACAAATGATAATGCACCAGCTAATTTAAGGACTTTATAATACCTATGAGCAAGCTCAGCTTTACGTATTTCTTCATGTTCAGGAATGAGCTTAGTTTTAGCCTCACAGTTAATTTTATATTCCATCAGGATTATACCTTCAGGTCTATTCATTATACTTTTCCAACCGAATTTAGATATATCTGCTAAACTAGTAAAATGTTTAGTCCACTTATCAATGATAGCTTTGTTCTGAGGCTTAGATAAATTGTCATATATCTCTTCTGGAGTTAATCCATCATACATACTTTCCTGGTTCCCCCAGGCAAATATACATCTACGAGCAAAACCAGTATCTAAGAAAGAAAAGAATTGATCTTCAGTTGGCCCACCATCTAATAATTTAGAGGGAGTACCAAATAAGAGTATGTTAGCGGGAGTCTTACCATCAAGCTCTTCACTACGTATATTCTCAGCAGTATTCTTAGTGATCTTTTGCTTTACAAAACCTTGATCATACAACTCTAAAAAGATATTTAATATCTCTACTGAGCTTAAGAGATTTGAACCAATCTCATCAATTTGTAAAGACAATGCACCACAATCAGCTAATAAAGCTTTATGTCTTAATTGTTTAAGTGCAGCAGCAGTACCACTATCAAATGTAAATGCAAATACCCCAGCATTACGATATTCAATATCTAGTTTAGAACGCTCTTCATCTTCAGTTGTACCATTCTTAGCAGAACGTTGAAGAGCAAGTTTAGTTAGATTTTCTTCAGATTTAATCTCTAAAGTGTTATCTAAAAATCTATTTTTAAACCCCTTAATCAACTCAGATTCAATAAGGTTAACTGAGTAACCTTTACCAAATCCAGATGTAGCAAGAGCTAAAGCATACAGGTTGACAGGGACTTCACCCCTGTCCTGTGTCACAATTACAGCTCTCATTGATGAAGCCATCTTTGCTAAAAAGAAAGCTATCTCTATTCGAAAGAAACTCCGATCAGCATTACCTGTCTTATCACAAAGAATATTAACTAATTCTTCGATAGCAGGATGATGATCTACAGTGTTTAAATCACGCATGGTTTAGGTCATCTTTCTGGGAACATATCTCATATGCACCACAATAAGCACATGCACGTACTACTCCTGGAAAGGTTACAACAACACCCTTACCTTTAGTAGCAGACCATGCATTTGCATCAGCTAAGTTATCAAAATTCTTTGATGATCTAGCACCTAGAACTTTAGCTTTAGCAGCGTCAGAGAAATATTTATATTTAGGATCAGAACGCCATAATTCTTTATCAGTACAATATAGTATATCTGGTTCATCTAACTTTGCATTAGCACGAATAGTCCTGATACGTGTTCTCATCCAAGTTTCTGTTTCTTGGATAGACATTAATTGAATAGGATATTCTACAATACGTTCACTAGGATATTTAGGATTCTGTTTTGAATCTGCTTTAGACCAATCAGTAAAGATCATTTGAATCATTAATGTATCAGAAGTTACCTTATCCTGGTTCAACCAACGGTATATAGATCCTTGAATCTTAAAATCTTCATCCTTCGTACCATTGATATATCCCCATACTGACATGGTTTTAGTATCATTTAATTGACCATGTACAATCTGATCATATTTACCTGATATGGTGACACCATCAATTTCTTTAAAAGAACGTTGTTCTAAATAAATGGGTATATCACCTTCTTCTACAGATTCAGGATTAATCTTGATAGAATTGATTACCTTCTCAGGATAACCTAATCTACGCATAGCCTTTACATAACCACCTGTCCAAGCGTTTTCTATGGAATCATGCATCGCAGTACCAAAACGTGAAGCAATGAGGTCTGTAACGTCTAATTCAGCTTCTTTATCAGAAGTAGGAATACGTCTTGTTAGAATAATTTGACGTGGGGATTTCATTAGGGAGGTAACGGATATTACATCTTTACCTGAATGCTTCTCAGCACCACTACTATATTCATCATGGGCTAGCCATACAGCCATTGCTAAGCTAATACCCGTATTATTGGTAATAGTCATATCAACCCTCGTTAAATTCTTTATCAGTCATAAGACCTAAATATGAAATACTGTTAAAACAGATTTCTTTTAATTCATCAGGTTGAATATTTAATTGATCATATGCTTGTTGAGTTACTGCAATAGTAACTTCCTCAAGAACAGGCTTACATATATTTTTTTTAGGTCGAACAATCATAAAATTAATATTACGTTGTTTTACAGTTTCATCTTTACGTTTATAATAAACAGTTAACGCAGCAATACTGTAGTGATTTCTTTCCATTATATTTTCCTATGGTTTCGACAAAGAGTTAAGACTTCATCTTCTGTTGCATTATTAGGTATTTCTAATTCTTCATTCCAACTGGGATTGAATATAGATAACTCACCACCAAGTTTTACTTGATCATGGTAAATTTCAGGATTATCTTGCCATTTAACTGCATTAACAAGATGCTCATTTAAATACATTATGTGGTCAATGTCATCTTTTATTAAGAAATATTGAGCATCATGTATATGCGCACAAGGTTTAATAGATAATCTAAATTTACTTTTACGAACACCCTTCATAAATTCTGAACCAGCTCGGGTATTTAATAAACCCCAACTCTGTCCTAAAGCATTACCAGCAGTTCTGCCTTCAGCAGCAGCTTCATAAGGAGTACTAGAATTACCAAGAATTACTTGTTCAAGTAATGGTGTTCTTAATCTCAATCCAAAGGCTACTGTTACATAACCATCAATTGCAGCTTGAGTTATTTTATCAGCTACCCATTCGTCAGAAACGCTATACATTTCATGATAACTTTTTTCAATTTCTTTTGCTAAAATTTCAGTAAAACCGCAGTTTTTAATTAGCGTAGCGTAAGTACCACCATATGTAAGTGCAAAAGTTGGTGCTTTAGATTTACCACGTAAATCTTTATATTTTTTAGATATAGAATTAATACTAGATATTGAATTTGGATCAATGTCAGGCATCTTATCTGTAAAATAAGCATATGCTCTTAAACAATGACCATCATAACCATCAGTATAAACTTTAAGTTTCATAGGGTCATTAGTTGTAAGTGCGGATATTCTATCTTCTAATGAGGAGAAATCTAATCCAACCAATAACCAACCATTAGGAGCAATAAAACACATCTTAATTTGTTTAGCCCACTTACTTGAAGCAGGTAAATTTTGCATATTAGGATTATTAGAACTCAGTCTACCAGACTTGGTTCCACCTAAATTGAAATTACCAAATACATAATACCAACCATCTTCACACATTGGAGCTTTCAAAAAAGCAGGAATGAACGCAGTAAGAATTTTATCAACATTCTTATAATCAATTAACTGATTTAGAAAATCTATAATAGATTGATCTTTAGTATGATTAATTAATTTTTCAAGAACATCTTTACCAGTGGCTTCAGCTTTAGTATCTGTATATTCAAGAACTGGGAGATTCATGAATTCCTTACCAAATAACAACCTTTGTAATTGAATTGCACTATTAGGGTTGAAGGCTTCTTTAGCATTCTCAATTACTTCTATTTTAGTTTTTAATTTACGATTTCTTTTAGCAACCCATTGTTGATTCATCTCATCAACTAAAGCAGCTATATACTGATTTTTAAGCATACTAGAGACAGCTTTATCAGAATCTGACTGCATTACTACTTGAAGGGCTAATACCTTCTCACGGCTTATAGGAAGCCCTGTGAGTTGCATTTGAATTATGTCAACTATTGCTTCTTTGAATAATACTTCATAAATATCTAACTGCTGATCGGCAACCATAGTTTTATGGTGTTTTTCAAACACGAACCAGGTAGACATAGAATCAACTAAATTATATTCTAAAAGTTCTTCAAGAGGTATTTTAGTAATATCTTTAATATCTTCAACTGCATAGTTACCAGCAAATTCTTGAGCTTGATCTTTCAAACCTAATTTATTACCAGCACAAGAGTTTGTAGCCAAATAAGAAATAAGTTTGGTACATTCCCAATTTTTAAGCATGACTTCTAAACCAGTTAATAAACCCGCAGTATCTAACATCCCATCCATAAATAACTGATAGACAAGAATGTAAACATCAAAGGAAATATTATGCCAAATCATTTTTCTTTTAAATGCTATAAAAAACTCTTTTAAATAGGATCTAATTAACTCAGGATCATCACCCCCATAATCTATAGGGAATGCAATACCTTCATGTTTATTCCAACAGAAGGATATTGTACCAATACCAGAATCATAATGCTTGAGACCATAACCTTCAATATCAGCAGTTAAATCACAATCCATTTCAAGAAGTTTAATTAACCATACTTTAATTTCAGCAGCAGTCTTAGGATAAGCTGCAAACTTAATGATATCCTTACCTGGTTCACGGTACGTCCCAGCACGAAAAGATCGAAGAGCCTTAGTACCCTGGTCGATTTTCTTAGTTACCTTCTCAGGGTCATAAAACAGACTACCTGTTGATGGTACGTATATCACTTTAAAATCGTATTTTTTATAAGCACAGTCCAAAACATAACCACATGAAGGATCAATTTTAGTGACTTTAGCAAGAGTTTTGAAATACTCACCATCCGCAACTAATAAATATTTAACACCAAGCTCTTCTAGCATTGGTAATAAATCATCTAAATATTCTTTTTGAGCTTTTACAGGGGTTCGTTTATTTTCTTTATGTAGGGTATAAGCAATAATATTTTCTTGCTCTTGAACCAGGTTAGGTGAAATGTAATATCTATCAATTTCAATAGCGTTTAATTTACTTGTGAGAATGCATATCCCATATGAAGATTTTTCTTCTTTACCAAATGTTAAATATCTCATTAGCCCACCAAATTGTTAACCTCGTATTTCCTTATAATTTCTAGAATACGATCAAAATATTTTAATTTTTTATCTGTAGGATTTCTCATGAACCCTTTAGGTTTTGTACGTTTTAAATCTTGTAAGAAATTAGGAGCTACACGCATAACCTCAATAGGGAAGAAATTCACAATATCAATTATATCTTTTACACCTTGTAAACATAAACCACATAACTGGATTAATTCTTGTTTATCACACTCTGTTTCATCTTCATCTGTTTTACAAAAAGACATTTGTCTTTCTAAATCAAGATGAATAACAGGAGTTATATCATACCTATTTCTTAACATGCTTGTGTGAATATACAGTTTATCAAAATAATAAAAAGCATTATTAGAACTGCTATTTAAATTGTTATTTTTATCAATCAAAATATCAATAGCATCTTGTTGTCGTTTATATTGTTTAGCTAAAAAACCCTCTATAATATATTTAGTTACTTCAGCTACAGACATTTCTTTGCTAGGATGTGTATTTCCAAGGTAATTCACCATATAAATATATCCTTTCAGATGGTCTTGATACGCCCACATATAACATACGAGCTACTGTATCAGCTTCATAACATTCACCAATATTACCTAAATCTAATATCACAGAAGTATATGTGCTACCTTGTGCTTTATGTACAGTAGCGGCATCTTTAGGGCGTAGATCAGCAAAATTGTTTTTCAGATAAAAATAGTTAGACCAGTCTTTCTTTTTACCAAAATATTTAATTAACTTATTAAAAGAAGACATGTCTACAGGAATTTTAAGTTCAATTTCTTCTTCGTAATCTGTCAATACTGTGAGGTTATAAACATGAAGAGTAATACCAGAATCATTAGAATCTAAGTCTATTACACTAGTACTTGGTTCAACAGAAATTACTTCTACACGCTGCTCTGGATGCATATGAATTCTACCCATTGCTATAGCGGAATTATTAATAAGATGCTCACCAACAATTAACCGTTTAGGTAGTTGACGTAGATTACGTATATATTCGTTATACTGGTTCACACGATCATTCGTGAAACAAAGAATCCGAGAATTTACACTTAAATTTCTATATTGTGTTTGGAGGAGGTGTTGTAACTGGCTATCATCTAAGTAATCAATCACACCAGGGACTGCTACTATAGGTTTAAATATACCTGTTTGGACTGTTTCACGTAATTGTGAACATATGTTGATCAGTGCTGGTTTTTCAGCATTTCTCATAGATTGATCTAAATAGATCGTAGGTATATTAGAATTATATACAGGACTGTTAGTATCACTGATTGGAGCCAATTGATCAGCATCACCTATATAAATAATTTTACATGTATTATCTAAACTTTCTAAAATAATATTATGTAATTCTGTATCAGCCATAGAAGCTTCATCTATAAATAAAATCAGATTGGAATGTATTTTCCATTTCTGTGTTTTTTTGAGATAAGACTTCCCTGCACTGAAATCATTTTTCACTTGTAAACCAAGAAAAGAATGAATTGTTGTAGCGACTTTACTTGTTACCTTACTCAAAACTTCTGCTGCTTTATTAGTCGTAGCACACAGTTGAATTTCGTAAGGTACACAAGGCATATCATACATAAAACAAGCATCTTTATAACGCTTCATTAATGTATCTGTAATAAATTTCATTAAGTAGGTTTTACCCGTTCCAGGAAAACCTGAAATGTTAAATTCTTTTGTGTCTGTCATCAGAAATTGAAAAACTTCCTCTACAGCTTCTTGTTGTTTTGTGTTTAACATTTATAACTTAACCTTATTTAAATTTAGCAACCCAGCGACCCAATGTACGAGTCGATGTATTGCATTTTTTAGCAATATTTGCTTTAACCATATTACCTTCACGAACCAATTTTATAGCCAAAATTTGATCATCAGTCATCTCAGAAGATTTACTGGTTTTTGGTTTACTTTTGATTGCTTTCACGATTTTAGTACGAGACTTCTTCAAAGTTTTCTTTTCAGAAATAACTTTACGTACATCTTTTGGAGTCACAGGGTCAATTACAGTATCTGGATCATCATCTAATGCAACAGCAGGTTTAAGCTCTTCAATTGGTTTAGGGACAGTTTCGTGAGCTTTTTTAGTGGGTGTCATTACTGTTTTACCACCATAATTTTCATTAATTACCACTTCGTTTGTAATATCAATGTGGTTACCAGCAATAACTTGTGCTAATAATTCAGCACTTTCTTTATCAGAAGTCATAGGTTTATTATTACGTAATAATCTACGAGCTTCATCATTTAATTCTGCAATGATATGGTAGGCACATACACGCATTTTATTAGGTTCACTGTACGGTACTGCAATAACGTCTTCAGGAGCAATCTTACATAAAACCATAGCTGAACCAGAGAAACCACTTAGATAACCTCTACGAGCTATATGAAGCCCTACAGAGCATTCTTGTCTACGACTTTGATCAACAAGATGAGCTGCCATACTAACACGAGAACCAACATATTGGATTACATTACCAGAATGACAATCACTAAAGCTTTTACCATCTTCATAATTTAAAACTTTATAAGCAATAATTGAACCATCATCAGCAATTGGTAAATCACCTTTAGACATAAAATTCAATAGTTCTTGCACTGTATGTTCACGCTCATCTACCATTTTAGACATACGAGTTAAGAACTTTTGCATACCAAAGGCATCATTTTTAGCATCATGTTGAATATGGGGGGTTAATACCTCAATACCAGGAATCACAGTTTCATCATTCACTACAGCAACAATAGTTTCATCTTCAGATAAATCTAGAATTTCATCAACTTTAGTTGCTACCCGTTTAAGAGCTTTCACACTTATCTTTACTGGTTCAATCGTTGTCTCAGTAGTATTAGGTTTAAACATACTTTTAGCTGCTCTGAAGAATCTAATAAATCCTTTAGATTTCTTTTCAATTATAGCATGCGGATTAGGTAGAGGCCCCGATAACGTGACTTCAGCTAAATCACCTGCATCAATCACAGGAGCAATATCACGAAGAATATCTTTTGTTTCTTGTAAATTCGTCTTCATCGTTTTGGTTGTACCATTTTGAAGATACAATGTAGCTGTATCAGCAGATACAGAAAACGATACTACAATTAATGTTTTCATAATTTTTCTTTCATTTGATTGTTTGTATTAAGATCTTTATTCTCTTTTTTTGGATATTGGTTTTTAGGTCTAAACGATCAACTATATATTCTAAATCGAACACACTTAATAAATCCAAATTAGAAAGATTATTGAAAAGATAAAACTCATCTCTATGTTTATTTAGATAATCTTTTATATCTATAATAATTTGATTATATAATTTATAAGAGAAATTATCTGAATACATTTTATAGAAATATATTAAACGCTTATCTTTAGTTTTTTTGAATTTAATTAGTTTAGCTAACTCTGTACTTTTATTAGCTATAGTTAATAGTTCACCCAAAGCACCTGTAGGTTTTGAATCACCCTGTTGGAAATGATATTTAGCAAACTTCCTCGTTCTTGCATAACTAAGTAACCAATTAGTTAAAGCAGTTTTACCATCTATATAACCTAATTTAATTAATTTATCATATGTAATTTTAGAAGCTACAACACAAGCATTAGGAAATAATTTAGAAATATAAGTTAAGTCTTCATAAGCAAATCCTTCAAGACCTGATTCATCATTAGCTTGAATAAATACTTCAGCTTTAACTGTTGTACGTTGAGCAGTATTTTCTTGAAAATTACCATATATATAACTACCTGAAGATGATAGACAATCAGATAATTTTAACATTCCTTTTTGTCTAGGAACTTTCTTTACATAATTCCTAGTAGACTGTGTAACTTTATGTGTAGCATCTATATAGTCTAGACCAGACGCAGCTAACTTAGCAACAATACGTTCTGCATCACCTTTTTTACGGGGGCAGATAATAGCAAATGCTGCATTATTATAACCAATCGCATCTTTACGAGTTTCTTCAATAGCAATTTTAATTGATTTAGTTACTACAATACTGTTGAAATTACACGATCTAAGGTACTCACTAGTAATTCGTTTTAAAGGATTACTTTGATTTATATGTTCTGCATACCTTAAATATTGTTTATCTGTACCCAACATATTTTCTAATTCTTTTAGAACTAGACATCCCCATTCTGTTTTAAGAGTAGGTCTAGAACAAACAGCATTATGAAAATTAGTTTCTAATTTATTATAGAAATCTATATTTATAGGATCAGCTAATTTCAAATGTTCTAATTTTTTATCTGCTATATTTATTAGTTTTAAATTAGGATACTCTTGCTTTACACAATGCATGTGTTGAATAATAGATTCGATACCATCAGGTATAAAATCTTTTTCATAATAACTAAATTCTAACCCTCTTTGGATTGCGACATATAATTCTCTTTTAGTTTTATTTTCATAATTTAAATAAAATAAATTATTTATTAAAGTTGATTGAAAATTTACATTTACACTTATAAAATTATCTAATAATTTAGTGATTGTATCAATACAAATTGGAACCAGAGATAATGATTCTCGGCTGGGTGTAACAGCAATAGTATTTGGTTTAGTGTTAAAAATAATAGAACTACCCCAAGGAATTAATTTAATAATTTCGTCATAGTTATCTGCATAACTTGAATCTCTAGGAACTGGATATAATACTGCACCATATCTGATACATATTTTATCATCATGAATATCAAATTTTTCGGTTAAAGTCACATCATCAGTAGCTTTGTCAAGACCTAATGTATCAAGGATCTTACCATTTAATTCAACATTCATATCACCAAAATAAGCAATACGTTTGATCAACTGAATGAATTTATATTTATCATCAGTATTCAAAGGAATCGTAACAGTGATACCTGTACTATCTGTAGGTACTTCTACGATAGTTCTAATGTCAGGTCTGTTACCTGTCTCAATAGAACCTTTCGATAGATTATACACAGACTTGGTTCCAGCGAAGCATGAAGCTACTGTAAAATAATCAGCATAAGCAAATGGAGCTTTTGAACCTAAACCAAAACCACCAGTGAGGTTTGTATCACTTTTCTTTGTTGAATCACCATATATACAATAAATTGGTACAATATTTTCAGGGGAAATGCCTGTACCAAAATCTTGAAATATCATTTGATTATCTTCAACAGTGACTTTCACTGGTGTATCTTTAATATTGGATGCTATGTGAGCATCCCAAGAATTACATAGAACCTCTCGTACAACTGCTAGAGGCTTGTCAGTATAAATTCCTTCCGATAGCATCGAAAAGAACTCAGCATTGTCTGAGAGACCAAATGATTGAACATTTGAACCACCCACAACAACATGTGAATCCTTATTTGTAAGAGAAGTAACTTCCATGACTATAGAGCCTCAATTTCAGCTAAGATTTCTTCACGAGAAAGATTATCCATAGCTTCATTATTTTTACGATCAAGAGTCTCAATCAATTTAGTTTTACGTACTGCTTTAGCTTTAGAAGCTTGACGTACACTTGCTTCATCAACTTTTACAGAAATAATGTGACGCACAACATCTAGCTTTGCTAGATGCTCTTTAGCATCTTTCGCATTACTGTTTGCTGTAGGTACAAACGAAGTTTTAGTTGCTTCTTGCAATGCAGTATTGCAAGCAATAGCAATATCATTTAGATTTGCTGATTTAGAGCTTGTAAGGGGAAGATCCCATAATTGTTCGGTAGTCAGAAACCCAACTGCTGAAGCAAAAATTAATTTATTACGGGAAGCATATTCAAAAATATTCATTATATTTTCCTTAAAATTTTACGTTATAAACTTTACCATCTACAGACAGCAATATATCACTAGAATTAGTAGAACTAATTCCAATACCACTTAGTTGATTAGGTGAATTAGGACACATAGTTTTTGAACCAAGAATTTCAAACGTCTTTCTATGAGGTTCTAATTCAGAACGTAAGAATTCATTATAAATTCCACGTACTTTATTTGGATTTATGCAATTTTCTAACATGAAGAATACATGCTTATTACCAACACTATTTCCTACCCAATGATTAGGACTCAACATCATCATTGATACTTCAACAAAACCTTCAGTGTTTAAACCCCAAATTTCTTTAGGAGTTGTTCCACCTTCGATACCATTAGAAGGGGTAATTTTATGGATTGAACCATTACGCATAGTAATACATAAATACTCTTTTTTACCTGTTACAGCTTTAGCATATGAATAGTGTTGAATAGATCCATTATTTTCAATTTCTAACGTGAAACCAAAATCTTTATTTTCACGTTTATGATATTGTTTAATTTCAACAATATAATTACCATCAATAGGATTATTCCAAGATACATTTTCGACAGCTTGACGTGAACCACGGTCACCGACATTCATATCAACATCTAAGAAACCACCTTTATGCCCATGATAAATATGTGCGCCATTTGGCATATATACGTGAATATCTAGATCATCATAGTTGAACCAGGATAAAGAAACACGGAACTTTGCACTTACATTCCCACCAGCAGCTTTAACACGTTGTTTGATAGATGAATCTGCAATGTCACCATTGTAAGACCAAGCATAATTATTATCCCATTTGAATAGCTTCTTACTATCACCTGTTGGAGCTGTAAGACTTACAAGATTACTTTCTAATTTATTCTCCAAGAATAATTTAATAGACTTTGAGTTAGGAACAATCTTTTCAATGAAATCAGTAGAACTAATATTCACAGCCTTGGTTCTATCTGGTTCTTTTACTGCGATACTACCCATCAAAGAATTAAGTAAAGGGTCTTTCATATGTAACTGTGTATGTGAATCAGCAAACAATACATCATTAACTGAAATATCACTAGCAACAGCGAATCGTCTATCGAGGGCATCACGAAGATTTAACTCTTCAATAGTTTCCATTGCTTTAGTAACCATACCAGGTGTAATAAGAGCCGTAGGACGCTTATAATTCTGAGGAGCTACTTTGGCCTCAAAACTCTTAACAGAGGCCTCCACGGACTTCCCTGTAGAGATATCAGATATAAGAGTACCCAATACACTATTACGAAAACGACAAGCAGTATCTGTTGCTGTTTGCCAAACATATTGTTCTCTAAACTTATCATTATCAAGGGCATTATATTTAAGATATAATTTACGGAAATTAATCAATCCCTGAAGATGTTCTTCACCACGATAAATAGATTTACATTCAATAAGTTCTTGAACTTCATTCATTGCTTCGATTGTAAATTCATTTAATGCACGAGCATATACCTGAACAGTAGTTTCAAATTTACCTTTTTCAGTACCAGCATTAACAGTATTATGTTTACCTATTACATCACCATAAAAGTGATTATAATTAACAGTTGTACCATCTTTACCTAAACCAATAGTAATTTCATTACCAAATGTTCTTTCCTTGGTTCGGAAAATTGATTTAATTTTAGCAGATTTAACATATTCAGACATTGCAAATGCAACAACGTCATAGGGATGTTCAAGTTCATTAAAACAATCCCAGACAGATGTTAAAACACCATTATTGATTGTCACCAATGTACCAATATTTTTAATAAAATTGCGGCAACAAGAACAATTATGAACTGTTTTTGTAACGTATTGTGGATCAGTTCCAAGAGGAAAAGATTTAAGATATTCTTGAAAGAATAAACCTGTGTCTATATCCATTACATACAGTTCTTGTGTATTCATAGAATTATATTGTTTATGGACTAATTTTGAAAATTTAGTGAAATCACTCATTTTTTTCTCCTAATTTTTTAAAATAAATAATAGCTTCTTTTTCTGTCATTTTTAAATTATCAGAAAGTAAATTACCAACCATAATCATACAGAAAACGAAGATGATTATATCTACAGGCCAACTTTGCCATAAGGTATAATTAAGATGGAAACCAACTCCCATAGACAACATAAAAATTATATTTGATAAAATTCTTGTTATATTGGAGTTGGTTGTAACCAAAATTCTTTTATTAGAAGTTTTCATTTAGACGTGCCCGAATTGTGTTTAATGAAGTTTCATTAATGATTTGTCCATCATAAAAACGCGTTATTAATTCAGTATTAAGTACATCTTCTTCTGATTGATTATCGAACATGGTGTATTCACCGTGAACCTTACGAACAGCAATTAAACCTTTAGCAGATGTTTTTTTAATATCTGTTTTAGGAGCTTTCATAAAATTTCTACGTTCACCCTCAACTACACCAGATGTAGCTTTCATAGCGAAACCAAAAGTATCACGAGTGTTAAATTGATAAGTAAAAGCACCAATACCAAATACAATGTTTGAAGCTGCAAAACCAGCATGACTTAATTTATATAAAATTTCAGATGCACGTTCTAGAGTGATTGAATCACCATAGATAAGGCCAATATGTTCATCAAGAACTTTGAAACCAGCATCATTAATTGTACCACCGAACTCTTTCCATAAAAGTTCAATAGCACCATAAAATTCTGGTGTGTTTGCTTTGGCTTTACGATTGCCACAAATAATATCTACAGGATCACCACTATCAGGACGAATAACTAATTTACCGTTACGAGCCATAATATCTGATTTGATTTCAGGAAGTAATTCAGTAAGAACACCCCAGAAATCCCGTGTATCAGAAACGATAGATACAATACCTTCAGGGTACACATCATTGATTAGACGTAGGTAAGTGTCTTTTTCACCTAATTCTTCACCCATACACATTACAGCGTGTTCTGTGGCAGGTACAGATGCACCAACTAACTCTTTATCAGAATCAGCATTATAGTATAATTCTAACATATCAATCGCAGGAATAGTGTCTGTACCAGCAAATGAAATTAAGTGAGCTGCACCAGACATTGCAGCATCGTGTAAACCACTCATACCACGCATAGAGAAGTCGTGGCATTGGAACTTAATACCTTCGGTACTTGAACCAGTAGCAGCAGCATATTCTTCCATTAAACGTCTATATTCATATGCTACAGTAGCATTAGTAATTGGTTTCCAAAGAAGAGCAGATAAAGCAGTTTCAATAAAATTTGTTAACCAGAAGAAATCAGGGTGAGTATTTACAACAGTAAGTACTGGAACACCAACAGGAACACGAGAACCTTCAGGAAGAGATTTAACTTCAAGAGGTAAATAACCAAGTTGATGTAAAGCAGCAATACGAGATACGTCTACTGAATCTTTACCAAGAGCATTATCAAGTCTACGTTTATACGCAGGAAGAACATCATCAATATCTTTATCGAAGAAACCTTCAACCCACATATCTTGTAGATAATCTTTAATTACAAACTGCAAACCAAAAAACACAATTTTATTATCGAAGTCAGGAAGTACATTCGCCCATTTAGCAGAGCGTGCTGTGAAATTAGAATATACCTCTGTTGTACCAACAGGGTATTGTGCTGCATGATCAGCTTTATAAAAGTCATGAGCAGTAAGTGGATTAATTTTCATTTTAATTTTCCTTGTAAATTAAATGATTTCACCAATATGATAATCAGCAAATTGTTTTAAAAATTCTTTTGTGTGAATACCTTCGTTATATTCAACCCAAAGAAAAAGATCATTTGTAAACTTAGCTTTACGAAGAATGTTAATTAACATTTGAATCGTTGCACCCCCACCAAGAATATCATCAACAATAATGATGGGATTCGTTGAATCAAGGTTATTGGTATCAAATTTCATTCCAGTAACTTTACCAGATCTACGAACTTTCTCTGCTGAATGATTCGCATGAGGAAAGAACTTAATAACTGAACCGTCAGCACCAATAAATATAGGTTCTTGGTAGAAAGGTTTATCAAACCCAGCTTCAATATTATCTTGAGTGATTTGAATTGATTTAATTTTATCAGTGCTTTCATGTTGAATGCTTCTACATTCAAATTTAAACAAAGTAAGTAAATCATACATACGACTCATAGGAAATAGATCTTTATCTCCACGTAAATGAGCTACATATCCTGCAATTCTTACAGTAATTAAGTTAGTCTTATTTCCAACCCATGTTTGTAAAGCAAGAAGAGACATAAAAGTTTTCTCATCTAAAGTTTTAATATAAATAGTCTTTTCACGTAGAATGGTAGGAAAATTAGATGTATTTAGTTCACCTGCACCACGTTTATAATATTCGAATTTAGCCATTAATTTATCCTTAAAAAAACCCTTACCAGAATTAACTGATAAGGGTCGTGGCCTCCCAAGCGTGTGTCCAGTCACGCTGAGAAAGTTACTTCGTTATAGCAGGTTGTGGCCCACTTTTTTGATTCTGATATTTACCATCATAGGAAGACATACAAACAGTTTCATGGAATATTACTTGAGCAATACCCTGACCAGCTTTAATATGTAAATCTTTTGAACCATGATAAACAAGTTCAAGTGTAAGATGTCCAGACCAACCTGGTTCAATCACTGTATTAAATACAGATAAACCTTGTCTAGCCCATGTAGACTTATCATGAACAATACCTACTAAATTGTTAGGCATTTGAAATTCTTCATAAGCAGAAGCTAAAACAAAGTTATTAGATTCTATTAATGTTTCATCAGCACCCATTACTATAGTTACTTTTTTACTGGGCATAAACATAATATCTTCAGCAATACGAATATCATATCCTGCTTCTGATAAGCCATGAGATGCACCTGAAAAGGAATCTTTAAAACCTAACATATTTTTAATAGGTGCAGCTTCTAATAATTTTTTACCATTTATAATCATGATTAACTCCAAGCAGTTGTATGATAACAACGAATTAAATTAACTCCTTTAGAGTTAAATATTTTCAGTTCAATTAAACATTGACGAATAGGTTCGGGAATTCCAGGAACAATATCATCACGATCTTTTAATAATTCAGGTGAAGTCCATTCCACAGGATTACCCTCTAAATCCATTAACTTATTGGTGTAAGGGTATGGAGCATATGGAACTTGAATCATTGAATTATCAATATCAGGTTCATCACCTCTTTTATTACCACCAGCCCAACGAGCATGTTCATAATCAATATCATCATCATATCGATACCAACCTTTTTTATTATAATCCTGAGGAAAGAATAGAAATGCATACCCATCTTCACCACTAGATACAAATTCAATTAGATCATTATGAAATCTAGATTTATTTACTTTTTCTTTGATTAACTCAAAAAGTTCCCAATCACACATTCCTGGTTCAAAGTCGAGTGCGTTAGCACGGACTTGCTCTATTGGCATTGCATATCCAATAGCTTTAATAATACGTGATCCCATTAATTTTTAACCTCTAAATGAATCAATTTACCATAAGGTACTTTGACACCTTTGTTATTAATACATACCCAAATCAAAGGAGCAGCAGGAGGTTTCTTTGGAATACCTACCCACATATCACTAAAGATAATTATTGCAGAGGGGTTATTAGCATTAGCATGTTCAAACACTTCTTTTAAGTCAGTACCACCACGACCAGTAACAACAATTTTATAGAAATCATCATCCTGTTCAAAGACATATTCATCACAAATTTTAGTATCAAAAGTAACAAGTGTAAGTTTCTTAGGACAAAGCTCTTCTTTAATATATCTAACTTCGTTGTTGAATATATTTATTTCTTCATCAGAAATTGAACCAGAAATATCAAGATAATAAATTAAATGCTCTAAACCAGTCATACCAATAAGACCACGCATTAACGGATCTTCGTATCTACGATTAGGTCTACGGAAAGAATATTCCATTTCAGTCAATTCATTCATAAAGTTGAATAGAATGGATTCCCAAGGTAATTTAGGTTTAAGGTATTTATCTAACTCAAGAGATATTTCACCTGGAATCTCACCAGCTTTACCACGCATTTTAGCAACGGTTTGAGCGCCAACTACTTTGGCTATAATATCATTTTTAACAGCCTCTGAAGGGGCATCCAGTACATCAAGCATAGGTAACTTAGAATCACCATCCTCTTCTTCTGGAAGAAGCTTATATACCTCTTCTGTACCCATACCATTATATTTATAATCTAATAAAGCACCTTTTAAATCAGAGAAGTCATATCCTTCTTTTTTCAGCATATTATTTATTACATAATCTGCGGCATAATTCCAACGTTTAGGGGTACGACCACCTCTACGTATATTATGCATAAAGGCTACATGCCATAATTCGTGTGCAAGAATAGTTACTCTTGAAGGTTCTGTTAATTCTAAAAACCATTCCTTATTCCAATGAATATAAGAACCATCAGTACAAGCAGTTGGTATTTGATCATTCCATTTAAAATCAATAGTACAAAGTAATCTACCCAAAAAAGTAGAACCATTCATACCAAATAATTGACCAAAAGTTTTATCTAATAATTTATCTGCATTTATATCAGGCATTATTTAGCTCGTTTCTAGATAGGTGATCATTTTTAGTAAGAAATTAGTAAACTTTTTACTTGTTTTACGTAATTCCATATTTTTAGAATTTACACCTTTACTAAATATAATTTTAAATTCAGTAGGGTAACGTTCAATATAATCCAAAATAGGATCAATATTTGATGAATCAATTTTATCAATTAACATAAATAAAGTAGCATAACGAATGCTACCTTCAGTTGGTACAGAAATTGATTTAGGTTTAGCTATAATATCTGCTAGAGAGGGAAGACTACCAAATATCTGTGCAAACTGTATAAATTCAATTCCTGTACCTGCACCAATAGTACCAACAACGAGAGGGAGAACGTCGTTGGATACTTTAGTACCTTTAATTAATTTACTTAAAAATTCCCATGTACGAGGACAAGGGAAAGTAGTTGTAATGTTATCTGGTTCAAAATCCATAAGAGCTGAATTATTATAATTAATATATGCAAGAATTCTATGGTCTAATTCTTGTTCTGTAGCCCAAGCTAACCACTGATCAATTTGCAGTTCTAATTCAAAATGAATAATACGAGATGCAAGTGCTGTACTCATTTTAGTTACAACAGCTTTATCACCTGCCTTGTTACCAGCACCCACCATATACACATCATTATGTAATGGGAAACTACCCACTTTACGATCAAGAATGAGCTTGTATGCGGCTGCTTGAACAGATTTAGGTGCAGAGGATAGTTCATCCAAGAAGATTAACCAACCATTTTTACCTTCAGGTAATTTATCACCAACAATTGGGAAAATATCAAATGGAACAAATTGGGCTTTATCACCAACCCGCATAGGAAAGCCGTTAAGATCTTCTGGGGTACATTGTGCTAGACGCACATCAATAAGCATTAGATTACCTTCATCAGCAATCTCTTGAACCAGGGAAGATTTACCCATTCCTGGTGAAGATGTGATGTAAGGTACTAATTTTTGTTCAATAGTTCTTTTAGCATAAATTTTTAATTCATTTGGTGAAACTGTAATTGTTTGTTCAGCCATAATATATTGCTCCTCGCATATATTTTAATAAAAAAAAAGCCTTACCCCGCTAGTGAAAGGGTAAGGCTTTATAAAATACGTAATGTTTATAGACGGCTATCTATACATTATGTATTACCCAAAGAAGATATAACCACAGTTATATTTTTCCCTGAATTTTGACAAAAAATGATTTTTGATAAATCATCCTCATAATCTTCTATATCCAATTCATTGTGTTCTATATTAAATAGCTTTTTAATGAATCTTTTAGCAGCATCACAGAGACTTTCTAAGTTTTGTGGGACAGTTTCCCAATAATCTACATAACCATGCTTAGGATGTTTTATTTTGAATAGTGTATATTTTCTTTTCATTTAATTTTTCTTCTTTACGTTTATTACGTAAATACCTGCTTCTTGTGACATACAATTTAGTTTTGAATTCTTCGAATAAACGAATTGAGCGAAGTATATCAGCTAACATATATTTAGTATATGTAGGGTTGGGAAGTGTATGTTGTATTTGACCAGATAAAACTAACCTTCTTCTTTGTAATTTATGAATACAACGAGTGTATTCTGCAAACTCCTCAGAAAATAAATCAATAGGATTATTCATTACAATCTTCCAAAGTAAGTTGTTGCACAACACCACCACAAAAAGGATCAAGTTTAATTGCAATTTTTACAGCTTCAATTGCAGAAGCACCATGTTCCATTGCACCAGCAGCTAAAATATCACCAGAACCAAAAGAAAAATAATCAGCATCTATTGTAGAATAGTTGGATAATGTATTTTGATATACATTTACCTCATTATTTAGATTAATATGGATAACAGTATATTTTTCATTATCCATAAAATTAGGTGCAATGATGCATTCATCATTATTGAAGCAAGAAATAATAAAATTCCTAGCAGCAACACCAGCACCTAAAGAACCAACCATACCAAATAAACCATGTTTATTTGAAATAATTTTAATAACGCTACCGATAATAGTGTCTCCAGATACTTGTGAATCTGACGCTAAAACACCATCTTTCCAACAAATAATACTCATAATCTATTTTCCTCATTTTGTGTCTTAACATTGTGTGCAGCAATAGCTTCAAGTAAAATTTTAGGAATCCAACTAAATATAAATTTACCTTTACCTTCACCGTAAGTTATAAGATAACCATCATCTTCATCATTACCTATAATAGGTGCATGCAAATTATCTAATTTTTGTGTACTTTTATCGTATAAATATTTACCCAATTTCATTGGTGAAACAAGTACATCATGTGGGTATTTAAAATTAATTATTTTACCCATTAACTTCTGTCCTTAGTAATTTATAATTTGTAATAATAATTCCTGTAAGCATATTAGTTTGTTCTAATTTTTTTTTTATATAGTATAATTCATCAACACTATTTATAATAGATGTATGTTTAGTTTCACCCATACCGCTTACCCCACTATTACTAACATAAGTTATAAAATATACGTAAATTAAATTTGTTTTTTTAAAGAAATATTTACCATTTTTCTTATCAATTTTTTTATCTTTTACAAGTAATATAGCTTGTGTTGATATAGTTGATCTTGTGTAAGAACTACAATAACAGGCATTAACTAAGTCAGTAAGAAGCTGTAATTTAATTCCTTCTGGTTCATCTTTAAATAAACTAAGAACATGTAATATTTGCCTCTTTATAGTCATTAACAAGTTCCTTGTTTTTTACAAGCAATACAGCTTGATCTTTTTTCAAATAAAATACCTTTGTAAACACCAAGTTTACAATATTTAGGGTTTATGTACCCATCGTCAAATGTAATTTGAACCATGCCAGAGGCACATCCTAGTGTATCAGCTACTATGTCACCCAATTCAGGCTGACCGTGTCTGAAGTAGTCTGCAACTTCTTTTAAAATACCAATGCTTATACATATACCCAAAACTTCTTCAGGCTTTAATTCAGTTTTTGATAAAGCATTACTTATAATTATCGAAGCAATAAAATGATCCCTTTTATCTGCGGGTATTTCAGCTAATGCTGTGTTTGAACTAAGAAACAACAATATTATTATTAAATATTTCATATTTATCTTCTAAAAAATAGTCCCACCAGAACGGGGGACTGGTGGGACTTATTAGTTGAATATAGAGGAGCCACCGTTAAATGACATATTCAACTAAACTTGATTTGTACCTTCAACACCACGTGTTTCACGATCTTTTGTACGTTCTTCTAACCACATGATTCCTTCTTGGAATTTAGTGATAGCAATAGCATTTTCACGACAAGGGTACTTATCATTTAAGCCTTCAAGTATTTTTAAGCCAGCTTCAAAGATTGTATTTACTTGACAACCATTTATACCGTTTTCTTTGATTGGGTCATTTTGAATAGTAAATGAAATAGAATTCTTATCATGTCTAATTTGTATGGGGAAATTGGGACGGAAGTCTCTCTCGAAAATCTTATAGTCCATTTGCATTGTATCATTTGGAAATAATTCAGGATTAGTCTTTTTCAGATCATCCATTACAGCGACTGCAAAACCGCCAATATATTTTACTCCAAGAAGTGTTTCTAATGCCATGTTCTTTACCTTTGGTTAATTTAAAACAAAGCGAACATAACATAATAATTAAATTATCCTAGTTTTTTGTTTAGGGAAAACTAGGAAACCCTTGCCTTTAATCCAATTTTATGACTTTGGATCATTGTCCCCGATCACTGCCTAGAAAGACGCTAGGCTAGGTCACGACCTATATATTAATCCAATTTATTTTTTTAAGGGAAATTGGTAAAACCTTTCCAAACACCATGTTTAACGTCACAGGCCTATTGACATTCGACCAACCCACTTCAAAGACTGAGTGAGGTGATGGATTACTTTAATTTTGATAAGATAAATGTACTCAATGAAAATAAACCCATTATTATTAAGTATATTCCTGATATTCCTGAAAGAAACATACCAGTCATTAGTGCAATTTTTCCAATAAAAATACTTAATAATGAAATGATAATGCCAATACTAAAAGTTAATATTAAAGCTATTTGTACTTCAGCTAGTTCTTCATCTTTATAAATAAATTTCTTTAATCTAATTTTCATTTAAAAATTACCTTCAGCTACTTGAAGACAACGAATACCTTCATCTCTCCATAGTTTAACAACAGAATTTCTGTCATCAATAGCCATATAGATTTCATCCTTCGGATGATCTTTTAAATGCTGCTGTAGTGTCTTTAGCTTCATATCTGTATCAGGTGTACGATCACCTTCAGGACGCATGTATAGAGGTGCTTGTTGACCTATAAAACCAAGATATTTAATTAACCACCTCTTAGTTATAGCTCGACATGATTCATCACGACCAGTCATAAATACAATCTTATGTGAGCTGTAATGAAACATCTTTACTAATTGAATTATATCTTTGTGAGGTAAATCTTCACCTACACGATCCCAATCATATGGGCCTCGTTTACCTGGTTCATCTTTTTGCATATTTGCAATTGTACCATCAATGTCAACAATAATTATTTTAGCCATATTAAAGTTCCTGTAACATTTTAATTAATTTAGTTTGGTAAGTTAAGTGATAATTTATACTATCAATATGATGTTTGATAAAATCAATATCACCATTATCAGTAGAGAATTTATTTTCAATATTTGGTAAAGAATCATTTTCATCTTCACCAAAAAGTTTCTCTCTTAATAAGCTTAAACTTATATTATTTTGTTGAACAATATTGTCTATACTATTGAGATCACAAATTATTTCATTTAATATTAAATGATTATCAGACATAAATACCTCTTTAAATTAGTTGCCCAATTCACACTCAGCATGAATAAGGACTTGTCGAATGTAAATATGTTTCGACCAACATTTTCTTGGTAGGCAGTACTGGACTTGAACCAGTGACCTATCCGTTATGGTGGGTGAGGAGAGAATTGAACTCTCTTCCGAGTAGTTATGGGCTACCAGCTACGACCATTGAGCTTCTCACCCTAAATATTATTATATGTTTTTCGATCACGAATGTAAGCTAGTTGCCACGTAATGTTTAGTTACATTATTAAACAATGTACCTGTTCTTTGATTTAAAATTAAAATACCTTTGTTTAGTTTCCCTATAAAAAATTGTTCTGATGTATTCATATATAGCCTCTCTGCTCTTACCAACTGAGCTAACTGCCCAAATTTAGGTCTACGTGATTGGAATTAAACCAATGACCTGTTCCTTCTTTTGGCAAGGGTAGTGGGAATCGAACCCACAAATTGCTAGTTCTTACAAACTAACTGCAACAACCAATTATACCGTACCCTTAGTATGGAACCGCTCTATCACTGAGCTACACGTAGATAATTCTTATTTAACATATTCTTTTATATCATAACCACCAGCTTCTAATGAAATATGTAATGATGTATTTGAATCCCAAAATATTTGAGTAATAGTTAATTCATCAGTTTCTTTTGTTGCAATCCATTGAAAATCACTATTTAATTCTAATCTACGTAATTTAGCAACTGCTTGTTGCAACCGTATATTTGTACTATTTGAATAATCCCTATTAATTAGAGTTCTTAATTCATTAATTATATTTCTTAGTTCATTTTTATTTTTCATTTGAAAATACTTTTGTTATTTAATTCAATAGCTAGCTCCGCTAGAGACCCTCTTACCCATTTAGCACCATTACCTTCAACCATCTTACCAACTTGTTCTAGGGACTTAATTTGACCCTCTGTAAAGGTATTTGAGTCATTACCTTGAGTGGTGAAAAAGAATACAGTTTTATTTGGACGTTTATTACTATCATCAACTACTTCAGCAATTGAATAAGTACCTATCATATCAGGAGTGATAACGTATAAACAAATTTCACACTCTTCTCGTTGAAGAAGTTCTTCTTCCATACACTCAGGAGTCCAGTCCTTAACAACTGGATTAAAATAATCAATTTGTAACATTGAGATTAACTCAAGTCTCCAGGTACTGTTATTACACGTACCTCCTAAAAACACTTTAGTCATAATATTTCCTTTAATTAAATTAATGATAGTAACTCACCATAGTAATTCATTAGTCTTCA
>NVWQ02000004.1 GCA_002733715.2 Methylophaga sp.
GCTTATATCCAGGCAACACTGGAAGCCATCGCCTCAGGCCACCCGGCCGAACGGATCGACGAGCTCATGCCATGGGCCTTCGATAATACGTCAAGCTGAAACCCGGACGTGCTGTGCGCACCGCTTACGATAAGGACGTGCTTCACATAAAACAAATCGACGAAGCATATTTCGACGACACGTCCGAATAGACGTTTTTGGTCTCGCCCAAGCAAGAGCTCGTCAAGTGCGGATTACTGACCATTTGGAACTGTGATGCCTGAACCATCTAAGAAACGCCGACTGGCGAAGCTGGCTAGCCCTCTGCCGGAGCGACGCGGTCAGGCGCAGGTTAACATCACGGGTTTGCCAGAGTTGTGCAATACACCGTGGCGGTTTTTGCGAACCATGGCCGCACTTCACCCCCATCCACAGACCTTTCTTCTTTGAGGCCGCTATCTTGTTCCTGATGCGTTCCGCCGTCACCTCACGTTCAAACTGGGCAAACGACAATAACACATTCAGCGTCAGGCGCCCCATTCTGGTGGCTGTGTTGAACGACTGCGTAACCGATACGAATGACGCCTTCGCTGCATCCAGCCGATCCACCGACCTGGCAAAGTCCGCCAAGCGGTTGAGATCGCCATCTTCGAGTACATTAATGGCCTCTACAACCCGCGCCGAAAATACTCGGCACTGGGCTGGAAAAGTCCTTTGGCTTTTGAGAGGATCGCCGCTTAAATGAGCACCCGGAGCGGAACGAAAGCGTGACAGGTCCATTATCCCCTAAACGCTCGAGAGAAATAGTCAGTAAGCGGTTTGGTCAAGTATTCCAGAGGCGCGCGCTCACCAGTCTTGATAAAAGCTTCAACTGGCATTCCCGGCAGTAACACCTGCTCTTCAAGCTTCTCCAGTTCACCGTTCTCCGGTAAAAACTCGACGGCATAATATGAAGCCCCTGATACTTCATCTATGATAGCATCAGCCGAAATCTTGGAAACCCGCCCTTTTAGTTCGGGCGTCCGCCGCTGATCGAACACCGTGAATCGCAGGCCGACCTCCTGTCCGACCCGAACCTGATCGATACTTGTGGTATCTACCCGCGCAGAAATTAGATACTGTTGATCTTGCGGAATAATAAACATGATCGTTGCACCGGGTTGTACGACGGACCGCAATGCAAAGACTGTTGAACGATGTACAATACCGTTCATCGGGGCTTTTACTTCGAGATCATTTATCCTATTCGACAGTGAAATTCTTCGCGCCCTCAGTTCAATTTCTGAATATTGAAGGTCCCGCAATTGAGTAATTGCGGTTTCTGAGCGGCTTGTGGCCAGTTTGACGGTTTCTATCTTCAACGCTGCAATTTGGACTCTGAACCCGGCAATATCTGATTTTAGTTGCCCGACCTGCCCTTCCATATTTGCCATATTTCCTCGAAGTTCCACAACGCGTGACGCCTGCGTCAGTCCTTTATCAAGCAGCGTTTGCTGGTTTTCCAGTTCTTCGGCAAACAGGTCTCTTCGTCGTTTCATAGCTTCTAGCTGCGATTTTGAACCCCACACTCTTATTTCAATCTGCGAAATCTGTTCCCGCAAAAGTTCGATTTCTTGTGCGAGGGCTTCTTTGCGAATTTCGAACTGTCTCAACTGGCCGCTCAATTGGCGGGCGGTGTTTTGGTCCCGAGCGGTGGCTGAGATCAATTCTTCCGGGAAAACAAGTTCGTCGGCCCCGTCCCTTTCAGCGTCAAGGCGCGCGGACCGAGCCAAAATTTCGTTGAGCTGTCGTTTGACGGTGACCAGTTCAGTTCGCAAAAGCGTGTCGTCTAATCTGAGCAGCGTCTGCCCCTGTTCGACATAATCGCCATTTTTGGCAAGGATTGCTCCGACAACTCCACCTTCAAGGTGTTGGACAACCTGTTGGTTTGCTTCTACTTTGACCAAACCTGAGGTTACGACAGCCCCCGCTATCTTAGTAGAAACGCTCCAATAGCCGAACCCGCCGACCAGTACCAGTAGTGCTAAGAACCCGGTTGTCAGAGGTATCGCGGCGCTTGTAAGCCACTTGTTATTAGTGTCTTTTTCTATTTTCATTCTGCAGCCGGCCTGTTTTGGACGCTACGCTGAACGTCAGTAGCGTTTTTCAGCATTGATTTCATAGTTTCCTCGGCTGGCCCAAATGCGGTGACTGCGCCATTGTCCAGGATCAATAAAAGATCACATTCGGTGATGGCCGTGGGACGATGGGTCATAATCACGACCGATTTTCCCTCTTTCTTCAAACCGAGTACACAGGCATTCAGCGCGTTTGAGCCATCAGTATCCAGTGCTGAATTTGGCTCGTCGAGGATTAGAATGACCGGATCGCCGTATAGCGCGCGTGCCAGAGCAATCCTTTGCATTTCCCCACCAGACAATATGCTGTTATTCCCATTGATGTAAGTGTTGTACCCTTCCGGAAGCCGGGTGATCATATCATGAGCATTCGCTTTTTCAGCCGCCTTAATGACCGCGTCAGTATCGGGCTCAAGTGACATTCGCGCTATATTTTCGGTAATCGTCCCCTTGAAAAGCGTGACTGACTGAGGAAGGTAGCCAATATATTGCCCAAGATCTTCCTGCGCATATTGATCTAATGTCGCGCCGCTTAAGCGTACTTCGCCCGACGCTACTGGTTGTATACCCAAAATTGCTTTTGCTAATGTAGATTTACCGGACCCGCTGCGACCGATCACACCTACTGCATGCCCAGGCTCCAATCTAAATGATACATTACGAAGTGTCGGTTTTTTTTCGCCAACTGGGTAAACCGAAATAGCTGAAACCGTCAGCAATGCTTTTGGTGCAGGAAGCTTGACCCTGGGTAAGTCTTCCGGCGTCGCCGCTAAAATCTTAGCGAGCGCTTGCCAGCCGGAACGTGCCCGCTGCAACATCGTCCACTGCCCCATCAATTGTTCAACCGGGGCCAATGCCCGACCCAACAAAATCGAACCTGCAATCATTGCACCGGCCGTCAGCTCGCCTTTCAGAACCAAAAATGCTCCAACACCGAGCATTGCTGATTGTAAAAACAAACGGCTTGCCTTCATCAGGGATGAAAAACTACCTGTCCAATCACTGGCAAACATCGATTGAGAAAGAGCTTCCGACCTTTTCTGCTCCAATCGTTTCGTAACCGCGGTCTGCATACCCTGAGATTTCACAATCTCGCTAGCCGCTCGAACCTCCGCAGCAAATGAGTGCGCAATTTCGGAACTGATCTGAGACTCTCTTACCTTTTTGAAGGTAATCAATTGATTGATAATAGTTAGCAGGACTAAGAATCCGCCACCTCCCAGTGCCAACATTCCAAGGCTGGGATGAAAAATAAATATGGCGGCGAAAAACAACGGTGTCCATGGAACATCAAGCATAGCGAGAATACCAGGCGACGAATAGAACGACTGCAGAGCATCCAAGTGACGCAGCGCATTACCCGAATCAAATCCATCGTTACGAATTTGCGCGCGTTTCATCATTGCGGAAAAAATGCGCGAATCAAGGTTTTTTTGCAATTTGGCCCCGATTCTTGCTGTTACTCTTCCCCGGGCATAGTCAAGTACCGCCATCAACAAGAACAAAAATGCAACTAAAACGAAAAGGGCAACTAGGGTTTCCTCTGACCGCGAGCTTAGTACACGATCATACACCTGGAGCATGAACAGAGGACCTGTAAGCATCAGGAGATTGACAAATACGCTGAAAAGAATTGCCGACCCAAAGAGACCAGCACTATTTCTTCTTGCCTTTCTCAACTCGGCTTTGCCGACCGCTAGTGCTTGACGAATATCGTTCATTTTTTTTGGTACTCGTTCAACTAAATAAAATTATCTTTCCCGTACCTCTGTGTGGAGCAAATTGGATTTTCTGTCTAATATTCAGCCGTTTCTTGCATGAAGCGGAGGTTATTGTCTTAGACTACGGCAATGTACGATCCTTAAGTGCGAATTGTTATTCTATCCGAAACACCAAAGTAGATATTAACATCGAGCTACAATACCGATAAATTGTAAGACCGCATGTCTTTTGTGTGTGAACGGCGGCTTGCAACTGAGTTGAAATTTGCCCGAACTCCGAGGGAGGGGTGGTAATCCCCCCGCAATTTAATGGTGTTCACGCGTAGAATTTTCTCGTCATAATATCTGAGGAGATTTTGAATGAAGAACAAACGCAATAGCGACGCGCAGATCATGGGTATTCTGAAGCAGGCTGAGAGCGGTGTGCCAGTTTCGGAACTGTGCCGCGAGCATGGCATGAGTAACGCCAGCTTTTACAAATGGCGGGCGAAGTTTGGCGGTTTTCCCTCTCGGTGATGCAGGCATCACCTGCCGGGTAATAGATGCGTCGATGATCTCGGAAC
>NVWQ02000029.1 GCA_002733715.2 Methylophaga sp.
TACTGGGCCGAACAAGGCTGTGTATTACTGCAACCTTATGATATGGAAGTAGGTGCAGGTACATTTCACCCTGCGACTTTTTTGCGAGCGATTGGCCCTGAGCCATGGAGCGCGGCTTATGTGCAGCCTTCTCGCCGCCCGACAGATGGCCGCTTTGGTGAAAACCCTAATCGTCTGCAACATTATTATCAGTTTCAGGTGGTGCTAAAGCCGTCACCGATCAATATTCAAGAATTGTATTTAGACTCGTTGAAAATGTTGGGTTTAGATACCTCTATCCACGATATTCGTTTTGTAGAAGACAACTGGGAATCACCGACATTAGGCGCGTGGGGACTAGGTTGGGAAATCTGGTTAAACGGTATGGAGGTAACGCAATTTACTTATTTCCAGCAGGTCGGTGGCCTAGAATGTCGACCGGTAACCGGTGAAATCACCTATGGTTTAGAGCGAATAGCTATGTATTTGCAAGGCGTAAGTAGTGTCTATGATTTGGTTTGGTCAGAAGGCCCGAATGGTACGGTGACCTACGGCGATGTGTTTCATCAAAATGAAGTGGAAATGTCGGAATATAATTTTGATCATGCTGATGTGGATAGTTTGTTTACCAATTTTGATACCTACGAGCGCGAGAGTGCAAAAATGATTGAAGCGGGCTTGCCGCTGCCAGCGTATGAATTAGTTTTAAAAGCATCGCATACCTTTAATTTGTTGGATGCTCGTAAGGCGATATCTGTTACCGAGCGCCAACGTTTTATTTTACGTGTTCGCACTTTGGCGCGCGCTGTGGCGAAGGCTTATTATGAACGCCGAGAGTCACTTGGCTTCCCGATGGTGCAGTCAGCGGATAAGGAGGCGCAGTCATGAGTGAAGTAAAAGACTTATTGATTGAGCTGGGCACAGAAGAATTACCACCCAAAGCACTGAAAAAATTAATCAGTTCGTTTGAAGTCAGTATTAAACAAGGTTTAGAAGAAGCAGAGTTAAGTTTCACTGCCATTCACTCTTATGCCGCACCACGCCGTATGGCAGTTGTGGTTAATGATCTGCAAGTGCGGCAACAAGATCGCATGGTTGAACGCCGTGGCCCAGCAGTAACGGCTGCGTTTGATGACGATGGTAATCCAACAAAAGCAGTGCAAGGTTTTGCGCGTTCTTGTGGTGTTGAGGTTGAAGACCTTGAAAAAATGGAAACGGCCAAGGGCGCATGGTTAGTGTTTAAGCAACAACAGTCCGGTGCAGAAACAGCCAATTTAATTGGCGATATTTTGCAACAAGCCTTAGCGGATTTACCTATTCCAAAACGCATGCGTTGGGGTGACTTGCCCGGTGAGTTTGTGCGCCCTGTGCATTGGCTAGTTTTATTGTTTGGTGATGACGTTATTCCGCTAGATTTGTTAGGAGTAACGTCTGGGCGTAACAGTTATGGTCATCGTTTTCACCACCCGCAAGCAATTGAAATTCAATCTGCTAAGCGCTATGTGCCTCAGATGGAACAAGCTCAGGTGCGGGTTGACATGGCGGCACGCCGCGAAGCTATACATGGTCAAGTTGTGGCGTTAGCCACAAAGCTCGGTGGTGAAGCGGTGTTGAATGAAGATTTATTAGATGAAGTAACAGGTTTGGTTGAATGGCCAGTGGCGTTATCGGGTTCGTACGATAAGCGTTTCCTTGAGTTGCCTGATGAAGCGTTGATTTCATCAATGGAAGAACATCAGAAATATTTTGCGGTGCGAGATAAAGCAGGTAACTTGCTACCTTATTTCATTACAATTTGTAATATTGAAAGCCGTGACCCTGCACAAGTGGTTGCTGGTAATGAGCGTGTTATTTTGCCACGCTTGAGTGATTCAGTCTTCTTCTGGGAAACGGATCGTAAGCGTCCATTAGCTGACAGACAAGAACAGTTAAAAACAATCATATTCCAAAATAAGTTAGGCACGGTGTTTGATAAATCAGCACGAGTGGCTAAATTAGCGGCAGTAATTGCAGATGAAATTGGTGGCGATGCAAAATTGGCTGAACGCGCAGCACACTTGGCAAAATGTGATTTAGTGACCGAAATGGTAGGTGAGTTCCCTGATTTGCAAGGCATTATGGGGCGTTATTATGCGCGCTTAGATGGCGAGCATGATGAAGTGGCCGAAGCATTAGATGAGCAGTATTTACCACGTTTTTCAGGTGATAGATTACCCGAAACGAAAACAGGGCAAGCGGTTAGTTTGGCTGAAAAATTAGATACGCTAGTGGGCTTGTTTGGTATCGGTCAACCGCCAACAGGCGTAAAAGACCCTTTTGCTTTGCGCCGTGCCGCCTTGGGTGTGCTTAGAATTGTTATTGAAAATAAACTTGATGTTGATTTGAAAATATTAGTGGAGCAAGCTCAACAAGGTTTTGATACTCAACTCACACAAGATGACGTGACAGAACAAGTAACACGTTACTTCTTTGACCGCTTGCGTGGTTATGCCTTAGATCAAGGCATTAAGGCTGATGTGTTTGAGTCGGTGTTAGCGGTTAAACCGACAAGACCTCTGGATTTTATGCAACGATTGAATGCAGTAACCGAGTTTAGAGCATTAGATGCAGCAGAAGCATTAGCGGCAGGCAATAAACGCATAGCTAACATCTTGCGTAAAAATGATGCCGAAGGTGAGGGAGCCAGCATTGATAGTAAGCTATTAAGTGAGCCAGCAGAAAAAGCACTGGCTGAAAAATTAGCCGAGGTGAGCGAGCAGGTTAAACCATTAGTCGAGCAAGCTGATTACGCAGGCGTGTTACGCGCATTAGCTGATATGCGTGAAACTGTAGATGGATTCTTCGATCAAGTGATGGTGATGGCCGACGATGATGCTGTGAGAAATAATCGCTTGGCCTTATTGAATCAAACGCGTGCCTTATTTTTAGGTGTGGCTGATATTTCGGTGTTACAGGAATAAATGGAGTAACTCGACCCTATGCCTTTAATAATACTGGATAGAGATGGTGTGATTAACCATGACTCGGATGACTTTATTAAGTCGCCGGCTGAATGGGAGCCCATTGATGGCAGTTTAGAGGCGATTGCGAGATTAAACCATGCTGGTTATCGTGTGGTGGTGATTACTAATCAATCAGGTATTGCTCGAGGATTACTTGATGTCGACACCTTGAGTCGGATCCACAATAAAATGCGTCGTATGCTCACTCAGGTGGGAGGTAAGCTGGAAGCCATTTTATATTGTCCGCATGGGCCAGATGATGATTGTTCATGCCGAAAACCGAAAGAGGGAAGCTTCATAGAGCTTGCTCACAGACTGCGTGTCGAACTTGATGATGTACCGGCTATTGGGGATTCATTACGTGATCTTCAAGCGGCACAAGCTGCAGGTGCTAGGCCTATTTTAGTTAAAACAGGTAAAGGTGAAAAGACATTGTCTGAAGGTGGCTTGCCTGAAAATGTTACCGTTTATGATAATTTGGAAGCAGCAGTAAATGCATTATTGGAGCCTACGAAATAATGTTATTTATCCGCTCAGCTATTTTCTTACTTTTCCAAATGAGTACGGCAATTTTATTTTCATTAATAGGATTTCTTTTGTGGCCGTTACCCTTTGAGTGGCGTTATAAAGTTATAAGTCGATGGGCTGTTTTAAATCTATGGGTGGTGGAGAAGATATGTGGAGTGACTTACCAGATAGAAGGGTTGGATAACATACCTGATGAACCTTGCGTCATTATGTGCAAACATCAATCGGCGTGGGAAACATTAGCACTACAAGCTGTTTTTCCTCCACAAGTATGGGTTTTGAAAAGAGAGTTATTATGGATACCTTTTTTTGGTTGGGGTTTGGCAGTATTGAATCCCATAGCGATTGATCGAGGTGCAGGCAGAAAGGCGCTTAACCAAGTGTTGGAACAAGGGAAAGAACGTTTAGCTTCGGGTGCATGGGTAGTCGTTTTTCCTGAGGGTACTCGAATTCCACGTGGTGAAATGGGACGGTTTGGTATGGGAGCGGCAAGGTTGGCAGTTGAAGCAGGATGTGCTGTTGTACCCGTTGCTCATGATGCCGGCAAGGCTTGGCCGAGACACAGTTTTATAAGGCATCCAGGCATCATTACGTTAGTTATTGGTGAAAAAATAACAAGTACTAATAAAAAAGCAGTAGAATTGAATGAGCAAGTTTATCAATGGATGGAACAGCAAATGACTCGGTTAGAAGGTAGCAAACCAATAACAAGAAAAACATTGGTAAAAGAGGGTAAAAAACGTGGCTAAACCTGATGAGATTCTACGCTTATTGTTGATTGATGATTCGTTAACAACAGCCGATGTAATAACAACAACGCTGAGAAGTTCCGGCCATACGGTACGAGCAGCACGTCACGATAAAATGGCTGACATAAAAGAAGCCTTAAATGAAAAATCATGGGATTTGATTATTTGTCGAGATACATTAATCACTGTATCACCTAAAGAATTTTTAGAGTATCTACATAATTTAGGGCGAGATGTTCCTTGTATTATTTTGACGACTGAGCCTGAGATAGAGGATGATTTATTTGATCTTGGCGCACAAGATATTATGGCGTTTAGTGAAACAAAACGCCTACAGTTTGCTGTTACTCGGGAGTTGAAAAACTTATTTGTTCGTCGATTAGGTCGACGCAATGAACGCGCTTTGCGTGAAAGTGATAAACGTAGTCAGTTGTTACTTGAGATATCACGAGAAGCGGTGGCTTATATTCATGAAGGTATGCATATTTATGCCAACCAAGCCTATGTAACGCTGTTTGGGTATGACGATGCCGAAGATCTTGATGGCTTACCTATAATGGATATGTTGGTGAGCAGTGAGCATAAAAAATTCAAATCTTTTTTTAAGGCATTCTCTGAAAAATCAGATACCGATGCTAAAACAGTTTCAGTTATGTGTATAAATGAAGGTGAACAAGAATTTGAAGCACAGATTGAATTTAGGCATGCAGCAGTGGAAGGAGAGGACTGTATCCAAGTCACAATTAGGGAAGAGCAGGCAGAGTTAGTCTCAGACGAACAGGTCTCGGCTGTTCGAGATGTAGACACGCTAACAGGCCTCTATAGTCGTCCACGATTTATGGACGAGTTAAGTCAAGTAGCACTTCAGGCCAGTGAAAATGCTGGGACATCCCAATTAATATATATTGTATTAGATAATTTCCAATTAATAAAAGAGCAAGTGGGCTTAACTACAAGTGAAGCAATTGTCAAAGCGGCAGCTGAGTTATTAAAAACAGAGTTAAAAAATGATGAGTTTTTAGCGCGTTATTCAGATCAAGTTTTTGTAGTCATTATTCAAAATGGCGATGATGCGTTTGTTGATGAACGAGCAGAGCGCTATCGACAAGCAATTGAAGAATATGTTTCTCAGGCTGATGGAAAAATAATCGAGTTGAAGAGCAGCATTGGCATTAGTCGAATAACAGAAAATTTATTGTCGGCAGAAGAAGGCTTAGATCATGCTGATAAAGCCTGTGCTGAAGCACAGAATTCCGGAGGAAATCGCGTCTCTAGACATCAGATAGTTCTTTCTACCAAAGAAGCTGAAAGCCAAGACAAAGTTTTGTGGGTCGGTCGAATGCAAGATGCATTGAAGAACGAAGGTTTTTCTTTACACTATCAACCCATCGTGAGTTTGCACGGTGCTTCACAAGAATTATATGATGTGCTTATTCGAATGAAGGAGCCTGATGGCACGGTGATTAGAGCCCGCGAATTTATGAAGTATGCACAACAACCACAATTAGTTGTTGATATTGATAAGTGGGTCATTGAAAATGCTTTAAATAGTTTAGCTGTACATCGTGCTACTTTCCCTAAAACGCGGTTCTTCATAAAGTTGTCTAAACAAACATTGCTGGATTCTTCTTTTATTAATTGGTTGATTTCCCAGCTAAAAAGTCATGGGTTCAACGGTAGTATTTTGGTCTTTGAGATCAGCGAAACAGCCATTATAGATAATTTAGAAGAGACTCAATCGGTGATCGCTAAGTTGAAAAAAGTGGGTTGCGCCTTTGGACTGGAACATTTTGGCTCCGGCTTGGATTTTTCACATACACTGAGTGTGCTTGATGTTGAGTATTTAAAAATCAACGGTTCTTTTGTGGAAAATATGGCAAAAGATAAAGAAAATCAGGCTGCTGTTAAAGCGATTATTGAAATGACGAAGCAAGCAGGCAAGCAAAGCATTGCCGAATTTGTTTCAGATGCAAGTAGCTTGGCATTATTGTGGCGATTAGGTGTTGATTATGCCATGGGTTATTACATTCAAAAACCTGCGCCGGACTTAAACTATAATTTTGATGGTGACGAGTAGGTCTTTAATTTAACCTTAATTGTACTGTTATCTCTTTTTTAAGCGCATAATAATATTGCTGGAGTTTTGCTGATGTTGCCGCTTGCATTGTTAGCGTGCAGATAGGCTCACCTTTGAATACGGTTGATCCATTCACGGGAATATCATGGCAGGTGATAGGCCATATTATCTCAGGCGATATACGTACATCATGTTCGGCATAATAATAATGAAGCCTTGAATGTAATGATGTTTCAATAATTCTTTCTTCAGCAAGAAGACCATTACAGGCATTAATATGGAGTTGAAATAAGGGCTCGCTACAATTTAGTAGCTCGGCTGAGGCACTTATTCTAGGATTAATCTCCAGCACCAATAATTCATTTTGTTCTGAAATTATAAAATCAATACTATTGATACCATATAGGCCGATTGCTGACGTTATTTTATTAATGGCTAATGTTAGATGCTGTTGATGCTGCTCTGATATTAGCCATGGTGAAGTAATGCCACCAAGTCGAAAAGGTAAGGGTTCGCAGGGTTGTAAGTATTGCTGATTGATACTTAGCAGTTGAGCTTGTTCACCATTTGCGATAAATAAGCCCGAGCCACTTGTGCCAGCGACATAACGTTGATAATAGTAATGATCAGTTTGTTGATATTCTTTTAAATATTGAATATGTATTCCACCCAAGCCCGAGGATGACTTTGCTAGCCATTTATTGTCATTAGGCTGTTCAAATAGTGTGTCAGGATAAGCAAGATCAAGTTGTTTTAGAAGCTTAAAAAATAGAGTGGGTGTTTGGACGGTGTGAATGCTTGCTGCGTTATTACCGATAAGTGTGATGTTGGCAGGAAGATTGTTTAGGAGTGGATAATACTGCTCAATGCCGCCACCGCAGATTAAATGACAATTTTCACCTTGGGACAAGGTAGAAAGAATATCTATAATTTTTTTTTCTGACAGTTGATGTATTGGAACAAGCTGTTGCCAACGGTCAGCAATTTTTAAGGTATCTTGGTCGCCAAAGCAATCAGCCACCCAAACACGGTAACCGGCTTGGGTGGCTGACTGGGCTATAAACCGACCACTTTGTGCAAATACCAGTATAGGGAGCAGCTGATCTTGCACGGATATACCCGTTATCATTCAACGTGCAGGTTTATAGTGCTCATAATTACTGTGATAGCAAGGCATATTGTCGCTCTATTGCTCAATAATATAACACCGCTAGCGCGGTCAGTATGCGTGCTAGAAATCTGCATTTTGAATGGTCACGGGTATATACTTATTTAAACGAGTTTACGAGCACCAGCAAATGCGTTGCGGAAGTCTAAGTAAACAGGTTTATCTGAGTGGAGTGTTTCTTCTAATAATGTTTTTTGTAATTGATATTTAACATTACCAACGGCGAGTGCTCCAATACCTACGGCACCTTCAGAATTTATTGCATACTCTAATGGTTTTCCTAAATCCATAAGATCGACACCCTCAATACCTAGAGGAGGAACGGCATTCACATCACCCGCTACTTTTAATCGTTTTGCATCTTCTAAAACAGAAGAACTAAGCACTTGAATACCTGCTTTTGCTGTACAAAAAACAATATCTGCAGTAGAGACTAAGCGGGCTTTATCAGCATCGGATGCTGCAGTTGTAGCTTTTAAATCAACACCGTAGCGTTGTTTTGCTTCACTAGCATACTCCAGTGCGGTATCGATAGAAAAATGATCAACAATAGTTGTTATCGCGCCTTGTTCAGCAGCAATAACAGCCGTGGCTAGACCAACAGGTCCTGTACCACCAAAGACAATTGCTCGTGCCCCTTTAAGTTCTTGGCCGAAATTGTTTTTTAATTCTTTTTCAACACAAGCAACTAGGGCTGCAGCAGTTGTGAATGCGCCGCTAGGATCTGCGAAAACAGAGATTTCGAATGGAGGAACCATCGCCTTTTTTGCAGAATCTAGCATATCCATAGCAAGACCAATATCACGGCCGCCAAGGAATAAGCCTGTCTTTTTAACACCTGAAGGTCCTCGTGAAAAGATGGCATCTTGAGTTAACCCTGCGACCTCTTCAAGCTTTACGTTTGGGTAAGGAATAACGACATCATAGCCAGCATCAACAGCCATATTTATATCAAACGGACTATTGTGAACATTAGGATCGAGCATGTGAAGAATTGAACGTTTAGCCATGGTAGTTCCTTGTAATTGTTTTCTAATTGGGTATATCTAAGTAATAATAAGCTTTATGGCGCTGTAATTTCAATCTCAGCACCCTTTTCATTTGCCTTGGCAGCAATAAATGAGAGTCCAGAATCATTTATATTTTGTTGCTTGGCATAGTGTGACAGTTCACTAATTAATTGTTGAGCGACATTGTCATTCTCGACAAAAACACATCCAGTTGGGCCCCATGAACTTTGAGCGATGCCGGTGTGACCTTGATTTTGTGCGTGAAGCAATAGTGATGTGACACGTTGACTGGCATAGCGCCCACCTTGAGCAGGAGCAAAATGGTCACCGATTAACGATTGAATGTCAGTGACCGCTTGGCCAAAGGACACTATTTCTTGCTCGATTATAGCGGGGAGCAATTTCATTAAAACGTGGTGGCAAATAGCCTGAGAATCTACTAATGGAAAAGCGGCTAAATTTTCGAATGCAAGCAGTTCTTGCTCACCATGAATACCCTGACTGTCGTTGTCCATAATAAGAACTATTCGCCAATTCTGCGGAAAATCATGGCGTGCTAACAAGGGCGGCGTAGTCGATGACGAGCTCAATCCACCATCAATTATAAATCCACCCTGATCAAATGTAGCTATACCTATGCCAGAACGCGCCCCTCTACCTAATTGTTCAGCAATTTCTCGTGTATTTTCTGAAAGATTATGTAATTTACATAAGGCTGTACTAATTGCTATGGCAAGTTGAGTGCCCGAACCCAATCCGGCATGTGATGGAATCAACTCGAGTAATTCAACACGGACACCTTGCTGTGCATCAGGAATATTTGTCCCTAATGAAGTATAAAAATGATCAATTATGTTTTGAGTTCGTTGAATCATCGCTGGAGAAACATCGGTACCAGTAATAGATGTTTTAGACTGCAATTGCATTTCGATAACAACATGATGGCTGTTAATAGCTAAGCCGACACTACCGAATTTTCTGCCAGTACTGCCATTGAGATCTAAAAAACCTAAATGTAATCGTGCTGGGGCACTTACGCGAACTCTCGAATTAATTTTAAGTACCTTTAAATTTTAGATGTTTATTTTACATGCAATATCATAGATTGTAGTTTCATCTAGGAACTGATTGTTACTCTCAAATAAAGCACTAATTGCACCACGATGTACTTTCATCTTGAAGTTACCAATTGCTATCGCGCCATAGAAACGGATACCTTCTTTTTCTGTTCCGTTGTCCATTACTTCTAAGCCTTCGACGCCCATAGGTGGCACGGCATTAACATCTGCGATAACATCAAGTGTTTCATTATTTTGCCATGCTGATTTAGGTAGGATGCATACGCCAGCGGGGCCGCAAGCAACGGCTACATGAGCACCTTTTAATAGTTTAGCGACAGCTTCATCACTACGACTTTCTCCTGGGGTAATGTTGACATCATAATCTTTCTTCATTTGTTCAGTAATTGCTTTTGCTCGTGCCAAGCTTCGGGAAGTAATAATAACTTCAGATGCACCTTCTTTAAGAAAATATAAGGCACTACGCTGACCAACAGGGCCACCGCCAATAATCACAACTTTTTTGCCGCTGATATCATAAGCTGCAACCACTTTTCGGACTATTGAAGCTGCAGTAGTATTTGAACCATTTGGGTCCAGCATAACGGAAACACTAACAGGCCCAAAAAATGCTTTTTTTACCGCCTTACCTACAAGCTCACTAGCTGCTACATTAGAGCCGCCGATGAAAATCGCACTATTTTTTAAGTTTTTACCGCCACGCGTAAATATCATGCCATGGACATGAGGAGTAACGTTGTCTCGCGTTATGCCTCCGTAAGCAAGAATATTGTCAACACCTGCATCATAGACAACGGCTTGGTCAAATGCGCTAGGCACAGGGTCGGTATCAAGGTGGAGTAATAATTTTTTCATGGGGTTCTTCCTAGCTTAAATTAAGGTTTATATTTCTTTATTGAATGATCACGAGTATAAATGATTCTACATGAACTTATATCGGTCAGGAAAGCGAATACTTCACAATTAAACTGTTCATAACAGCACACAGATGAACAAAGTTCGGGTATTATGCAATACAAGCAAGGAACTATCTACTGAATGACCAGTCTTTAGATTTCAAGCATTGTAATTTAAGATTAGGAGTTAGGAATGAAGAAAACTAGTATTTCACTGATAATCGCAGGGATGATGGCGTTACCAGCTGTCAGTGCGGCAAATGATTTTTTAACGGTTACGACCGTGCAATATGTTCAAGAATGTATTGAATTAAATAGTGGAAAAATGAATATTTATGAATCAACGCATAAATGTTCTTGCGTTATAGATAAGTTATCTGAAGAATTTACTCAAACGGAATTTGAAGAAGCGGACACCGGCTTTCAGTTGAAGAATTTGCCGGGTGATCGTGGCGGTGAGTTTCGAGATGATAAGAATGTTGGTAGTGGTGTTGCTCGGTTCCAAGAGGTTCATGTTAAAGCTTATGCGAGCTGTCGTATGAGGTAATAAATCGAACGAAGTTTAAATAAAAAAAGGCCGTATCTTAAAATTTAGATACGGCCTTTTTTGATCATGCTGTATTTAAAATGAAAATTACATGATTTCTTTTTGCTGAGTGAACTCTTGATCTTTAGTATCTTTCACATCGGCTTTCAATGTGCCTGCTTCAGTAGGTGTGAAGGTAAAACGAAGACTAGGATCTTCACTTACAGAAATACCAGTGTCAACAGAAATCAAGGTTTTGTCATTATAGCTGACAGTCATATTTGTAACACGATGCTCACGAATGTATAGACGTGATGCTTGGTCAAATTGTAGGCCGTTATAGTTAGGATGGCTGACAATAACTTGGGCAGTGACAGGTTCGCCTATAGTAGGCTTACGCATCCGGATTTGCATTTTTCCTAATCGGGCTAATGCCGCAGCGGCATCCTTACCTGCAGGAGCACTACAACCACCCGATGCTTTTACAAATCGAGATACCATATGTAATGAACCATCATTCATTTCAGCAACAGCACGAATGAAAGTGTATTGATCAACACGCATACGGGTTGTAATATCAATGAGACCTAAATCAGGTGATAAGTGAAAAGTAGCTGACATAGGCTCAGGATTATTATCAATAATAAAGTAGATGTTTTTAATATATTTATCAGCAGTTTGTGGCACTAATGATTTGATTGTGATCGGTACAATCGCAGCATCTTCAGCACGTTTTGGTGCTTCAAGAACCAATAAATCATTAGCATCTTCACGAATAAATTCCGCTCTATCTCCAAAATATTCAACTTTTAAGGTTGGCCATAAAGGCTCTGTCGGCGTTATAGCACTGGCTGGTACGCTAATAAAGGCTAAGGCCAAACTGGCTGTTAATAGGCTTATAATACGATTGAACATAGTGTCTCTCCACCTTATATAATTTAATTATTATTATTCCCACTCAAGTTGCACGAATGAGGCTGTAACATTACGACGGTGATAGTCCAGGAAAAGTTCCCAACTATTTTGCTCGGTTATTCCTACTGTTTCTGTTGCTTCTTTAATTGTACCTAAGTTATCAACGATGACACGAATTTCATCATGGATGGTGGTAAAATAGCGAATTTGGTTTTCAAAACCTTGTTGCCATAGATCTTTGCTAGCCGTACCATGCCCGGGCACAACGTAGTTCAAATCGAGTTTTTTAAGTTGTTGCATGGTTGATAGCCAACCATTGATACTGCCATCGAGAACAGGAATACGCTCCATAAACAATAAATCCCCTGTCCATAATGTTTTTGTTTTTTGATCGAACACAGTCAGGTCATTATCGGTGTGTGAAGTGGGATAAGCCGTCAGTATAAGTTTTCTATTACCTAAATCGAGAGTGACGGGATTGCCTATGGAAACAGTACGTGTTGGAGATATAAACTCCGTTCCTTTATAGGCCGCCCCAAGCGTTTCTTTAAATGTTTTAGCAAAGAATCCTTGGCGCGCCGCAATAGCGGCAGGAAGCTTTTCATTGCCGATAAACTCTGGATTGTCATCTTTAAAAGCAGCGTTACCAAAAATATGATCAGGATGAACATGTGAGTTAATTACGTAGCAGACGGGTAAGTCTGTTTTTTCTGTAATGGCTTGGCGTAAATAAGTCCCTTCTAGATAGCTGCCGCCACTATCAATAACAGCAACACAACGCTCACCAATGATAAAGCCAACATTAGCTATGGCACCCATATTTTCTTCGGACGGCTCTTGATGGATACCTTGATGGTAATAAATACCGTCAGTTACTTCTTTAATAGGGTAGTTGTTATTGCTTTCATTTTTACTTTCACTGCTACAAGCGGTTATAAGTAATGATAAGAGTAGGGTGGATAAAAAAAGTAAAATTCTATGCATATTGATGCCTTATATTAATACCCGTGACATGTGACTTTACAATTATCAGACTTAAAGCTAGAAAGCCAGTGCCGCGTTGCAATGTTTGACAGGGACTTATCATTTATGTCCATGGATGGACGGTATGCAAAAAATGCAGGAGCATATTTTTTGTGCCTGCACATTGCGCCTTGCTCTGACTTCCCATTTTAAGTCTGAAAAAGGCAAATTCACATGTCACGGGTATGGGTCACTTGCTGATACAATAACCTATCTTTGAATCCAATATCCAGTTTAAGAGACTAAAATATGACAGTTCGTACTCGATTTGCACCCAGCCCAACCGGTTATTTACATGTGGGCGGAGCGCGCACCGCCTTATTTTCATGGCTTTATGCACGAAAACATGGCGGTCAATTCATTTTACGGATTGAAGATACTGATTTAGAACGTTCTACCGCAGAATCGGTGGATGCCATTTTAGAAGGCATGACATGGTTAGGTTTAGAGTATGACGAAGGACCTTTTTATCAAACACATCGTTTTGATCGTTATAAAGAAGTGATTGCACAGCTATTAGAGCAAGGTGACGCTTATTATTGTTACTGCTCAAAAGAAGAAATTAATGAATTACGTGAACAGCAAAGAGCGAATAAAGAAAAACCACGTTACGATGGTCGTTGCCGGCATCTACAAAAGCCAAAAGAAGGTGTCCAGCCAGTTATCCGCTTTAAAAACCCGATAGAAGGCAGTGTCATTGTTAAAGATGTTATCAGAGGCAATGTTGAGTTTCAAAATAGTGAGCTTGATGATTTAATCATTGCACGACCAGATGGCACCCCCACTTATAATTTAACCGTGGTGGTTGATGATCTTGATATGGGTTTAACGCATGTTATTCGCGGAGATGATCACTTAAATAATTCGCCTAGGCAGATCAATATATTTAAGGCACTAGGAGCAAAAGTGCCTGTATTTGCACATTTGCCAATGATTTTAGGGGATGATGGCGCGCGTCTTTCAAAACGACATGGTGCGGTCAGTGTGATGAATTATCGCGACGAAGGCTATTTGCCAGAAGCATTATTAAACTATTTAGTTCGATTGGGTTGGTCACACGGTGATCAAGAAATATTCTCTATTGATGAAATGATTTCATTATTTGATATTGTTGATGTCAATAAATCCGCCTCGGCCTTTAATACGGATAAATTGTTGTGGTTAAACCAGCACTACATTAAAACGAGTACACCTGAGCATATTGCACATCATCTAAGTTGGCATATGGGGCAACTCAGTATTGATCCAGCAAGTGGACCAGATTTAACAAAAGTTGTGGAATTGCAACAAGAGCGAGCTAAAACCTTAGTTGAAATGGCCGCGAACAGTCAGTTCTTCTATAAAGATGTAACAGAGTACGATGAAAAGGCCGCTAGAAAGAACCTTACGCCTGCTAGTGCAGAAATACTAGAAGATATGTATCTACGGCTATCGGCTTTGCCCGAGTGGCAAGCTGAACCTATTCATAGCCACATAAAAGAATGTTCTGTAGCCAGAGAGATTGGCATGGGTAAGGTTGCACAACCTATTAGAGTGGCAATCACCGGTAACACTATGTCCCCTCCTCTTGATGTGACACTTGAATTATTGGGATCTGAGCGCACATTAGCCGCGGTCAAGTCGGCAGTGACATGGATCAGTGATCAAAAGTGAGATCTAAGTCAAGAATATTACCTCTTTATTTTCAACTAGTTAGAGTCTCGGGAAAAACTTCCCGAAAATAATAAGGAAAAAGTCTTAAAAAAAATGGGGAAGATGCTTGACTAATAATTTTACGAGGATTAATGTTCTCCAACGCGTTCTGTTTAATTGAACAGAATTGTGTCTTATTATAATAAAGCAATAGAGGAAAACTTTATGAAGCTGAAAACATTATCAATTGCAATGCTAGCAATTGCTACATCAGGTGTAGCGATAGCAGATGAAATTTTATTAATGCAAGAAAACGAAAACAACTGGGTGTCTGCAGCCGGTAACTATAACAACCAACGTTATAGCAAACTAGCACAAATCAA
>NVWQ02000030.1 GCA_002733715.2 Methylophaga sp.
CTAACGCCACTGCCCATGGATTCCCATTTTCATGGGAATGACGCAGTGGTTCAGTATATAACCTTGTGATTAGCATTGCCGTTAACATCATCACAAACTAAAATAACTCAACACCACCCGAATCGGGTTGCACATCTAATTCGTGCTGATAAGCCTCTTCGCGGCTAATCAATGTTTCGTTATGCATTGAGCGTAATCTCTTCACTTTCATTTTCCCAGTCGCTGGGTAATACATTACCTTTCTCGGGTAAATATCACCTAAATCTTCTGCTAATAATTGTAGTTGTTCTGTCCGCAAAAAATCATGCACAAACTCTATATTTCTTGCACCCACATCCGATAAATCAGCAATGATTCTGCCGCCACCCGTTAATTTAACTTCTAAATTCTTTCGACTACCGCCATTGGCTAAAATCGTATTGATTAAATGTTCCATCGCATAACCGCCATAGCGTGTTGCTGAATCCATCCAATTGTCGCTAGTATGCTCCGTATGTGCTGGCAACATAAAATGATTCATCCCTCCAATACCAAACACCTTGTCACGAATACATGCTGATACACATGATCCTAAGGTTGTCGCCACTGCTTCGTCTGGATTGATCGTCACATAATACTCACCCGGCAGTATCTTAGCTGCCCACGTATTATGACGCCGATCCCAATAACGATTAATAGTCTCGAACTCAGATAAACAGGTGGGTTGAGGTGGTCGTTGCGCAACCATAATTAAACCTTCTGATAAATGGTATGGCCTAACGATTCAAACCGAGTAGACACTTTATATAAAGTCTCAGAATGTCCGATGAACAGGTGTGCCTCTGGTACCAAAATATCAGCATAGCGATCGAATAATACTCGTTGAGTATCTTTATCAAAATAAATTACTACATTTCGACAAAACATAAGATCAAATGGTCCATTCATTGGCCATTCTTGCAATAAGTTAAGTCGTTTAAAGGTGATCATTTTTTGCAATTCTGGGTGAACCCGAACCATCTCAGCATTGTCACCTTTGCCACGCTTGAACCAGCGTTCAATCATATCATCAGGTAAACCTGTAATACGCTCTTCACGATAGACGCCCTTTTTACCATGAGCAACTACATTGGCATCAAGATCTGTTGCCAATATTTTTACATCCCATTCATCAAAATCAGGGAGCGCTTCTTTTAAAGTGATGGCGATACTGTAGGGTTCTTCACCTGTCGAGCAACCTGCAGACCAGATCCGCAAGCGTTTATTGTGCCCTTTTTGTTCAATTAATTTAGGAATAAGGGTATCCGCTAAATAATCAAAATGGTGTTGCTCACGGAAAAATGCCGTTAGGTTGGTGGTAATGGCGTTGATCATGAACTCTTGTTCATCTTCATCACCTTCTTCTAAAGCGTCACAAAACTCATCAAATGTGTCAAAACGTCCTTTGCGAATACGTTTAGATAAACGTCCATACACCATATTTTTCTTTGCTTCGGTTAAAACAATACCGGTATGCTCAGAAACAAATTGGCGAATACGCTCAAAACTAGCATCAGTAAAGTCAAATTCTCGCTCTCGTACTTCAGACATAATATTTCTAAAATCCTTTATCCAATTATTCTCTCATCATCATTACAGGTAGATACCCATGATCATTCAAGATACAAACAATCATGGCCGCTCCCGTCATCCCCGAGATCTTTTATCGGGGATCTGGTGTGGATTCCCGCTTAAAGCATGCGGGAATGACGAAGGAGTAGAAGCTACAGATTGATTTCACTTGGTTATGTTTAGTAGCTCGCCCTTAAAACTCATCCCACTCATCATCATCTTGCGATACGGCTGCCGGTTTTGGCTTGGGTGTTGCTTTAGACTTTTTTGCTGCGGGCTTTTCTTTTTTAGTAGCAGGTGCTTTTTTTGGCGCTACTTCAGCTTTGACTTCAGCGATGCTAGCTTGAGATGATTGATTAACCGTAAAGAAAGAAATAAGTTTTTGTAAACCTCTACCCTGCTCATCCAATGATTCACTGGCTGCAGCCGCTTGCTCAACTAATGCCGCATTTTGTTGCGTCATTTCATCCATTTGGCTGACCGCTTTATTGACTTGCTCAATGCCTTGCGTTTGTTCCGAACCGGCGGCTGCAATTTCAGAAATAATGTCACCCACTTTTTTCGAGCTAGCCACAATTTCTTCTAAGGTTCGGCCTGATTCATCCACCAGCATTGAGCCTTCTTTCACTTTCTCGCCACTGTCATTAATTAATTCTTTGATTTCTTTTGCTGCTGAGGCTGAGCGCTGTGCTAAATTACGCACTTCAGATGCCACCACCGCAAAGCCTCGACCTTGTTCACCGGCACGTGCCGCTTCAACCGCTGCATTCAATGCTAATAAGTTTGTTTGGAAAGCAATCTCATCAATTACCCCAATAATATCGGTCACTTTTTTACTTGATGCACTAATCCCCGCCATCGCGGCAATGGCTTCTTTTATAACTGAGCCCCCTTTTTCAGCTTGTTCTCGGCTTGATGAAGCAAGTTGATTGGCTTGGCGAGCATTGTCTGCATTTTGCCTTACTGTACTGGTTAGCTCTTCCATACTAGATGCAGTTTCTTCTAACGATGATGCTTGTGATTCTGTGCGCTGGCTTAAGTCTAGGTTACCCTCAGAAATTTCGGTCGCAGCAGTGCTAATACTGTCTGCAGACTCATTAATTTCTTCCATCGTTTCTGACAATTTCTCTACTGTAGTATTAAGTGCAACGGCTAAGGTATTAAAAGCCCCTAAATATTCCGATTCATCTACGGTTTTCGTTAAATCCCCCTCCGCTAAGGCCTGCGTAATGCGTATTGCCTCAGTAGTTGGCTTTAACATGGCATCCATAATATTATTTAAACCTTCTGCCACCACCTTAATAAAACCGTCGTATTCTTCAATATTAAGACGCTGTTCAAGCTCACCATCCTGCGCCGATTTTATAACTTCTTGTATCGTTGCTTCAGCATTGACTTGATCGGTAATATCTCGCCACTCAACCATATTGCCCATGTAGTTGCCATCAGCATCAACAATCGCCGTAGCATTGAGATCAAAATGGATATCTAATAGCTGAATCTGGTTTCGGTATGGTAGATTATCTAAGTCCGATAAAATACCTCTTTGTAACGAAGAATCTTTATGGAAATCATCAATACAGGTTCCTACCAGTTTGCTCAAATCAAGTCTAGGAAACACTTTACGCAATTCCGGTAGTCTATTTGACAATAAAGTCATCACGGCTGGATTAGCAAAAGTAATCACAAGATCTGCATCACAAATCATTAACGCCGTTGATGCGCCTTCGACAGCTGATTGTAATCGACTTACCTCTATTGCCTGTTTAGCAGTTTCAGCTTCTGCATTAACTTGGTCAGTGATATCTTTCCACTCAACCATATTGCCCATATAGTTACCATCTGCATCAACAATCGCCGTCGCATTGAGATCAAAATGAATATCTAACAACTGAATTTGGTTTCGATATGGCAAATTAGCTAAATCAGATAAAACGCCTCGTTGCAATGACGGATCTTGATGAAAATCATCAATACAAGTCCCTATTAATTTACTCAAATCAATTGCAGGGAATACTTTGCGTAACTCCGGCAAGCGGTTTGTTAATAAACTCATTACCGCTGGGTTTGCATAAGTAATCACTAGGTCTTTATCACACATCATTAATGCGGTGCTTGCACCATCTACTGCCGCACGCATTACCATTAATTCTTGTTGTGTCTTATCTTGATTTGTCATTTCATTCGTCTCCATCGACTCATATGCTTCTAACATAATTGTTACTACTTTATTTAGGGTGTTTTGCCATGCTTGCTCGAACTCTTTTTTCCATAAATCATCAGAAATCTCAGCCAATACTGCCAATAAATTTTCTGCAAATAGTGGGTAATGCTCGGCTGTGCCGCTATGATCAATATGCATCACGGAAATACTAAATAAGTAATCGTTTAATATTTCAGGTTTACGCAGGTTTTGTACCAGTAGTTCTAAGGAAGCCAGCATATTTTTCTGCTGCCCGCTCTTTGAAACACCGTCAAACACTGATTTCACCTCAGGATACTCTGAGAACATGCGCTCATAGAATCGAGCAGCTAGCGCCTCACTCTTTGATGATAAAGCGGCAATACTTTCTTCTACTAATTCAATATCAGTCTTAATATTTGCCTTTTTACTAGGTGAATCACGCCTTGTTCGAGTCCGCTTCTTCACTGCTTGCTTCTTGAGCTTCACTTCGGGTTCGCCCTCACTAAGCCACGCGAGCGGATCATCGCCCATCGGTTTTTTCTTCTCAGCCATTAGCTGGTTCTCCCTTTCAAAAGGTCTTGAGCAAGCGCTGAATAATCCTCTGCTCCTGCACTTGTATTTTTATAATCGAATATTGTTTGCCCAAAACTTGGGCTTTCCGCTAACGATACATTTTCTCGAATCATGGTATTCAGTACTCTCCCTGGAAAATACTTTAAAATTTTATTTCTGACTTCTTGTGTCAAGCGTCTGCGTAACTGCATTCGTGTTGAAACAAGCCATAATTTAATGGTTTGTCCGCTAAAAGATTCTGAACGTTTCAAAATCTGCATCATGCGTGATAAACCATGTAGCGATAGATAATCGCCTGAAATAGGGATTAACACTTCAGTTGCAGCAAACATGGCATTCATGCCCAGTAAGCCTGAAGAGGGTGGGCAATCGATTAATACAAAATCTTGTTCAGACAAACTGGATATTTCTATCGCTTTTTGTAATATATAGGCTCGCTCAGATCCACCTTCCGTAATATGCTCAAAATCAGCAAGTCTTTTTCCTGCTGGTACTACCGTTAGATTGTCTTTTACAGGCAAAGTCAATTCATCAAGATGTATATCATCTAGTAGCACTTCATCAAGCCCAGGCAATGTCGCATCCAAGCCATACCCTGTTGCTATTTGACCTTGTGGGTCCATGTCCAATAAGGCAACCTTTTGCCCCGCCAACGCCAAAGCATGACCGAGATTAATGGTCGTAGTGGTTTTTCCTACTCCGCCTTTTTGATTCATGATAGCTATTACTCTGCTCATTTTGTTACGTGGGCTTAACCCAAGGCCTCAACACGTAATAAGCGATCTATATTAAGAATCATCATCATGTCACTACCAATAGAGACTAAGCCTGAAATAAAATCTGTACTTATGGTTGTACCGAAATCTGGGGACGGTTTTATCTCTTCCGGTAATATATTGTGTGCATCCGACACACCATCTACGACAATACCCACCGTGCGTTGCACGCCTTCACCTACATTTAATACCACTACAACTGTTGTTGGCGTATATTCACGTGCGGGCATTTCAAAGCGGAGGCGTAAATCAACTATGGGAACAATCGTTCCTCTTAAATTTAATACCCCACAAAGATAATCAGGTGTATTGGGAATGTGAGTTACACTTTCCCAGCCTTTTATTTCTTGCACCCGTAAAATTTCCACGCCATATTCTTCTTCGCCAAGTAGAAAAGTTAAATATTGCTCAGTTCTGTCATCAACATCACTTAAGAAATCATTTGATTGTTGTAATTCACTCATCGTGTTTCTCCTTAAGCCGCATGCTCATTATTTGTAATAACTTTTGCTAATGATGGATCACGATAGAGTGCCATTAGCCCTGGCACATCAAGAATTAAAGCAACGGTGCCATCACCTAATATTGTTGCCCCCGACAAACCTATAACTTTTCGATAATTTGTCTCTAGACTTTTAATAACAACTTGTTGTTGACCCAATAAATCATCAATAAATAGGCCTATTTTTTGACCTTCACCCTCAACAATGACCAATAACCCTTCTTCTAAGTCTGTTGTTGTAGGCGTCAAATTAAAAATGTCATATAAGCGAATAACAGGCACATATTCATCACGCAACGGATAAAGCTCACCCTTAGCTGATACATATTTCATATCACTCTCTTTCACTTCTAATGTTTCAATAATAGAAATCAGAGGAATAATGTAATTTTCGTTGGCAACGCGAATGGTTTGCCCATCCATAATGGCAAGCGTTAAAGGTAAGCGAATAGTAAATGTAGAGCCTTCCCCACGTTTAGACTTGATTTCAACACTGCCACCTAGGCCGGTAATATTACTGCGCACCACGTCCATACCTACGCCTCGACCCGATATATCAGTGACCACATCCGCCGTCGAAAAACCTGGCAAGAAAATCAATTCATGTATTTTTTCTGGGCTTAATTCTGCATCGGCCTCTACTAGGCCTTTTTCTACTGCTTTGCTAAATATTTTTTCTTCATTCAGACCCGCACCATCATCAACAATTTCAATAATAATATTGCCACCTTGATGATAAGCATTTAGCTGAATAGTACCGGTTTCATCTTTACCTGCAGCTAATCTGACCTCGGGCGTTTCTAAACCATGATCAAGTGAATTACGCACTAAATGAACTAATGGATCACCTATTTTCTCCATCACGGTTTTATCAAGCTCTGTTTGTTCACCCGTCAATTTAAGCTCTACTTTTTTACCTGACTTGTCAGATAAATCATGAACTAATCTTGGGAATCGGTTAAATGCAAAGCTAATAGGTAACATGCGAATTCGCATGATCGCTTCTTGCATTTCACGGCTATTTCGTTCTAATTGTGCTAATCCATCAATAAGTTGAGGCAACATACCTGGCACAAAATTATCACCAATCTGGCTTAACATTGATTGCGTAATAACCAGCTCACCGACTAGATTAATCAGTGAGTCGACTTTATCTGTTCCTACCCGAATAGAGGTTGCAGCCGGAGCAGATGTTGCTGCTTTTTTAGCCACCGCTTTAACGGGTGCAGCTACTTGTTCTGATTTGCTCTCTTGTTGAACCTCAGCCACAGGTTCTGCTATATTTTCATCTAGCTGTGCGACGGCTATTTCAACCTTTGTGGGCTCTTGCAGAATAACTTCAATAGATAAATCACAGTCATCGTCTACCCATTCAAATATCTCTACAACTTCTTCTTTAGGAACATTACCTTTCAAGGTAAGCTGCCATGAAAGATAACTATCTTCTGGCTCTAGGTCAGCAAAGTCAGGTAATCCATCATCACTTACCCGTGATGTTAAGTCACCTAAACTTGCAAGCTCACGTAACATTCGAACAGGATCGTTACCTGTTTGGAATAAATGTTTGTGGGGATGAAATTTAATTTCCCACCCTGCTATTTTCTGCTCAGGGCTTGCCTCAACAGCAGCGGCGTTAATAGTACTTTCATCGGCAGAATCGGCTACTTCTGCTTTTTCACCCGCCAGCATGGCTTCAAGTCGCTGATTGACCTCAGCAATACGTTCTTCATCTGTATCGGTTTTTTGTTGTACCGCTGATAGCATTTCTCGCAATACATCAACTGCTTCTAAAAGCAAATTAGTAGAATCTGACGTTACTTCTCGCTGACCATTACGCATTTCATCTAGCAGCGTTTCCATCACATGAGTGAATTCAGATACAGCCATAAATCCAAACGTACCCGCGCCACCTTTTATTGAGTGAGCGGCTCTGAAGATAGTGTTAATAGCCTCAACATCTGCAGCTCCTTCAGCTAAGTTTAAAAGGCCACTTTCCATGGCATCTAAACCCTCGAAGCTCTCTTCGAAAAAAACATCGTGAAATTGTGAAATATCAATACTCATAGGTTGTTCCTGCTAAATTTAGGGTGTAACTTCCCTGTGGACTCATAATAAGTCATTGTTTTTTATGGGATACTTGTTTTATCCTAGCACTTTCTTTATTGTCGCTAATAATTGATCTGGGTTAAAAGGTTTAACCAGCCAACCCGTTGCGCCTGCTGCACGGCCTTCTTGTTTTTTATCCATTCCCGCTTCAGTTGTTAACACCAAAATCGGAGTAAACTTAAATGTGGGCAAGGTGCGTAACTCTCGTGTCAATGTAAGACCATCCATCACCGGCATATTTACATCCGTTAACACCAAGTCAAACGATCGTGTTTTTGCAATATCTAATGCTTGTTTACCATCTGCCGCATCTGTCACCGTGTGACCCGCAGCCTTCAAAGTAAACGACACCATTTGTCGCATTGAAGCTGAATCATCAACTGCTAAAATATTCGCCATAGCTTCTTTTTCTCCTTAATAGACATCTCACTGTCTTATTTACATCGACTATCGTATCAATACTCTTTAATGAGTAAGTTCAACCGAATCGCCTTCTAAATTCATCAACCCTGCTAAACCTAATAATTTGGCACTGCGTATAAATGCCTCACTGGGTTCATTCCACTCTAGTGTTTGTTCTTTTGAATAGGCATAAATCATTTGCAGTGCAGCAGCATCAATACGCTCGATTTGACTCACATCAAATTGGATTTCATGACCCTCTGATAACTCCATTAAGATTTGTGTATGTAAATCACCTACACCACTAATGCCTAACGTATCACCACACTCAATTATTTTTGCTTTTGCCATTTTTACCTCAACCCTATTCTGTTAGTAGCGTATAAAATAATCACTATAAGTCTGTAAAGTATCGTTCCATCTCTCACCTTTCACACTCTGTTTATGAGCCAAAGGTGAGTCGGCTAATCTTGCCGCTTTACCATTGCCACCTAGCCGCTTGTTTAGATCATTACCTTGATAGGAAATATTATTTATAATCTCTTTAATCCCCATCATATCTACGTCTCCATCTACTTATGCTTTATTAAAAGCTACTAATTATTATTACTGTAGTAACAATAATGCAGAGACCGTGCCAGTTATAATTGAATAGATTTATCGGTGATGCTGTAGGATTAAAGCGGTGTAAATTACAGCTAATAGGAAGGGATTTCGTGATTAAATTATTTAAATTTATGGCGCCATTGAATAGCATTATGCTCATCACTAAGGTGTTGTTCTTGCTTTAATTCAACGTGCACTTCTTCAGCATGATAACGATCAACAAGTGATTGCATTGCTTGCTCTTTACTTCGTGTTTGTTGCCATTGAGCTCGCTGCTGTTCTAATTGCTGATAGTAAATTTTTACTTGTTGTTCTTGCACTTGAATCGTTTGATCAAGTTGGGTAAGGAAGCCCCTTAACTCTAATACTTTTTGGGCACTCATTACTACAGTACTGCCTTGCCTAAATCTGGCAAGGTATTCAGTTTTATAATGGTGTAATTCTTCAAGTTGTTGTTTTTCTTTAAGCCACGCCCCATTAGCTTCACCCATTTTAATTAAAGCGGCATTGGTGGCTTTAGTGGCAATATTTACAACAGGGGCTAATCGTTTTGATCGTTTCATGAATTCACTTTATCAATTTTATTACTGAACAACTTTGATGCAATCGTACTATTTCTATAAATTATTCTGCATCTGATTAATTGTGACGGGGGCTTGCATATTGGTTGTAGCTATTTGAGAAAGAGGTTGTTGCATTGTTTGTTGTAAATTAGTTTCGCTTTGTTGCCAATTAATCGATTCATCCATGTTTTGTTTTATTAATGTCTGTAAGCTTGGATAGAGTGCAATCGCTTCATCAATTTTAGGATCGCTTCCCATGGCATAAGCACCCACATTAATGAGATCTTGATTTTGTCGGTAGGTGGCAAATATTTGTTTAAACATTTGTGAATATTCTAGATGCTGTTTTGACACAATTTGTGGCATAACACGGCTGATAGAAGCTTCGACATCTATTGCAGGGTATTGCCCCGCTTCAGCTAAACGACGAGATAACACTATATGGCCATCTAAAATAGCGCGGGCAGCATCAGCAACAGGGTCTTGTTGGTCGTCGCCCTCTGTTAACACGGTATAAATTGCTGTGATCGCACCACCACCTTCAGGACCGTTGCCCGCCCGCTCAACTAATTTGGGTAATAATGAGAATACTGAGGGCGGATAACCTTTGGTTGCGGGTGGTTCGCCGATCGCTAGTGCTATTTCACGTTGTGCCTGTGCATAGCGAGTCAAAGAATCCATAAGTAATAGCACTTGTTTGCCTTGATCGCGAAAATATTCTGCAATACTGGTGGCTAACATCGCACCATGCAAACGCATCAAAGGTGAATGATCGGCAGGAGATGCAACCACAACAGCGCGTTCCATTCCTTCTTGCCCAAGAATATCTTCAATAAATTCTTTTACTTCTCGTCCCCGCTCACCAATCAAACCGACAACAATTACATCTGCTTCGGTGAAGCGTGTCATCATGCCTAACAAAACACTTTTACCTACACCACTGCCTGCAAATAAGCCCATTCGCTGACCACGGCCAACACTCATCAGGGCATTAATTGCTTGCACGCCCACATCAAGGTGTTCTCGTACTGGCGAGCGTGTTAAAGGATTAATCGGTTCACCATGTAAAGATACGCTGTCTGTTACTTTTAATGGCCCCTTACCATCAAGTGGCTTACAGGCACCATCAACAACGCGTCCTAATAAAGCTTCTCCAACAGGTACTTTTGAGTCACTACGGAGTGGGCGAACTCGTGCACTTGGCACCAAACCTCGAATATCACCGATGGGCATTAAATAAAGTGTATCACCTGCAAAGCCAACCACTTCAGCTTCGACAGGTTTACCATCTGAACCCTGTATCTCACATCGACTTCCAATAGGAGCCTGAAAACCTACAGCCTCTAGAGTGAGGCCAACCATTCTAGTCAGTCGGCCCTCAATAGCTAAAACTTCTGAAGGATCAGCATCCAGTCGTTGTTGATATTCTTTTAAATTAAGGCGTAATTTTTTATTACGGTCGATAGTGTTATCCGCCACTATCATCTCCTCTTTCTTCGCCTAACAATTTGTTTATTACACTGCTTAGTCGTGCCTCAACCGTTGCATCAATTGTCGTATCGGCTGTTTCTAATCGTATTCCGCCTCGTGTAATAAGGGGATCTTCAACCCATTGCCATCGACTGTCATCATGATCAATCGATAAACCTGTTTTAACCAATTCAATATCTTGTGGGTTGAGAAAAACTTTTAATTTGCGATCATTCACCGGCAACACTGACAATGCTGCCCGCATGGCACCAATAACATGGTCGGGTTGTGTTTTTAGTTCACGTCGGACCAGTTGCCTTGTCATTGTCATTACAAGGCTTATCAAGTCATTTTCAACTTGCTGGTCTAGATCTTGGATGGGCTCATCAACAGCATTGATTAAATCTGTCAGAGATGAAACTTGTTGGGAAATTTGTTGCTGCCCAGCTTCAAACCCTGCTTTTTCACCTTTTTCAAAGCCTGCTTTGTAGCCTTCTAATTCAGCTTGCTTTTGCAAAGCTTCCATTCCTTCAAGCGTAAGAAGAGAAGGATCATCAACATCATTAACAGAAATCATTGTAGGCGCTTGCCAACGTTGATAGACGGATTCTAACTCTTCTGATGAAACAGTATCAGCCTGCTGGGTAATCAATTCATCCTTAGAGGAAGTCGTCTCCACCGCTGCCTCCTAACATTATCTCACCTTTATCTGATAAGACACGCGTTGCTGTTAGAATTGTTTTCTGAGCCGATTCAACATCACTCACACGTACAGGAGGCATGGCTTCTAAATCATCACGCAACATTTCAGCCGCACGCTGTGACATATTCGATAAGAATTTCTCTCTTAATCCTTCATCTGCACCTTTCAACGCTAATTGTAATTGGTCTGTTTGTATTTCACGCATCAAGGTCTGTATACCACGATCATCAAGGTCAATTAAATTATCAAATACGAACATAAGATCTTCGATATTTTGACCTAAATCAGGTTCAGTTTCTTTGATTTGCTCCATAATGGTTGCCTCGACAGTACCTTCAATAAAGTTAAGGATATCTGCAGCCGTTTTTACACCGCCGACCGTTGCCGTTTGACTGCCTGCATTGCCACTAAATTGTTTTTCTAGGATCTCATTTAACTCACTCAATGCTGCCGGCTGTACGCCATCTAACGTTGCAATTCGTAATAGCACATTTGCCTGATCACGTTCAGGAAACATAGCCAATACTGAAGCAGCTTGGTCAGGATCTAAAAAAGAACATACTATCGCTATAATTTGTGGATGTTCTAACCGTATTACTTCATATATACCCCGAGCATCCATCCATTTAAGCTGTTCTAAGCCCGAGGTATTACCGCCTGACAAAATCCGGTCAAGTAAATTACCTGCTTTATCTTCGCCTAATGCGCCCACCAACATGTTTCGTACATAATCATGTGAGCCAATGCCTAATCCTGTTTCTTGTTCAACCGTTTCTACAAACGTATCAATCACACCTTGCACTTCTTCGCGAGTCACATTAGTCAATGTCGCCATTGCCTGACCCACTTGTTGAACCTCTTTTGGGCTCATATGTTTGAGTACTTCTGCAGCCTCTTCTTCACCCAAAGAGCGTAGAAAAACAGCTGATCGCTCTAGCCCTGTTAATTTTCTAGCTTCCTCTGCCATTATGCTGCTGTCCAGTTTTTAACAACTTGGGCCACCAGTGCCGGATCTTGTTGCACTAAACTACGCACATTTGTTAATTGTGCTTCCATTTCTTCCGAGCCCGTCGTTATTTTGGCAATATCATCATTTGTTGCCGCCGCCGCCATTTGTCCCTGACTAGCTTGCATCTCACTTTGATCTACCTCCGGCACTGTATTTAAATCTCTAAACGCAGGTTTTATTACTTTAAATATTAAGAATAATACTAATAATGCACCTAATACTTGTTTGGCAATATCCCACACCCATGGTTGTTGCCATATTGCTATCTCAGGTAGCGGTTCAACAACTTCTGGTGCAAGAAATGGCGCATTTACAATATTTAAGCTATCGCCACGTGCTTTATTAAAACCAATAGCATCCATTACTAGTGCATTAATTCGTGTCATTTCAGCTTCTGATAATGCAATTTTCGTTACATTGCCTTCATCATCAACACTGCGTTTTTCGTCTACCAACACTGCTACACTTAATCGTCTAATGGCACCCGGTGATAAGCGGGTGTGACTAATGGTTCTATCTAATTCAAAATTACGTGTACTACTTTTACTTGAGCTACCTGGCTTCGTTTGTACAACTTTTCCTTCTTCACCTGTCACTGCTTCTGGAACCACTTCTGGAGCAACACCTCCTCCTGGAGGTTGATTACTAAGCGCCCCCGGCACACCCAATGCGGCGGCCACACCTACTCGTGTATCTTCTTGAGTTTGTTCACTACGTATTGCTGCAAGATCAGGGTTATAGCTCTCCTGTGTCTGTTCGGTAATCGTAAAATCAACATCTGCTACAACTTGAGCACGCACACCTTCCATTCCCACTATAGGTGATAGAATATCTTCTATTCGACCAATATATATTTGTTCCAGCTTTTGAGTATATTGCAATTGATTGTCACTCATTTCAATGCCTTGGCTACGATCATTTTTAGTCCATAATCGTCCTTTCTGATCGACCACCGTTACATCATTACTTGCCATATTGGCTATGCTAGAAGCGACCATATGTGTAATCGCAGCAACTTGGCCTCGCTCTAATGAGCGTCCTGCATATAGCTTAATAACTACAGATGCCGTAGGCGGTTTACGCTCACGAACAAACACCGATTGTTTGGGTGTTGCTAAATGAACTCTTGCACTGTGTACATTTTGTATCTGTGAAATAGAGCGTGACAACTCTTCTTCCAAAGCACGTTGATACCGTGCTCTTTCCACAAATTGGCTGGTGCCAAAACCTTGCTCCTCATTAAGCATTTCCATGCCTTGAGATGAGCTTCGAGGTAATCCTTCTGCCGCCATTTTCATCTGTAAATTCTGCATTTCAGAGCTAGGAACCAGTACCGCTCCCGTATTCGGATCTAATTTATAAGCAATATTTGTTTGCTGTAAAATAGCGACAACTTCAGAAGATTCTTTCGGCTGCATACCTGAAAATAACACCTGATAGCTAGGTGTTTGTGACCACATAAAAACATACCCACCTAGAGCAATACTTGCGGCTATTGCCAATAAAAAACCAATTTGTTTCATTACTGGTTGCCTTGAAGCATTCGCAGACATAGCACCAAGAGGAGTGGTCGGCATTGGCATTGCTGCTGCAGGATTAGTTGCTACAGGTAGGTTTTCCATAATTCTTTCTTCTTAATAGTCGAGCATTAATTTATTTTTAATGTGTTTGTATTTAAACCGACATTCTCATTACTTCTTCGTAGGCCTGCACTAATTTGTTTCTAACTTGCAATGTCGCTTGAAAGGCAACCGATGCTTTTTGTGATGCAATCATGGCGTCAGCCAAGCTTACATTAGGATCACCCATTTCAAATGCAGTTTTTAACTTACCTGCAGCTTGCTGTGTTTCATTTACCTTATTCACTGCTGACTTCATCATGCTTGAGAAATCAACATCACTGGCACCACCATTTTGAGCTTGAGCCAGTGGATTAGTTTGTTGTGTTGCTTGTGCTTGAGCTGCACGCATTTGCGTTAATAACTGATTGGGATCGATTGCATTAATCATCGTTACTCTCCATTTATTTTAGTGTTATATACCCATGTCCTTTTAAAGTGCTGCTTTATAATGCTCATAGTGGGTGGGATAGCAAGGCATAGTATTGATGTAATAGTTATTCTATTGCTCAATGCTATAACGTAGCTAGCGTGTTCAATATGTGTATTATAAAATTGCATTTTGAATGGTCATGGGTATCCTATGCAGACTTCTTGCCAATCTTCTCTGGAATTTCAATTCCTTCTTCTCTAAAGCGAGATAATTTATATCGTAGTGTGCGCTCACTAATCCCTAACTCTTTTGCTGTAGCTATTCTACTGCAATTATTGTTAGCTAAAGCATCTAAAATATGACGTTGCTCGTGGCTACGTAAATCGTCACTCAAATTATTATCAATCCGCTGTTCGTCATTATTTTGGCTTGAAGAGATGCCTGTCATTGATTCAAAAACCAAGTCTTTTTCTGTTATTGTCGAGCCTGATTGCAAAATAAGTGCACGCTGTAAAACATTATCTAATTCACGAACATTACCTCGCCACTGATGTGCTAGTAACGCTTGCTGCCCAAGTGGATTGATTTCTGGTGCTATTCGACCTGCTGACAAGCAGTGTTTATCAAGCAACCGCTCTGCCAAGGGCATAATATCTTCTGTGCGTTCACGCAGTGGTTGTAAATGCAGAGGAAAAACATTTAAACGATAAAATAAATCTTCACGGAAACGCCCCGCAATGACTTCTTCTCGCAACGTTCTATTGGTTGTTGCTAATACGCGCACATCAAGCGAAATTAATTTGCGTCCGCCAATACGTTCTACTTCTCTTTCTTGTAATACTCGTAATAATTTTGCTTGTAAGCTCAGATCAATTTCTGAAATTTCATCTAATAGTAATGTGCCTTGATGAGCCTGTTCAAATTTACCTGCATAGGCCTGACTTGCCCCTGTAAAAGCACCTTTTTCATAACCAAATAAAGTGGCTTCCAACATATTCTCTGGAATCGCAGCACAGTTAATAGCAACAAAAGGACCTTCATTTCGGATTGAGTTTTGGTGCAAGAAGCGAGCAAGAACTTCTTTACCTGTACCACTTTCGCCACTAATTAATACTGTTGCATCTGCATCCGCAACACGACGTGAAAGGGTAAGCAAATCGCGTGAGCTTTTAGCAACCGCAATCATGCCACTTTGGTCTGTCGTTGTTTTAATATAGCGTTGAACACGTTCTAATAAATCATCGGCTTCAAAAGGTTTGATCAAATAATCACTCGCACCTTCATGCATAGCCTCAACCGCACCTTGAACAGTGCCATATGCCGTCATCAGTAAAACGGGTAATTCAGGCATCATTGCCTTCACCTTTTTCAACAAGGTATGACCATTCATTGGTCTCATTTGCAGATCGCTCAACAACAAGCCAAATTGCTCATTTGCTAATTTATCTAGTGCACTCTGACCTTGATCTGTTGATGAAACATCATAGCCCGCTAATTCCAACGTATCACAAAGAGCGCCACGAAGATTATCATCATCTTCTACCACTAAAATCGTTGATTTACTCATTGTTATTATTCCTTGCTTTCAGTGCTATTTATTAGTTGCTTGATACATAGGCAGACGAATACAAAATGTACTGCCTTCACCTTCATCACTTTCAAACCACAACTCGCCTTTATGAGCTTTAACTATTGACTGTACAACAGCTAAACCTAAACCTGTTCCAGATGATCGTGTAGTAAAAAATGGGGTGAGAATTTTATCGCTATCTTCCTCGGCAATACCTGCACCATTATCTTCAACACTAATTTCGATACATTCAACATCATCATTATCTTGGATTTGGTCAATAAAGATCGTGATTTCACCTTCACCATCACATGCCAGACTTGCATTATTAACAAGGTTATTTATTGCACTAGTCAATGCATCCTTACAGCCATACACGTAAGCATCTTCAAGCGTATTTTGGATTTCAAAATGGAGTTTTTCATTCTCCGGCTGTGAAACAAATTGACGTTCCACATTCTCGATTAACTCATTGATTGATATGGGTGATGTTGCCGTCATATCTCCACGAGAAAAGGCCAACATATCTTTAACCAACTGTTCCATATGACTGATACTATCGTGTAAACGTCGAGCAAAACGCTGCCTTAGCTTTGCATCGGTATCTTCTTTTAATAATGGCGCTAAGAATAATAATGCCGAAGAGAGAGGGGTGCGAATTTGATGAGCAAGTCGTGCAGCCATTTCACCCATTGCAGATAATCGCTGTAAATGTGAAATTTTCTGATGTAGATCATGTGTTTCTGTTACATCTTGTAACAATACAATTTGACCTGGTTCACCATCAAGAGGGTTAGTTGAAATATGAAGTAATCGGCCATCTTTTAATGAAATATCATGGCCATCATCTACTTGTGGATCAAATGCACGTTTGATTATTTGTGACCATCTTTGCCCTTCGAGTGGCTCGCCCAATAAATCTATTGCCGCAATATTGCTTTGTTGGATAAGACCTTCACCATCAAGAACAATAACACCACCAGGAAGGACTTCTAGTAACCGTGTTAACCGCCCAGCTAAACGAGATGCATGTTCAAATTGCTGGTTTTGTTTATGTCGGTTGAGCATCAATTCAGTGGTCAATACGTTGTGGCTACTATTGACCGACCAGTCGTGCTCAGAATTCTCTTCACTGAGGTCTGAAAAGGCATGAACCATATTGCTTTCTAATTTAAGTTCATCACCTAGTGATTTTACATTCATTATTCTGCTCCAATATAACGCTTTAATCGTTAGAAAGCAAAATCCATGCCTGTAGATATTATATGCTATATATCAATATGTTACGGGTTTTTTAAGTTTAATGTCAAAGTGGTGGCGTTAACTAACAAACGGTTTACTATCTAATCACTTCCGCGTTGAATTCCGTATTTACGCATTTTTTCAACTAACGTTGTTCTACGCATTTTTAATTTCTCTGCGGCATGGGCAACCACACCGTCAGCATCTTCTAATGCCTGCTTAATAAGTAAATATTCAAGATTAGCTAAATGTTCTTTTAAATCTAAACCTTCTTCAGGCAGACTATCAAGTCCTGCGGAGGACTGTTCCGCCAGAGGTGCGGCCTCAACCGGTTTTGTCTTATTCGTTGCTGGCGGTGATTTTACTTGGGGAGCAGGCGTATCCTCTATCATCGTTATTACAGCATCAGGTAAATCATCACCTTGTAGCTGAAATTTCTCAGGAAGATCATCAAAATCAACCGTGCCATAAGGGAAAAGAATAACTAAACGTTCGATTACATTAGCTAATTCTCTCACGTTTCCCGGCCATGGATATCGACATAAAGAGCCGATTGCAGGGGCCGTTAATCTGACTGTGCCACGGTTTTCATATTCAATTCGCGTAACCAGTTCATTTATCAAAAGTGGGATATCTTCAGGACGTTCACGTAATGCCGGCATTTCAATAGGAAATACATTTAATCTATAAAACAAATCTTCTCTAAATCGTCCATCTGCAATATGCTCTTCTAAGTTTCGATGTGTTGCAGCGATAACACGCACATTTGTTTTTACTGTTTTGCTACTCCCCACTCGTTCATATGTTCGCTCCTGCAGTACGCGTAACAATTTGACCTGCATCGGTACTGGCATATCACCAATTTCATCTAAAAAAAGCGTGCCACCTTCAGCCATTTCAAAGCGGCCTTTTCGTGCAGTAATCGCACCTGTAAACGCACCTTTCTCGTGGCCAAACAGTTCACTTTCTAATAATTCAGCAGGGATTGCGCCACAGTTGATGGGCACAAAAGGTTTTTCACGACGAGAAGAAAGATGATGTAAATTTCTTGCTACCACTTCTTTACCTGTGCCCGACTCACCTAAAATCAGCACATTAGCCTCTGAATCAGACACTTGGTCAATCATTGTTTGCACTGCTTTCATCAATCGGCTATTACCCACTAATTTCCGAAAGTCATAGCCCTGTTGCTGATTTGTTGATTCTTGTTGACCACGGTAAATTGTTGCCTGCTGCAACGCATTGCTCAGCTGGGGATATTTGACAGGAAAACGTAATACACCTAACGTGCCAGGAAAGTCAGCAACATCTGATTTTGGAAATTCAAGTTGAAAAACAGGAATGCGTACTTCATTATTAACTAAATCTCGTAGCACTTGTTTGGTTTGATTTTTATCACCACAATCACCAACAATGGCCATCACTATATCTGAGAGTTCGCCTGCATCTTCAAACCAAAGTTCAGGATCATTTGCAATTATTGGTTGGCAGTTAATAAATTCAACCAACGTTGATAGCAGTTCTCGTCGATTTTCATCCACATCCACTAACAACACATTATTTGCACTCATAATCACTCCATTAACTTAAGATTATGTCGATATAAACAACATAAGCTATTCAGATATATAGAGTTAACCACTTTTTTAATGCGTTGTCAAAAAAATGACGTTTACTATTTTAATTCTATTTGATTTAAGTTTATATTCTTCTGAACGAAGGAAAGGGAAAGTCACTGTAAATCTAAAATATTGTTTACAATCGAACTGAGGGTGGCACCGCTCTATTGAGAGTAGGCTTGCGTTACTTTCGCGCCTTGTCTGATATTTTTTAGTTCGCCAACAACATCATTGCGCTTAGCAACGCAAATTGATTCCAACTTCTCATTTAAGTTAACTAGCTCACTCATTTGATGATAAATATTATCACTATCTTGTTCTGATAAATTTATATTTTTAAAATCAAAATCTAACAAAATTGTTTGGCGTTCAGTGTCTAATATTGAGAACTCATCCCATTTTTCTTCTTTAGCAAGCGATAATAACTGCTTACTTTTTTCAGTGACATTCAGTATTAAATCAAACGTTAAAAGCATGTTAAAAGCCTCGCTATATTTCAGATGTTGTATTGTGGAACTCATTAGGAATCGCATCCCAGCCTGATTTAATTTGCAACATTAACTTACCGACTTCGTCCAATAATGCTGGATCGTTTTTAATATTAGCTTCTAATAATCGCTGTTCCATATAATCGTAAAGGTTGGATAGGTTACGTGCAAAGTCTCCTCCAACCTCGACATTTAGACACGATCTTAAGCTATCAATAATTGAAATAGCCCAGCTAATTTGTTCTCCTTTTTTAGCGATATCTTTGTTACCCATGAATCCCTTTGCCGCTAAAATTTTTTCTAATGCCCCCTCCATCAACATTTGCACTAAGCGATGCGGAGATGCGCCTTCTACTCCACCTTGAACATGATTCTGACGGTATTGTTGCATTGCGATATTAGCATTCATATCTGTATCCTTTTCCATATTGGTTACAACACTAATGTGTTGCCTTCTCCTAATATAACGGCAAAAAGAATGCTAGCTTTAGTTAAATATTCCATAAATTTAAAACTTAATTATTGCTACGAATTGAATTTGGCTTAGGTAAGTTGGCCAACTGTGACGTTAGAAAATTTGATGTGGAATTAAGTTGAGCAACCAAAATATCCATTGCTGTGAATTGTGCTCGTAAGCGTGCTTCTAGTGCAACTAAACGTTGCCCTAAACGCTCACGATCCCCCGTAAGCGATTCAATTCGAGTTTGCAATCCATCTGTACGCGCACTAATAATACCATCTGCATCTACATAGCCATCAAGAATGCCACTAAGTGACTTCGCTAAACCGTTATCTGATGCAAACAATTGTGACACCGCAGTAAAATTTGATGTCAACACCTCATCTAGTTTTGATGAATCTAAAGATAATTTCCCCGTGTCATTGGTTGTCACACCAATTTCAGACAAAGTCCCAAATTCTAATCCGGAAATTGAGCTGGTTATTTGTTGGCGGATCTGACTTTTCACGCCTCGTAAAACTGAATCCCCTATTAGTGGACCTGATGCGCCTGAATCAGCATCGTAAGACGCTAATGAATTCATGGTATCTATCAGCGTGTTATAGGAGTTAATAAAACTATTAACTTTTGATGTGACACCATCTTTGTCAAAGGCCACTGTTAATGTTTCAGTCGTACCTACATCGGCTTTTTCAAGTGTAAAACTGATCCCAGTTATAACGTCAGAAAACGTGTTACTACTTCGTGTTACTTGTTGCTGATCAACAAAAATAATGGAATCTTGTGCAGCTTGAATGGTTGTAAGATTAGCTGTTGCCAATCGTGACAAGCCGCTGGTATCGGTATTATTAAGATCATCATCCGTTGCAGCTATTGAAATATTGTTAGCTGAACCAATTTTATCTGATGTCAAAATTAATCTAGAAACGGTTCCACCGGCTCCATCATCAACATTAATGATCGATGCCGCAACACCAGGATTATCAGATGCCGCATTAATTGCATCTCGAATGCCTTCTAATGTTTGATTATTAGTATCAACTGTAATTTGGAATGTGTCTGTACCTAGCGTGATATCGAGTGTACCAGTACCAACTACTTCAGTTGCTGAAGTAAAATCACCAGAGCGCAGTTTTGCAGCCTCAGCAAGCTGAATGACTTCAATATCATAACTACCTGCCACTGCTGTTGTATCCGCAGAAGCAGTAAATAAATCTGAATCTGATGAGGTCGCTAAACGACCCTGAAATGATTCAAGGTCATCTAGCGCTTCAACACTATCCTGAAACGTACTTAAAGCTGATTTCAATGTTCCATATGCTGATAAATCAGCTTGATGATCGGCTTCTTTTCTATCAAGACGAAAGCTAGTTGGCTGTCCTTCTGCTGCCACTAATTGCGAGACTAAACTTTCAATGTCTAGCCCCGAACCAATACCACCTGCTGTAATTGCCATCTTCCTATCCTCCTAAGCTGACTTATACCTGGGTACTAATCAGCTGAATACCTTCATCTTTATTTGCAGCTAAACGTCTAGCTAATGCTAAAGCTTCTTCACTTGGTAGTTGACGAATAACTTCTTTGCTTTCACTGTCTATTACAGTCACTACATCTTTACCTGATTCTTCATCGACGGTAAATTGTAAATTCCGTTGTAGATTCTGCACATAGTCATTTATTTGACTTACAGCTACTTGCAAATTTCCTGCCTGTTTTGATGCTACCTTATCTTTTTCTTTATTTTCAACTGTAGTCACTGAATTAACTTGAACGTTTTCAATGTTGCTTTTTTCTATTTCAGCGACAGAAACCTTAGTTGGCATGGCACCCTCTAAAGTTATCGGTTTAATTTGATTGCTTGTAATTTCCATCACGTGCTCTCCTTAATAATTAAAGAAGAAATGATAGGCCTAAAACCCTAGACCCATCATTACGTTTTCCTGCTAGCCTAATAAGCTCAATACGTTTTGTGGTAAAGAGTTAGCTTGAGAAAGCATCGCAGTACCGGCTTGTTGCAAGATTTGAGAACGAGTTAGTTCTGCAGTTTCTTGTGCGAAGTCAGCATCACGAATACGGCTACGTGAAGCACTTAAGTTTTCTGATGTAACTTGGATATTCGCTACTGCACTTTCGAAACGACTTTGTAGGGCACCAAAGTTCGCACGTTGTCCGTTAATACGACCCAATGCAGAATCAACAATTTGCAACGCTGAAGTCGCGCCTGCAGCAGTTGATATATCTAAAGTAGAAACAGCTTTTAGTGTTGATGCTTCACTAGCAGCGAAGAAGCCATTAGCAGCACCATTTACTCCGAATGAGCTAGCAGAATCTGTTGTGATGATCCCAACAACCGCACCATCACCACCAGCGACGGCCATAGATTGGGCCGCACCAAATGTAGTTGCACCAGATGCGTTAGCAATTGTTGCCACCGCTGCTGCACTATTATTTTCTAGTAAGATTGATTCGCCGCTAGAGTTTTCCATAATAACACCGTCACCAGCATCATTTAGTCTAGCAGTAACACCTGTTGAAGAAGATGCATCATTAATTGCTGTCACAGCTGCATCAAGACCACCCGCACCCGCTACAACAGTAAAGGTTAATGTTTTTGCTGTTGCATTATTAGAAGTAACATCTAGAGATACCGCACCAACTGTAGTGAATTTCAATTCAGCGCGTGTTTCTGCTGAAGCCGTTACACCAGTATCATCAGATACCGCATTAATAGCAGCGGTCACTGTTTTAGCTGAATCACCTGCAGCAACACTGATTGTTTTAGTTGTATCACCTTGTACATCAAAATCAACACCTGTTTGAGCTAATGCTAATGTGGTGCTTGCTGCTAAGAAAACACTTTCATTTTGGTTTGTTCCGTACTTAGTAGTATTGAAGTTAGCCATTGATGCTTGAATAGTTTCACCTGCATTTGCACCTACTTGGAATTGAGCTGTACCGAAAGAGCCATCTAATAGGTTACGACCATTAAAACTCGTTGTTTCTGCAATACGACCCAATTCTGAAACTAGTTGACCCACCTCAGCTTGTAATGCTTTTCTATCACTACCACTGTTAGTTGCATTCGCTGATTGCACTGCTAATTCACGAATACGTTGTAAAATATCACCTGATGTACCTAATGCACCCTCAGCTGTTTGTGCTAGTGAAATACCATCGTTAGCATTTCGTGCAGCTTGGTTTAAACCACGGATTTGAGAAGTAAAACGTTCTGAAATCGCAAGACCCGCCGCATCATCTTTCGCACTATTAATACGTAGACCTGTTGATAAACGTTGTAATGATGTAGCTAGAGAAGATTGAGATGTAGATAAGTTGCGTTGAGCATTAAGTGATGAAACGTTTGTGTTAATTACTGAAGCCATGATGACTCTCCTGTTGTTAGCTGATATACATCCAAAATGGTGTATTTACTGCTTTCAAGGAGCTTAGCGGCTCTGTATTAAGAAGCTTTAATATCTTTTGAACTATTTTTGGGCTCTAGCTCACACTTTTTATATTTAAGGTGATTTAGAACTTTTTAGCCTTTCACCCTCTACTAATATAGAGAGTGAAAGACTAAATTATCCTACGTTTTCTACTGTAACAAACTTAATACATTTTGGGGTATAGCGTTAGCTTGAGATAGCATTGCGGTACCCGCTTGTTGTAAAATTTGTGCTCGTGTTAAATTTGCCGTTTCAGCAGCAAAGTCAGCATCTTGAATCCGACTACGTGCTGCACTTAAGTTTTCAGATGCAATTTGAATATTCGATACCGCACTTTCAAAACGACTTTGTAAGGCACCAAATGTAGCTCGTTGACCGTTAATTCGATCTAATGCAGAATCAACAATAGATAATGCTAATGTAGCACCGTCGACAGATGAAATATCCAAACTGGCAACTGCATTTAATGTCGATGCTTCTGCAGCACCGAAGAATCCGTTAGCAGCACCATTCATTCCAAATGAAGTAGATGAATCTGCTGTTATAAAGCCAACAACCGCACCATCACCACCTGCGATCGCCATAGATTGGGCTGCACCAAATGTTGTTGCACCAGAAGCATTGGCGATTGTTGCTACAGCCACCGCGCTATTATTTTCTAACAGAATTGATTCGCCTGTAGAATTAGACATAATAACGCCATCTCCAGCATCATTTAGCTTCGCGGTGACACCTGTTGTTGACGCGGCATCATTGATTGCTGTCACTGCCGCATCTAGCCCACCTGGACCAGCTGCCACAGTAAATGTTAATGTTTTTGCTGTAGTATTATTAGAGACAATATCTAAAGAGACAGCGCCAACAGTGGTGAACTTCAATTCAGCTCGTGTTAGTGCTGAGGCACTAACACCCGTATCATCTGTAACTGCATTAATTGCTGTGGCAACGGTTTTAGCTGAGTCGCCCGCGTTAACGGTAATGGTCTTAGTTTTATCACCCTGCACATCAAAATCAACACCAGTTTGAGCTAATGCTAATGTAGTGCTTGCAGGTAGAAAGACACTTTCATTTTGATTTGTGCCATATTTATTAGTCGTTAAATTAGCCATTGTGGCTTGAATAGATTCATTGGCATTGGCGCCCACTTGGAATTGAGCCACACCAAACGAACCATCTAATAAATTACGGCCATTAAAACTGGTTGATTCTGCAATTCGACCTAGCTCTTGGACTAATTGACCCACTTCAGCTTGCAGTGCTTTTCTATCACTACCACTATTTGTTGCATTAGCAGACTGAACTGCCAATTCACGAATACGTTGTAAAATATCACCTGATGTACCTAATGCACCCTCAGCTGTTTGGGCTAAAGAAACACCATCATTAGCATTTCGTGCTGCTTGGTTTAAACCACGAATTTGTGTAGTCATACGTTCTGAAATTGCCATACCCGCCGCATCATCTTTGGCACTATTGATCCGTAGACCTGTTGATAAACGCTGTATTGCCGTTGCCAGTTCACCCTGTGAGCGTGACAAATTATTTTGAGCGTTTAGCGATGATATATTAGTATTGATTACTGAAGCCATCGTTATTTCCTCTTCTAAAAATTAATTAATAACTCAATGACTTAACTGTTATTTTTTTGACAGTTGCCATCGTCTGACAATAACAAAGCAAATGCCTTGCCAACTTTAAATATCATTTATAATCAGTCACTTATGAAGTGAGGAAGGGCCAATATGAGAGTTCTTGTGAAATTAAAGATAATTAAATAGTGACAAGCCTTGCACTCGTGCAAATGTTTGCTGTGAAGCTTGCAAACCTAAGTTTTGAAGCTCAAGTCTTGAAATTGCTTCGGCATAATCTAAGTCTTGAATTTCGGATAAGGTTTTCGTCAAGCTAATACTTAATCCTTCATTTGTATCACGCTGTTGATCAATAACATTAATGCGAGCACCCACTTTAGCTTGAGTATCAATTATAGTATTAATAGCTGTTCCGATATTAGTCAGGAAATCACCGTTATTAGGTGAATCATTCAAGCTAACCGCGTTATTACTTAATGCCACCGCAAACTCATTGATAGTTTGAAATATCGTTTGATTTGTAGTGTCAGTTGTTAGTTGATGGATATCGTTTGCTGTCAAACCACCCTCTAGTTTCAGAGTAAAATCTGGGAATCTAGGATCAAGATCGGTCAAAGTGACTTCTTGTCCCGCCACATACGGAGATACCGTCTGAGACAATCCACCTAAGGTCACCGTTAGTGTAGATGTACCGGGATTGAAATTCACATCTAAGCTTGAGCCCAATGGGATAGTATTGTTTAACCCCATTCTAGTAATCGTTAAATTGGAATCTGTCGCAGCGGTACTATCCAAGCTTGTTTGCACACGATCTGATTCAAAAATCAGATTGCCCGGATCATTGGTTTCAATTAATACACCTGCACCCACTTGTAAATTACGTTGCCCACTATCTCCAGCATAACTTGCCCCAATCGAAGTGTAGGGCTGAGCATCTGATCTAAAACCAGAAAATAAATAGTTTCCGCTTGAATCTTTGGTATTAGCTAATGACAACAGTTGATCATTCAACTGTACTATCTCTTGGGCAATAGCTCGGCGATCGGATGGACCATTAGTGTCATTTAGTCCCTGTACTGAGAGTTCATGGATCCGTTGTAAAATATTGACAGAGCTATCTAGTGCGCCTTCTTCTAACGCTAGTTTATTTTCTGCTTTATTGGCATTGGTAAGATACTGTTCAGATAAATTGATCTCGCGCTGTAAGTTCAAAATTTCTATTGCACCGACAGGATCATCTGAAGGATTTAAGATTTTCTTACCCGTAGAAATTTGTAACTGTGTTTTACCTAATTCTGTTTGCTGATTCAGCATTGCAGTCAAGTTTTGGTCAAATAAATAGGCTGTAGAAACTCGCATAAATTATCCCCGTTTACAGTGCATTTAATAATGATTGGAAGACAGTGTTAGACACTGTGATAATCTGTGATGCCGCCTGATATGATTGTTGATACCTTATTAAATTAGCAGCCTCTTCATCTAAATTGACCCCAGAAAGACTTTCGCGGCGCAGATTAACTTGATCTAATAAACCTTGTTGTGTTTTTTGGCCAATATCAGCTTGACGCGTACGCGTTGCTACATTCGCAACCGTTACACTATAAGAATCAGCAAAAGATTGGGTGCCACCGTTCAGTGTTTTTGCAACTTGTAAATCAGCTAGGGCTAAAGCATTTCTGTTGTCGCCAATGGCGCTACTATTACCAAGCGTAATAACATCACCATTTGCAGGTATGCCACTAAGCACCAATGTTAACTCTGTCATTGGAGCCGTTAGTGACACCGATTTTCCGCTATCTGTATTTGGATCGTATGAGATAGTCACTGCTGGATTAACACCATCTGTTGCCGTATATTGATTGGTGGCAGTATTAAAAGTTAATGTAATATTGGTCGCAAGTAACGGTAGTGCTAATGGTGGAGTTGCATCGATACTGGCAATCTCAATTTGACCTGATCCTGATGCTAATGTTGCAGGAGTTGTCGTCAAGTCAGCATTGGTCACTCCAACAGGGAAAGCTACTGCTAAATCTCTGGGATCAGTGATTGCAAGTCTAATACTACCGGCATCCACTGTAGTTGGAGGTGTAGGTACAGAAAAAAGATCGCCACCTATAGTACCATTTAAAGTTACACCTTTTCGGTGCTGTGCATTAAAACTGTTGGTAACACCGAGGGCAAGTGCGTCCAACTCTGTTCGCGCTGAATCAATAACATCATTTCTGGCCTGAAAAGCACCGCCAATACTACCTCCTGTTAACTGGGCTGACACATCAACTTGTGCCGAACCGTAGCCAATACCAACACGTACAGGATTAGTTGATGTATCAACAATCTCATGCAATTCAATATTAGCTGTGCCTACAACTAATGCTTGACCATTGCCGACTAAGACCGTGACCGCACCGGTGTCCTCTGGAATAATATTAACTGAGGTAAATTTAGATAATTCATTGATTAACTGGTCACGCCTGTCTAATAAATCATTCGGCTGCTCACCCGTTGTTGATGCACCTGATGAAATAATGGCAGCATTTAACTCAGCAATACCTTTTGAAAGACTATTAATATCTTTAACCGAAACAGCCAATAAGTTATCAACTTGTTTATCAAACTCGCGTAGTTGATCATCCAATGTATTAAAACGATTTGCTAGAATTTCACCTTCAGTCAGCATAACTTGTCTAGCTGAAATCGATGTCGGGTTATTTGATACTTCATGAACCGCATTAAAAAAAGATTCTAGTCCACTATCTAATCCTAACTGAGGCGATCCTAATAAATCATCTATTTGCCGTGCAAATGATAAGAATGTGTCTTGCTGTGATTCTTGAGATGTATAAGTTCTAACTTGTGATACTATAAAACTGTCGTATATGCGTTCAACACCACTAATAGTGACTCCTGTCCCAATATAATACCCCCCCTGAAAGTCAGCAGATCTTGTAACCTGTTCTGCTCGTTGACGATTATAGCCCTCAGTATTAACATTGCTAATATTATTACTAGCCGTTGCTAACGAGCCTTGTGATGTAAGTAGGGCTGATACCCCAATATTTAATAAACTCATGGCTTAACCTCTGTCCGTCAATTTCTCGACGAAGTTATGAATACCTTGATGATTGCGATAATTGTGCCAATGTGTCACTTCGCATGATACGTTTAATTTTATCGGCATAGGCAGGGTCTGTTGCATAGCCTGCTTTATGTAAACCCTCGATAAATTTATCAGGGTCACCTGTTTCTTTTAATGCTTGTTGGTAGCGGGGCTGTGTTTGCAAAAAATTAACGTAATCATTAAAACTTTGTTGGTATGAATCATACGATCTAAATTTTGCTTGTTCTTTAACCGCTACACCATCTCGGTATTCAACTGTGCCTTTAGTGGTTGATTCACCCTGCCAACGACTATCCGCTTTAATGTTAAATAAGTTATGGCTAGATTGGCCATCAGCGTTATTAATAACATGCTTACCCCAACCTGTTTCTAATGCAGCTTGAGATAATATAACTTCTGGTGCCACACCTAATTTATCGGCAGCCTGTTTTGCCATTGGCCATAATTTTTGGATAAAACTTTCTGGTGAATCAAAATTCATTTCCATTTGTTTTGAAATATTTTCTATAGCCTCGGGCTTAGTATTAGCAACTTGTTTTATGGAAAAAGTGCTTTGAGCGATTTCAAGTTTTGGTCTTGTTTTAATAGTATCAACACTATAACTTTTAGAACCCAAATCAGGGCTACTATCTTTATTGACTTTGTTACCCGTTAATTGTCGAAGAATAACCTCTTGTAAACCCAGTCCGCCTCGGCTTGATAGATCCATCGCCAATTGCTGATCCGCTATATCTCGATACATATCACTTTGTGAACTATCGAACATACCATCGCCTAAACTTGCCTGACGCATACTTTTAAGCATCATATTGATAAACAGTGATTCAAATTGACCAGCCACTTGACGCATTGTTTCAGCATCATTTCCATCTTTATTCGATGACCTACGTAGCTCGGCAAGACCTTGAAAATCTACTGCTGTCTGAGAAATATGCGTATTTACAGCCATAATAATTAAATTATAATTAACTCAGCTCTAAGCGCACCTGCTTGCTTCATCGCTTCTAATATAGCAACTAAATCGCCTGGTGCTGCCCCCACCTGATTCACTGCACGCACTAGTTCATCTAATGACACTCCGGGATTAAAAACAAACATACGGCTATCTTCTTCTGTAACTTCCACATCAAAATTCGGAGTGACCACCGTCTGTCCATTAGATAAGGCATTGGGTTGACTCACTTCTGTATTCGCTGAAATCGTAACCGATAAACTGCCATGCGTTACAGCAACTGGGCTTACTCTGACATTTTGGCCAATTACAATTGTACCCGTTCGTGAATTCACTACAATTTTAGCTGCGGCCTCACCCGGGCTAAGCTCAAGATTCTCAACTAATGATAAAAAAGGAACACGTTGATTGGGATCTCGAGGCGCATTAATTTTTATTGATGAAGCATCCATTGATCGGGCCGTACCTTTACCTAATGTGAAGTTAATGGCATCCGCTAAACGGCTCGCCGTAGTAAAATCAGGTTGATGTAAATTCAAGATAATGGAATCACCCACATTAAATGCATTGCTCACTGTTCGTTCAACGGTGGCACCATTAGGTATTCGTCCTGCACTTGGAATATTCACTGTCACCCGTGAGCCGTCACCTGCTTCTGCACCAAAACCACCTACAGTCAAATTACCTTGTGCAACAGCATAAATTTTGCCATCAATCCCTTTTAGTGGTGTCATAATCAAACTGCCACCTCGCAGACTTTTTGCATCACCCAAAGAGGAAATAGTGACATCAATTGTTTGGCCCGGTTTAATAAACGCGGGTAAATTAGCATGAACTGCCACGGCAGCAACATTTTTACTTTTTGGATTCGTTCCAGGTGGTAACGTGAGCCCTAACTCTCGCAACATTGAACGCAGAGTTTGCCCCGTAAACTTGGTTTTATCGCCTGTGCCATTTAGACCCACAACTAAGCCATAACCTACAAGCTGATTGCTTCTAACACCTGCAATAGAGGCTAGGTCTTTAATACGTTCAGCGTGTGCAATACCTGTAAACATAAGTGACATAAAAATTAATAATAGGTATTTTATCTTCATTATTTTGCCCTTAAAATGGCATCAATGAGCTTAAAAAGAAACGCCCAAGCCAGCCAACAACGTTAGCATCATTAGTAGGACCATCTCCCACATAAGCAATTTGTGCATCTGCAATACGCTTAGATGAGATGGTATTATTGGCATCAATATCCCGCGGACTAATCATGCCTGAAATACGAATATATTCATTGCCTTGATTAATTGTGATGACCTTTTCTCCTCGTATGACTAGATTACCATTAGCTAATACCTCAACAACGGACACACTGATATCGCCCGTTAATTTGTTGTTTTGGTCGCTATCGCCTTGTCCTTTAAAATTATGTGTGGATTGAAGATTAAATGCCAAATTATTGTTTTTAGTATTTGCTAATGGCAAAATTCCTGGTAAGTCAAATTGTGGTGTAGTACCTAAAACTGTAGGATTGGTGATACTATTACTATTGTTTTTCTTAATTGTAGTTTCGGTTGCTTTTTCAGCATCCGTTTTTTCTTCTAGTTTTACTGTCAAAATATCGCCTACTCTGCGTGCACGATAATCTTCAAATAATGATAAATTAGTATTTACATCAAAAATAGCGCCATCATTCTTTTCTGCAGGGATTACGGCCACAGGACGCACTGCTGCATAAGCAGGATCTCGCTTGGCTGTTTGGCTCACGCAACCCGATAGCAAAACAATGCTTAGAGTAAAAATGGAAATTAGTATTTTTTTCATAAAATTTTTCACCTTACCTTCGTTTCAAAACCGGCTATCTAAAGGTTTTGACTCGCATATTGCAGCATCTGATCTGCTGTCGAAATAGCTTTTGAGTTCATTTCATAAGCACGCTGAGTTTCAATCATATTAATCAGTTCTGTAACGACATTAACATTGGAGGTTTCAAGCGCTCCTGCTACAACTGAACCTATTCCTGTTAACCCTGGCGTGCCAGTCGTTGCGCTTCCACTCGATGCAGTCTCTTTATATAAATTTTCACCAATAGGCTGCAAGCCAGTCGCATTTACAAAATCCGCTAATTGCACATTACCAACTGTGGTGGGAGATGTTTGCCCGGGTTGCAAAACACTGACTGTGCCGTCTTTTCCAATAGTTACACTGAGTGCATCAGCCGGAATAGTAATAGCCGGCTCTAATGGGTATCCGTTAGACATCACCATTTGACCTGTTGAATCTATTTGAAAAGTGCCATCACGCGTATATGACAAGGCTCCATCAGGCATTAACACCTGGAAAAAACCACGGCCTTCAATTGCCATATCTAAAGCATTTCCTGTTTGCACAATATTACCTTGGGTATGTATTTTCTCCGTAGCAACCGTTCTAACGCCTGTACCAATCATTAGGCCTGATGGTAATTGTGTGCCAGATGAAGATTGAGCTCCAGGTTGACGAATAGTTTGATATAGCATGTCTTCAAACACCACACGGTCTTGTTTAAAGCCCGTAGTATTGGCATTTGCTAGATTATTCGAGATAACTGACATCCGATTTTGAATCGCATCAAGCCCGGTTTTTGCTATCATTAATGATTGATTCATAATTGACCCCTACAATTTTTTGACGCTTTATTGCGCTATTATTAGTTGAATTGCAACAAACGTGCCGAAGCCGCACTATTATCATCTGCCGATTTCATCATTTTGACTTGCATCTCATATTGACGCTGCAATGCAATCATTTTTACTAAAGCACCAACAGCATTCACATTACTACCTTCTAATGTACCCGACGCCACTTTCACTGTTGCATCTAGGGGTGCGGCACTACCATCTTGCATCCGCAACAAACCATCACTATCTTTAAAAACATTCTTAAGTTCTGGTTTAACTAATTTAATTCTGTCTAACACAGCTAAGGAATTTTCAGCTGCTCCAATAGGACGAATGGAAATTGTGCCATCAACGCCAATTTCTATTTTTTCAGCTGGTGGAATAGCAATCGGTCCACCTTCTCCCATTACTGCTAAGCCTGTTCCTGTAACTAATTGACCTGCTACGGTAATATGTAAATCACCTGAGCGGGTATATCCTTCTCGACCATCTTTACCCAAAACAGCAATAAAACCTTCACCTTGCACAGATATATCAAGCTCTCGCCCTGTTGATTGAATATTACCTTGTTGATAATCAGTAGCTGGCCGCTCATTCATAGAATAAACACGCGTTGGCAGACCTTCACCAAAGACAGGCATACTGCGAAATTGTTCAAAATCTTGTCTAAATCCTGTTGTATTCACATTTGCCAAATTATTACTATTGGTTGCCTGTGCCAACATGGTTTGTTGAGCAGCATTCATTGAAATATAAAGCATGCGGTCCATAATAAAATCCTCCTATCACCCCGTTTCAGGAGAAATATACACGTAAGCATTCAAACTATAGCTTCTCACTCTCCAGTCACTCCCGCATGTTTTTAGCGGGAGTCTTGTTTATACTCAGATTCCGGCTACAAGCCTACCGAAACGAAGTAACCGCAGGATCAATGACGATGTGGTAAAAACTGCAAATTGAAGTAACTTGGGTATAGAATCCGAAATTAAGTTTATCGTAAATTAATGATTGTTTGAGTAATCGCGTTTTCAGTCTCTATTGATTTAGAATTCGCTTGGAAATTACGCTGCGCAATAATTAAACCCACTAATTCTTTTGTTAAATCAACATTAGATGCCTCAAGTGCACCTGACTTGATCAACCCAAAATTCCCTGTCCCAGCTTCACCCGATAGCGCCAGTCCCGAGTCAATTGTTTCTAACCATGATGTATTACCAATTTGTTTTAATCCTTGGGGATTAGCAAAATTGACTAATGCAATTTTACCTAGTGGTATTGATTGCCCGTTGGTATAAGTTGCTTTAACCAATCCATCATCGCTTATATCTAAGCCACTTAATCGCCCAGTCGTAAAACCATTTTGCTGTAGGGAATTTACCGCAAACGAACCTGAGTTTTGAGTTGAACCAGCAAAATCAATCGTGATAACTTGTGGCACGGCTGCTCCGCTTGCTAAAGCACCAATACTGTATGACTGATCAGTTGGCACACTTGATAAAGACCCGCCTGTTAAAGGATCAAAGGTTAAAATCTTGGTGCCACCTAACTGTGTTTGTGGATTACCACCACTAGGTTCATCGATATAAATATCAACATCCCATTGGTTTAAAGCGGCATCAGTATTCTTATAATACGTCGTTACTATATGCTGATTGCCTAATGAATCGAAAACGGTTGCCGATGTTGAGTTGGTAAATGTCGTTGGATTTGAGGGATCAATAACTGTTGCTGCCGGCAAAGGTGTTGAAGTTGAGGGTAAATTAGCAGAGAGCCCTACTGTTGTCGTTGCACTAGGCGTACCTGATGAATTAGGCAATTGCAATGGCGATGTACTCGATAAAGCGGTTGAAGACACCGTGCCATCAGGATTTACCGGAAAAGTTCGTAAGAATTGACCCGCACTATTCACCACAAATCCATCTTTATTAATCCCAAAAGCGCCGGCTCGACTGTAGACTACTTCACCACTATTTTGATTGGGTGCTAAGGCAAAAAAACCTTGCCTATCAATGGCTAAATCGAGAGAATTGCCTGTGCCTTCCAAATTGCCTTGAGTAAACTGCTGAGCAACGTTGTTAAGTACAACACCACTGCCAATTGCTGTGTTGCTTGCTCCAAATGCCGATACAGAATATACATCGGCAAATTCAGCTCGTGATCCTTTAAATCCTGTCGTATTTACATTAGCAATGTTATTTGATTTAACATTTAAATCTGCTGATGCTGCATTTAAACCTGATATCGCTGTACTAAAAGACATAGTGCCTCTCCTAAATAATTTCTTGTGCTTCACTAAATGGAACTGCGCCAATCCCTGCTAAATTCATAACCAAGCCTTGATTTGCTCCGCCAACCAATACACTGTCTACTTTTGCTATTGTTGCTGTTGCAAAAGCTACATTCTCACCGCCCACTGTTCCTGTCGCTTTAAATTGATAGGTTCCGGGGACAAGTGCATTACCTTGTTCATCAAACCCATCCCATGTAAATGGGGTGTCACCTGAAGCTGTTCCCATTTCAATTGTTCTTACCAGCGCGCCTGTTTCTGTAAAAATCTGTACTTTTAAATCTGTTACCGGCTCAACGACATCAATTCGTCCCTGTAGACCATCTGCTGCTGTCATAGAGCCAATTGAAGAAGGCACGAGTACTGAATGCCCAACCAATGCTGAACCTTGCAGTGCTTGATCGGATTGCATTGACTTGGAAAAACTATCAAATGACGTGTTCAAATCTCCAATACCACTGACCGTGGCAAACTGGGCAATCTGTCCCAAAAAGTCACCGTTATCCATAGGTTCTAACGGATCTTGATTCTGCAATTGCTTAGTCATTAAAGAAAGATAATCATCCATTAATAACGCACCTTGTTCTTTTTCTTCAGTTTTCTCAGCTGCTCTCGTATTCAAGAAAGCATATGGGTCACTGCTACCTACTCCACTAATCGCCATAATATTTCTCCTTATTGACCTAACTGCAAGGTGCGTAATAATAATTGTTTCGATGTGTTCGCAATCTCAACATTATTTTGGTATGCACGTGATGCTGACATCATATTGGCCATTTCGGCAATAGGGTCAACATTTGAATGAAATACATAGCCATCCTCATTAGCTAAAGGATGACTAGGGTTATATTCTTGGCGAACAGGCGCCTGGCTTTCGACGATGCCTTTAACCTGAACGCTACCTTGTGTATAGCCTTGTTGAGCATTATCCAGTACTGCGGAGAATACCGGGCTGCGTGTTCGATACACCTGATCGACACTACTACTCACACTATCTGCATTAGCCAAATTACTTGCTGTAGTATTGAGCCTCAGTGACTGAGCACTCATACCACTACCTGCAATATCAAAAATACTAAATAAAGACATGTGACTTATTCTCCCCTAATCGCACTCATCAATCCCTTAAGCCGAGCGCCTAAAAAATTTAAGCTGGCTTGATATTGGACTGAATTTTGCATAAATTGTGATTGTTCAATTTGCTCATCGACAGTATTGCCATCTAGTGAATCTTGTATTGTTGTACGATATTGCACTGCAGGAGAATTAAATTGAGCGGTAGATGTTTGGAAATGTTTAGAATTGGTGCTAGCCATGCCCGTTGATTGATTACTTGCTGCCATTTTCATTGCAGATTGAAAATCAATATCACGCGCTTTATAATTTGGCGTATCGGCATTCGCTAAATTTGACGCCAACAATTCTGCCCGTTGTGAACGGACACGAAGTGCATCAGCATGAATTCCTAGGGCGGAATCGAAGTTTATCGGCATTTTTGGCTCCAACTTTAATCTTATTTTGAATAAAGTTAAGCATCAAATATGCCACAAATATAAATTTTATTTAAATCATGAGGTTAAAAATGTTACGGCAAGGCTGTCAAAATAATAACGGCAAATTTTGCCGTCTTAATATGCTGCTAATGTTCCATCTATAAAACGAATAAAGCACCCGAAGGTGCTTTATTTATTGCATTTTCTAATAAAGATTTAGCGGCTAAATACCATCATTTATTGCACCACTACTCAACATATCATCAAGCAATTGCGTTGCTGTTGTACCCGTTGTAGATACTCCGTGAAGTTCAATTTCTTGAACAACATCACCTGTACCATCTTTAATATTCAACTGTAAATCACCTGATCCGGTTGTGATTCCTTCAATACTGTGAGAGCCATCGGATAATAAATCGGCCAGATTAAGCACATCATTATTTGCATCAAAATCAGTAATTTCATCATGTGCCGGCGTTGCTGAAGTACCTATATCGCTTGAGTTCCAAATAAAGATATCATCACCACCACCACCTGTTAAAATGTCGTTTCCGCCACCGCCTGATAAAACATCGTCACCAGTACCTCCAGCTAAAATATCATTACCAGCACTGCCTTCTAATAATGCATCGTCTCCTGCTGCTGCAATATCTACTTTCACGTTACTCGTAGTAGTTGCTGTAGAAACACCATCAGTTGAAGTCACAGAACCCGTAATAGCGTTAATTTCTACTGGAGTCAACTCATGATCAGACACCAATGTAACAGTACCAGGATTGTAGGTTCCATCACCATTTTCAGCTGTAGAAATACTACTGCCTATTGGCAAGCCAGCAAGAGATATCCCACTCAATGTTTCACTACCATCTACATCTGTGAGCACTGCACTGATATCAATATCGTAGGTATATGATGGCGCTACCAAATCAAAAGTAATTGAATTGATAAGATAATCATCTGCTGGGTCAAGAGGCGCACTGAATACTACTTGGTCAAACTCTGTCCCTGGAGTCAGCGTAAATGGTCCATCAATTGTATCTGTAATGCCATCGGCTGTACCTGAACCTACATGCACTCCGCTTAAATAGAAATCATATTGGGCTGTTTCTGCTGCATGCATCCAGGCAAAACTAACATTTATAGAACTCACCGCACTGTCAAACATAACATTTAGTTTTTCAGAGGCTGTGCTAGTAGAACCAATTTCTGCAGAGGCTCCCGATGCATTGCCTTGAACACCAAAGCCTTCATTGGTCGGGTTAGTCCGTATACTAATAGCTGCTGGGCTATCATCTAGGCCTAACGCAGATACCGTAAAACCATTTCCGACCGTAGTGACATTATTAATATCGATTATTTGAGTTGCTCCTCCCAATATACTTAGCGCGGTGACACTCATAACTAATGTTGGAGCATCCGCTATGGGAGCAACGTTTAGTGTCAATGTATCTGTTGAGCCTGTATTCGTTGTATACGTCGCAACAGGAACGGGACCACTGTAATTATCTGCAGAAGTAAAGGTATATCCGCCATCGGCATTCAAGGTTAAATCACCTACACCGGTTATCGTTACGGTTGAACCCGCTGCATGTGTTCCTGCAACGCCTACTATGGTGAAGCTACTTACGCTTAATACGTCGTCACTATCACTGTCATTGCTTAAGACGCCATTTGCCGCGATTACGGTTAAGGTCGTGTCTTCATTTGCGTTTCCTGCGTCGGGTGCAGTGATGGTTGCATCATCAATCGGGTTGATGGTGATCGTTAACGTGTCACTTGAACCTGTATTAGTCGTGTACGTGGTAATCGGTACTGCACCGCTATAATTCGCTACTGGGTCGAATGTATATCCGCCATCAGCATTCAGTGTTAAATCACCTACGCCGGTTATCGTTACCGTAGACCCCGCGGCATGTGTGCCTGCAACACCCGCTACTGTGAAGCTGGTTACGGTTAAGCTGTTATCGACATCACTATCATTATCTAATACACCACCGCTTCCAGCGGCTACTGTTAATGTGGCACCTTCATCTGTATTGCCTGTATCCGCTACGGTGTTCGTTGGATCGTCGATCGGGTTGATGGTGAGTGTTACAGTCGCAGTATCAGTCGCGCCATCTGCATCCGTAATAGTATAAGTGAATGAATCATTACCATTATAATTAGGATTTGGAGTATAGGTGTAGCTACCATCATTATTAAACACCAGAGTACCATTTGAGACACCTGTATTTAAGCTAAAACTGGTAGCATCTCCATCAGGATCGCCATCATTTCCAGCCACACTTCCATTATGAATCGTATCTTCATCTAATGAGGCACTGTCATTGTCAGCCTCTGGTGGAGGATTTGCTACATTCCAAACAAATGGTTGAGTGACAATACTGCTGCCATTATTTGCAGTGATGACAACATTATACGGACCGCCTTGAGACGCCGAGCTATCCACTACACCGCCAATAATACCTGTTACAGGATTAATGATTAGACCGCTTGGCAGGCCTATTGCAGAAAAAGCTAATGCAGTACCATTAAAATTACCGGACACATTTAAGCTTATAGTATCGCTATCATTATCACTTTGGTCGGAAATTTTAGGTGGTGGAGCTGTAGGCGGTAGTGGAACTGGTGGAGAGACGCTATTATTTGAAGCTGCATCCTCGCTTCCTGTATTATCACCTGTTCCACCAAACAAATTATTATCATCTAAGAAATTTCTACTCACACCCGACGTTTCAAAACCACTAGTAACAGCAACCGTAGGATCTAAACGTTCAACAACAACGGTTGTCACACCTTCATTTCCACCTTCTGATTCTGGTCCTGCAGCCGGCGCGTCGCCTTGTTGTGTTGGATCTTCACCATCAACTAATGCATCTTGTAATCCAGCAATATCTAAATCAGTAGCTGATACGATTGTTTGTTGTGGGTCAAAAATTTCATTGTCTAGTAGGGCTTGTGAGTTTCTGCCCAGGTCCATAAGGCTTCCATCAGAGAATTCAATTTCAATCGCACTGCCATCACCTGTGGTAATGATTTCATCCGCATAGACGCGGTCACCCACAACCAAATTACGTTGTGAACCATCTGCAGCCGTTATAACTGCCGAGCCGATAAGTGCTTTTACAATACCAATTTCTGTGGCCATGATCTTATATCTCAAAATTTAAGCGTTATTTGTATTTCGCTTTCATGGTTTGTACTTTACGTGATCACCTAAACATTGAATAGTGTACCTTGGTACAATGACTTAGGGTTTTTTCTAAAAATGTCTACTACTTAACATTTATAAACCTTATTCGTTTAGAGCTCTTGCCAAATTTCTCTACTAGTTAACATTTTACCCTAGTTCTTCTAGGTAAAGCAGTTAGACATATGCTGAAGATTAATTCTACGAGTTTTTTAGAAACATTAAAAATCGTTTTCCTTCATTAAATTTAATGAGAGAAATTTTAGGATCTTATGAGTATTCTTTCAATATACCCGCTAAAAGCTGCCACTGCTTATCCCAACCAACTAAGGGTGACTGGCGAAATCCAGTTCTCACATATTGTTGGATATGACCTTCGATAATTGTCATTAATAAGTTTGCTGTTTCATTTACGGGTCGTCCACCCGCCTCTGTAAGCGTCAACTCACCTTCACGTAGGATTTGTCTAAACTGTGTTTCTAATCGTTCAAAGAACTGACTTACGCGCTGTCGTAAACGTTCTGACTCGCCCGTTAACGCGGCCCCTGTTAACACACTACTTATGCCTGGATTTTTTTCACTAAACCCTAGTAGCAAACTGGCTATTTTTTACATCGTGTTTCTGCATCAGTCTCACGCTCTAGAATTTGATGGATTAAACTAAAAATCGTATTTTCCGCAAATTCAATCAAACCCTCAAACATTCGCGCCTTGCTGGGAAAGTGGCGGTATAACGCTGCTTCAGAAACCTCTAAGCTTGCCGCCAATTGGGCTGTAGTAATCCTTTTCCCTGGATTCTGCTCTAATTGTTGCGCCAGTGCCGCAAGAATAGCTTCCTTGCGTGATTGTTTCTTTTCAGCTCTACTGCTTAGTTGCTCACTCATTGCCAGCCCCCACGAATTAATGTTCCCACCCCTTCGTCGGTAAACATCTCTAATAATAAGGCATGTTGAACTCGACCATCAATGATGTGTGCGGTCGTTACACCCGCTTGAACAGCCTCTAAAGCACATTTTATTTTAGGTAACATGCCACCATAGATAACACCATCATCGATTAAATCATTCACCTGTTTTGCATTTAGCCCTGTCAATAGTTGCTCATCGGCATCTAATAGGCCAGCTGTATTAGTCAATAAGATTAACTTTTCTGCCTGTAACACTTCTGCCATCTTACCTGCAACCAAGTCGGCATTAATATTGTAAGACTCTCCATTAGCACCCACACCAATAGGCGCGATTACAGGGATAAAATCACTGTGAATCAACATATCAATAACACTTGTATCTATACTTTTTACTTTGCCCACATGGCCTAAATCAATAAGCTCTGGGACATTATTTTCAGGAGCATCAGGTGATATATGCAATTTTTCAGCACAGATCAGTCCTCCATCTTTTCCGGTTAAGCCAACAGCTCTTCCGCCATGCGTATTTATGAGGCTAACGATACTTTTATTAACCTGCCCACCCAACACCATTTCAACAATATCCATTGTCTCACTGTCGGTCACCCTCATACCATCGATAAAGTGACTCTTTTTGCCTATTCGTTCAAGTAAAGAACCAATCTGTGGCCCACCACCATGAACAACAACAGGATTAATTCCTACTGCTTTTAATAGCACGATGTCTCGAGCAAAATTATTTTTGAGGTCTTCATCCACCATGGCATTACCGCCATACTTAATAACCAATGTTTTTCCAGAAAACCGTTGGATATAAGGTAGGGCTTCGGTTAAAACCTGGGCTCGGTACGAACTATCTTGTGTTGTTAAACTCATTTATTTTCTATTTGTTATCTAATGTTAAAAATGACAATGATAATGTCGGTTTAATTTGCAACATTTGATGTTTAAAACGTTGTTGTATATGTTGTAAATCTTCTAATGTATCAGCTTCAAATCGTAATGTTAACCCGGGTATAGTGTTCGATGCTCTTACCAACCCCCAACCATTTGGATAATCAGCCCTAATACCATCTATTTTAGTTATTTCTGCACCTGCAAACTCAGCTTCTTTAACAATTTGAGCCATAAATTGTTTGCTTTCTTTTTCATTCATTTCCACCAATATTTCAGGTGTACTCACACGGCTTGGCAGCGATGCAAAAATATCCGTAGGCGTTCGTTCTAAAGGATCATTGCATAATAACTCAAACAGCCTACTAGCCGCATATAAAGCATCATCAAAACCAAACCAACGTTCTTTGAAGAAAATATGGCCGCTCATCTCACCCGCTAACGGCGCATCCAGATCGATCATTTTATTTCTTATTACTGAATGGCCTGATTGCCACATAACAGCCTCGCCACCGGCACGAGAAATTTCTTCACCTAATAAATTACTACTCTTTATATCATAAAGAATTACTGAACCGGGCATCCGTAATAATACATCTTGTGCAAACATAATCATCAACCTGTCAGGCCAGATTGGGTTGCCGCCCGTATCAACAACACCTATGCGATCACCATCACCATCAAAGGCCAATCCTAGCTCGGCATCATGTTTAGCAACTTCTTCAATTAATGCTTGTAAATTATCTGGCTGGCTCGGATCAGGATGATGATTAGGGAAATCACCGTCAACATCACAATAAAGTTCGATAACCTCACATCCTAGCGCTTTAAACAATTTGGGAGCAACAACACCTGCAACACCATTGCCGCAATCAATAACAACCTTGATTGCTCTAGGTAATTTTATATCTGCTGTTATTCGATTGATGTATTCATCTATTACATCCATGTCTTGACGACTACCTTGGCCTTTTCGTAACTTATTGGCTGCTATTCGTTGTTGGATTTCCTTCAACCCGTCGCCCAACAAGGCTTTTCCAGCCAAGACTATTTTTAACCCATTATAATTTGCTGGATTATGGCTTCCTGTTACCATGATGCCTGATTTTGAATCAGAATGTTCTGTAGCAAAATAAACTAAAGGCGTTGGTACCATACCCACATTAACCACGTCACACCCACTTGCTAAAATACCTTCAATTAGCACTTCACTCAATGAAGGGCTAGAATGTCGGCCATCTCGCCCAACTACCAGGCTTGTTAAGCCCTGATCGAGCGCTTCACTGCCAACAGCATGGCCTATTACTCTCACCGCTTCTGCAGTTAAAGACGTTTCAACAATCCCTCTAATATCGTAAGCCTTGAAAAGGCTGGGGTCGACATCAATGGGGTCACCCAGGTATTCCTCCAATACTTCTTCAACAGCGCTTTCTTCTTCTCTTTCTTCTATGCGCTTACTGAGACTTTCTGAGGTTAATTCTTTTTTCTTTTTACCGTCACCATCGTCACTTTCAGCAGGAGTCGACTCGCTAATCAATGCCGCCAGCGACAATGCAACATCTTGGATATCATCAACAACATCTTGCAGTATAGCCCCTGTTACTCGATATTTTGTTTTTAGTTCTCCTCGCTTCACATCAATAAGCTGTTGTTTAACAACCCTAATATCTCGTTTAAAAAAGAAACTCTCAACTAACTTCTGAAGTAACCACATCAACGCAATTACACCGACAACAACCGCCATAGGTATCAGTGATGAAGCCGCTTTTTTGTCATTAGGCCAATAAGCTACTTTCCAGTGAGAGCCTTGTATTTGTCTCTCAGCTTTAGCTGGACCATTTTTCCACTTAACATCACCTTTACTTGCTATCACCGTGGCCTTTTTAACACCTTGCTGTAACTCCGCATAGCCTTCAAATTTAGGTACCTTGAACAAAGAGCGGGTCAACATGTCTGATTGCAGGGCTACCACCATTACGCCAGCAATGCGATCTGATTTATCCGTAATTCGTTGCGTTAAGAGTAAATAAGACTTATCTGTTCCAACGTGCATAACGCCTATCGACGCACTACCTTCTTCTTTTGCTTGACGCAAGCTACTTAATACTGAAAAGGTGATGGGAATACAGCCATTTTTATCTACATCATCTACTGATGCAGAAATTAAGCACACCTTGGTTGCGGATGGAAAGGCAGATTTCAATGCCTGTTGCTGTTGCGCTATTTGAGCTTTATTACCACTTGATATAACACTGGCTAGTTGAGGCATAGTAGCTAGAGCTTGTATTTTTGCTTTTAATTGCAACACATGTGATGCGGTTATCTCATGCAAAACAGCCACCGTTTGTTGCTGATAACTTGATTTCTGTTGATTATATTGTTTACTCGTTACCTGTTGTTGCCATAGAAATCCAGCCGCAGCCACCAAACAGCTCACAATAAGCACCACCAGTCCAACTGATTTATTCCCCAGCTTGGATAAAAGTCTAGCTATTCCGTCCACAGAAACCTCTTAAAATTTAATGTAATTAGTGCTTTCCTGTATGCCCAAAACCACCACTTCCTCGTTCTGAACTACTAAATTCTTCCACCTGTTCAAACCCAACCTGTGCCACCGGTACAAAGACCATTTGGGCGACGCGATCGCCAACGGCAATATCAAATGATTTCTGACTACGATTCCAGCATGATACGAATACTTGCCCTTGGTAATCACTATCAATGAGTCCCACTAAATTACCCAGCACGATGCCGTGTTTATGACCCAAACCCGAGCGGGGCAAC
>NVWQ02000031.1 GCA_002733715.2 Methylophaga sp.
AAGTGTTTTAGCAGTTGTCATAATTGATTTTTTTTGTGATTCTAGAATTTATGTATTATATATCAAATAGATTAACCACAGAGACACAGAGCACACAGAGGTGAAATATAATTTAGTATTTTTGGTAAGCCTATCAAGCTATCTGCAATATTATCACCCTTCGACAAGCTCAGCACTAACGGCGTTTTATGTGGCTTCAATGATTATTGTTATGAAACTCAGTGTTCTCTGTGTCTCTGTGGTGAAGTTTAAAAATTAATTTCAGGCAAAAAAAAACGAGTAGCCCGAAGACTACTCGTTTTTTCATTTTACTAGGAAAGTGATTATTCCATATTAGCGTGACGCGTTCTCATTTCTTCTTCAGTAATGCCGCGCTCATGGATTAAATGAGACACCATTGCTTCTAAGAAAATAAGTGTCGATAATTCAAACATAGTACCCATAGGCATGCCTTTGGTTAAAGCAAAACTATCGTCAGTACCCACTTGAATCGTTTGATCCGCTAAATCACCAATCGTAGAGCTAGATTTTGAACAAATCAAAACCACTTTAGCACCTTCATATTTGGCTTTATTAGTGAATGAAACAAGTTGAGTTGTTTCACCTGAACCCGATATAACGATTAATAAATCGCCTTTACGGATACTGGGTGTACTAATCTCACCTTGAACAAACACTTCATAACCACTGTGCATCAATCTCATCCCTAGGAAGTTACCAACCAGTTTTGATCGACCCGCACCTGTAATAAAGATGCGTTTGGCATCATCACACATTGAAACTAAAGTAGCTTCCAATGAATCATCAGTAGAACCAAGGATATCTGTAATTTTATTTAAGAGTAGATCACGATGCATTGTAATATTCCTTATGCTGCGTCAACTAAAGCACGTAATTCTTTAGCTGAATCAGCTGGAGAATCTGCACCATAGATAGCTGCACCAACAACAACAATCGCTGCGCCAGCTTGAACTGTGCTTTGGATTGTGTCTTTGTTGATACCACCAGCAACAGAGATTTTAACATCTAAGCCAAGACCAGCAATTAATGCTAAGTCAGCAAAAGGTGTTTGACCTGCAGCTTGAGCGTCAAGACCAGTGTGAACACCGATGATTTGTGCGCCGTTTGCAGCAGATGCTTTAGCAACAGCAGCTTTATCTTCAACACCGATTAAGTCAACTTGAGCTTCAGCATTATTCGCTTTAGCAGCATCGATAACGCCTTGGATTGTAGACATATCAGCAGCACCTAAAACAGTACAGATAACACCACCCGCTTCATAGAAAGGAGTTGATTCATAGCCACCTGCATCCATAGTTTTAAGATCAACTAAGATTTTCTTATCAGGATGAGCTGCTTTTAATGCTTTAACAAGTTTAATACCGTTATATTTGATACATGGTGTACCGATTTCTAAGATATCAACATATGGTGCAACAGATTCAGCTAAAGCCATTGTTGCGTCGAAGTCTAGAGAATCTAGAGCCATTTGAATTTCTGCCATGTTACATACTCCTTAAAGTAGTAGATTATTTTAGTACACGTCAATTACGCGACTAAGAACTATATTCAGAATCTGGGACAATGTCAATTCATTGAACCGTTTCTGATAAAACCAGCCCAATCATTAATACTTTAATAATTGGGCTGACAAATTTTACTGCGGGTTATCGAGTGAAATTATGCTTCAATTTCAGCTAAACGATTCGCAAGTAATTCTTCAAGCACTTCTAATGCTTTTGCAAAACCATCAATGCCTTCTGCTAATTTCTCAGTAGCCATTGGATCTGCAGCATGCATTTTTTCAAATGTTGCTTTATCCATATTGATTTTTTCAATATCCATTGAAGCTGCATTATCAGCATTTAATTTTTGAGGTAATTCACCCTCAGTTGATTGCAACTCATCAAGCAATGCAGGTGCAATGGTAAGCAAATCAACACCCGCTAGTTCAGTGATTTCACCTAAGTTACGGAAGCTTGCGCCCATGACTTCAGTGTTATAACCGAATTTTTTGTAGTAGTTGTAAATTTCAGTAACAGATACTACGCCTGGATCTTCATCTGCAGGGTATGAATCACGGCCCGTATCTTTTTTGTACCAGTCAAGAATACGACCAACAAAAGGTGAAATTAGTGTAATGCCATTTTCAGCACAAGCAATTGCTTGGTGCAAGCCAAACACTAATGTTAGGTTAGTGTGAATACCTTCTTCTTCAAGTACTTTAGCTGCCATGATGCCTTCCCATGTAGCTGCAACTTTAATTAAGATGCGGTCACGTGATACGCCGGCTGCTTCATATTGAGCAATAAGATCACGACCTTTTTCGATGGTTGCATCAGTATCATAAGATAAACGTGCATCAACTTCAGTGGAAACACGTTTTGGCACGATTTCAAGAATTTTTAAACCAAAAGATACCGCTAAACGATCGAATGCTAAAGTAACAACTTCAGCAGAAGATGCACCTGCACCTGCAGTTTCACGAGCACCTTTCAATGTGTCATCAACAATGCTCTGATATTCAGGCATTTGTGCTGCTGCGGTGATGAGTGATGGATTAGTTGTAGCATCACGTGGTGTAAATTGTTCAATTGCAGCGATGTTGCCTGTGTCAGCAACAACGACTGTCATGCTTTTAAGTTGATCAAGTAAGTTTGCCATGGTTTAAAGATACCTTCCTAAATTATGGAGTTAAAAACTTGAGTAAATTCAATAGTAGTGAATTTACCTAAAATATGTTTTGCGAATTAGCTGTTATCGCGGATATATTGCTCAACGCTAGTCACTGGTTTCGCATTTGCTTGATTGCGAATATATGCTTCAACAGATGTAACGGGTTTCGAGCTTGATTGGATATACGATTCAACACTTGTTAAACCTGAAGTGCTGGCAGATTGGTTACGGATGTAACGCTCAACACTTGTTAAACCATCATTAGATGAAGTATTACTAGATTGATCTGAATCAGATGAAAACAAACCGCCAAAAAAACTGCAGATTGAAGCAAAAAAACCTTTGTTGCTCATGGTAATACCTCTATATTTTATTGAAACCCAGATTCTCAAGTAACTTTATTGTTTTGAGAAAGCTATTGAATTATTGATTATAATTTTTTGTTGAAATAGTAAAAAAACGAGCGACACCCAAAAAGCTAGATGGCGCTCGTTCTTTAAATTCTACTGTTAGAGAAAAACTCTAATAGAAGATTGTTTATGCAGCATCAACTAATGCACGTAATTCTTTAGCTGAATCAGCTGGAGAATCTGCACCGTAGATTGCAGCACCAACAACAACGATTGTTGCGCCGGCTTGAACTGTGCTTTGGATAGTATCTTTGTTGATACCACCAGCAACTGAGATACGAACACCAAGGTTCAAATCAGCAACTAGTTTTAAATCAGCAAAAGGTGTTTGGCCTGCTGCTTGTGCGTCAAGACCGGTGTGAACACCGATGATTTGTGCGCCATTTGCAGCTGCTTCAGTTGCACATTTCGCTTTATCTTTAACACAGATTAAATCGATTTGAGCTTCAGCATTGTTTGCGTTAGCCGCTTTGATTACGCCGCCCATTGTTGCTTTATCAGAAGCACCAAGAACAGTACAGATATCGCCACCTGCTTCATAGAAAGGTGTAGACTCATATTCACCGGCATCCATAGTTTTAAGATCAACTAGGAGTAATTTGTTAGGGAACTTTGCTTTCAATGCAGTAACAAGTTCTAGACCGTTATACTTGATGCAAGGTGTACCAATTTCTAAAATGTCAACATACGGTGCTACTTGCTCAGCAAGTGCCATTGTTGCGTCGAAATCTAGAGAATCTAGAGCCATTTGGATAAGTGCTTTTGCCATGCTGACATGCTCCTAAAAAGGTTAAGTGTAAGTTAAATACGTTAAAAATACGCTGGAGGAATATAATCTATTTTGGTCGCAAATGTCAATCTGACATTCATTCGCGCAAGCAGAGGCCGCTGTTTTAATAGCTGGACAGTAGTATTTGTTTTGTGACAAGATTAACGAAATAGTAATTTGCGCGTAGTTCTTAATATTGGGATGATGATGGATTTAGAAACAATAGATGGTTTTATTATCGATATGGATGGTGTGCTCTGGCATGGCAATAACCCGATTGATGGTTTAGTTGATTTTTTTGATGCACTTAGAGAGCTTGCCATCCCGTTTGTGCTGGCTACCAATAATGCCAGTTTAACGCAGCAGCAGTATATTGATAAGTTACTAAAAATGGGCGTAAACGTGGTGGTTGATGAGATTTTAACATCGAGTATGGCCACGGCAAGTTATTTAGCAAAACATCAAGATGGTGATAAAAAGCGTGTATTTGTTATCGGCGAAGATGGTTTGCGCCTGCCATTAATTGAACAAGGCTTTATTTTGACGGAGCTCTATCAAGTTAACCAAGCTGAAAAGGATATAACTGACCAAGGGGCTGACATTGTTGTTTCTGGATTAGATCGAAAATTAACCTGGGATAAATTGGCAACAGCAACACTAAATATTAAAGCGGGGGCAAAATTTTACGCTACTAATGCAGATACCACCCTGCCGACAGAGTTAGGTGAGGTGATGGGCAACGGTGGAACGATAGCGGCGTTGGAAGCCGCGACAGGAGTTAAAGCAATTAGCATTGGCAAGCCAGAACCCATTCTATATCAACAAGCTCTACAAACATTAAAGACTCAAGCTGAAAATACCGTTGCCATTGGTGATCGATTGGATACTGATATTTTAGGTGCCGTTAATGCGGGAATGCGCAGTATTTTAGTGTTAACGGGTGTGTCTAGTGAACAAGATATTAAAGACGTTGATTATCAGCCCACATGGATCATGGATGATATTCGAGCAATAACAGATAAATTAACAGCGTTTGGAGAAATGAAATGAAAAAGATGATTAATGGTGTTGAGAGTTTATTGGAAGAAAGCCTAAATGGCTTTGCGAAGGCACATAACGATATTATTACTTTTAATCATCAGCCTCATTTCATTAACAGAAAACAGGGCAAAGAGGCGGGGAAGGTAGCATTGGTTTCAGGTGGTGGTTCGGGGCACGAACCTCTGCATACAGGTCTTGTAGGTATTGGAATGTTAGATGCCGCTTGTCCAGGTCAAATATTTACATCCCCCACCCCCGATCAAATGATGGCCGCGGCAGAATCGGTCGAAAATGGGGGGGGAGTGTTGTTTATTGTTAAAAATTATGCCGGCGATGTTATGAATTTTGAAATTGCCGGCGAAATGTTAGATTGTAATCATGAAACAGTTTTAGTCTGTGATGATGTGTCTTTGCCTAAAGATCATAGTACAGGGCGCCGTGGCGTTGCCGGCACTTTAATCGTAGAAAAGATTGTAGGTGCAGCGGCAGAAGCAGGCGCTAACCTTCAAGAATGCAAAGCCCTTGGTGAACGTGTAAACAATGCGACTGCTTCTATGGGCGTGGCATTAACGAGTTGTACAGTACCTGCTTTAGGAAAACCGACGTTTGATCTTGGCGATAATGAGATGGAAATGGGGGTGGGAATTCATGGTGAACGAGGTCGTGAACAAATGGAATTGACGAAAGCAAGTGAGATTGTTGAACATTTGATTACCGCCATTGACGAAGACTTAAAGCCAAAAAAAGGTCAGAAAATTTTGTTACACATTAACGGCTTTGGTGCGACACCATTGATGGAGTTATATTTAATGTATGACTTGGCAGAGCAGTATTGGCAAGAAAAAGGTGTTGAAGTTGTTCGCTCATTAGTAGGCAATTACACCACATCGCTTGATATGGCCGGCGCATCAATTACGGTGACTTTGCTTGATGATGAATTGATTAGCTTGTGGGATGCACCCGTGCATACGGCTAATTTACGTTGGGGTTGTTGATAAAGAATTCACCACAGAGAGCAATTAAATATTACGTCATCCCCGTAGTTTCCCACAGCTTCCCCCACCGTCATCCCCGCGGCTTTTAGCGGGGCTCTTCTAACTATCGGTAATGATGAATTTAATGAAAGAGATTCTCGATTAAAGCATTCGAGAATGACGGGAGAGGGCAGAAGCACTTCGTTTCGGCCGCCTCCAACCCCCGTGATTGATCCTGCGGTTATTTCGTTTCGACCGCTCCCAAACACCGTCATCCTGTGCTTCCTCCAACCCCGTCATTCCGACAGGATTGTAGCCGGAATCTCTATGCAAGATACCTAAACATCAGCAAATACTTGAATATAAATCTAACCAATCAGGGTTGTTTGTTTCAATTAGTGTGACTTTCCAGTCTCGCATCCATCGTTTTAATTTTTTCTCACGAGTAATAGCTGAATCCATATTCTCATGGAGTTCAAACCAAACTAAATTATGAATATGATATTTTTGGGTAAAACCTTCAACAAGATCATTCTTATGTTCCCAAATACGTTTAATAATATCGGATGTAACACCAATATAAAGTGTGCCATTCTTTTTATTTGCTAACATGTAAACACAGGGTTGTTTCATTGTTATGGCTTGGGTTAAGTTAAGTAGATTCTCGATTAAAGCACTCGAGAATGACGGTGTGTAAAAAGCACTCGAGAATGACAAAATAGTACCGTCATTCCCGTAGCTTTAAGCGGGAATCTTACTGCTTATCTAAAACATCAACAACAGCACAAATCATTAACTGACTGGTTCTGGCTCCAGCATCAATATGGCCAATAGCGCGCTCACCTAAAAATGAGGCGCGACCTTTAGTGGCGATCAGCTCTTTGGTTGATTCCATTCCTGTAATGGCGACTGCTTTAGCATTATTGAGCGCTACGGTTAATGGAATAGTATTTTGAGCATCACTGACTAAACTATTAGCAACAGGTATCAGTGTATCCAGCATGGTTTTTTCACCAATATCAGCTTTACCACGCTGTTTAACAGATTCTACACCTTGGTAAAACACTTCTGAGAATGCAGTTAGGTCTAATTCCTGCCCTTTTGCCGCTTTACCCATACTGACAAATAAAGTTCCAAACAATGAACCGGAAGCGCCACCCATGGTTGACATCAAAGTCATGCCTATTTTCATAAAAGCAGCTGACCAATCCATTTCAGCTAACTCGCTTTCAATGTTGTTAAGCGCATCTAAACCGCGTTGCAAATTCACCACATGGTCACCATCACCGATGGCGCGATCAAGTTCAGCTACTTCATCGGCATTAGTATTAATCGTCTTTTGAATAGTGGTAATAATATTAGGTAACGATGTTGGCATAGATACTCCTGCTTGTCATTAATTCAGCGGTTACTTCCCAAGCTCCGTCGTTTCGACAGTCCCAAGCTCCGTCATTCCGGCAGGCTTGTAACCGGAATCTTGAGCTTAAATAAATCGTGCAGTGCTTTCACAATCTGCTTTTGATCGGTGGCACAAAGTGAACCTACTTTTCTAATAATGAGTTGGTCATCTAAGGTGAATAGCTTCATACGCACTATTGATGCAGAAGGAAGGCCTGCCGCATCAAGATTGGTAATTTCAGTGTCGAGAGGCCAGTCAGAATTTTGAGCACTCGTTATCATTGCCAATACGGATTGCCCCACTTTCTGGTTGAAATTTGACTTGCTAGAGAGTACTAGTGCGGGTCGTCGCTTGACGGTTGTTTTATCGGTAAAAGGAAATGGGACAACGACAACATCAAACCTATCAAAGCTCACGATAAGCTTCTTCATCTTCAGGTGATGACCACTCAGTTAATGTGCCTTGCAGGCTGTGTGCAAAAGCGGTGTCAAGTGAACGCGCTTTACGAATATGGACATTTTCATTTTCTATATCAAACGCGATAGTATCGCCAGCGTTTAAATGGAGCAAACGGCGAACTGGCTCAGGAATAGTTGTTTGATACTTGCTTGTTAATTTACTTATTGTTGTTATGCTCATAATAATCACCTTTTCAAGTAATGTTAGCATTACCCATTACCTTATTCAAGTTTGCTAGCTAGTCATCCATAGTAACTTTTAAAGTAAACCTTCAAACAACATGCAAAAAGCGCAGTTGTAGGAGCGGCTTCAGCCGCGAAAAGCTGTAACTAATAAAACAGACTAGTTTTCACCTGTGTCTGTTCGCGGCTGAAGCCGCTCCTACAGAGGGTTGGGGAAAATTATAAAAACAACAGCCAAAAAAAAGCCCCAACCGTAAGGCCGAGGCTTTTTAAATCTTCAAGCATCAAATCAAATGATTTGAGACTTTAAGCTGTTTGTATCCTTTAGAAGAATACAAAACCACCAATACCGAAGATATCTCTATCAAGAACGTCACTATTGTCATCTTCAACTTTAGTGTATTCAGCAACTAATTTTAGGTTAGCATTTACATCATGGTAAACACCGACAGTGATACGGTCAACTGAATCATCGTTAGCGTTACCGCCAGCAAATGCTGTGGCACCATATGCTGCCTCTCTTACTGCTCGGCTACTATCATCAGTTAATCTTGAATAGTTAGCTGATACTAAAGTAGTACCACCAAAACGGTAACCTGCTTGAACAATATATTGAGACCATTCGTTCTCAACTGTTGCACTAGCTGAACCTTGAGCGTCAGAGTATTGCGCCATAAATTCAAAACCACCAAGAGCTAATGTACCACCAACAGTCCATGCTTGTGAATTATCTTTAAGATCTAGTCCGTTAGCGATTTTGTCACCTTGGTACATACCACTTAACCAAAGTAGGTAGCTACCGCCATCAAATGCGCCAGTATATGATAAATCACCTTCATAACGTAAATCTTCAGAATCAAAAGCTGTTGTCGGTGCGCCAAAATTAGTACCAGAAGTTAAAGAGCCTGTTGGTTTGCCACCCGCTACACGAAGAGTAGCTTGCGCAGGATCCATAACAGCTAACGCAATTTTAAAGCCGTTCATATCGTTAGATGTCCATTTAACTTGTGAACGCCATGACGCATAGTCATAACCAAGACCGATACCACCTAGAGTAGTTGTACCGTTACCGCCTGTGCCGTAACCAATACCGAAAAGTGTTTGCTCAGTTAAGATATTGTGTGAACCGTAAAGACCTAATGCTTTACCAGCTAAAACAGTACCGAATGAACCAGCAACTGTGAAGTAAACTTCACGTTGCTCAATACCAGAGTAGCTATCTACGTTTGTAGCTGGGCTGAAAGAGATGTGAGCTGCGATATCAAGACCATTCATTGTTGGTGCTTTCATATCGAAGTTTAAGAATGCAGGTAATAGACCATCACGTACTTCATTGAAGTCATCGTTAGATACTCCAGTAGATGCGCCACCTACGTTATCGTTTGCACTTGTGTGAACGATAAATTGGTTGATTAAACCACTAACGCCTAATTCCCAACCGTCGTTAGCAGCAACGGTTACTGCTTGTGCAGAAGTTGATGCAGCTGCAAACGCAACTAGACCAGCTAATACTTTTTTATTAAATGTCATTTCTGTATACCTTATATTTGTTAAACAGATTACTTAAATGTTTCTCTCGTAACCGGAGTTAATCGCGGTTAACGATGTATTCTCCACGTTTCAGAGCGCTTTGCAACACTTTTACAACAAAAAAAAGATATTTTTACAATATTTACTATTTTTGTGTTTTTTTTACCACAAAATGCTGGTTTTGGTTGCTATAACGTGGCTTTTACTCATTTGTTCATCAGGGAGACACAGGGTGCACAGGGAATAGGTCAATTTGTCATCTCGACCGGAGGGAGAGATCTTTTAGCTTAGGAAAGTTTTAAGATCTCTCCCTCCGGTCGAGATGACATTGTTGTGGCCCAAGATGACATTGTTGTGGCCCAAGATGACATTAGTTATGGCTCAGGCTGACGTTATTATGAACTGTGGGCTCTGTGGTGAATAATTCTAACTTATCATAGGCGTAGATAAAATAAAAAAGCCCCAACAATCGTAAATCGTTGGGGCTTTATTTATATTAATGGTGGCCCGACCTGGAATCGAACCAGGGACACAGGGATTTTCAATCCCTTGCTCTACCGACTGAGCTATCGAGCCAATCAAAAGGAAGCTTTAAAAAAGAGCCTCTTTTTAAGAGTTGCGATTTCTAGTGGGATTGGGCTTGGGTTGCAAGCTTTTCCTTATCCTTTGCTCTTAATATGGACTATTTTACCAAATGGATATGGATTGAAGCCGTGCTGCTTGTACTGTGATGTTTGTCTTGCGCGGCAATTAGGTAGATGTTTTGTGGTTTTATGCTGCGTTTGCTCATAAAATGTTTGATGAGTGTTTGCGTTTGATAGATTTGTGTCTGTAGCTGCGTTGTGAGTGTTGATGTGCCTAAGTCGGGCAGTAGTTCGATATGCCAACCTCTCCTTTTGGCTTGTTTTATCATTTTACGTAAACGTGTACGTTCATTGTGGGATAAGGATTCATTTTGATGGATGCGAATGCTACCTAAAATTTTTCGTTTCGTGTTGTGTGGTTTAGGATTTTGTGTGTTGCTCAGTTTGCTGATAGTCGCTTGTAACAGGGCTTGACCGATAAGTTGCCCCAAGTCTTGTTCTTGGTTGCCGTTAAAATTGAGTTGGTATGCAATCTGATGTTTACGGCTGAGACGTTGGATAATGCTTTGCCCCGTTTGTCCTGTTGCACGCAGCAGGAAGTCATCATTAGCATTCAAGGTGGAGCATTGTAAATGGCTAAATAAAAGCTCCGCTTGCCCTTGGATATCAGGGTTTTTACTTACTTTTATTGTGATGCTGGCTTGCCCTTTGTCGAGGGTAGGCATGCCAGAAAAGCTTAACCAAGGTGCGAGTGTAAACATATTGGCATGCTGGATGGATAGTTGAATTTTTTTCCATTGCATCATGCGCTCAGCGTCAGGTTGT
>NVWQ02000032.1 GCA_002733715.2 Methylophaga sp.
GGGGGGGGCTGATAGTTTAGGTATTAGCCATGGCACTAAACTACTGAAAGCCTATCAACCACTCGAGATTGTTTTCAGGTTCAGAACTGGTTAGATACGAATACGTCTCGAACATCATAACCAGCAATAATCATATTCAACAGGCATAAAAAAGCCATGATAGGTTACCCCATCATGGCTTTCTATTTTTTACTTAATGCTTCTTTAAAAATTAAGCAACTTTGTTCGCTTTGCGACGTAAACCAAAGAAACCTAATAATGCAGGAGCAAACAATAAAGCTGCTGCTGGAATTGGGACAGCACCAGGTGCTCCTGGTCCAGTTCCTGGTGGAACACTAGTAATTCCTGTTAAAGTAATTTGAACCGGTGTAAGCATTGTATCAATACAACAGTTAGTGCCGGTAAAGAAGTCCCAAGTTCCATTACCAATAACAAGGGGATCCGTGAAGAACCAATCATCATTTGCTCCCGAGCCAGCATTGCCCGTATTATCATCCCAGCCAGTGAGAACGCCGCTTGTAAGCATGTCATCTCTATCACTATTATTCAAGAAGCCCGTCCACTGTGCTGTAAATAGTGGAATACCACCTTGGCTTATATGAATACCTCCATTCGCTGTTGAGGGTCCACTCTGGTTGCCATGCCAATGCTCTCCCCATAAGGTAACGGTTCCATTACCATGATCTTTCCAACCAAAGGTTACTAAATGTGCCTGCGCTACTGTGGAAGCAAGTAGGAGGCACGCTATACTAAAAGTACTTTTTACAATGTTCATAAATCTTAATCCTCTTTCAACGTAACCCAGCCATCTTGGGTGAACATTTAATTCAAGATCTGTGGCTTTCCGCACTTGGTTCACACCAAGGTTGGCCTAGCTAAAAATCATGTTCCTTATGCAGGAACGCCGTAAAACGCACTAGTCCGCCCATGCGTAGAGATTATCTCCCATAAAATCATTGTAAACCCATGCATTAGAGATTTCACCCCCTAGAATTGGGGTATCGCCCGCATTGATATATTATTGTACTAAAGTACTAGATCCTACTGTTTTAAATAGAGTATGCTAACCCTATATTTTTAACGCTTTACTCTAAGTTTCTCAAATTTTGGAATAAAAAACATGTCATCACTTGAAAATGAACCTAACACATGGGAACGTGGCGTTTTAGAAGACTTAGCCTTCGCCGCACTGAAAGAGCAACAAAAATCTCGTCGATGGGGTTATATTTTTAAAGGCTTTATTGCCTTATATTTAGTTGCGCTATTGGTGGTGATGTTTTCATCAAAAAGTATAGCTATTCACAGTGAGACACATACTGCACTGGTTGATATTACGGGTGTGATTGCTGCTGATGCCGAGGCCAATGCTGATACTGTTATTACAGGTATTCGTGATGCCTTTGACAATGAAAATGCTAAGGGGCTTATTATTCGTTTAAACACCCCAGGTGGCAGCCCGGTTCAGGCTGGAATTATTAACGATGAAATTAATCGCTTGAAAACTACCCGGCCTGACTTCCCTATTTACGCCGTGATTCAAGATGTATGTGCTTCTGGAGGTTATTATATTGCTGTGGCTGCCCAAGAAATTTATGCTGACAAGGCCAGTATTGTCGGATCAATTGGTGTGCGGATGGATACGTTTGGCTTTACTGATGCGATAGAGAAACTAGGCATCGAGCGCCGCTCGATCACTGCGGGCGAAAATAAAGCCTTTCTTGATCCCTTCTTACCGGTGCGAGAGCAAGATATTCAACATGCTCACACCATGCTTGATAATATTCATCAACAATTTATTGATGTGGTAAAGCAAGGTCGTGGTGATAGATTAGCCAATAATCCTGATCTGTTCTCTGGTCTTTTTTGGTCTGGTGAACAAGCATTACCCTTGGGGCTTATCGATGGTTTAGCCAATAGTAGCACTGTTGCTCGTGATATTATTGGTGCTGAAGATATTGTAGATTACACATTACGGCCTAGTGTTTTAGATCAGTTCGCTGGTAAACTCGGTGTCAGCATTAGCCAGTTTCTGTCGAACGCTTCAACTATAAAGCTAAATTAGAATCTAACTAACCAATGTCGCTCACTCCTATAGCATTAGTCGAAAGAACGCCTGAACTGGCCTCGCCACCGACAGTTTATAACAAGCTGTCGTCAATGCTAAATGATGAAAATAGTTCAGCTGAACATATTAGTGCCGTCATCAACACTGATCCCGCATTAGCCACTCGATTACTCAAAATAGTCAATAGCGCCTTTTATGGTTTTCCATCGCAAATCGCCACAATTTCACGTGCCATTACTATTATTGGTACAACCGAGCTGACAAATTTGGTGCTGGCCACCTCTGTTATCAATTCATTCAAAGATATTCCCGATAGCCTAATTAATATAAATGAGTTTTGGCATCAAAGTCTTAGCTGTGCTATTGCTTCAATGTATATTGCCAAGCAGTGCGGCCAACGTGCCACCGAACGTTTTTTTATTTTAGGTTTATTGCATAATATTGGTAGCTTAGTGCTATATCAAACTCTGCCTGAGCTTTCTAAACAAGTATTGATGGCTGCACGTTTTGATAATGAACCCGTGCACCAAGCTGAGAAACGAATCATTGGCTTTGATCATTGTGAAGTAGGTCTGGCATTAAGCCAAGCATGGCGCTTACCGCCATCAATAGGGGAAGTTATTCGTTATCACCTATCACCCTCAGAAGCTGAAAGTTTTCCTACTGAAACCGCGATTATTCATCTCGCTAATATTGTTGTTGGAATAGCACGCCAAGGTGATGATGCAACCGTGTCAATAGAACCGGAGGCATGGGATTTATTACAGCTAAATACTGATGTATTACCTGAAATTATCCATCAAATGAACGAACAGCTTGAAAACATTACTTCTGTAATGTTAGATTCATAAATTAATAGTAAAAATTATAGATTTTAGAGGTAAACATGAGAACAGTTTTATTAGGCGCACCCGGTTCAGGAAAAGGCACACAAGGGGTTGTGCTTGCAAAGAAATATAATATCCCCCAAGTTTCTACGGGCGATTTATTACGTGCTGCTGTTAGTGCAGGCTCTGAACTAGGCAAAAAAGCAAAAACGGCAATGGATGCCGGTGCGTTAGTATCGGATGATATTGTAATTGGCTTGATAAAAGAACGTTTAGCAGAAGAGGATGCTAAAAACGGTTATATCCTTGATGGTTTCCCTCGCAATATTGCACAAGCCGAAGCCCTAGATTCAATGCTTTCAGGGCTTAATCAACCTTTACAAGGTGTGGTATTGCTCGATGTTGCCTTTGATGAATTATTACAGCGCTTAACGGGACGTCGTACCTGCAAAGACTGCGGTGCAATTTACAATATTCATTTATCACCCGCGAAGGTCGAAGGGCATTGTGATGCATGTAATGGTGAATTGTTCCAACGTGCTGATGATAATGAAGAAACAATTGGTAACCGACTTAATGTTTACCAAGAACAAACCGCACCTTTAATTGATTTTTATACTAAGCAAAACAAATTGCACAGTGTTGCCGGTGTCGGTGATGTTAATGAAATTGCCCAAGCTGTTAGCGCGGTGTTTGATACTTTATAGCTTATGGCAAAAATTCTTGCTGTTGGTATCGCCACACTCGACATTATTAATACGGTCGATAGTTATCCATCAGAAGATACCGAAGTGCGCGCCCTCTCCCAGCGAAAAGTTCGAGGGGGTAACGCAACTAACACCTTAGTCGTATTAAGCCAGTTAGGACATCAATGCCATTGGGCCGGTGTATTAATTGATGAACCAGACAGCGCCATCATTCAGCAAGAATTAACACAATTTAATATTGATAGTTCGGCTTGCCGCGTCATAACTGATGGGAAAATGCCTACTTCTTATATCAGTGTTAGTCAGGAAACGGGTAGCCGCAGTATTGTTCATTTTAGAGATTGCCCTGAATTTAGCTTTACTGATTTTGAAAAAATTGATTTAACACTATTTGATTGGATTCATTTTGAGGGTCGAAATATCGATCAAACAAAGCTGATGTTGCATTATCTTGCTGAACATTACCCCTCTATCCCCTGTTCTCTCGAAATTGAAAAACCTCGCGCCGACATTGAAAGCTTATTTTCACTGCCCTCTATCCTGCTATTTTCTCAAAATTATGCCGTTGCTCATCATCGCAAAACAGCCCAAGAATTATTGAATTCATTACCAAAAGGAATTGTCGCTAGCTGCACTTGGGGAAATCAAGGTGCATGGGCGATAAATAAAGAGCAGAATTTATTTCATAGTAAAACTTATGATCCAGACAATGTGGTCGATACATTAGGCGCAGGGGACACGTTTAATGCTGCATTTATTGACGGACTACTCAATAAATTAGAATTATCTCAAGCGCTCACAAAGGCATGTGAATTAGCTGGACGAAAATGTGGTCAACAGGGTTTAACGAATTTAGTCAGAAAATAGAGTAACGTATGTCGCATCATTTTTTATGTAAACAACAAGAAATAATAGAAGGTAATCCTCGTGATTTTAGCTTAGAGCTTGAATCGGGAAAGTTTGAATTATTCCTAGTTAAACATGACGGTATTATCTACGCTTACAAAAATCAATGTCCCCATCTGGGCATTCCTTTGAATTGGCAGCCTGGCGAATTTTTATCACTAGAGCTGACACATATTCAATGCTCGACTCATGGCGCCTTATTTAATCTTGATAATGGTTATTGTATTTTAGGCCCTTGTGCAGGTGAATCTTTAACATCACTTACTGTTGAACAGCGTGATGATGAATTATGGCTACAGCTTGATTCACTCATTCCCATAACTGAAAAAGTGGCTTAATGGATATCAAAAAACGCATTAGAATTGGCGACCTTTTAGTTGAAAATAAATTAATTTCTGAATCACAGCTCACTTCAGCCCTTACAGAACAAAAGAAAACACGCCGAAAATTAGGCAGAACACTCATCGATTTAGGCTATATCGAAGAATCGCAACTACTGCGTTTACTGTCTAAACAACTTAAAATTCCTTATCTTGATCTTCGTCAACACCCTATTGACTTAGAAACATTCCATTCATTACCTGAAATTTATGCACGCCGATTTAGAGCGATAGCATTGAGTAAAGAAGATGGGAAAGTGTTAGTCGGCATGGCTGATCCAACAGATATATATGCCTATGATGAGTTACAAAAAGTATTAAAATCCCCTATTGATATTGCAGCAATTAGTGAAACTGATCTACTTAAACATATAGATGCTGATTATCGAAAAACAGACCAAATTGACTCGCTAGCAGAAGTGCTCGATGATGAACTGGCCGAAAGTGATTTTGATCTTCAGTCAATAACACAGTCAACTTCAACTGCTGACGCACCGGTAGTCAAACTATTACAAGCAATTTTTGAAGATGCCGTAGCAACACAAGCATCAGATATACATATTGAGCCAGATGCTACCGTGCTCAGAATCCGTCAACGAATAGACGGTGTATTACAAGAACAAATTGTTGATGAAACCCGGATTGCTAATGCCCTCACCTCTCGTTTAAAACTGATGGCAAGCCTCAATATTTCTGAAAAACGCTTACCTCAAGATGGACGATTTAATATTAAGGTCAATAAGAAAAACATTGACGTTAGGCTATCAACAATGCCAACGGTGCACGGTGAATCTGTAGTAATGAGATTGCTTGATCACTCAAAAGGCATGCTAGATTTCAGTAAATTGGGCATTCCCGATAATATTCTATTGCCACTACGCCAATTAATTAAAAAACCTCATGGTTTGATATTAGTGACTGGGCCAACAGGTAGCGGTAAAACCACAACACTTTATGCCGCATTAAACGAGATTAATACACCTGAAACTAAAATTATAACCGCAGAAGATCCTGTCGAATACCAGCTACCTCGCATCAATCAAGTACAAATTCATAACAAGATCGGTCTTACTTTTCCAACCGTATTACGTACTGCCTTACGCCAAGATCCTGATGTTATTCTCATTGGTGAAATGCGCGATCAAGAAACAGCTGAAATTGGTTTAAGAGCTGCAATGACGGGGCATTTAGTTTTTTCTACTCTGCATACTAATGATGCAATTAGCACTGTGAGTCGTTTGCTGGATATGGGCGCAGAGGATTTCTTACTGGCATCATCATTACAAGCAGTAATGGCACAACGGCTTGTTCGTCGTTTATGTCCCGAATGTCATAAACCCCACACGCTTGATGAGCAAGAACAACACTGGCTCTCCCAATTACTAGGTTCACCTACACAGCTGCCTGAGCTTTATCAAGCTGTCGGCTGCCACCAATGTAAAAATATAGGGTATAAAGGTCGGGTTGGTGTTTATGAATTATTAGTTATGACAGCTGAATTAACCGATGCTTTACAGCAGGGCAATATTACCTCCTTTATCGCCTTAGCGACCCAACAACAGCAAAATAAAACATTAGCCAGTAATGCCGTTGAATTGGCTAAACAAGGTATCACCAGTTTAGATGAAATTATTCGTATTGCCGGTGATCTTGATATTAACGTGCCTTCGAATACAGCAGTAAAATAAATAATGGCTGCTTTTCAATACAAAGGTCGAATTTCACAGGGTGAGTCCGTCACGGGTGAGCTGGAAGCAAACTCAAGCAACGATGCCGCCAGCCACTTAATCAACATTGGTATTACGCCTATCGATATTGCTGCTGCTAAAGTTGAACAGGCTAATGCACTAGAAAAAATTCAAGATCTACTTGATAACCCAATACCCGATACTAATGAACTGATAATGTTCAGCCGTCAAATGGCAACACTACTTAAAGCGGGCATTTCAATCTTGCCAACCTTACAAGGCCTTCAAACACATATGGTCCATAAAGGTATGCGTAATGCTGTGGGAGAAATTGCCACAGATCTCGAAGCAGGTCGCACGCTTGCAGGTAGCATGCAAAAGCATCCTAAAATTTTCTCCAACTTATTTATCAGCATGATGAACGTGGGTGAAAACACCGGGCAACTCGACATTGCATTTCAGCATATCTATAAATATTTAGAAATTGATAAAGAAACTAAAGATCGCGTTAAAGAAGCGTTACGCTATCCAACATTTGTAATGATAGCAATGGCTATTGCTATCGGCATCATCAACCTAATGGTGATCCCTCAATTTGCCAAAACATTTGAAAGTTTTGGCAGTGAACTGCCATGGGCAACCAAAATATTAATGGCAACATCACAATTTACGGTGGATTATTGGCAATACATTTTAGTTGGGTTAGTCATTGCATTTATGGGCATCAAGGCTTATATCAAAACCGATGAAGGAAAATATAAGTGGGATCGTCAAAAACTACGATTACCTCTCGTCGGCACTATTATAAACCGTGCTACGCTTGCCCGATTCTCACGCGCCTTTTCAATGGCTTTTCGTGCTGGCGTGCCTATCACCCAAACCTTAGTTATAGTGAGCCGTGCCGTTGATAACAGCTATATTGAAAAAAGAATTTTAGATATGCGAGACGGCCTAGAACACGGTGAGTCATTGACTCAGACTGCAGTTGCCAGCAATTTATTTACCCCTTTAGTGCTACAAATGATAAATGTAGGTGAAGAAACTGGCGCGGTGGACGATATGTTAGATGAGGTCGCCAATTTTTATGAACGCGAAGTCGAATATGATACAAAAAAATTAAGCAGTGCTATAGAGCCAATTATGATAACCGTAATTGGAATAATGGTATTGATTTTGGCCCTAGGCGTATTTCTACCGATGTGGGATTTGGGTAGTGTTGCAATGGGGCGTTAGACAAGATAGGTGAAGAAAGGATAGAACAATGAAAAGACAACAAGGTTTTACGTTAATCGAATTAGTAATGGTCATTGTAATTTTAGGTATTTTAGCGGCTACCGCATTGCCAAAGTTCGTTAGCCTACAAAAAGATGCCAAGATTGCTAGTCTAAAAGGGATAAAAGCATCGTTGCAAACGGCAGCGCAAATTGGTCATGCAAAAGCTCAGATTAACAGTGTGAATCCAGCCATTGCTGTTTGGGTTGATATGAATAATAATGGCGTTACCACTGAAGCTGATGGCGATATTGTCGTAAGGTTTATGTATCCTGAAGCGTCGACAAGAGGTCTTGCAAATTTATTAGAACTCGATGGTTTCACTCAAGTTGGAGGGGAATTTCGACTCAATGGACTCGATGGTTGTGAAGTTGTTTATGCTCATCCAACTGCACAAGGTGGCTCACCAACCTATACCATTACCGATACAGCCTGCTAACGAGATAATTATTGGCTAATTTGGAACCAAGCCTTAGAAAAATTAAGTCAGGATTATCTTATATGTTATCGCGTTCTTACCATCAGTTAGGGTTTACGCTAATTGAGCTTATCTTGGTCATTGTTTTACTGGGTATTGTCTCTGCCGTTGCTTTGCCTCGTTTTATAGGTAGTTCAGGATTTGACGAACGGGTTTTATTTGATGACACTTTAAACGCTGTACGTTATACCCAAAAAGTAGCCATTGCTACAGGCTGTAATACTCGTTTTTCCATAAGTGCTAATAGCTACACTGTACTCAGAGATGACAGCTGTGACAGTGGTAATTTTTCCTCTGGCTTGACTGTGAACCACCCTGCGAATGGAGAAAGTAGTTACACAGGAAAACAAGCTAATGTCAGCCTTACAGCGACACAAACTAACACTACATTTGACGCCTTAGGACGGGCTGATAACAACAATACTATTTCTGTTGGCTTTCGCCGAATTTCAATCATCGCAGCTACAGGTTTTAGCTATGACAGCACACCCTAATAACCAAGGTAATCAAGGGGTCAGCCAGCTTGATTTGGCAAGATCCCCGACAAAAACCAAGATGGGTGGCTCCTTAATTGAAAAGGGTGCCACATTAATTGAGTTGATTATTACCATCGTGATCATTAGCGTTGCACTATCAGGTATTTTAAGTGTGGTTAATATCACCACTAAACATAGTGCCGATCCCATTATCCAGTCTCAAGCAATTGCTATTGCAGAATCGTATCTTGAAGAAATTTTACTACTTCCTATAATCGACCCGAACGGCAATAATGCAGGTGAAGATCGCGCCACCTTTGATAATATTGATGATTACAATGGCCTTTCAGATCTCGGCGCTATTGATCAGTCTGGTAGTGCTATTGCAGGGCTTGAAAATTACAATGTTACTGTCACCGTGGCTGATAACACTGTTTCTGGTGTCACAATGAAAGCCGTCACTGTTTCCGTCTCGCTACCCAGCATAACGACTATTGAGCTTGTCGGTTATCGAGCGAGTTATTAGCCATGTCTAGTCGCAGAAAACAACAAGGCTTCACCTTAATTGAACTAATTATCACCATCGTATTAGGTGGTATTGTCGCCTCAATAACATCTTCTATATTAACCCAACCTATTAATGCTTATATTGACTCATCACGCCGCGCAACACTCACCAACTCAGCAGAATCAGCTTTGCGACGTATGCAACGTGATATTCGCAGCGCCCTGCCTAATAGCATTCGTATTTCTGCCGATGGTAAAACATTAGAGCTACTTCATATCATTAATGGCGGCCGTTATCGCGTCTTTAAAGATGCCAGCAATGCCGCATGTGCAAGTAGCTCAATAGCCAGTGATTGTAATGTGTTAAATTTCACCTTAGCAGACACCAGTTTTGATATTTTTGGTGACTTGCAAAATTTTACTGATATTACAATAGGGGCAGATAAGATTGCGGTTTATCCCCTTAATACAATAGGTAATAATGCTTATGCGGGTGATAATACAGTTACCGTCGGTGCAGGCTCCACCGCTAGTCGCCTCTCTTTTTCTGCCTTTAAATTCCCCCTTAAATCACCTGCCCAGCGATTTTTTATTATTGACACGCCCGTTAGTTATCACTGTGACACCTCAGCACCCGCTACAAAAGATAAAGTATTACTACGTTATCAAGGTTATGCCATTCAAGCCATTCAAGCCACGCCGCCCACCACGGGAGCCGCTATTCAAGCCAATTATATTGCTGATTGTGAATTTAGCTATAACGCAGGTTCTAGTTCACGTTCTGGCTTAGTGACACTGGCACTCACCTTAACCGATGGATCAGGTGAATCTGTCCGATTAATGCATCAAGTGCATGTCAATAATCAGCCATGATAATTAAACAACAAGGCATTACCCTTATTGGAGCAATTTTTGTATTAATTATTGTGTCACTACTCGGCTCATATTTAGTCAAGATCTATAGTGTTCAGCAAAAAACCAGCATATTAGCACTGCAAACAGCCCGCGCTTATCAAACCGCCAATGGCGGTATTGAATGGGGCATTGCCCGTGTAATCAATGCCAATAGTTGTAGTGCCAGCACAACACTTTCCCCCAATTTGAATAATTTCAGCGTTACAGTAAACTGCCAACTGCTTGGCGCTTATTCTGAAAACACAATCACTAAAAATGTATATCTGATCACCGCAAACAGTGAATTTAGCAGTTATGGTAGTCCTGATTATGTATCACGAACAATGCAAACAACTATTCATGACTAAGCTTTCATTTTTAATTATTTATTTAGTATCCACTCTCGGGATTGCCACGAATATTAAGGCAGATCCGATCAATGTAACTGAATCACCAGGAGGGATCAGAGATGTCATTCCAGCTGTTAGCACATGGTCACCGATCTATATTAATGATGGTGTCACTACGGCAGGTGATGGTCGTAACTGGTTAAGCCGCAACAATAATGTAAGTGGCAATACCTTTGAATTTACCTTAGATCGTATTCAAGAAGGTGTCACGGGAGAGGCTGGTGACGCAAATGATATATACCAATTAGACTCGATTTCTCTTTATCTACCCGCTAGCAATCGTGCTTTAAAAGATTTCACGTTAGAAGCTAGAAATACCAGTGGCACATGGCAAAGACTTTATTCATCTCAAGCCGTCGAGGCTCCCTATAACTTTGCTAAAACAGTAGTAGGGGGAATTCGCTCTGTTATTCCAGCTGTTAGTAGCACATGGTCACCGATCTATATTAATGATGGTGTCACTACGGCAGGTGATGGTCGTAATTGGTTAAGCCGCAACAATAATGTAAGTGGCAATACCTTTGAGTTTACCTTCGACCCAAGTTTAAACGGCACCGCTGGTGAGATCGTTGACCAATTTACTTTAGACTCGATTTCTCTTTATCTGCCCGCTAGCAATCGTGCTTTAAAAGATTTTGAAATCACCGTCCAAACAACGGCAGGCTGGCAGGCTACTATACCGTTACAAGCCAGCAATATCAGTAGTCAACAAACCTTTAACATCGGGCCTTATAACAATGTATTGCGTGTAAAGCTAGAAACTATTTCTAATTATGGTGACAGCTATGTGCAAGTCAATGAACTGGCTATTAATGGCATTTGGGCAGGCGATAACCCTGTATTTAAGGCTACAAAAACGTCTGGAGAACAACTATTTAATTTAGCGGCGGCTACAGTCAATAATGATGGCCGTCGTGATAACCTAACAGATCTCAGATTTACAACCATTTCTAACTATGGTGATAGTTATGTACAAGTCAATGAACTGGCTATTAATGGCATTTGGCCAGGCGATAACCCTGTATTTAAGACTACAAAAACGTCTGGAGAACAAGCATTCGATTTAACAGCCACTACTATCAATAATGACGGGCGCCGTGATGATATTGCTCGATTACGTTTGAGCACTATTTCTAATTATGGTGACAGCTATGTACAGATCAATGAATTCCAAGCTTTCGGTATTATTAATCAACCGCTGGCAGGTAGGTTTAATGCTTTCGATACCGCTACAGCCGCAACGGCTATAACAGGCTCACTTCAAACTCGAGTTGCCAATAATGCCGCTATAAGTTTTGATGTTATAGCGCTTAATACCGACAAATCAGCCGTAGACGCTAGCTTTTCAAAAGAAGTAAAAGTTGAGTTACTTGCTAATATGAATAGTGTCGCACTCAATACTGATAACTGCCCCGTTAGTTCTACTATAATATCCACACTACCAGCCACAACAATTGCTAATGGTCGTTCTACCGTTAGCATGCCAGCTGTTAATAATGTTTGGAAAGACATTGCTATTCGTATAACGTATCAACCGCCAACGGGAGCACTTATTACTACCTGCGCTATCGATAGATTTTCTATTCGCCCTGCTGCATTTACACTTGTAGCCCAGCATGATGATTGGGAAACGGCTGGAAATAGCCAAACGATTAATGCTTCAACAGCTAACGCTAACCCCACTCATAAGGCGGGACGCCCTTTTTCATTACTCTTAAAAGCGGTTGATTCAGCCGGCACAATTATGACCAATTATGCTGACATACCTATCTTAACAAACAGTTATCCTGCATTAGTTACCCCTGCCGGAGGCATATTAGGAGATTTTAACTTAGGTACATTGACTAATTCAAATGGGGTAATCAGTAGTGATACTACTCATTACTCAGAAGTCGGTGCTATTTCATTAAAAATTAGTGATGAAGATTTTGCTGGGGTTGATGCAGCAGATGGAACCTCGCTTATAAACCGTACTATTTCTTCACCAGAAATAACCATCGGTCGATTCATTCCCGATCATTTCAAAGCCACTACTGTTAATAACGGTTCATTTGACAATGCCTGCAGTGGTTTCAGCTACGCTGGACAACCTTTTACCTATCAATCTGTACCAGAATTAAAAATAACGGCTTATAATTCCAGCTCCGCTATCACTCATAACTATACTGGCAGCTTTGCTAAGTTAACTCCGTCTGACTTTTCAGTTATTACACCCACAAGTGATGCTATAGTTTTACAAGCTAATAACATTGATCTTATTAGCTTAAATTGGAATCCATCTGCACCGTCATTAAATGATAATAATGATGGTAGCCTAAACTTTGTTTTTGGTGCTGATTCTTATAATCATTTACATATTCCGAATAGCTTAGTCGCACCTTTTGCGAATACTGTTAATCTTAGTTTCACAGCTATTACCGACAGTGATGGCGTAACAACGCAGGCTCTCCCCCATATTTTGCAACCTTCTGGTGGTTCTGTACGTTTTGGACGAGTTGCTATCAGCAATGCACATGGTAGCGAATTAGCGCCTCTGACGGTAAACATAAAAACAGAATATTTCAATGGCATTGACTGGACAGATAATACGGCCGATCAATGCACAACACTTGCATTGGCTGCTCAGTTTCAACTATCAAACCCTGAAACCGGCGGCGGTTGGGTGTCAGGCAATACAACCATGACCATTGCTAATGGGACAACAACCGGTACATTGACAAACAATAGCCCGGTGGCAAATGGGCGCACAGTATTATCACTTTCAGCCCCAGGCGAAGACAACCAAGGCTACGTTAATATAAGAAGCCAAATTTCAGGCTCTGATAACTGGTTATTAGGTGATTATAATGGTAATGGCAGCTATGATAATGAAGCTTCTGCACGAGCCAGCTTTGGCTTATTTAAAGGCAGTGATACCATTATTTTCCGCCGCGAAGTTTATTGATCTAATAAAATAGCAATAGCTTCACGCAACGCATTTTGTGCTTGGGATTTTCCTGCAAACCCTAAGTTGCTAGCAATGTCGCCCCATGATAGGTGTTGTAAGATCGACTCTACACACAGAGCTTGCTGCTGCTGACTTAACTTTAAAAAATCAGCGCGACTGATTTGCTGATTTAGCCAATGCCATAATGTGACTTGGCTAAATTCATAGCCACGCTGACCATAAGTAAACGCCCTGATTTCTTGTTTATCATCATCTTTGAATTCTGTATTTGGCGCGCCGAGTAATTGAGATAATTGAACAACCTGCTCGGCTGCTAATTGATTAAACTGATACTGTAATAAATGCGGCCAGTGTTGCTGAAAACGGTGTTTAGCTGCATTTACAACTATCACTCCCTCGGCTGAAATTGCCTGCAACATCATCACTGAATGACTACCACTAACCTCATCACGGTGTATGCCTAAGCGCACAAATTCAAATGCTGATTTATCCCAAAATGAAATTAAATTATCTGTCATCGCAAAGCTAGATCCGATTATATCGAAATCATGTTCAGCTGCTTGTTTTGCACAATAATTTAATAATGCTTTACCAATATTGCGTTGCTGAACAGCAGGGTGGACGGCAGCACGCACTACACGCTGATAATGTAATGATCCCGCTGACAAAATACCCGCATGAGCCAATAAAGATTGCGGTAACAGATGACCTTTTAAGCGGCGTTTACCTTCATATACGGCTTGCGAAAGTTCAGGATCTAATTTTCCTTCGTTCACCAGCCATGCACTCGCGATAATATGACCACAATAACGAACAACCATGACTGTAATATCATCACGATCAAGCAGCATTTGTAAATCCGATGGGCGTGTTCGATAATGTGCCAACACCATTAATCCAAATAGTTGGCTAAGACTTTGCTCATCTTCAATTAATTGTTTTTTATCTAACAATTCGATCTGACATTGTTCAATTTCAGCATCGGCAATTAACTCATCGGCAACAGGCACAGCATTCAACAATAATGACTGAAAGCTAAACGCTTCTAGCATGTCATCATCCGCCCAACGAATAGGTGTTGCCATTCGGTAGCTATGCCAACCAGGTGTTTTTTTGTCGAGTATTTTTTGAAAGCGAACTGCAAAGCCGCGCCCGGTGCCTTCATAACCATGCAAGGTAGTAGCAAAAACAAGTCGCGAATATTTCTGTAATAATCTTTCCAACATGGATGCAGGAATAGCCGCCGCTTCATCCACCAGCACAAGATCGGCTTTAAGCTCTGATTCGATTAATGCATCAGGTGCAATAAAGCGCAGTTCGGCACCATTAAATGTGAGTAATCCCGCTGAGTAATTCGCCTCTGTGAGTAATCGACTTGCATGCTCAAATACCGTATCGGCAATGGCCAGACTCGGCGCGGTAACTAAAATGGTTTTTTTGCCTTCGACTAATAATTGAGCCGCAGCAATACCTAATGATGCAGATTTGCCCCTGCCTCGGTCAGCAGATAATACCAATGGCCGCCGTCTGTGACCATGAACAACTCTTTTGACTGCTTCAACAGCCTTTTGCTGATCCTGCGTTAGATACAAATCAATGGGGTCAGACTCGATTGATTTATTTACACATTCAACCTCATTGCTTGAAATCAATCGAGTCTGACCCCATTGATTCAGTTGAGGTAAAACCCGCCCTTGCTGAACAATAGTAAAATTAGAACTTTGCTCATCAAATTCTTTTAGAACACGTTTAAAACGCTGAATCCACAAACTGTTTTGGCTATTCTCTAGCCATATAATCAGCACACCTCCTTGTTTTATCGTACCAATAATGGCGCCTAAACTATCAGGATTAAAATCGACCAAAGCATCAAATATTACCGCATCAAATTCTTTACCTAAGTATTGCTGCGCTTGTTTTTGGGAGATGGTTACATAATCAGCTGTCGGTTGATTAGATAAAGCAATGATATTGGCAGTATTAAACTGTTCCAACAATAATGCCGATGATATTTCACACCAGCCCTGTTCGCCTTGTAGAATGACACATTGTCGTTGTTGTTGCATAACAGTACTTAGTTACCCTGACCGTCACTCCGGTATGTTTTAAGCCGGGGTCTTATTTGTGCGGAGATCCCGGCTAAAAGCATACCGGGATGAGAAGGTTTTTTTTTGAAAATTGAAGTATCACGGGTATATATTTCGGCTAAAAGACTACCGAAACGAAGTAACAGCAGGTTCAATGACGGTGTTGGTTGGTTTAGTTTAATAATGCGGTGGCAACTCATGTTGCGAGCCTGATCCTTGACTTGCAGACTGCATGGTATTGACTTGAACTTTCATTGTTTCTAGTGCTAATTCTAATTTTGTTATTTGCTTCTGCTGGTCTGTTACAACTTGATTGAGTTGCTCCAATAAATCATCCTGAAAAGCCAATTTCATTTGCAAATCATCAATTGCAGTTTGCACCTTATCCGTCATCAGTCATCTCCATCATATGATAAAGCAGGTGCTAACCAACGTTCAGCTACATCCATAGTCCAAGCTTTACGCAGTGCATAATCTTCAACTTGATCTCGATCTATTTTTCCTAAGCCAAAATAACGTGATTCAGGATGTGCAAAATAGAAACCACTGACCGCTGCTGTAGGCAACATCGCATAACTTTCAGTGATGGTAATACCCACATTTTTCTCCGGCTCTAACAATTCCCATAACAAGCCTTTCTCTGTATGATCTGGGCAGGCAGGATAACCCGGTGCAGGACGGATACCTTGGTATTTTTCATCAATTAATGCTGCATTGTCTAGTTGTTCATCAGACACATAGCCCCATAAGTCTTTACGCACTAACTCATGCAAGCGTTCAGCAAAGGCTTCTGCTAATCGATCTGCCAATGCTTTATTCATAATACTCTGATAATCATCATGGTCATCTTCAAAACGATCAACATGCTCCTCAATACCAATACCAGCCGTTACCGCAAAACCGCCTATAAAATCTTTTACGCCACTGTCTTTGGGGGCAATAAAATCAGCCAATGCTGCATTAGGCCGGCCTGGTGGACGTTCACCCTGCTGACGAAGACTATGCAAAGTCATCCGTACTTCACTACGACTATCATCGGTATACACTTCAATATCATCGTCGTTAATACTGTTGGCTGGAAACAATCCGATTACCGCTCGTGCGGTTAACCATTTTTCATCGACTATTTTAGTTAGCATCTCTTTCGCATCATTGAATAAATGTGTCGCATGTTCACCGACAATTTCATCTTCTAAAATGCGTGGATATTTTCCTGCCAACTCCCATGTTTGAAAAAACGGTGTCCAATCAATTCTTTCAACTAAATCAGCTAAAGGGTAATCATCAAAGATTTGCACACCTAATTTCTTAGGAATAGTGGGCGAATAATCAGACCACTCAATTTTTGTTTTATTAGCCCGAGCATCCGCAATTTTTAATTGTCGCCGCGTACTCTTGCGCCCTTTATGACGAGCACGCTTCTCAGCATAATCTGCTTTTATTTTAGCAATGAAATCATCGCGCTTTTCAGGTGTAATCAGGTTCTGAGCCACGCCAACCGCACGTGAAGCATCTTTCACATAAATACTGGCACCATGATAATTTTGCTCAATTTTCACTGCCGTGTGAATCAATGAAGTAGTGGCACCACCAATCATTACAGGGATCTCAAATCCTAGGCGTTCCATCTCTTTGGCCACATGCACCATTTCATCCAATGATGGCGTAATCAAACCTGATAGACCGATAATATCGACGTTTTCTTCCTTAGCTTTGGCAAGAATGTCGGCACACGATACCATCACACCCATATCAATGATTTCAAAGTTATTACATTGCAACACCACGCCCACGATATTTTTGCCAATATCATGCACATCGCCTTTAACGGTCGCCATTAAAATCTTGCCATTACTGCTACTTTCATCGCCCTCTTCTTTTTCATCTTCGATATAGGGCATTAAATAGGCGACCGCTTTTTTCATAACACGAGCAGATTTCACTACTTGTGGCAAAAACATTTTACCGTCACCAAATAAGTCACCAACGACGTTCATGCCATCCATTAACGCGCCTTCAATCACATGAATAGGTCGCTCGGCATTTTGACGGCAAAGTTCAGTATCTTCTTCGATAAAGTCGGTAATTCCTTTAACTAAGGCATGTTCTAGACGTTTCTCAACTTGCCAAGATCGCCATTCTAAATCTTCTTTAACTTCAACTTTTTTGCCATCACCACGATATTTTTCAGCAATATCTAATAGGCGTTCTGTTGAATCATCACGACGGTTAAGCACCACATCTTCAACACGTTCACGTAGCTCTTCGGGCAAATCATCGTAAATAGCTAATTGTCCGGCGTTAACAATCCCCATATCCATACCTGCTTTAATGGCATGGTATAAAAACACAGCATGAATCGCTTCACGCAGTGGATTATTACCCCGGAATGAGAACGATACATTACTGACACCACCACTGACCATGGCATGCGGTAATGCTGTTTTAATATCACGCACCGCTTCAATGAAATCAACAGCATAATTATTATGCTCATCAATCCCAGTCGCAATCGCAAAAATATTGGGGTCAAAAATAATATCTTCTGGTGGAAAACCCACCACTTCAGTCAATAATTCATACGACCGCGTACAAATCTCACGTTTGCGCTTGCGGGTATCAGCCTGCCCTTGCTCATCAAAAGCCATCACGATAACCGCCGCACCATAACGACGAACTAATTTGGCTTGTTCGATAAATTTAGCTTCGCCCTCTTTCATGCTGATCGAGTTAACAATACCTTTACCCTGAATGCATTTTAAGCCGGCCTCAATCACTTCCCATTTGGATGAATCAATCATAATTGGCACACGGCTGATATCTGGCTCAGATGCGATCAAATTCAAAAAGATAACCATCGCCTCTTTAGAATCCAACATGCCTTCATCCATATTGATATCAATGATCGGTGCACCATTTTCAACTTGTTGACGAGCAACACTTAATGCTTCGTCGTAATCTTCTTCTTTGATTAACCGTGCAAAGCGTTTCGAACCAGTCACATTAGTACGCTCGCCTACGTTCACATATAAGCTGTCTGGCGTAATAGTAAAAGGTTCTAAACCGCTGAGATTACAATAATGTTTATTCTCAACAGGTACACGAGGTTTAATTCCATCCACCGCTTCGGCAATCGCCTTTATATGTGCAGGCGACGTTCCACAACAACCACCAACGATATTTAGAAATCCAGCTTCTGCCCACTCTTTCATTTGTGCGGCCATGACTTCTGGTGATTCATCGTACTCGCCAAATTCATTGGGTAAACCGGCATTGGCATGAGCACTAATATGACAGGTGGTAATTCCTGACAATGCTTCAATATATTGTCGTAACTGCTCTGCACCTAAAGCACAGTTCAAGCCCATGCTAATCGGCTGTGAATGCGATAACGAGTTCCAGAATGCTTCCGCTGTTTGACCTGATAAAGTTCGGCCACTGGCATCAGTGATTGTGCCCGAGATCATGATCGGCAAATGAACATCATGCTGGTCATAATACGTTTCAATTGCAAACAGTGCCGCTTTTGCATTTAAAGTATCAAATACCGTTTCAACTAATAATAAATCAGCCCCACCATCGATAAGACCCGCTATAGATTCTAAATAAGATTCAACCAACTCATCGTAACTAACATTTCGAAACCCTGGATTATTTACATCAGGTGAAATACTGGCTGTACGGTTAGTAGGTCCTAACACACCGGCTACAAAACGGGGTTTATTGGGTTCATTTTTCGTAAATTCATCTGCAACCGTGCGCGCTAGTTGAGCAGAAACTTTGTTTAGTTCATAAACAAGATCTTCCATCTCATAATCAGCCATCGCAATCGATGTGCCGTTAAAGGTATTAGTTTCAACAATATCAGCACCAGCTTCAAAATAAGCGCGATGAATATCACTAATTATTTTAGGCTGAGTTAATGACAAAAGATCATTGTTACCCTTAACATCACAGCTATGCTCAGCAAAACGATCGCCTCGATAATCAGCTTCTTCAAGTTGATAACTTTGAATCATCGTACCCATCGCACCATCTAAGATGAGAATGCGTTGCTGTAGAAGATGTTTGATATCGTGTGTTGCAGTGGTCAAAGTCAATATTCCTAATATGGGGCTAATCTAGCGATCTAACAGCATATTATATCAGATTGATTTAACTGTTTTCTAAGATACAAACAAGCTTTATAACTTTGGCTATAGAAGTAAGGTAGTCTCTGAGGAATTATCTATTTCACCCACTAAAACACGTGTTTAAAATTAACATTTAAGTGTATTACAATGAGTCTTGCATACCAAGAATTTGGTATGTACCAAACCATAAGTTATAGGTAATAATGTTTAGGCTTTTAATATTGCCAAATATGGCGTGAGCCATAGACGGAAAGCTTCAGGTCTTAAAAATTTTTGAGATAGCTGGGTTGCATAACTAAGGAAATTTTCATGAAAAAATATTTAATTCTATTGGGCTTATTCACTAGCCTAAGTGCCAATGCAGCCCTACTTAAAAGTTATGACTTTGATGGTGGCCTAACGGATACGCTTAGCAATGGCAGTGATTTAATTGCATCAGGAGGAACCGTTACTGGCGGCCGTTATGATTTCACTGATAACCAAGGCTTGAAACTTACATCAGCATTAGCGAATACTAGTGATTATGCCATCGAAATTAAAATGCAAGTTAATGATAGTGTCGGTGGTTTTAATAAAGTTATCGACTTTAGTGAACTTGCCTCCGATACTGGATTATACATTTTAAGTGGCAAACTAAATTTCTTCGGCGCAGGTGGAAATGTAGGTTCTCTCACTCTTAACACAGACTTTACTGTTGGATTAGCACGCTCGGGAGGTAATCTAGAACTGTTTCTAAATGGCACTTCTCTTTGGAGTGGCGCTGATTCTACAGGACACGGTATTTCAGCCTCAAACATCTTAAACTTTTTTGAAGATGATAATGCTACAAACCAAAATGAATCATTTGCAGGCTCTGTAGACTTTATTCGTATTCATGATGATGCCTCTACTTTTGGTAGTGTGATTGCACCTCCTAATGCTGTACCCGTTCCCGCGGCACTCTTTATGTTTGCACCGGCATTATTAGGTTTTTTAGGTTTGCGTCGTAAAACACAGGCATAAATAAATTTAAGGAACCTCTGATTAAATCGGTTAGAATTAGGCGCAGAAAAAAGTGTCGCTATTTTCCACGAAATGAGTGGTAATAGTCACTCTATTGCTACGAACTTCGTGGAAAATATCGGCGCTTTTAGCAAGCCTAAAATAATTGGACTTGATCAGAGGTTCCTTAATACTTAGTTTAAAAAGCCATCTCCTAGTGAGGTGGCTTTTTTTTGCCTTTTATTTATAAAATAATGTGAGCTTTATCTATATTCAATACACGGTAAGTTCAGAAGTTTTATAAATATGGCATACTATTCGCTACTAGTTTTAGATACCGTTAATCCCATCGTAAAATTTTAGAGGTACCCGTTTATGGAAAACATGTCAGAATTTAATAGTGATAGGCGAGAATTTTTCCGTATTAATGACACTGTTTTTGTTGAAATATCTGCTATTGATGGCAAAGAACTAGAGCACCGCGTAACTGCCATTAGCAACCCTGTCCCTAATGATACAAACTTGGCACAACAACAATTCAATGAATTAACAACTTCTCTTACACATATAATAGATCAAATTAGCCAGTCTGATCGCGAAACAGCACGTGCATTACGTTTGTTAGATGAAAAAATAAATCTCATTGCTAGCACGGTCCAACATCAACAAAACATAGCTGATCACTTAGACACCACCGATGTAAATCTAAGCGGTGGCGGTATCGCATTCCTTTCTGCTGAGGAATATGCAATTAAAAGCCCCGTTGAAATACGTATTGAACTAAGCCATTCAGGCACATTTATCACGGCTATTGCCAATGTGATTGCATGTGACAAATTAGATGATACGCCTGAAGAAACCCCATACTATTTAAGACTTGCTTTTAGCCATATGAGTGAGCATGACCGCAATTTATTGGTGAAACACACTTTATCTCGTCAAGCTCAGGCACTGCGTATTGCCCAAAAATAAGTTTAGACGTATTTTCGTTTGGTAAAAGCATAATACATAACTGGAATAACCAATAGCGTCAATACCGTTGACACTAAAATTCCAAATAATAATGCTACCGCTAAGCCATTGAATATTGGGTCATCTAGGATAAATAAGGCGCCCAACATCGCTGCCGCAGCGGTCAGTATAATCGGTTTTGCGCGTACTGCTGCTGCACGAATTACCGCTTCTTCCAATTTCATACCTGATGCCAACGCCTGATTAATAAAGTCCACCAGCAAAATTGAATTTCGCACAATAATGCCCGCCATCGCGATCATGCCAATCATTGAGGTTGCTGTGAATTGCGCACTTAATAAGGCATGACCCGGCATGACGCCAATAATAGTTAACGGAATCGGCGCCATAATAACCAACGGTATTAAATACGAACGGAACTGCGCCACTACCAGCAAGTAAATAAGGATAATACCCACAGCATAAGCTAGGCCCATATCACGGAATGTTTCATAAGTTACCTGCCACTCACCGTCCCATTTAAGACTATCATTAACAGGTAAAATAGGTGCATTGATAAAGAATTGCTCTATCGAAGTATCTTGTAGGCCAGCAAAAATATCGAACATACCATATAAAGGGCTATCCAAGTCTCCAGCCATATCAGCCGTTACAAAAACAACAGGTAGCAGATCTTTATGATAAATAGTTTGCTCACGTTGTGTATCAACCACATTCACTACATCACCCATGGCGATTAAGTTGCCTGATGTATTTCTAAGACGTAATTTTAGTACTGCAGATAAATCACGCTGCTCGCTGACGGGGAACTCCAATCGTAACGGCACGGCATATTTAACTGTAGAATCATGCAAATAACCCACATCTTCACCTGCTAATGCCATGCGAATTGCCGACACGATTTGTGACTGAGACAAACCTAATAATGCCGCTTTTTGTTGATCGATTTTTACTACTTTACGTGGTGCCGCAAATTCGACACTGTCATCAATATCAACCACATCATCTGACTGTTCGAATGCTGCCCGAACTTGTTTTGCCACAGTAAGCTGACTGTCATAATCTAAACCATAGATTTCAGCAACAATCGGTGATTGCACGGGCGGACCAGGTGGTACTTCAACAATTTTGATATTGCCTCCCCAGCGCTGTCCTATCTCTTGTAAAGCCTCACGTGTTGAACTAGCGATCTCATGGCTCTTGCGGTCTCGTAGTTTTTTATCAACTAAATTAACTTGAATATCCGCAACCTCTGAACCTTCACGCAAATAATACTGCCTAACCAAGCCATTGAAGTTAATCGGTGAAGCAGTGCCGACATAAGCCTGATAGTCCGTTACTTCTGGTACGGTTGATAGATGCGCACCCAATTCTCTCATTAATCCTGCCGTGTGCTCTAAGCTTGTGCCTTCGGGCATATCAACCACAACTTGAAACTCAGATTTATTATCAAATGGCAGCATTTTTAACACAACCAACTTCATCGTACCCAAACCGACTGATGCCGCTATAAGTACAATCATGACTAGCAATAACATCCATCGCCACAACCGTGCTGCACGACTTAATACAAATACGCCAATCACTCGATTAAAGAGTCGATATGAGGCATTATTTTGTGATATTTCAGATGAGGAATTTGTAGAGTGACTCTGGCTCGCCATCATTTTTAACACCATCCACGGCGTTAAAATATAGGCAACTAGTAATGACAATAACATTCCCATACTGGCATTAATCGGGATCGGCGCCATATAGGGCCCCATCAAACCGCTTACAAAAGCCATAGGTAACAATGCCGCAATAACAGCAAAAGTTGCTAGAATAGTTGGGCCACCTACTTCATCAACGGCTATTGGAATCGCTTCTTTTAACGACTTGCCACCAATCTTCTGATGTCGGTGAATATTTTCGACCACCACAATGGCATCATCGACCAAAATACCGATTGAAAATATCAGTGCAAACAATGACACCCGATTGAGGGTGAATCCCCAAGCCCATGATGCAAACAGCATTAACATAAGAGTGATCACTACTGCCACACCGACAATAATGGCTTCTCGCCAACCTAATGCTAGCCACACTAACAACACCACAGCAATCGTTACAAACACCAGTTTTTTGATTAATGTTTGTGCCTTATCATCGGCTGTTTGACCATAATTACGCGTGACAGTAACTTCAACACCATCTGGCACTACAATACCTTTTAGATCATTAAATCGAGCAATCACCGCATCTGCGATATCGACCGCATTTTGTCCCGGCTGTTTAGCAATGGCCAAGGTCACGGCTGGGAACTCCCCTTGAACAGCAATACCTTTATGTTCTGCCGCTGGCCCAGTGCCCATCCATACATACTCTGTCGGCTGATCAGCTCCCGCTATAACCGTAGCAACATCACGCAAGTAGATCGGCGCTTCATTTTTAATACCAATTACCAGCGATGAAATCTCCTCAAGTGTGGTCAAAAATACACCTGCTTGCACAGATGACTCTTGATCAGCTTGAACTAATACACCTGCTTCTGCTGAGCTATTAGCGGCTAATAAAGCCTGTTTTAATTCTTCAAGATCAATGTCATAACCCGCCAAACGTTGTGGATCTAACTGAATACGCACCACATTATCAGGTCCGCCAATCGTATAGATATCACGTGTTCCCGGCACACGCTTTAGCTCGGCTTCAACCGCATGCGCTACCTTTTGCAGTTCATGTGCCCCGCGCTGCGGGTCCTCAGTCCAAAGCGTTAAACTTACAATCGGTACATCATCAATGCCTTTCGGTTTAATAATAGGCTGTGCTACGCCCAGTTGAGTCGGCAACCAATCACTATTTGAATAAATTTTGTTATATAACCTAACAATCGCTGAAGTGGATTCTTCACCCACCTCAAATTGCGCCGTTAAGATTGACAGCCCCGGTTTAGAAACTGAATAGACATGCTCAATACCTTCAATCTCGGATACAATTTGTTCTGCTGGGGTTGAAATTAATCGTTCCACTTCACCAGCCGAAGCGCCTGGGTAAGCGATAAAAATATTGGCAAAAGTGACATCAATTTGTGGCTCTTCTTCTCGCGGCGTCACCATAATTGCAAACAAACCAAGCAACAAACCGATTAATGCTAGTAAAGGCGTAATCTCAGTATCTTGAAATGCCTTAGCAATTCGACCTGAAATACCTAATGGCTTATCACTCATGGTGTAGACCTAGAAGAATTTAACTTTAACAACTGTGCCGCTTCTAAAGGATCTGAGGCAACTTTTTCTCCCACTTTCAAACCCGCCAATACTTCTCTGTAATTTCCTTCAAGCAAACGACCTAAACGAATTTGCCTAAAAATAAGCGGTTGTTCATCTGTTAATACATACACACCCGCCACTTCACTACGTTGCACAATGGTGGATTGTGGAACGACTCGAACCTGCTCTTCGCCTGTAGAAAAATGTAATTTCCCAAAGCTACCAGGGTAAATATTTTTAACAGCTTCAGGCAAGTCAACACGGACTAAAAAACTATGACTAGCACTATCGGCATAGGGAATAATAGTCACCTTCTCACCCATAATCTGTCGATCATCAAACATAAATTCTGGACTAGCAGCAGACTGAATGTTACTTAATAAATATTGAGGCACATTAATCACTACTCGTAAATGATCCAATGAAACACCTGTTATTAAATGTTGTCCAGGGCTGACCATTTCACCTAATTCAATAAAGCGCTCCGTAACCACACCACTATAAGGTGCAATAATTTGTGTATAGGATAATTGCACCTTAGCTTCTGTTAATTGTGCTTGGCTAGATTTTGCTTGTGCCTGTACCGCCTGCACACGTGCATTAGCCGCACTTAAATTTGCATTGGCTCCATCCAGTGCCGCTTGTGAAATCAATTTACGCGCAAATAAGCTTTTAACGCGTTTCGCTTCGGCTCTCGCCTCTTTCTGGCGTGCAACGGCTTCACGGCTTTGCGCTTTATCCGCTAATATATTGGCTTCAACTTGAGCAACGCGTGCCTGAAACTCCGCTGCTTCAAACTTCATAATAACGGCACCTTTAGGCACAACATCATTAACATCGAAATTAAGTTCAATCACCTGTGCTGAAATGCGTGATGACACTGTCGAATGATTTACCGCCTCGACCACTGCATCAAACACTTCATGCTGAATAAAACTCTTTTCAACCACGGTTACACTTTCTAACGGTGCCCGCGCATACACGATGCTCACTTGTATGGCTAAAAAGCAACTTAACAATACATACCACGGCGATGGATATTTCATGGCTAAATCCTGTTTTTATTTTTCGATTAAATAATAATACCAGCCAGTATATTAGAAAATGCTAATTAACGAAACATTTTTTGATGTTTCTAGCCCCGAAATAGATTAATATTAAATGTATGGACATAACAATTCGCCAAGCAAATATCTCTGATATTAACTTTCTTATCGCATTACTAAAAGAACTTTTTGAAATTGAAGAAGACTTTATCTTTGATGAGGAGAAACAACGCCGAGGTGTAGAATTATTACTTGCCAGCGATAATGATTACATCATAGTCGCAGAACATGACTCTGAAGTTATTGCCATGTGTACAGTCCTCACAATCATCTCTACTGCAGAAGGTGGTCATGTCGGTCTTATTGAAGATATGGTGGTTCAGAAAGCCTATGCATGTAAAGGCATTGGTCGACAATTACTTTCAGCCGTTGAACTCCGGGCTAAAGAACAGGGGTTAACACGCCTGCAATTATTGGCTGATCGCAACAACCAGCATGCATTAACATTTTATAACAAAATGGACTGGCAGAAAACACAGTTAATTGGCTTAAGAAAATTTATTTAATCCTGTACCAACAGGCTTTTTACAAAAAGTTAACATTCTCTTTATTTTCGATTAGTATGATGGTTGTGTCTTATCACTTTTTTAAAGGATTCAAAATGAAACAGTCACTATCATTAATTAGCTTGGCACTTTGTCTTGCCAGCCCTGTTTTTGCAGGTGATGCTGAGCAACGTACAACATTAGATGATCAAACTTCTGTTGCCGTTACTATATATAATGAGAACCTTGCCTTAATAAAAGATCAACGCAAAATCACCTTGAACAAAGGCTTCAACAATCTTGCCTTTCGGGGTGTCAGCGCCAGAATGCGTCCTGAAACGGCATTGCTTCGAAGCTTAAACCCGAATATCCAACTTCGTGTTTTAGAACAAAATTTTGATTTCGATTTACTCACTCCTCAAAAATTACTTGAGAAATATGTCGGCAAGCAGGTTAGGTTAGCCAGAACTAATCCGGCAACAGGTTTGGAAACGATTGCAACAGCCACCGTACTCAGTACCAATAGCGGTGTGGTATTAAAAATTGGCAATAAAATTATCACCAATCCTCGTGGTGAGTATATTTTTGATAATGTGCCGGATAATTTACGTGACCAACCAACACTGGTTACACAACTAACAAGTTCATCGGCTAAAACTCAAACGGTAGAATTGGGTTATCTCACAGGCGGCCTTTCTTGGAAGGCAGATTATGTAGCCGAACTCAGCAGTGACGATAGCCATCTAGATCTAACCGGCTGGGTCACACTCACTAATCAAAGTGGCACCCAATATAATAATGCCAAATTGCAATTAGTCGCGGGCGATGTCAATCAAGTTCAACCACAATTTCGAGGTCGATCCGCTCCACGAGTAGCAATGATGGAAAAAAGTATGATGGCTGATGATGGTATGGCTGAAGAAAGCCTATTTGAATACCATTTATATACGCTAGGCCGAACAACGGACTTGAAAGACAAGCAAACCAAACAAGTCGCCTTACTTTCAGCTAGTTCTGTGCCCGTAACAAAGCAGTTTTTATTGCGCGGTAATAACTACTATTACAGCAGTAGTCGAGGCCAAATTGGCCAAAAAATGAAAGTCGGCGTATTTGTTGAGTTTAAAAACAGCGAAAAAGCACAATTAGGCATGCCTATTCCTAAAGGGATAGTACGTGTTTACAAAAATGATTCGAAAGGCAATGCTCAATTTGTAGGTGAAGACAATATCGACCACACACCCAAAAATGAAGACATTCGCTTAAAACTAGGGGATGCGTTTGACGTGACCGCCAATATGAAACAAACCAATTTCAGAAAAGTACCGCACAACAAACCCCATCATGTGGCCTATGAAAGCAGTTATGAAATTGAATTAAAAAATGCCAAATCAGAGCCTGTTACCGTCACCGTTCGTGAACCTGTTCCCGGTGACTGGAAAATGGTAAAGGAAAGCCAGGCCCATAAAAAAGTAGCTTCTGGCACAGCAGAGTGGAATATCACCGTGCCAGCTGAAAGCAGTACAAAATTGACGTATACCGTTCAAGTTCAGTATTAAACTCCCCCGTCATCCTCGCATGCTTTAAGCGGGGATCCATGAATTGAGCATACTAGCCACTATCGTTGGATCCCCGTTTTCACGGGGATGGCAAGTTTTTGTAAAAGATATGCGTTTTATTCAAATTGAATAGTCATAGGAACAATGGAAAAGATAAATGCCATGAATAGCAATATTCTATATAGCTTTCGCCGCTGCCCCTATGCCATGCGTGCTCGCATGGCAATAGCAGTGAGCGGCATTCAAGTCGAACTGCGTGAAGTAGTGCTACGTGATAAGCCGCAAGCTCTGCTAGATATTTCACCTAAAGCTACTGTGCCCGTATTACTTACAAACGATCAGACTGTGATTGATGAAAGTTTAGATATTATGCACTGGGCACTGAAACAGTCCGATCCTGATAATTGGTTAAGCAATATCAATAATGAATTAATCGCCAATAATGATGGTGACTTTAAGCATTGGCTAGATCGTTATAAATATGCTGACCGTTACCCAGAACATAGCGAACACTACTACCGCCAGCAAGGTGAGAAAACATTGTTGATGTTAGAGGCATTGCTAGAAAAATCAGCTTATTTAACAGCTAACAATATAACGTTTACCGATATTGTAATCTTCCCCTTTATTCGCCAATTTGCATTTTCAGATATGAATTGGTTTGAAATAGCACCCTACCCTAAACTACGTGCTTGGCTTATTGCATTAATTGATAGTGTCTTATTTCAAAAAACCATGGTTAAATATCAGCCATGGAAGGCAGATGGACTTGTTACCGTTTTTCCAGAAGATGTTTGATTGCGCCTTTCTCGGTTTATAGGCTTAATAAGAATATCTGTTCGTATATGTGCATATAAGTACGTTCTCGTTATTAACAAGGTATATGCAGAGAGAAAACTATGAATGAAATGAAATTAAAACGAACCCTTCAGTCAATAGGAATGAGGTGTTTTATTGATTATTTTGATCTTTTCTCATCAGATAGGTTTTCTAATGAAGAGATTCGTGAATGCCTGTTTAACGAAAATGACTTTACTGAAAAATCATGCCGATCAAGAACAAATCATGCAAAGCGTATATTTTCTGAAAAAAAAGAAATTGATACATTAAAGATCATCGAAAATTCAAAGAGATTATCACCATACACAAAGCTACAAGCAGCAAAACTACGGGCAAAATTAACACTTACGCCAATTATCATTGGTGAAATTCCAGTAATTAAAAAATTACAATCTTTTAAAGCCAAAGACGCCAAATGCAAAAAATTGTACTGTACAACTTGTGGTGGCCTATCAACTGTAATCGAAAAGAATTTAGACTCAAACTTAGTATTCGAAATACAAGAATTCCTCACCAGTCAATCAGAAGAAGAGCTATACCTTCTTGACGACTGGTATGAATTTTTAATCAAGTATAAATAATAAAAGGCTAACAATAATGAAACGGATCTATATATTTTTATTGCTATCAATATTATCACCTATTACTTTAAGTGATGAAGGTATCGCATTAGACTTATTTATCAATGGCTGTCAGTCCTATTCATCAAACATTGATTTAAATACCAATACAAAAGACCAGCTTGGTATTGGGTATTGTATTGGCTTGGTGGAGGGCGTTTCACGAACTATATACTACTACAACAGCAAACAAGTCTGTTTTCCAGAGCCAACTCCCAGTTTGAAGAATTTAATAAATGATGTACTGACATATATACACGAACACCCAAGAAAGGTTGAAAAATTATCAGGCTTAGGGGTTTTTACAATTAATGATCTTGTCCACATATCACTAATGTCTACATATCCATGCACATAACAAACATGTCAAGTACGACGCGCAAAAAAACGCGCGCGTCTTACCTAAAACGTTAGGATAGACCTCTCGGCCAGCAACAGCTTTCTCAAACTAAATTACATCAATAAACATACTAGCCAACTCACCTACCTCAAGCTGAGGAACATGCCCTAAACAATGTGCGCTAATAGCTTTTTTTAACGTTTTTATTATATCCTCTGCTTGCTCATTAGCTTCAATCTCATTAGCCACCCAGCCTTGCAATAGCAAACCTGAATCTTCAATCGCTTTTACCGTCAACAATGCATGGTTTATACAGCCCAACTTTATGCCCACAACCAAGATTATGGGTAAATCTAATGCTAGCGCTAAGTCAGCCATTGTTTGTGTTTTGTTCAGTGGTACTAACCATCCACCGGCACCTTCCACCACTACAGCATCTGATTGTTGTTTTATCTGCGTGAAGTTTTCTTTGATTTTGGCCAGATCAATTTCAATGCCCACTTGTTCTGCTGCAATATGTGGGGCAATGGCAGGCTCAAAAGCATAGGGGTTGATTAGATCATAGGGTAATTCAATATTAGCTTGCTGGCTGAGTTGCACCGCATCATCATTGCGTAAGCCTTGTGCTGTTTGTTTGCAACCGCTGGCAATCGGTTTCATGCCCGCTATAACACCGCCTTGCTGTTGTAATAATTCAATTAAGGCGACGCTGATGCGAGTTTTGCCAACGTCGGTATCCGTGCCCGTGACAAAAAAGCCATTCATGATGCTTTGCGACCTTGGATCTGATCGATTGAGACCCGCACTTCACCCTCATTATGTTGTTGCTTGGCTTGCCCGCCCCAAGCATGTCCATAAACCACTTCATACGTTGCTGGTAATAAATCATTAATACGAAATTGCTCATAGGTTTCAGCTACTTTCTGTAGTGCCTGCTTGCCTGTTAAACCTCGACGTCGTGCTGAGTTTACGTTTCGCGCACCTAGTATTTTTAAATCTTTCATCAATGCCATTGATGTTTCATAGGTCAAAGTATAGTGGTCTGTATCTAAAACTGGCTCAGCAAGACCCGCTTCCATCATTGCCTCACCCACATCATGCATATCATAAAACATATTCACATGAGTGTAATCATCGACACTTGCCCATGCTTGGCGTAGCTCAGTCAAAGTATCTGGCCCTAAACTGGTGAACATTAATAAACCATCAGGCCGTAACACGCGTTGAATTTCAGCAAAACTTGTTCGAGGATCGCACCATTGCAAGGTTAAATTAGCAAAGATCAAATCGACACTATTATCAGCAAGTGGTAAATTTTCAGCATCACCTGCAAGATATATGGGTTTAATTGAGCTGGGTAGCCAGCGCTTTAAGCCTTCATCTTGACGATAGTTCGCTCGCGCTTGTTGCACCATCTCGGTGGCAATATCCACAGCAACAAGTTGTGCTTTAGGGTAACGTTTAGCTAACAAGCTTAAATTGCGCCCTGTTCCCACCCCCAAATCTAATATTCTTTCAGGCTGTAAAGTAACCAAAGATAAACGATCTAATAACTCATCACCTGTTTGACGTTGCAGTACAGCAACATCATCATAATACATCGCCGCTTGACCAAATGATCGCGCAATAAGGTTTTTATTCGGTAATTGATTACTCATTGATAAATTGTTCTATCTCATGCTGACATGCCGCTGCTTGAGCGATAAAAGGCGCATGACCTGCTCCCGCCAACAAAGCTGTTGCTAATTTAGGATTCAATTGTTTTGCGTTCTCTAACATTTGTTTCGGGATCAAAGTATCTCGATCACCTAAAATCATTTTTAACGGACATTGTAATGTAGAGAATTGTGTTCTCAAATCAATTTCTATTAATAATGTTAATCCCGCCTGCAACGCTTCTGCCACAGGCGGTTTTTCTATTGTTAATTGCTGCGTCAATTGCCGAATGGTTTCACGACTATGTTGTGAGCCTCGTGCTTGCAGTAATAAAAATCGTTGTAATGTCACAGCCTGATCATCATCTAAATTATCGGCAAATGTTTTAAATACTGATGCATCCATCGCGCAAGGCCAGTTTTCAACTTGCACAAAACAGGGTGTTGCTGACAACAATACTAATTTTTTCACACGTTCAGGAAAACCATCGGCAAAGGCAATGCTAATTAAACCACCTAATGACCAGCCTAGCCAGTAGGCTGTTTGAGGTAATTCATTGGCTAGCTTATTAATCAATACGTCGAGCTCTAAAGCATCTGGCTGCCAGTCACTTTGACCATGGCCCGGTAAATCAACCAGATGCAGGGTAAAGTGCTTAGCTAAGCCTTCGGCAAGATCATGCCACACTGCACTGTGCATACTCCAGCCGTGTAACATTACCAAGTCAGGGCCTTGCCCTATTACTTTAATGTGCATAGGTTCTAACATTAAATCTATAAGATCCGTCGTTCAAGGCATAAGCTTCGTCATTCAACGCACAAATTTCGTCATTCCCGCGCAGGCGGGAATCCAACGATAGTGGATATTGCAACTGCCCATGGATCCCCGCATACGCGAGGATGACAGGTACGTAATTTAATCCGTACATATAACTTCCAAAGCATCTAATAGCTGCTGCACCTGTTGTTCACTATGATTGGCCGATAAGGTGATGCGTAAACGTGCCGAGCCTTCTGGCACGGTAGGCGGTCTAATCACGCCAACTAATATGCCTTTTTCTTCTAATGATTTGCCAATAGCTATCGCTTTTTTATCATCCCTCACCAACACTGGCTGAATAGGCGTAGAGGAATCCATCAAATTCAAGCCTAACCCTTTTGCACCTGCTCTAAACTGAGCAATTAATGCCTGTAATTTTTCTCGTCGCCAATTTTCGTCTTGCACTAATTTTAAGCTGGCTAATGTGGCGGCAGCGATTGCCGCTGGTTGTGCCGTGGTATAAACGTAAGTGTGCGCTTGCTGGATCAAGGTATCAATCACCTCTTCATCGGCTGCAACAAAGGCACCGGCTGTGCCAAAGGCTTTGCCAAATGTGCCCATTATAATTGGCCGTTCATCTTGTTTGATATTGCAATGACTAACGCTGCCACGGCCTTGTTCGCCCAAGACACCTAGTCCATGTGCATCATCAACAAAAACAGCGGCTTTATGTTGTTTTGCCTCGGCAATAATCTCAGCTAGTGGTGCAACATCGCCATCCATACTAAAGACGCCATCTGTCACAATAAGTTTATGTTTTGCGGCAGAAGCCGTATGTAAGCGCTTATGCAGTCGTGATATATCGGCATGTGGATAGCGTAGTAAATCTGCTTCACTTAAGCGTGCACCATCAAGCAGTGATGCATGATTGAGCTTATCTTGAATAATGGCATCGCCCCGCACCATCAAGCCATCAATCACACCTAAATTTGCTTGATAGCCAGATGAAAATAACAAGGCTTTCTCGTGGCCCATAAAATCAGCGAGCTCTTCTTCTAGCTGTTGATGGTAATGACTATGACCCGTTAATAAGTGTGCGGCACCTGCGCCGACACCTTCTTGCTCAGCAGCATCAATAAAAGCTTTTTTTAAATCTGGGTGATTAGCAAGACCAAGATAGTCATTACTGCAAAATGAGAGTAGCGGCTTACCATCGACAACAACTTCAACACCTTGCGCGCCCAAACGTGTTCGCTGTTGGCGATAACGTCCAACGGCTTTACGTTCAGCTAAATTCTCAGCTAGTTGTTTTGACCAAGGCAGGCTTGCCATTTTCACATCTCGATTTAAAAAGTTGCCCCGTCATCCGCTGAATTAATAATCGTCATCCCGGTGGGCTTTTTAGCCGGGATCTAATTTACACTCAAGATTCCCGCTACAAACATGCGGGAATGACGTAAGGGAGTTAATGACTACAGGCTTCCTTCGCAGGAGCAGAATGTTCACCAATCACGGTATTAATACCTAAGCGTGCAAATAGTTTTTGGTCATGATCCATACCAGGGTTATCGGTGGTCAGCAATTTATCACCATAGAAGATCGAATTTGCACCGGCAAGAAAACACATGGCTTGCAGTTCATCACTCATACTTTCACGACCCGCTGATAATCGAACGTAAGACTTAGGCATCATCAAGCGGGCAACAGCAATGGTGCGTACAAATTCTAAAGGATCAATATCCTCATTATCAGCTAACGGTGTGCCTTCAACCTTAACTAATAAATTAATCGGCACACTTTGGGGGTGGCTTGGCATATTCGCTAAACCCATTAATAAGCCCGCACGATCTGCATCATTTTCACCTAGGCCCACAATACCACCACTACAGACATTGATATCTGCATCGCGCACATAACTCAATGTGTCTAATCGGTCTTGATACGTTCGTGTAGTAATTACATCGCCATAAAATTCAGGTGAAGTATCCAAATTATGATTGTAATAATCTAAACCCGCTTCTTTTAAGCGTTTTGCTTGATGATCTTCTAGCATACCTAAAGTAACGCACGTTTCTAAGCCCATGTCTTTAACGCCTTCAACCATAGTCACAATACGTTCGAGATCACGATCTTTCAGATTACGCCACGCTGCGCCCATACAAAAACGACTTGCACCGGCATCTTTGGCTTGTGCCGCATTTTCTAATACTTTATCAAGCGGCATTAAAGGCTCTGCTTTCACTGACTGTTCATGATGAACACTTTGCGGGCAATAGCCACAATCTTCAGCACAACCGCCTGTTTTAATACTTAATAGTGTGCTCACTTGCACGGCATTAGGATCAAAGTTTTCACGATGCGACGTTTGAGCACGATACATTAAATCAGCAAAAGGCAAGGCATAAAGCGCTTCGACTTCTTCAACGCTCCAGTTATGGCGAATAATTTGGTCGGTTTTTATTACATTTTCAGGCATGATATAACTTCATTAAATTTAATGGATTAGATTTTGAACTCAACGGATTTATTCTCAACATTGGCTCATCGTTTCGGTCAATTATACAGTAAATTGATGCCTATTCCTTGTCTACTGTGTGGCAGCTCTTCTGGCAATGATTGCCTATGCCAAGCATGCAGTGAACAATTGCCTCTACTAGGTCATGCCTGCCCACGCTGTGCATCACCACTCCAGCAAACAATGTTATGCGGTCATTGTTTAAATAAACCACCTGAACAAGATGCTAGTTTTAGTTTATTTCGCTATCGCTCCCCCATAGATAGGTTAATTGTCGATCTTAAATATCATGACACCTTGGTGCTTAGTCAATTCTTCGCTACCCAAATGGCTGAGCAATTGAAAAAACGTCCCTTGCCACAGTTATTAATACCTATTCCACTTCATCCCCGACGACTTCGGGAACGTGGTTACAATCAATCGTTAGAATTAGCTAAGCAATTATCCAAACAGCTTAATATTCCAGTTCGACATGATATTCTAATGCGCATTAAAGACACTCCACCACAAGCCTCATTGCCTTTCGCCGAACGTAAAAATAATATGAAAAAGGCCTTCCAAATCAACAATACTAATATTCCCAATCACATAGCTTTAATTGATGATGTGCTTACCACAGGACATACAGTCAATTTTGCGGCCAAAGTTTTACATGAAATGGGCGTTAAGACGATTGAAGTGTGGACTATTGCTCGTACTATTAAAAACGACCATTCACCCTAGCTACTATTTTTGTTATAGTCGATATTATGCCGTCTGACGTTGAATCAATACAAGCAAAACTCGATGCCTTTTTACGCATCGCAAAGAACAATGAGCAAAAGCATGTCAACTTTCAAGAATATGAATTAGGCCTACTCAATTGTTCGGGTGTTTTTGAGCTATTCTCCCTAATTCTTGAACAACATCGTGACCGATTCCAGTTATCAGAAGTAACCTTGCTGTTATTTGATCCTGAATATGAATTTCAACGACTGCTAGATCTGCATGAAAAACCTTCTTCTTGGCGAAATCGTTTACTGTTTACCGATAAAGAACATGCATTAGTTGATACCTATCATATTTTTCCTAAACCCAAGCTATCCGTCTTTTCTAAAAACTTTCACCAAGTATTATTTCCCGATCATACTGAGTTGAAATCAGTTGCTATCCTACCGCTGAAACGACAAAATAAACTGATTGGTAGTCTCAACTTAGGTAGCCGCAAAACCGATCGATTTCAACCCAATATCGGCACCTTATTTTTAGAGCATCTTACCGCTGTGATTTCTGCTTGCATTGAAAATTCCTGCTTGCAAGAACGTATTGAACAACTTGGTTTAATCGACCCATTGACGGGACTTAACAATAGACGTTTTTTCGATCAACGTATTACTGAAGAATTCACCTTGGCACAACGTAACAGCACACCATTATCGTGTTTATTTATTGATCTTGATCACTTCAAACGTGTTAATGATGCACACGGTCATCATGCTGGTGATCTAGTATTAAAACAGGCCGCACGCATTTTCAGTGATAGTATGCGAACCAGTGATGTGCTTGCACGCTATGGTGGCGAAGAA
>NVWQ02000033.1 GCA_002733715.2 Methylophaga sp.
ACTAACTTCTTGGGTGAAAATGAACTTGTCGATGCTATTGTCAGTGGCGATGTAGATCTTGCTAGCATTAAAAATGAAGATTTACCTGAAAGCATTCAAGCGATGCCTACGGAAGAACAAGCCATTTTTATCCGACAAAAAGCAGAAAAGCGCGACAATCTAGGGGAAGAAATGAAAATACTTGCCGAAAAACGTAATGACTATTTAAAAAAACAAGTGGCAGCAGATGGTGGTAGAAAAGATTCTTTTGATGCCAAAATATTTGGTTCCATTCAAGCTCAGACAAAAGAAAAAGGATTAATTTATAGTGCTGACAGCATCAAATATTAACCTGTAAATTGAACTCAATATAAAGCCCCAACTGCTTTTGCAGTTAGGGCTTTTTTATGCTATTTTGAGTCATGATTAAACAAGCTATTTCTATATTTATACTACTACTGTTTCTGCTTTTTGGTAGCTCTGGCTATGCCGACACATTTGAGCAGCGAGCTTTATTACTCTCTCATCAGTTTTCAGTATTAGAAAAGAATCTTGCCACAGCTAATGACGACTATTTAGACAATCACATTTCCATACATGACTACTTTGCTGTCACCAGAACATTCTGGTTTGAACGTGACATTGCCGATCCTGCACTGTTTGATGCACTCTCCAAATGGTTAGAAATCGAGCCAAAATCTGCTTATGCTCACGTATTGATGGGGCTTTATTGGTCAGGAAAAGCGCATCAAGCGCGGGGCAAAAGGTTCGCCAAGGACACCTCTAGTGAACAATTTACCACCATGGAGCAGCACTTTGTTAAAGCATGGGATTATTTACAAAAAGGGCTAAAAATAGAGCCTTCAATTCTAGAGGCTTATCTTGAGCAATTATCGATAACGCGTACCTCATCTCACTATGGGTCATCGCAGGACTTTATGCGTAATGTGCCCGCGACGATGAAACACAATGCCTATATTTGGGATATTTACTTGCAGGTATCTATTCCACGGTGGGGCGGTAGCTATGCACAAATGAAACAAATTATCGATCAAGAAATCCCTATTTACTTACCAAAATTAACGGATAACCAACAACAATATCTTAATGATATTATTAGCAATGATAAAGTGGATACATTAATCCGCAATGACAAATATAAGGCGGCATTAGCCTTAGCCGAAAAAAGTATTTCACGAGGTACCGACTATGCAGGAATATATGTGCGCGCCGCTGTTGCCGCGCATAAACTTAAAGATGTTAGAAAGTGTCTTGACTATAGCCTTAAAGCCACTCGGCTTCGTCCTTGGAAGGCTAAATCTTGGAGCAAAAGAGGTCAGTGTGCTATTGATCGTCAATTGTGGCAACAAGCCAATAAGGCTTATCGCTATAAAGTATATATAGATGGCATAACGAAATACGGTTTATTCAAATTAGGTCAAACCTATATGTATCTTTCTCAATTTGATAAAGCCTATGCCGTATTCAAAAAAGCGGTCGAGCTTGATCCGGAATATACTAAGTACACGGATATGTACACCAGCTATATTGAAAAAGAAAAACCTGATCAAATGCAGTTAGAAGGTAAAGATATTTACCTCATTATTGGTGAACTTAAACGCCCCTAATGATGGATTATCCCGCTAAATAACTGTAACAATTGTCATTATTATTCGTCATTAATTCGAGATAGTTACTAAAAATAGTACCTACAAACCTCATTTATGCTGGAAAACTGTTAACCAGTTGGTATTTGTACAAAAAAAGTACCCTATTAGTACCAAAGTACACTATTCAATACCTATAGAGCGCGTAAAGTGATGTCTACGATACTAAGATATTACATTTGGTAAGGATTATGGCAACTGAAATTGGATTCGTAAAAGCACTTATTGGCAGTGCGACAGCAACTGCTATTGATGGCTCACAACGTAATTTACTTGTGGGTGATCGCATTAATGCGGATGAAATTATCACTACAGGTGATGCCAGTGCGATTGAAATTGAGTTTTCTGATGGCAGTCTTATTGATCTGGGTAGAAACTCTCAAGCATTCCTAGATACTGATGTTTTTGATCCACAGCAATCTAGCACACCGGATTCAGATGTAGATATTACCGCTCTTCAAGATGCGTTAGTCGATGGTGAAGATCCCACACAGCAAGGCGATGCTACGGCTGCCGGTGCAGAGTCTGAAGGTAATGAAGGCGTCACAACTGTTGTGGTTGAACATGAAGATCTTACCGTTGAAGTAACAAGTGGATTTGAAACAAGTGCTGCTGCAAGTAGCTTTTTAGATGACTCTGACCTGTTTTCTGGGATCGAAGATAATGCAAGTAACACTAACGCCCTAACTCCCATCATTGCACCTCCCACTACTGTGCCCATTTCCACTCAATCGGATAATGACAGCGATGTTATTAATTTCGACATTTCTGGCAACTTTAGTGGAAGTGGATTAACGTTTTCGGCATCTGGGCTTCCTAGCAATTTATCAATTAATCCGCTAACAGGCATTATCAGCGGTACATTAGACAGCTCAGCATCACAGAGTGGCCCTTATGCTGTCATAATTATTGCCACTGATTCAGTAGGCGATAGTATAAGCCAGTCATTTGGCTGGGACGTTGCCAATCCCGCCCCCGAAGCGGATAACGATAGTGCTTCATTAAATGAAGACTCAATTCATAATGGTAGTGTCGCTTTAAACGACAACGATCCAGATGGCGATTCTATCAATTTCAGTTTAAACACCAACACTTCTAACGGAGCGTTGATCTTTAATAATGATGGCAGCTACACATATACGCCTACTGCTAATTTTAATGGTACGGATTCCTTTAGCTACACGATTACCGATGCGGACGGTGCAACGGATACCGCAACAGTAACATTAACCATTGCACCTCAAGATGATCCAACAATCACTATGTCGGATGTAGGCAATACCGATGAAGATACTATCTTGTCAGTCAATGCTGCAAACGGTGTGTTAAGTAATGACACTGATATTGATGATATTTTAAGTGTTGCTAGTTTCCAAGTTGATGGTGATGTAACTACTTATACAGCGAATAGTATCGCGACTATAGCAGGGGTAGGTGCACTCACAATTAATAGTGATGGTAGTTATCTGTTTACACCTGCTGCTGATTACGATGGCATTGTTCCTTTTGCAAGTTACACCACCAATACAGGTGAAACTGATACATTAACTATCTCTATTACAGGCATTAACGATGCACCTGTAGCCAGCACGAACACTGGTACATTTGATGAAGATCAATTATCCGGGCCTGCCGTTCCGCAAACAGGCAGTGAGAATTTATTAGGTGGTTTAACCGATGTTGATGATGTTGCTGGCCACGTTATTGGCACAGTCAGCGACGATGGTGGTAGTTATCAAACAATAGCTTCAAACGGATCAACACAAATTAAAGTTGAATTTAGTTATGAAGATAAAAATGGTGATCCTCAAACAATTTATCTGCCTGTTCGAGTTGATGCGGATGGCGAATATCATGTTTCACAGAGCGAATTATTAGATGCCATTCCGGTGGGGAATGCAGCAACAGGTAGTTTCTTTTATCAAATTGATGATACTCACGCAGTTAATAATTTATCGGCACCACAAGAATTTACCATTACCATTAATGGTGAAAATGATGCACCAGAATTTAATGTAACATCACTTTCCAATGACGGTGACATCCCTGTTATCGTCAAACTATCAGGTGATAGTTACAATGTTGGCGGCCAAGATGCACCTCGGTTTATCGTTTCAGTTGATGGCGTCGCGCTTAATGGCGGCAATGCACTCACCGTTGAAGAGCTTAGAAGTTATCGCATTGACAATTCTCTTGGGACTGAGCCACAACAAACATCGTGGGAATACATCACCTTTAATGTGCCGGCTGGCACGTCAAGTGTTGCCATTCGGTTTGTCGGTGATGCATGGGAAGGAGGGTCTGATCGTGATGGTGACGGTTACGCTGAAGATCGCAACCTTATTATTGATTATGTCAATGTCGGCGGAAATATTACTGGCACAGGTGACAATGTAACGGTAACAGGCGGCACAACATTACAAGCAGAAGATCCAAGTGTGTCTACATACATGGTTGGAGCAAGTGATAGATCTGGTCGTGAAACCATGCCTTGGGCTGGCACCATGACATTTGATGTAACTGATGCCGTAAATAATGCAACACCAGCCCATGCTTTCCAAACAGAGAATTTTGTTGAAAATACCGTGGCTAATTCAGCAAGTGTATCGGGTACAGTAAGCTTGTTAGAAGGTGTGAGTGATATCGATGATGTCAGTAATGTCATTACTATTGGCACAGTGAACGGTAATGCAGCTACAGTAGGAACAGCGTTTAATTTAGACCTAAGCTACGACGATGGTAGCGGACCTCAAATCATCACCGTTCAAGTAACAGTTGCTGCTGACGGTAGCTATCAATTAACAAATACTGCGGCGCTAAATGCCCTGGCAGACGGTGCTATTGCTAGTGGCACATTCCAATTCCAAGCACAAGATGACAGCAATGACCTATCTGAAACGCAAACGTTTACTATTAATGTATTGGGTGAAAATGATGGGCCAGTTATCCAAGCCGAATCTGACTTTAATGCAGTTGAAGATGCGGTCATTATCAATGGTCAAGTGACAGCAGATGATATTGATAGCGATGACGATAGCGCAAGCTTAACGTATTCAATTGATGGTATAACACCAGCAGGGCTTATCTTTAATGCCGACGGTAGTTATAGTTTTGATCCAAGTGATGCTGCTTATCAGAGCTTAGCTGTGGGTCAAACAACAACAGCAAGCTTTAGTTGGAAAGCAACTGATAGTCACGGTGCAGACAGTGCTGTTGATGTCGTGATGATAACGATAACAGGTACAAATGATCAGCCGATTGTATCCGATGTGGGTACGCAAGGAATTACCGGTGCAATTGTACTTAACGGTGCACTAACAACCTCAGTTGATTATTGGAATTTCACTCACAATGGTGGTGACTTATCGATTGATATGTTAACCGAGATTAGCGGTCCAAATGGACAAAATGGCATTAACGGTGTTGGTTATAACGAAATTGATGGTGATAACTCTCAAACATCATTAGATGTAATGATTCGTGTATTTTCTCTTAATGCTGATGGTTCACGTGGTGCACAAGTCGGCTTTAATGACGATAACAATAACCCTGGCTTTGATGGCTCACTTTATAATCGTGATTCATTCTTAGATTTAAATAATTTACCCCAAGGTGACTACCAATTAGTGGTCGGTGCTTGGAATTTAACCTCTGCTGAAGTGGATAGCGGTATTAATGCAGTTGATGCGACAACGTGGCATTTTGAAGGGCCATATCAAATCACATTAAATGGTGAAAATGGCGCCCAACTTAAAGCTCAAGGCATAGCATTTGAAGCTGTTGATGGCGACACTTTATTTGAAAGTGCATTACCGACAGTAGTGGATGCTGACCTGACAGATACTCATGATTATTCCTTGGTTGCAGCAAGTGAAACGCTGTCACAAAGCAACCCACTAGGTGCGCCATTAGCGATGCCGACTATTACTGTCAATGCTGATGGTAGTTACAGTGTAAGTGGTAACTTTAATTCCTTAGCATTAGGAGAGACAGCAACAATCACCTTCCAATATATTGCTGATGATCTAAATGGCTTTGATGGCACAGATGGTATTAATGAAAGTTCAGTGAGTGCTCCAGCTACGGTCACTATCACTATTCAGGGCACAAATGATGCACCTATTGCCTTTGTTGATGCAGATTCAACAACGGAAAATGCAGCCATTACAATTGATGTATTGGCAAACGATACTGATATTGATAACGGTGATGATCAAGCATTTAGCTTAGACAATGTTAGCTTTAACTCCGGAGTGCCTGCTGTGCCAACGGCAACTGTTAGCATTGTGGCAAATCAATTAGTGTTTGATCCGGGCACAGACTTTGATTATTTAGCTCTGGGAGAATCAACAACTGTCGTAGTTAATTACACCATGAGTGATGATAGTGGTGCCGCTAGTAACTCGACAGCCACAATAATAATTACAGGCGCTACTGAGGCTCCTGCTATTACTCAAGCAGTGGATGCGAATACTGTAACGGGCACACATGATGGTGCCGTAAGCCTAAAAATATTCATAGCAGATCCATCTGGAAGCATCATTAGTCAGCATGATGCCACCGTTAACCCTAACGGAACATGGACAGCAGACTTCACCAAGCCCACCGTGGGCGATTATACAATGACTGCCATTGCTTATGATGGACCCAATGGAACTGGCAATGCCAGTGATGTTTCAAATGCTATCAATGTTAATGTGGGCAGCACCTATCAAAATATAGTTGATACCGATAGTGCCATTAATATCGTTTTTGATGGTAATGCGAGTAATACGATTTCTACGGGATCAGGAGATGACTTATTCGTTGTAGGCCGAGGCAATGATACCTTTAATGCCGGTGCTGGCGATGATAAGTTCATCGTTGAGGGAACTAATAAAGGCTCAAACCAATTCAATGGCGGTGCGGGAACAGATACTATTCAAGGTGGAGCTGGTAATGACATAATTGGGCTTGCAAACTTTACTGCCGGCAGCTCTATTGAAATCATTGATGGTGGTGCAGGCATTAATAGCATCCAAGGCAGTACCTATAGTAACCTTGATTTTAGTGCGACGACTTTACTTAATATCGATGAAATTCGCGATGGTAATGGCTCGAATACGATTACGGGTAACGATCAAGATACAAACTATCGTGTAGGCCGAGGTAACGACACCTTTAATACCGGTTCAGGCGACGATACATTCCTCGTTGCTAATAATTCAGGCACCAACCAATTTAATGGTGGCGCTGGTACTGATACGATTCAAGCTGAAGAAGGTGTCGATAGTGTTATTAGAATTTCTGCCACTAATTCAATTGAAATCGTAGACGGCGGTTTGGCCAGTGACTTTAATGTGTTTCAAGGCAGCACGTATAGCGATCTTGACTTAACAAGTTTTACCGAATTTCGAGACATCGATGAAGTTCGTGATGGCAACGGTTCAAATACCATTATAGGCCGTGATGATAACACCACTTATCGCGTTGGCCGTGGCAACGATACCTTTAATGCTGGTGCTGGCGATGATACCTTTCTGGTTGCTAATAATTCAGGTACCAATCAATTTAATGGTGGTGCCGGAATAGATACAATTCAAGCCGAAGAAGGTGTCGATAGTATTATTAGAATTTCTTCAACCGATTCAATCGAGATAATAGACGGTGGTTTAGCCAGTGATTTTAATGTGTTGCAAGGAGCTACCTATAGCAATCTTGATTTAACCACCTTTTCTCAATTCCGTGATATCGATGAGGTGCGAGATGGCAATGGCTCCAATACCATCACAGGCAACGATCAAAATATTACCTATCGTGTAGGCCGTGGCAACGACACCTTTAATACCGGCACAGGTGATGATACCTTCATCGTTGAAGGAAGCAATAAAGGTTCAAATCAATTCAACGGTGGTGCGGGAGCGGATGTAATTCAAGGTGGTACAGGTGATGACCAAATCGGGCTGGCAAACTTTGATGCCAGCAATTCAATTGAGCTTATCGACGGCGGTGCAGGCACCAATGTTATCCAGGGCGCGACCTATGCCAATCTCGATTTTAGCGCAACAACATTACTTAATATTGATGAAATACGCGATGGTAATGGTTCTAATACCATTACGGGCAACGATCAAGACACAAACTATCGTGTAGGTCGAGGTAACGATACCTTTAATGCCGGTTCGGGCGATGACACCTTCATCGTTGAAGGAAGCAATAAAGGTTCGAATCAATTTAACGGTGGCGCGGGCAACGATACCATCCAAGGTGGTGCAGGCAACGATACCATTGGACTTTCTAGCTTTAATGCTGGCAACTCAATTGAAGTCATTGATGGCGGTGCAGGCAATAATACTATCCAAGGCAGTACATATAGTAACCTTGATTTTAGTACGACGACCTTACTTAATATTGATGAGATCCGCGGGGGAAATGGCTCCAACACTATAATTGGGTCACAAGGCGATGATACGATAAATGCAGCTAACGGACATGACAGCATTACTGGAGGATCGGGTAATGATATCTTAACCGGCGGTTCCGGCAATGACCTCTTCATTTGGAATGGTGCAGATGTTGGCGTTTCTGGCTCTCCGGCTCATGATGAAGTCACTGACTTTACAGGTAATACTTCAAATCCGGGGGCAAGTGCTCGAGACGTATTAGACTTATCTGATTTACTTTCTGACGGTTCTTATATTATCGAAGGCTTGGCAGAAAATAATACTACGGGTCCCGGACAACATTTACAACTATCCATTAAGGATGCTGCGACAAACTCAGTAGTTCAAACAATTGATTTAAATAATGTTTCTGTAAATCTCGGAGATAATACAGCAGATATGCTCAACAACCTGTTAGCTAACGGCGGAATAAATGATGGCATTTAACGCTTAAGAAAATTCTAAATAAGTCATGATTGTTTTATGCTGTCTGAAATACCCTCAAACTTCTTCGAAACTCGCCGCAATAGAACAACTATTACCGCTCATTTCGAAGAAGTTTGATGCCCTTTCACCTCAGCCTAAATTCAAACAGACTTAATCAGCATTCTCTTAATAATATTGTTCAGTCATCCGATCACAATAGCTTACTAAATTAGTATATTGCTTCGCCATCTCATTAAATGGGTTATCGATTGTCGAGCTGACAAATTGAGCCAATACACCATAAGCACTTGCATCAAAGGTGCAAGGATTGTCACCAAAAAAATACGTTTTATCTCCTAAAATATCTGACAACGCTTGTAATGATCTGTCGGTAATCACCATGATCTCATCATCCGTGTGCCGACCTAAACCTTGCTTAAATAACGCCGTTTTTATACCTTTTCGAGCTAATATTGGAACAATGTATTTAAAGGGAAAAGGCATCGAGCTAAAAAATGCCTCTTTAAGAAGCGGCCATGTATCATCTTTTATCCAACGTGAATACACCATACACCAATACAAATCTTCATCGAGTGATTTACCTAAGTGATAGGCAACACCCTTTTGTTCATCTGATAAATGTGAATCTAAATCAACGTTATATTTATCTTGCAAATAGGCAATGATAAATTGTGAATCTCCAACGGTTATATCACCATCAGTGATAAAAGGAAGTTTACCTTTCGGCGCTTTACTCAAATTATCAGGTCTAACAATGCTTTTATATTTTATGCCTGCCATCCGCAAATACACGTCTATTTTTAATACAAACGAGCTAGGATCAGCCACCCCAAAATGTTTGCCAAAGCTATAAAGTTTAATCATAATTATTCCTTTTTACATACTTCAGTATCGACTAACAGCTTCATCTTTTATTACGTTTTATTTTCAAAAATAGTTTATTTGCAATAATCAGTACCGTTGTTGGCAAAATAATAAAAACAAATTCTGATAATAATACTTTTAATCCATACTCAGAAAAAAACGCACTTTGGACTTCCCAGATTTTGCTAGACACTTTTAACAGTTACAATGTAACTTCAAACAGAGGTGTTTATGAGCAAAGGAAAACGTTATACCCAAGAGTTTAAAACCGAAGCAGTCAAGCAAATTACTG
>NVWQ02000034.1 GCA_002733715.2 Methylophaga sp.
CTAGCAGTGATGGAAAAAATGACTGCGCCTGAGCTGCAAATCTATCAAGCACGCCAAGTGTATGAAGAAGCTCTGCACACATGGACCTATCAACACTGCATCGAAACCATCGGCTTAGATCAAAGCGAAATCTACAATCGCTATCGCGTAGTGCCAGAAATCAATCAAAAGATCCAACTGGCGAATCGCCGCCTAGATTCAATTCTACGTAGTGATATTGATCTAACCAACCGCGATGAATTAGAAAACTTCGTCATGGCCTACGCCTTCTTCGGCGGCATATTTGAAGGTTGCTGGTTCTATAATGGTTTCAGCCCTATCTTTGCACTACAACGTCGTGGTTTGATGAAAGGCACGGCCGAACAATTGCAATACATTATGCGTGATGAAGTATTACATGCGTCATTTGGTATTCGTGTAGTGAAACAAATCATCAAAGAAGAAAACGTAGTGCTTGATCCGGTCAAGATCCAAGAAATGTTTGAAGAAGCTGAAGAAGCCGAACAAATCTACGCAGGCTATATTCTTCGTGATCCGATTTTAGGTTATTCAAAAGAAGATCATATTGCTCAGTTCCGTTTTATTGCTAATCGACGGGCTAAGCAGCTTGGTTTTGCACATCCCTTCCCCGGTGCAGAAAATACATTGGCGTGGTTGGATGAACAGGCAAATATGAAGAAAGAGAAGAATTTCTTTGAGACTAAGGTTACTGAGTATCAGACTGGTGGGGCTTTGAAGTGGGATTAGGATAAAGCTAACTGACGTAGGGACACACTCGAAACTAGATTATTGAGGGTTAAAATAGATTCGTAAACACTAAAACTAGATTTACCCTCATAATCAATACTTATTTTTAGATTTGCCGTAGCTAGGAATACCTACCTCTATTCGCAACTTTTAGATTTGCCAGAATAAAAAATCATGGGCATTAAAACTTTTCATTTATGTAATAGTTAAAGGACAAACCTATTGGCACTTGAAGCAGGTGGATATGCAGAAAAATTTGGTAATAGATATGAGGCTAACTGGATAGCATGTTTACTATTACGGCTTCTTGATGAAAAGATTTTATCTGTCACTGTAGAACCCATAGGTGATGATGAAAAAGGTGTCGATGTCATTGTTGAGAACCTTAATGGCGAAAAAGAGTGTCACCAATGCAAAGCTGGAAGTGCTAATAACGAACACTGGACCATTGCTAAATTAAACGAAGCTCAAATTTTAGAAAGTGCTCTATTTCAAATACAAAGAGGAATATACGAATTTCATTTAGTTTCCCCTTTAACCTTCAAAGTATTATCAGATTTAAGTGAGAGCGCCTTAAATACCAACGATAGTGCAACTGATTTTTATAAATACCAAATAACAACCAGCCAAAAGCGAAAAAAACTTTTTGATGATTTATGCAAATATTTGTTATTAGACACATCAAATGAGTTAGATTTAAATCAAGCAATTATTTTATTACAACGCTTTAAAATCACCCCGTATATCCTAAATAGCCTCACATCATGGAATCTTGAGGAGAAGGCTGAGAAGTTATTTTCAGGTGCACCTCGGAAACTTCTACACTTCTTAAAAAACTATCCGGTCGAACTTAATAAGTTAAGAGTGGCGATCACGACACCTATATTGCTTAGCGATCTAAAAAACAATGGTTTTCATCACAGAATTACACCTGATGACGAGAGAATCACCCCTGTTATTGAGCAACTTTCATTAGATTTTATTAGCTCAATAAAACCTTATTTGATAGCTGATACACTTATTCAAAGAAGTGAAGTCGATCAAATCATAAACACTTTAGATAATCATGCAGTCACTCTAATCAAAGCAGAAGCTGGGATGGGTAAAAGTGCCCTTATGCTTGAGCTACATGAAAAAATTCGTTCACAAGGCTCACTCAGCATTCCTATAAGGCTAGATAAAACAAGGCCTGAAAACAATGCTGATGCATTTGGCAAAAAGCTCGGTTTTCCTTATTCTCCTATTCTTTGTTTGAGTCGATTTGCAAGCAAGCAAAAAACAATCTTTATACTAGACCAACTTGACGCTATAAGGTGGACGGCTACTCATTCTAATAATGCACTACAGGTTTGCCAACAGTTGGTACGACAGGTTTTGGCACTTAGAAAAGAGGGTATGGATGTTTCTATCATTCTAGCTTGTAGGAATTTTGATTTAGATGAAGATGTCGCACTCAGTAGCTGGATTAAAGGTCTTGATGATGAGGTATTAGAAATAAGCTTATCTCACCTTGATATAGACATCGTGAGTCAGCTAATTAAACCCTTTGAAAACTTTAACTTACTTTCTGAAGAAAAGAAAAAAATACTGACCATTCCTTTATGGCTTAGTATTTATTTGGTAATTGCAAAGAGAGAATCTTCTGCCCCTCAGTTTTCCAATAAACTCGAACTAGTTAAACGGTTTTGGGATGACAGAATTAAAGAGGCTATATCTATCGGTATCCATGAAGATAATACAATAAAACTTATTGATGAAGTAGTAGTCTTGATGAATAGTACTTCACGACTTTCTATTTCTGAGAATGTTATATCAATCAGTTCTTCACAAACGTTAGAAGCATTATTGTCAGTAGGGATTTTGACTAGACAGTCTCAACAGATTAGCTTTCGACATCAAGCTCTTTTTGATTACCAAGTAGGAATAAGGTTATTCAATGCGGCGCTCAACTCCCCAGGACAATTACTAAATACATTAGGTGATTATTCAGAGCAGACGCTAACAAAAAGAGAGCATTTAAAATACGCCTTAAATATGCTTTTAGACTATGATCAAAAGGTATTTTGCTCATGTGTTCTAGCTATAATAACAAGTGATCGAGTGAGGTTTCATTTCAAATACCTCGTATTTAACTCAATAAAAGAACTGAAAAAAGTAAAAACTCCAGCAAAGGACATGCTAAAAAATATTGTAAGTAATACAGAGTTGTTACCAAGTTTCATTTCTAACAGTTGCTACAACAATCACCATATTGTTACCTCCCTATCAGAACAAAATATTATTTCTAATTGGCTTAACAGTGGTGATACTGAACTGATTGGGAAAACTGCTAGGTTGTTGAGCTCTATAGCAGAAGAGTCCCCCGATACAGTATTAAAAGAATTAACCCCATTTGTTGGTAAATCAGACGAATGGAATAATACAGTTTACTCTGGACTTTGTTGGAATATGGAGAAAGATTCTGATGCAATGTTTGAAGTACGCAAACAGCTCATTAATCTAAACTGTCATGTCCGCTTTATTGATTGGAAAATATTGTCCAATCACTCTCCGAGTCGTGCTTTAGATCTTATGGAAATAATGTTATACCACTATAAAGTTTCCTTTTGTTCATCAAGGTATTCTTCAGAAACAAAAGTAGAGATGCTCTCGGACAGAGACATCTGGTCAGAGTCTACACTCGATGAATTGAGTAATATTTCTATAGATATACCAGAAGAAGCACTTACCAGACTGCTATCGATCGTGAATGAGTTTGTTGGCGTTCAGGATGATGAAGATATTATTTATAATTGGTTTTACAAAGATAGGTATTCCGACCATGAAACTATTCATTGTTTGTCTCATGGAGTGTTTACAATTATTGAAAGTGCTGGTGAGCAACTGAGTACTAATCCAGAACTTTTGTTAAAGTTACTCTTACCTTATCTTTCAACTAACACTCAAGTCATAGTACATTTAATTAGCAAATTACTTCTCAATCTATCAACGGAATATTCCGATATAGCCATACAATGGTTACTTGATAATCCTAAATCGAAACTATCTTGTGGCAATGACTATGTTGAACCTCAGTGGCTATTACCTGGCAATCTCATTGAAAAATTCTCCCAAAATTGCTCTGAGGACCTTTTTCAACAACTAGAAAAGACAATTTATTACTCCGGGCCTACAAAAGATATTGATCAAGTAAAATGGCGATTAGAAGATAGACGTCATGGACATTATTATAGCTACTGGGGTGAAACACAATATTTCTTACTACCTAAATTAGCTAGTTCTCGTATATCTGATAATACGAAACAGTTGATTAGTGTTTTAGAACGAAAGTTTGCAAACTACACCAAAGACAGTTTCTGCTCTGCATATACTAGTTCTGGTGGAATGGTTACATCCCCTCTTCCTCTCGGTAACACCCTTTCAGATAGAGCATGGAAAAAGCTTATTTTATCTCCTAAAGAAAGGGCAAACAAAGGTACATGGGTTCAGCGTGGAGCAGATGTTATATCTGAGTCTAGCATTCAACAATTCTCAAATAGTTTAGATAGTGCAGTGGACTTCCCAGATTTCATTAGACAGACTGTAATTCCGAAAAATACGCTTCCTCAAATTTAACAGGTGAAACACCGCCTGTATGTGAGTGACGCTTTTTTGGATTGTAAAACATTTCTATAAAATTA
>NVWQ02000035.1 GCA_002733715.2 Methylophaga sp.
CACACCCGAAGATATTATGAAAAGTGAAAAGTCACTAACTGGCCAGTATTTGTCAGGTAAAAAGAAAATTGAACTGCCGACAAAGCGTGAACCGTTTCATGTTGGGCGCGTTATTGGTATACGTGGTGCCTGTGGTAATAATCTGCAACAGGTTGATGTCGACATCCCGATTGGATTAATGACCTGTATTACCGGTGTATCAGGATCAGGAAAATCGACACTTATTAACGATACATTATTAAAAGTGACATCACGCGATTTAAATAGGGCATCAGAAGAGCCTGCTCCTCACCGCGAAGTATTGGGGTTGCAACAACTTGATAAAGTAGTAGCGATTAACCAAAGCCCGATTGGTCGTACGCCGCGATCAAACCCAGCAACCTACACAGGTATTTTCACACCAGTAAGGGAATTATTTGCAGGTACACCAGAAGCGCGGGCGCGTGGTTATACGCCGGGACGATTTAGTTTTAATGTCAAAGGCGGCCGTTGTGAGGCCTGCCAAGGCGATGGTCTAATAAAAGTAGAAATGCACTTTTTACCTGATATTTATGTGCCATGTGATGTCTGTAAAGGTCAACGTTATAATCGTGAAACGCTGGATATTCGCTTTAAAGGTAAAACTATTACTGAAGTATTGGATATGACGATTGAAGAGGCCAATGTCTTTTTCACTAATATTCCTGTCGTTGCTAAAAAGCTAGAAACGTTAATGGATGTAGGGCTGACCTATATTAAATTAGGTCAAAATGCGACCACACTATCAGGTGGTGAGGCACAGCGGGTGAAGTTGGCAAAAGAACTTTCTAAGCGTGATACCGGCAAGACACTCTATCTATTAGATGAACCAACAACAGGTTTACATTTCTTTGATATCGAACAGTTACTAAAGGTATTGCATCGCCTGCGTGATCGAGGCAATACTATTGTGGTAATTGAGCATAATTTAGACGTGATTAAAACAGCGGACTGGGTGATTGATATGGGGCCAGAAGGCGGCTCTGGTGGAGGTATGGTAGTTGCCATTGGTACACCAGAAGATGTGGCAGAAAATAAAAAGTCACATACGGGTCACTATTTGAAATCTTTGTTGAAACGATAATGCTAGAGCAGGAAGTTAAATTACAAGTATCAGGTGATAAGCTTGATTTGAAATCAATGACATGGCTGTGTTTGCTTGCAGAAGGCGAGATTAAAACACAACGATTAATTAGCACTTATTACGACACTCCCGACCACTATTTAATGGCGCACGGCTTAGGTTTACGGTTACGCAATAAAGGTGGAAGTTGGCTACAGACGGTAAAGACTTCTGGCAGCGCTGAAAATGGCTTGCATCAACGGCAAGAATGGGAATATGAGTTAGACAATGAAGCGTTTGACTTGTCGCTGTTAAAACAAACACCGCTGAAAGACATAATGGACAATCATGCTATTTGGTCAAGTTTAACGCCGTTATTTACGACTGATTTTATTCGAGAAACCTTGCAAATAACACTAGCAGAAAATACCCAAATTGAATTTGCCTATGACTATGGAAAAGTTACGGCACAACAATTAAACACACCAATACATGAAATAGAGATGGAATTAAAAACGGGCTCCGTTGAGCAGCTTATACAATTTGCCAGCATGATTTCAGAACGCTTAGAACTAATGCCTAGCAACGGCAATAAAGCACGGCTAGGTTATCAACTACTTGCCGGAAGATAATCCGCGATTTGTCTCAAATCGCCAAGTACGAATAATGGTTAATGCATCATAACCATCGGGCAGAACATCATCAGGAATAGCCGCATAAGGTGCACCTAAACGAACAATTCGTACCGCCGCTTGATCTAAAATATCGTATCCAGATGATCGCGATATTACAATGCCGTCTGGGCCTACACTGCCATCTGATTCAATATCAACACTGAGCATTAAGCTACCATTGATATCTTGTTTTTTGGCTTCTTGGGGGTAATTAGTATTACCGATCCGCTCTACTTTGTCAGCCCAAGATTTCATATAAGCCGCTGCCGCAAAAGCTTTGGTTGATGAGCTGATTTTAAGTCTTCTTGGGCGCTTACTTAATGCTTTAGTGGAAACGTCCAATGCTTTTTGTAAATCGGCAATATTATTTCGAGCCTGAAACATCATTTCTCGGGCTGACAGTTTGGGTTTAGGCGTCACTGCTTCGGCATCAGGTTTGACTGTTTCATCTGGCTCAGGCGTTTGCTCAACTTTGCGATCAGCATGTTGTTGTGTAATTATTTTTTCTTGCTGAGCAGGTTTCTTTTCTTGAACTACAGGATCAGGTTTGACGACTTCAATTGGCGCTTCGACAACTTCAGGGATAATGGGTTCGGGTGTCGGCGGCTCAAGGGTTTGCAGAGGTTGCATTTGAGTAATGGGCGCGGCAATAGGCGGCGTAAAAGGCACATCACTATCAGAATCAGCTGCATCGCTTGAAGAAGAATCAACTATATTGGGTGTGGGATCGGGCATCGCTTCTTCTGTTTCGCCGCCGCCTTCATTATTAGCTTGAGCATAAAAATCGGCTTGTTCAGGCGCGTTTTCTGTTTGTTGCTTTACTAGTGTGATATCTAAATTAACAAGTGGCGTATTTGTCGGCGGCGAAGTCACATTAAAGCTTATCCCCAAGACAATAACCAAATGAATGATAACTGAAAACAGTAGGGTGAATATAAGCCGGTCGGTATTAGTTGTTCTGCTTGCCATAGTATTTTGGGTTTATGATTCTTCACCACGAATTATAACGGGTTTACGGTTATTGATTAATTGAATTCGGTCAACCATTTGAGGAGACATTTCAATTTGGCCATCAGCTTTGACTAACATAACATGAGTAACACCCATTGAATCCGCAATTTCAGGCCAATCATCACCGGCAACAAATAAAGCGGTTGCGGCGGCATCAGCGAGAGAAGCATTGCGGTGTAAAACAGTAACTGACATAGCCTGATCGGCTGGATAACCTGTTCGCGGATCAATAATATGAGGGTAACGCTTGCCTTCATAGAGGAAAAATCGTTCATAATCACCCGAGGTAAAAACACTTTCATCACCGTGTAATGCAATAGAAGCAATCATGCCATCTTTGCGAGGATGACGAATACCAATGACCCAAGGCCGTTTGCCGTGAGAACCAATAGCGCGCAGATCACCACCGATATTTACAATGGCATTTTGGATCCCTTGTTGTTGAAGTGCTGTTATAGCCTTATCGACAGCATAGCCTTTAGCAAATGCACCAAATCCTAATTTAACGGTTGGATCACAGCTGGTGAGTTCGCCATTTTCAATATGAATGTCTTCCATGGTTGGCGCACTGGCTAGCCAGTTATTTATCTCTGCTTCACTCGGCGGAGGGTGAGATTCAAACCAATTGTCTTGATGAAAACCCCATAGCTCAAAGAGCTTACCTGCCGCAGGGTTAAATAAATGCTGGCTTTTATTAGCAAATGATGAAGCCAAATTAATCAGTTGGGCAACGTCTTCTTCTATGACAATACTTTCTCCTGCTGCAATGGCTTCATTAATGCGTGTCAGTGTACTAGGCTGCCAAGCATGCCAAGTGTTGTTAATATTTGAAAATGTCTGCTCTAATACCTCGATAGTATTATTGGCGGTTTCTTTATCGACATCATAAAGGCTAACATCAATTTCAGTGCCAAAGGCATAAAATTTTCCTTGTCTAGCTCTGGGCTCACTGTCACAGGCACTAAGAAAAAGAGTGCAGCAAAGAAGAAGTAACGGGATTATTTTCATCATTGGGTAGGTATATTATTTAAAGTTAGTTTCAGGACAAACGGTTAAGCCTTGTTCAAAACAAGTTTGGAAACGTTTCCCCATGGCTGTTCGTTCTGCTGAGCTAGGATGGGTTGAGAAATAGCCTGATAAACTCTCATCGTTAGCTTCATTTGGGTCAGTGGCTTCTGTATCAGGCTTAGATTTTTTATTGTTTGTTTTATCACTGCTGCTGTCGGAGCCATCAAAAAGCATATCTTGTTCCATTCTAGTTAAGATAAGACCTAAACTTGCTGGATTAATTCCCGCATGCAAACTATGTTCATAGGCAAATTGATCTGCTTCTGTTTCATGGCTTCGCGAGTAAAAGCTACTTATAAAGAATGAGCCCACACCCACACCCATATCTGCTAACCAGCTAACATCGCCAAATGCCATTGATACTACGATAATAATGGCACTTCCCTCAATCACTTGTTGTAATGAATGGCGTTCAACAACATGACCCATTTCATGGAGTAGAACAATATCAATTTCATCTTGATATTGAGCAAGTTCAATAAAACGATCAGTCACCACGATATCACCTGATGGCAATGCTAAGGCATTAGGGATGCTGCCATCTTCGCCTAAAGGCCATAATCGAAAGTGCAGCTTAAATTCTGGCGCATCTTCTGCTAGATAAAGGGGTACGATGCGATCAATGAAATGCTGGCGGATCTTTTCTTGTTGTTGTTCGTCTAGTTGACTTTCGTCAAGAAAATATTTATCCAGAAATGCTAGAACATTGCCAGATAATGCTTGGTTAGCAGAGGCCGGCAGTGCATGTGCCACCACATGACTAGCCGCTGGTAAACCCCATTTAAAGCTGGCAAAAAGAACGCCGGCAGTGATAAAAATACTAAAAATAGCCAATGCCATATTACGTTCGAGCATATGGACAAAGCCCATAAAGCCAGAAGACTGATTGTTATTAGCAAAGGCAGTGTCAACTGCATCGTTATCTTTAGTTTCAAAGACACTGCCATCAGGCAATGTGATTTTGCGAGCAATATTACCTAGTCGATTAGCAACACGCAGCTGATCTATCGAGCCCGTTACTGTATGGTTGCCTTCAGCATGAAGTTGAAAGCCGCCCGCCTGCAAATAAAGTTTAGCAGGGCTAAAGTCAGATCGCCCTGCTAAATAAAGCTTGCCATCAATCATTAGAACGCAATACCGCCCACATCAATATCAAAGGCATCACCTAACTCTTCACCTAGCGCACCTTCATTTCCAGCTTTGCTCATATAGCCATCCAGTCCATCAGGAGCGCCTACGTTAATGCTTTCAATGGAATAGCGATATAGACGTACTACGGCCCAAGGATAAGCCAAACCAAGTGTTACTATCATCAGTAACAGATTGGTCATGATGATGCCAAATAATTTATTGGCACGTAATGTCGATTCAAAATTAATAGAATTATCTAAGCTTGTTTCACCAAAAACATAAGTCCGGTGACGGGCTTTAAAGTAGGCTGCAACATAAATGCTAACGAGAATTAATACGGCATAAACGCCAAAAATCAGTGCTAAAAACATGCCGTCGGGCTCAGCACCTTCTTCCATTTGTTGTATTTGTTCACCCATCATTGCAATTTGTTCTAAGCCAATAGTGAGGTATGCAATTATGCCGATAACAATCATTGCGAGAAAAGACAGTAGCAAGCCTAAACCCATGCCTTTCATCGCAATCCCAAAGAATGTTTTAAAATTAAGTTCAGTAGAAAAATCACCTTGACCGAATTGGGCGCCATTGATGAAATACATATTGGAAATCTTATTGATCATGGCGAAATAAGCGGGATAAAAAAACAATCCTAGAATACTAGCTAAAATAATGGCAGGAGTCATCATGCCCATTACTGAACCTATCAGCCCCACAATTACAGCCATAACAATTATAAAAGCAATAAATAGCCCAACGGGATAGCCTAAAAAGGTAGCATATGCACCACCTAAGCTGCCATCAAAACCAAAACGAACATTACGATAACTACTCATCCGCAGATTAAATTTGATACTACGCCAAAGGATCCATGGCAATACAAATATAAAAATTAAGGGAAAAGCTACAGAAAAGACAATGCTAACTTGGCTTAGTACAACATAGGCAAGAAATAGAATCATAGCAATGACATAACTAAAAAATAGTTGTTTGCCGGTGGCGTGGTATTCAAAATTGGCATTATCTAATTCTGTGTTGCCATAGAAATAGCGTCTATTTCGTACTTTTGCCCACGGATGATAAATGCCTAAAGTCACAATTGTTAATAGGATATTTACAATCCATATTTTGAAATATTCAGTTCCGCTACCGTTAAACTCTAGTGCTTTCATTATTTCTTAATCCTTGATTTATAATTGATTTCCAGCGGATATACTAGCGTGAAGCTAGCTGTTGTTCAATGCTATTTATTAAATCACCCGCTATATTTAGATCAAACTGTGAATCAAGTTCACGAATACAGGTTGGGCTGGTTACATTGATCTCAGTTAGATAGTCACCAATTACATCTAAGCCGACAAATAATAAGCCTTTTTCGCGTAGTGTGGGTCCCACTTGCTCACAGATCCAGCGATCGTGGTCGGTTAATTTTTGCCCTTGTGCTCGACCGCCCGCAGCGAGATTGCCACGGGTTTCGCCTTTAGCAGGAATTCGTGCTAACGCATAAGGTACAGGCTCACCATTAATCATTAAAATACGTTTGTCACCATCAACAATTTCGGGGATAAATTTTTGCACCATCACCGATGTTTTGCCGTGATTCGTGAGGGTTTCAATAATCACGCTAAAGTTAGGATCGTTCTCTTTCACCCGAAAAATAGAAGCGCCGCCCATGCCGTCTAGTGGTTTGAGGATAATGTCATGATGTTGTTGCTGAAAATCACGAATCAATTCCGCCTTGCGAGTGACTAATGTTTTAGGACAGCATTGAGGGAACCATGCCGTAAACAGTTTTTCATTAGCATCACGTAGGCTTTGTGGGTTATTAACGACCAGCACACCAGCCGCCTGTGCTTGTTCCAGTAAATAAGTGCTGTAAATATATTCCATATCAAAAGGTGGATCTTTACGCATCAAAATCACATCAAGCTCAGCTAAGGGCTGAGTGATGGCAGCATCTAATTGATACCAATCATCAGCATCTTCTTTCACTGACAATGGCTTCATGCTGGCAGAGACTACGCCATCATTTAAGAACAAATCATCTTGTTCCATATAAAACAAAGACCAATCTTTAGCTTGAGCCGCCAATAACATGGCAAAGCTGCTGTCTTTTTTGATGGTGATCTCTGAAATAGGATCCATCACGATGCCGATGCGTATGCTCATTTTCCCCGTTCTCTTTTGCTTGTTTAGCAGTGATTCTACCTGAATAGACGGTAGCTGCCTGATTTTTGCCACAATTGTTCGCCATATTGCCTCAATTTATCCTCATTGTTTCCATGTCCAGTTGGTGTAATGGAGCCGTCATCAACCAAAAGGGGCTCTTTATTAACCTAATTCGGCGTTAATTCGAGCCCCTTAAACGAGGGAAATATCATGGCTACATCTAAACAATCATTAAGGGATAATTTATTAACCAGTCTAGGACGGTGCGTAATATACAGTTGTGCCATTGGTTTAGTAGTTAGCTTAGGTTTTATGAGTCTAATTATCTTTGCCTCACCGGCGCATGCTGCAATGGAAGAGAGAGCAGCTAAATTAGAATCTATCCGCCATATTAATGATCTTTCATCAGGTCAATTAGTATTTCGCCACAAGGATGGCCATTATCTAACTAGCCCCACATTAGCGACGGATGTTGAAATTAAAATAAATGGATTGCTAGCACGGGTGCAAGTTAGTCAAACATTTACTAATCCGACAGATTCATGGCAAGAAGGAATTTATGTGTTCCCATTACCTGAAACGGCCGCTGTCGATCATCTGCAAATGAAAATTGGCGAACGTATTATTATCGGCGAAATAAAGCGAAAGGCTGAGGCTAAGAAGATCTACGAGGCTGCTAAAGCATCGGGCAAAAGAGCGACACTATTGGAGCAACAACGCCCGAATATTTTCACCAGCTCAGTGGCCAATATTGCACCGGGTGACAGCATTACCATCACCATTGAATACCAACAAATGGTGACACAAAATGAAGATGAATTTAGTTTACGTTTCCCTATGGTGGTTACACCAAGATATATTCCCGGAAAAATTGTGAATCAGGTTGAAGAAGTAAGTGAAGTGAATAGCACGGGTTGGGCAATGAATACGGATCAAGTGCCCGATGCCTCAGCAATAACACCGCCTGTTGTAATCGGCGCGCTAGACCATAACCCTGTTAATTTAAGCGTGACATTAGCAGCGGGCTTTCCGATTGAACACGTTATCAGTCGTTATCACGAGATTGAAAATATCGAGCTGAAAAACGGTACAAGAAATATAGCATTAATGGGTGCTGTTCCGGCCGATCGTGATTTTGAATTAGTGTGGCAGGCAAAATCACAATTTACACCACAAGCAGCCCTTTTCAAACAACGTAAAGACAATCAAGATTATGCCATGGTGATGTTAATGCCGCCTAAACAAATGAATACTGAAAGCATTGCCAGAGAAATGATTTTTATTGTCGATACTTCAGGGTCAATGGATGGCACATCAATAATTCAAGCACGTAGTGCGTTGTTATATGGTTTAGACCAGCTTCGTCCACAAGACAGCTTTAACATTATCCGCTTTAGTGATGATTTAGAAAGCATGTTTGAGCAGGCGCGCTTAGCAACTGACACCAATTTAGATATTGCCCGTGATTTTGTAAACTGGTTACGTGCTAATGGCGGCACAGAAATGGCGCCGGCTTTGAAATTGGCATTAACAAGTGAAAAACAAACCAACGGCATTCGCCAGATTATGTTCTTAACCGATGGCAGTGTCGGCAATGAAGATGCGCTTTTTAACTTAATCAAACAGCACCTAGGCACAAGCCGATTATTCACCGTGGGCATAGGCAGCGCGCCTAACAGCCACTTTATGAAACGAGCAGCTGAATATGGTCGTGGTAGCCATAGTTATATTGGTGCCGAATCAGAAGTCAGACAAAAAATGCAGGCGCTATTTACTAAATTATCTCACCCAGTGGTGACAGATATTACGCTTGATTTGCCAGCAGGCGTGGTGTTAGAGCAATGGCCACGGGTGATCCCAGATTTATATATGGGCGAACCGTTATTGGTAACATTAAGGGCCGATGATTTGCCTGACAATATCACCATCAAAGGCATGCTTGGCACAACAGAATGGCAAACAAATGTAGCACTGCATATCGGAGCAGAATCAGATTCAGTTTCAACTTTTTGGGCACGCCGTAAAATTGAAAGCTTGATGGACGATTACCGTACACAAAACCAAGGTGAAGATATTAAAAATGCGATTGTAAATGTGGCATTAGCACACCATTTAGTGAGCAAATTTACTTCGCTAGTTGCGGTTGAGCAAACACCGGTTCGCCCAAAAGAAGAAGACTTAAAATCCAAAACTATCGCTAACAATATGCCAGCGGGTTGGAAAATTGGTCAACTACCACAAACAGCAACATCGGCTGAACTACAATTATTACTTGGTTTCTTCTTATTGTTAGTTATGCAATTACTACGTTGGAGAAAAGCATGAGTCAGCATGGTGAGGTTAAAACAGGGAGAAAAATCTCTCCGTTCGCCCTGAGCCCTTCGACCTTGCTCAGGAGAGCCTTGTCGAAGGGTATAAAATCAGATAATCATGGTTCGACAGGCTCACCACGAACGGTGAAGATTACGCGTCGTAGCATTGTCATTGCAGCGTTTGCACTATTAGCCATGTGGAATGTCGGTCAAGGTAGTTATATTCTAGCCAAAGCAGAGCTGGCGCAATGGTTAATTGCATCAGCATGGGCAGAGTCAACAACAAATGAACGTGCACAAATAAAACCATGGCCGTGGGCAGATACATGGCCTGTTGCTAGGCTTGAAATGCCAAGACATGATATTGACCAATATGTGCTGGCGGGAACAAGTGGTGCATCGTTAGCATTCGGCCCGGGACATATCTTTGCCTCCGCCGCACCTACGCAACAAGGCAACACTGTGATCGCCGCTCATAGAGACACTCATTTTTCTTTTTTAGAGCAAGTTAAAGTGGGAGAAAAGATCTCAGTGACCAACATAGAAGGTGAGGCACGTGAGTATGTGATTCAAGATATGAGGGTGGTTGATAAAGAAGATGTGGCATGGATTAATACTAACAATAATCCGTATCAATTAACGCTGGTAACTTGTTATCCGTTTAACGCTATTACAACAGGTGGGCGATTGAGATATGTTGTGCGTGCAGTATCGAAACCAGATGATATCGTAGTTTAAAAGCAATAACGATCGGGCCAGATAGATTGTTACCTGCCCTCACTTATTGAAATACCGATTAGTTTTTGTAGGTTTTCATATTGACGAAAATCAGCACCATCATCGCCGCCTATATTCCAGATTAATTCGAACGCTTTTTCAGCTGCCAAAGACTCAGACCAGCGAGGCCTCCAAAGAAAACTGGGTCTGACCAGCCAAAACCAACAAATATGCCGTTTATACAAGCATAAAGCGTGATAATGAATCCGAGAATGTTTGTAAACACTAAGCCTTTGAGTAAATTTTGTGCGGATTCAGTTTTAGTTTCTATGTTGCGGAAAAAGTAAATAATACCCGCAATGCCTCCGAGAAATATACTGTTATGCTGTGAAAGGAATCGTGCATACTGGTCGTTAACTTCCAAGCCATATATTGGCCATAGATAATCAGGAATAAAGAAAAGAGCAAGGGCGAAAGCAGCATAGATAATGCTGTGTATATTAAAAAATAATTTATTGCTCATTTGCTGCCCCGATATTATTGTGTGTTTTTAATTTATGCCTAACGCCCCACATAACCGGAATTTTGCGGCGCGCAGCAGAGCAAAATGTCCGTGTTAATGTGATTGTTAGGCGAATTTAAGGGTTGCATGTTAATCATCAGTTGGTTCGCTATTATTAGCACAATGACCAATAGCTAATTGGGTTAAATGTTGCACAAACTGGAAAAAGCGATAGTTCATGCCATCCGTTAATGTTATGGAGTTATCCGTATACGTACAGTTTTGTTTTAAACCTGACATACCATGTGTGTCACCTTCCATAAATTCATTGAACTCATTGACGTAACCATTTGCGCGTTTTCCTGGAGCATGCGCACCAGTATGGCGAACATGCTTCCATGCCTTAAGTTCAAGGCGATCCTTGGGTTTTATCCAATAATTATTTTCATTAAAGCCTTGCACGTCTTTAGTTGCACTTGGGTTGTTTTTATAGTTCACAGAATTTCTATGGACTGTGCAAAGCCATCCAATCATATTAGATTCATCCATGAGCCTTTTATGAAGTGCTAGTAGTTGATGTGTTTTATCTTTATTATACATATAGTCAACTTACTGTTTATGCACCTAACTTGTTATTAACGAGAATAAAAATTCTCTGTAATTTCTATATATAGACGGAATTTAATTCTTTGTAAGTAGATAACCAAGGCAAAACAGAGAATTATTCTTTCCTTAAAAATAGTAATTGAAATGCGATGGTATTCATTTAGCAAAGGTAAAGTGAATGTGATCTGAATGACAAATTTAAAGTGATTCAAGGAATGTAGCACGCTTCGGTATTATCTACAAATAGCCAATATTTTGGATAACTAGTGATCAGTCTGCGACATCGGCGCCATATATTTAGTATAATCACAAGGTTATTATTAATAGATTGTGATTATTGCCAATGAGTACATCTTCGGTTTCGGTGGCGGATACGCCAAAAACCTTTCAGGAATTGATCCTGCGACTACAACAATATTGGGCTGAGCAAGGCTGTGTGTTGTTGCA
>NVWQ02000001.1 GCA_002733715.2 Methylophaga sp.
AAAGAAAAAGGTCCTAGTTTTTTGGAAGAGATGAACGGTATTTTTGGTTTCGCTTTATACGATGTTGAAAAAGAGGAATATTTTGTAGCACGTGATCATATGGGAATTATTCCATTATACATGGGGTGGGATGCGAATGGAACTTTTTATATTGCTTCAGAATTAAAAGCTTTGGAAGGGATTTGTACTAAAATTGAATTGTTTCCTCCAGGACATTATTTGTATAGTAAAGAAGGAGAATTAAAACAATGGTATGTTCGTGATTGGACGGATTATGACGCTGTAAAAGAAAACCAAACAAGTATTGATGAAATTCATGATGCATTGGAGGCAGCCGTTCATCGTCAGTTAATGTCTGATGTGCCTTATGGCGTATTGCTTTCGGGTGGGCTAGATTCTTCTGTGACTTCTGCGATTGCAAAAAAATACGCCGAAAAAAGAATTGAATCAAATGATACAGAAGCAGCTTGGTGGCCACAATTGCATTCATTTTCAGTTGGATTAGAAGGATCCCCAGATTTAGCAGCTGCACAGTTAGTAGCAGATCACATAGGAACGGTACATCATGAAATAAAGTTTACAATTCAAGAAGGGTTGGATGCTATTAAAGATGTTATTTATAATCTGGAAACGTATGATGTAACTACAATACGTGCATCAACGCCAATGTATTTAATGGCACGTGTAATAAAATCTATGGGCGTAAAAATGGTGCTGTCGGGTGAGGGAGCCGATGAATTGTTTGGAGGGTATTTATATTTTCACAAGGCGCCAAACGCGAAAGAGTTCCACGAAGAAACAGTGCGTAAGTTAAGTAAATTACATATGTATGATTGTTTACGTGCAAACAAATCTTTAGCAGCTTGGGGAATCGAAGGTCGTGTTCCATTTTTAGATAAAGAATTTATAGATGTTGCAATGCGCATAAATCCACAAGATAAAATGATTAATGGAGAACGTATGGAGAAATGGGTAGTACGCAAAGCATTTGAGAGTTATTTGCCAAAAAGTGTTGTTTGGAGACAAAAAGAGCAATTTTCAGATGGCGTAGGATATAGTTGGATTGATACTTTAAAGGAAGTAGTTAACGAAAAAGTAAGTGATGAACAATTGGCGAATGCGAAGTATAAATTTCCAATTCAAACGCCAACATCTAAAGAAGAGTTTTATTATAGATCAATTTTTACAGCGCATTTTCCATCAGATACAGCAGCTCTAAGTGTACCTCAAGAAGCTTCTGTAGCTTGCAGTACGAAAATTGCATTGGAATGGGATGAAAGTTTTAAAAATATGAATGATCCGTCTGGTAGAGCAGTAGCAAATGTACACGATGATGCCTATTAATTTTTTTTATAAGAAAACTACTAAAAATTTAAAAAATTGACTGAAAATTTAAATATTAGTTATTTTATTTGGATTATATTATTTTTTTTTTGTAACTAGGACAACGTGTAACCATAAACAATTAAGATGATGAGAGAATTATTTTCAACTAAGAGGTTATCCTTTTTAACTTTATTTTTAGCAACTCTACTTATAATTGTTAGTAGTTGTAGCAGTGATACTAACGATGTTAATATTACTCAAGAAGCACCTTCTTTAGCTCAGTATACTTCAACTCCTATAGAAGGACAATATATTATTATTTTAAATAATAATTATTCTGGAAAATCAACAGAATCAACAAATTTAAATTATAGAGAAAAGACAGCTATGCTAAGATCTGAGATCCCTAATAAATTTGCAGTAGCTAAAATTACAAATGAAAATATAATAAGAACTTTTGGTTTTGCGCTAAACGGATTTTCAGCTAAATTAACTGACAGTCAATTAGGCTTATTAAAAAAAGATACGCGTATTAAAAGTATTGAACAAGATCAAATGATTACTTTATCGCCAATTACAGTGTATAAAGGGAAGCCTCCTGGAAGTGGTGGTGGAGATTCTGACTCTGACCCAGCACAGGAAACACCTTGGGGTATCACAAGAGTAGTTGGAGAAGTAGCTGCTTATACTGGAAGCGCAACAGCTTGGATTATTGACACAGGTATTGATTCAGATCACCCAGAGCTAAATGTTGATGTTGCAAGAAGCGCAAGTTTTGTAAGAGATGATAGCCCTGAAGATAAAAATGGACATGGTACTCACGTTGCAGGTACTATTGCAGCAATAGACAATACAATTGGAGTTGTTGGTGTTGCACCGGGAGCAACAGTAGTAGCTGTTAGAGTTTTAGATAGAAGAGGTAGTGGTACAATATCTGGTGTTATTGCAGGTGTAGATTATGTTACAGCTAATGGGGATGGGGAAAGTGGAGATGTTGCAAATATGAGTTTAGGTGGAGGCGTTTCAGATTCTTTAGATGATGCAGTAATTGCTGCAGCGGCAACTGGAGTTAAATTTGCTTTAGCTGCAGGTAATGAAAGTGATGATGCTAATAACCATTCTCCTGCAAGAGCAAATCATGCAAATATTTATACTATTTCAGCTATGGATATTAGTGATAATTTCGCTTCTTTTTCAAATTATGGAAACCCACCAATTGAATTTTGTGCACCTGGTGTTTCAGTCAAATCTACATGGAAAGATGGAGGTTATAATACCATAAGCGGTACATCAATGGCAGCTCCACATGTTTGTGGGTTGTTATTATTAGGAAATGTAAATTCTGATGGTACAGTAAATGGAGACCCTGATGGGGATCCTGATCTAATAGCTTATAATTAAGATTACCTATTATAACTTAATTTTAACTATAAAGAAATCGCTTGAAAATTTAATTTTCAAGCGATTTTTTATTTACATAAAAGTAAATTACATATATATGATTGTTTACGTACAAACAAATCTTTAGCAGCTTGTAGAATTGAAAGCCGTGTTCCATCTTTAGATAAAGAATTTATAAATGTTGCAATGCGCATAAATCCACAAGATAAAATAATTAATGGCGAACGTATGGAAAAATGGGTGGTACGCGAAGCATTTGAAAGTTATTTACCAGAAAGTGTTGTTTGGAGACAAAAAGAGCAATTTTCAGATGGTGTAGGATATAGTTGG
>NVWQ02000036.1 GCA_002733715.2 Methylophaga sp.
ACGGAATAACCACGATCAGTAATTTGCTTGACTGCTTCGGTTTTAAACTCTTGGGTATAACGTTTTCCTTTGCTCATAAACACCTCTGTTTGAAGTTACATTGTAACTGTTAAAAGTGTCTAGCAAAATATGGGAAGTCCAAAAACGGTATTCCCTATCAAAATATTATTCAAATGCTGATCCATCAATATACTGCTAATAAAATTCATCTTGATTAGTCCAAGCTTGAAATTAATTTGCAACACTTAGATAGTTATGCGATCTCGGTTGGCATGTAGCCGGATCTGCGATAATAAAAAACCGTAGGAACGGCTTCAACCGTGAATGGAACTCAAATTATTCCCAGTCTGTTCGCGGTTAAAGCTGCTCCTACCACAAGCCTGCAAAACTTAAGGATGATTAAATCAGCCTAGACGCCCAACGATTCCTTTTAGTTGAAATGAAGAACGGATCTGCATGGCCTTTGATTTAAAACCCGAACCTAAAATGTGAACTACATTTCATTCTACGAAATAAAATAAAACTCGAACAATTCATGGCATATTAACTGCTCTTATTCCTGCAGTTAACATTTCTAGGGAGACGGACGACATGCATAATTCATCACGAGGTTTTACATTAATTGAGTTAATGATTGTAATTGCGATTATTGGGGTTTTGGCGTCTATCGCTTTACCTGCTTATCAACAGTACACCATCAAAGCAAAATTTTCTGAAGTAATACTATCAACCGCTGCGGTTAAATCCTCAATCGAAATTTGTGCCTATGTTGAGGGAAGCTTGTCTAGCTGTGGCAGTGACTTAAGTGATGAGCCTGGACCTAAAATAGCCGCTGCAAATGCCGCTAATGGCAACTATATAAATAATGTATCAATAAATGCAACAGGTACATTGGTAACAGCAACACCTGAACTAGGCGGGGGATTAATTGCGGCGGATACTTATATCCTTATCGCTCAATTCAATGCGGGTGCTGTTCAATGGCAATTAGATAGTGCGAACTCAGGTTGCTATACAAAAGGATATTGTAAATAAGACAAAGCAGAGTTGATATTGTCAGTGTAGATTTTGACAAACCCCGATTAAAGTTACAATCCATAGTAAAATGTGACAATTTGTGTCACAACATGACTATAAGGCTTTAATCAACCCCCATTATAATCCAATTAAAACAATACGTTACATATGGCACGGCATCTGCATTAATACTGACAAGGCAACAGGTTTGCTGACTTTTCTAAACTATATTTAAGGAATACAACGATGAAAAAAGTCCAACAAGGTTTTACATTAATCGAGCTAATGATCGTAATCGCGATTATCGGTATCTTAGCAGCAATTGCATTGCCTGCTTATCAACAATATACACAGAAAGCAAAATTCTCTGAGGTTATTATTGCAACAGCAGGTGTTAAATCTGCAATTGAAGTTTGTGGCCAAACAGATGGTCAGTTAGATAACTGTGGTAATGATGGTGCATCTGATGATCCAGCAATTCAAGCAGCTATTAATGGTGCTACAGGCGGAAACTATGTGACTGCTGTTGACACATTAAACGTAGTGACAGGAGTTACCGGTTCTATTGACGTCCAAGCACAATCTACAGGCGTAACAGGTACTGGTATGGGTGCTGCAGATGATTATGTATTAACTGGAACAATGACTGGCGGAATGGTTAGATGGGATCTTGATACAACTGCTTCTAACTGTTATAGCCTTGGTTACTGTAAATAAGACCAAAATCAGGTTCTCAACTTGATTTTAGTTTGACAACTAAAAAGCCTCGGATTTTACCGGGGCTTTTTTTTGCATGCTATTTATCTTTAATGATGGAATGTTCAGCTAGTAAACTGAGGTGATTAAGATTATTATTCAACAACAAATACGATTCTTCTTGCTGATAATTTTATTTGTTATTACGCCACTTTACACCTATCCCAATATAGGAGGCTTGGGCTTAAGTATGCCTTTTAATATCGCTAGCTGGATCGCGGCATCAGCCTTTATTGCCTATATTCTTATAGCTAGTATAAGATCAAAAACAATTAGTTATAGTCCTCTATTCCTGTATTGTTTGATATTTCCGATTACAATTATGCTAGCAGGAGCGCTATCAGAGGTATCAGAGCCAATTGTATGGCTATTTCGACAGCTTTTCATTTTGGGCGGTATTCTCTTTTTATTGGCCCTGTTTCAATTTCGATGGACACAATTACAAGTAGAGAAAATACTTTATTATAGTGTCTTCGCGATGTCCCTTCACGTAATGGTTGGACTTATACAAGTCTTTGATGTGGCCATTGTTCAAAATAAAATACCTCTCAGTGGACGTGGTCAACCTCCCTTTGGAATATTTCAGCAAGTTAATTTACTGGCAACCTATTTAGTCACTGGAACGCTTATTATTTTGTTTTTGATAAGTCGACCATCATTTTCTTCAACACGTTTAATTACAAAATTACTGATGGCAATTGTTTTTGGTGTGGCCCTCTATGTGATCCTTTCTACGGGATCGCGTATTGGCTTACTGTCATTATTAATTGGCGGCAGCATAATGCTAATCAGTCGAAGAAAGCAACTTTCCCGTCAAAAATTTATGTTTATTCTACTTGTGATCAGCAGTAGCCTAGGAGTGATTGCAAGTACAACAGATGTATTGAAAAGTCCTACCCGCGAGTTACATGGCCAGTCGGGAATAGAGCTGGTGACAAAAAAAGTAGAAAAGCTTGCTGGAGGGAAGTATCAATCATTTCGTCAGAGTATGTACGCTATAAGCATCGAGATAATATTACAGAAGCCTCTTCTAGGGCATGGCATTGGCAGTTTTCCACGTGTCTGGGCCGAACAAAAGGCAAAGTTTACCCAACAAAATCCTAATGCAGTTGTGTCGCACCTTACAACAGGTCACCCTCATAATGAAGTCTTACTTTGGCTAATAGAAGGAGGAATTGTTGCTGCTTTAGGATTGGCAATTATTGTCATTGTTATTGGCATTTCATTGTACAGCTGTGGTTTTAGTCGTGGCGGTGCTTATCTAGCCTTACTTGTGCCGATTAGTCTGCATACACAGGTAGCTCTACCATTTTATGGCTCAGCCGTCCATTGGTTTTTATGGCTTTTTATAATTTTTATGCTATTCAGACATAGATTAGAAATTATATCATTCAAAATGAGTCAATCGGGTCAGTATTTAGTGCAGCTATCACTGGTCCTAATAACTGTAGTAAGTATCTATTTTTTAATGCATACCAAACAAGCACATGACCATATATTTATGTATTTGGATGACCAAGAAATACGTGCTAATTCCAATATGCAATTAGCACTTGATAATATTTATTTTTCCCGCTATGCCGAGAAATTAATGATGCATAGAATGCTTAATATAAGTATCCATAGAAACAATAAAAAATTTGTTCCTACATTTATTATTTGGGCAGAAGAGAGAATAAAGTCTAACCCTGAACTGGGCATGTTTTTATTGCTCAGTTATGCATATAATTTTATGGGTGATTTTGAAAATAGCTGCCGCGTGGCTAATAACGGTTTACCTATTTATCCTGGGAATAAGGATTTGCAGATAATGGTTGCCAGCTGTCAGCGAGAAAATTAAAGTAATTAATAAAGAGAGCAATATGACACGAATAAAAGCAGCAGCAAGTCATCTATTACTAAGTGTGATTTTTTTTAGCACGGTGACTGCTATAGTGATCATTATTTGGTATCCAACACCACACTTTTCTGCCTCGGGTGGTTGGCAAGGGCTCAAAATAGCTGCGGGGGTTGATTTAGTTTTAGGTCCCTTATTAACATTGGTTATTTTCGATATCGCTAAATCTCGAAAGAAATTAATGGGGGATCTAATAGTCATCGCATTTATACAAATTACTGCCTTAGCTTGGGGCATAAATACAATTTATGGTCAGAGACCTGTTGCCGTTGTATTTTGGGAGCAAAATTTCATTTCGATTCCTGCTATGGCTTTAGAAAACCATAATATTGAGATTGAGAGTTTGAAAAAGTTTGGTTCGCTAAATCCCGTATTAATATACGTAGAAAAACCTAAAGAACTTGCTGGTTTAAAAGCAATGTTAAAAAGAATTAATGAAGATATAATTGCACCACATCATCAATTAGAGTTGTACCGTCCTTTGGAAGACTATTTTGATGATATTGTGCCATTTCAGCTTAATATGGGTTATATTCTTGAGCATAATACCGATGTTAAAATGCGACTAAATAAAATATTAGCTGAAGAAAACAAAAAGTATGGAGATTATTACTATTTCTCATTACGCTCAAAATACCACAATATTATCTTACTATTTAGTCATGATGGCCAATTAGAAAATCATATTGTGGTGAGATTATAGGCGGTTACTTGACCCGCATTCCCGGCTGAGCGCCTTCATCGGGGTTTAGGATGAATAAATCCTTACCTCCAGGGCCAGCGGCTAACACCATGCCTTCTGATAGACCAAAACGCATTTTTCGTGGTGCTAGGTTGGCGACCATTACGGTTAATTTTCCGGTTAGGTCTTCAGGCGTGTAGGCTGACTTTATACCCGCAAAGACCTGTTTTTCACCATTGCCGATATCGAGTGTTAGTTTAAGTAATTTTTTAGCACCTTCGACGTGTTCGGCTTTGACTATTTTGGCGATTCTTAAGTCAATTTTACTGAAATCCTCAAAGCTTATTTCATCTGCAATAGGTTCAATATCGCTTTTAGTTTCTTTAACTGGCTGTTCAGTGGTCATAGTTTCTTTTGATGCCTCTTGAATTGCTTCAATTTTATCCGTTTCAATTCGCGTCATCAGTGGTTTGAATTTGCTAATAGTATGATTAAGCAAAGGTGTTGAAACATCATTCCAATTTAATGGTTCAATATTTAGGAATGACTCAGCTTGCTCAACTGTGCTTGGCAACACAGGTTTCAAATAGGTAATCAAAACGCGGAATAAATTAATACCCATGCTGTAAATATCGTGAACTTGCTGTTCTTTGCCTTCTTCTTTCGCTAAAGCCCAAGGTTTCATCTCATCAATATATTGATTGGCTTTGTCGGCTAAGGCCGTGATGTCGCGCATGGCATGACCAAACTCGCGATTTTCCATTTTATTGGCAATGGTGTCGGCTTGTGCTGTGAATTCTTCAAATAATGCAGTATCAGCTAATGACGCTGATAATTGGCCGTCAAATTTCTTATTAATATAACCGGCACAACGGCTGGCAATATTAACCACTTTACCTACCAAGTCTGAGTTAATACGATTTTGAAAATCTTCTAAATTCAAATCAATATCATCGATGCCTGAGCCTAACTTAGCGGCATAGTAGTAGCGTAAATATTCTGGGTTTAGATGGTCTAAATATGTACGTGCTTTGATAAATGTGCCACGCGACTTAGACATTTTTTTGCCATCAACAGTTAAAAAACCGTGGGCAAAGATCGAGCTGGGTCGTCTAAAACCTGCTCCTTGTAGTGTTGCTGGCCAGAAAAGGGCGTGAAAATAGATAATATCTTTGCCAATAAAATGCACCATTTCAGTGGTGCTATCAGCTTTGGTATATTCATCAAAATCTACACCAGTACGATCACAGTAGTTTTTGAAACTCGCTAAATAACCGATAGGGGCATCTAACCAGACATAGAAAAACTTATTGGGCGCATCAGGGATTTCAAAACCAAAGTAGGGTGCATCACGTGAAATATCCCAATCACGCAAACCGCTTTCAAACCATTCATCTAACTTGTGGCTGACTTCTTTTTGCAAATGTCCTGCACGTGTCCATATTTTTAAGTCGTCTTCAAAATCACCGAGTTTAAAAAAGTGATGTTCAGAATCTTTAGTAATGGGTGTGGCACCTGATACGGCTGAAACGGGGTTGATTAAATCAGTTGGGTCATAAGTTGCACCACAGGCTTCGCAGTTATCACCATATTGGTCAGCGGCATTACATTTTGGGCATTCACCGCGAATAAAACGATCGGGCAAGAACATTTCTTTTTCAGGATCATAGGCTTGGCTAATGGTGCGTGTTGTAAGATGACCAGCTGCTTTATTAGCAAGATATATCTGGTTGGCTAATGCCTGATTTTCATCACTATGAGTAGTGTAATAGTTGTCAAATTGAATATTAAAATCAGCAAAGTCAGCTTCATGTTCTTTTTGTGTATTGGCAATGAGAGTTTCTGGTGTGATACCTTCACTTTGCGCACGCAACATAATAGGTGTGCCATGGGCATCGTCAGCGCATACATAATGACATTCGTGTCCACGCATTTTTTGAAAGCGCACCCAGATATCAGTTTGGATATATTCTACCAAGTGGCCAAGGTGAATAGAGCCGTTGGCATAGGGAAGAGCGCTGGTTACAAGAATTTTTCTTTGCATAAGGATATTCTGATGAGTCTAATTTAAATCTAAAATGGAATTGTACAGATTTTTGCTAAAGCAAGCCGAAAAGAATAATGTAGTCTGTAGGTTGGGTTGATAAACCCAACAATTTGTCTAGCGCTTCGTTGGGTTTATCAACCCAACCTACAATCCTGACAAGATAACGGGGGGCTTTTGTCTGGTCGAATAGTGTATTTGTTCACAGTTGTTGTTAGTGTATATTGAATTACGTATAAATATAGACTAAATTGGCACAACTGCGTATAGGAAGAAAGTAAATGGAACTAGAGTTACATGATATTCGTATCAGTGCTGTAAAAAAGGCCCTGAAGAAAGCGAAGCAATATAGATCATTACTGGAGCCTGAAATTGCCGAAAGTATTTGTCTTGATGTGCTTAATGTTGATCCAAATAATCAAGGGGTAATGATTGTTTACATTCTTGCTTTGTTAGACCAAATTTCTCGCACTGAAAATCAAACACAGATTAAAACAATTGAACATACTATTGAAAAGCTTAGTAGCCAGTATCAACGTTATTACTACACAGGCTTGTTGAGTGAGCGTAGGGCGCGTCATTTATTGACTCAAGCGATGTCATATTCTTTTGCATACGACTATTTTATTGAAGCCTTAGAATCTTATCAGCAAGCAATTGACCGATGCCCTGAAAAAAATGATGAAGCTATTCTACGTTGGAATAGTTGTATCAGAACAATTGAAAAAGAAAAGCTTAAACCGCGGCGAGACAGTGAAGATCTTATGGTGGATATGGAAAGCTGATGGTATTACAATTACATAAACGATTAATGGCCTTGGCAGGCGTTGTAATGACCGGCTATCTAGTTTTTCATATGCTGGCAAATCTAAGCTTCTTTTCAGAGTCGGCATTTAATAGCTTTTATGATTTCTATAATGCTGGGCCCATACGCTGGCTGGTACTTATAGTAATGGTCGCGGCCATAGCCATTCACGTTAAAGCGGCGATTAAAATTCGAAAAGTGAATGCCAATGCGCGAACGGTTGATTATGCTAAACACGATAAGTTTAAAATACCGGCATTATTGGTAACGCTTAGTGTTATTTTCTTACTTAGCTTTATCGTAATACACATTATCCAATCATTATTATTTGATACGAGTGTGCTTTATAGTGATGTTACAGCTTTGTTTCAATCACCATTGATGGTGTTGTTCTATTTGGCTGGTTTATTTGTGTTGACCATGCATCTTAGTCATTCTTTAGCCAATGTGTTGCAAACCTTGGGTAAAACATCAGTCATTTATCATGGCGCAGTTTGGGCTGGTGTATTGGCTCTAACAGGTGGTTTTGCTTCAATCCCTCTTTATATTTACTTTGTGATGCCATGACTGATTTTCAGCTAGATAGCCATACCCCGAAAGGCAACCTTGAAAATAGGTGGACGCAACATAAATTTGATTTAAAGATTGTTAGCCCTGCGAACAGAAAAAAATACAATATTATTGTGGTCGGCACTGGGCTTGCCGGTGCAGCTGCCGCAGCATCGTTAGGGGAGATGGGATACAACGTTAAAACGTTTTGTTTTCAAGATAGCCCTCGAAGAGCACATAGTATTGCTGCTCAAGGTGGTATTAATGCTGCAAAAAATTATCAGAATGATGGTGACAGCACATGGCGCTTATTCTATGACACTATTAAAGGTGGCGATTATCGCGCGCGTGAATCCAATGTTTTTCGCTTAGCAGAGTTAAGCACAAGCATTATCGATCAGGCTGTGGCACAAGGCGTACCTTTTGCGCGTGAATATAGCGGTTATTTAGCGAACCGATCATTTGGTGGGGCGCAGGTGTCACGTACATTTTATGCTCGTGGTCAAACGGGCCAGCAATTATTACTCGGTGCTTATCAAGCAATGAGCAAGCAGATTGATGACGGTACGATTACTCATCATTCTCGTAGCGAAATGCAGGATTTAATTCTAATCGATGGCAAGGCAAAAGGCATTGTTTCACGGGATTTAGTGACCGGTAAGTTAGAGTCGCATATGGCCGATGTTGTTGTGCTTTGCACGGGCGGCTACGGCAATGTGTTTTACCTTTCGACCAATGCCAAGGGCTGTAATGCTTCAGCAGTATGGCGGGCACATAAGCAGGGCGCTTTATTTGCGAACCCGTGTTTTACTCAAATCCATCCAACCTGTATTCCCCAAGCGGGTAAGTTGCAATCAAAATTGACCTTAATGAGTGAGTCATTACGTAATGATGGTCGTATTTGGGCGCCTAAAAATAAAGCGGATTGTGATAAAAAACCAGAAGAGATTAGCGAAGAGGATCGAGATTATTTCTTAGAGCGGATGTATCCGGCATTTGGTAACCTAGTGCCTCGTGATATTGCTTCACGGGCAGTAAAATTAATCTGTGATGAAGGCCGCGGCGTTGGCCACGACATTGATGGCAAAAAGCTGGGTGTTTATCTGGATTTTGCAAAAGCCATAGAGATACACGGATTAGATGCCATAAGTGAAAAATATGGCAATCTGTTTGATATGTATCGACATATTGCTGCTGAAGACCCCTATACAACGCCGATGCGTATCTACCCAGCAGTGCATTACACAATGGGCGGCTTATGGGTTGATTACAACTTAATGACATCCATCGATGGTCTATTTGCGGGAGGTGAAGCTAACTTCTCAGATCACGGTGCTAATCGCTTAGGTGCTAGCGCTTTGATGCAAGGCTTGGCTGATGGTTATTTTGTTTTACCATCAACGGTGTCAAATTATCTTGCTCATCAAAAGCCATTAGATATCACGCGAAACTACCCAGAGGCAGAACAAGCATTACAAGCTTGTAAAGATAAAATTCAACAATTAATGAATGCACCTGACCCACAAAAAACACCCGATGAATTTCATCGACAATTAGGGCAGATCATCTGGAATGCATGTGGGATGGCACGTGAAAAATCAGTGCTAGAGCAATCGATTGCTGAGATAAAAACACTGCGCGATCAATTTTGGCAGCAGGTCAAAATAACGGGCAGTGATGAAACTCTTAATCAAACCTTAGAGCGCGCTGGGCGAATTGCCGACTTTTTTGAATTAGCCGAATTAATGTGTATTGATGCACTTACACGAGAAGAATCCTGTGGTTGTCATGCACGTGAAGAACATATTACCGATGATGGTGAAGCACAGCGTCATGATGACGACTTTTCCTATGTGGCCGCATGGCAATACAGTGGTAATTTGAGCGTACCTGTTCTGTATAAAGAAGAGTTACATTTTGAATTTGTAAGACCAACAACAAGAAATTACCGATGAGTACCTTACATGAACAATCAAAATGCAGACTTTTACTCGCCGTCATTCCCGCAAGTTTTAAGCGGGAATCTGCAGCTATGCCTAATAGATCCCCGATAAAAGATCTCGGGGATGACGGGGGGTGGTCGTGATTGTCTACATCTTGAATGATAACGGGTATCTATATGATTTATAAATTACATGTTTGGCGACAACAAAATGCTGATTCACAAGGCGAATTTGAGCAACATGAAATAGATGTCAATGATGACACTTCTTTTTTAGAAATGTTAGATGCGTTAAATGAACAGTTAATCGAAGCAGATAAAGAAGCGATTGCTTTTGATTTTGATTGTCGCGAAGGTATTTGTGGATCGTGTAATTTAGTCATTAACGGCACGCCACACGGCAAGCATCAAGCAACCACGACCTGCCAGCAATATATGCGCGATTATGCTGACGAACAAGAGTTATGGATTGAACCTTGGCGTGCTACGGCATTCCCTATTATTAAAGATTTGATTGTTGATAGAACATCATTTGAGAAAATAATTCAAGCAGGTGGTTACATTGAAATTCGTACTGGATCGGCTGGTGAGGCTAATACGATTCCCATTGAAAAGCAGGTGGCTGATGCCGCCTTTGATTCTGCAACATGCATTGGCTGTGGCGCTTGTGTAGCAGCTTGCCCAAATGCCTCGGCAACTTTATTTGTTGCGGCAAAGGTAACGCATTTATCGACCTTGCCCCAAGGCCGAATGGATAAAAAACGGGCTGAGAAATTACTGACAGCGATGGATGAACAAGGCTTTGGTGGCTGCAGTAATTATCGCGAGTGTGAACGAGTTTGTCCTAAAGAAATCAGTGTGAGTACGATAACCACAATGAATAAACTGTTATATCAAGGCCGTGACTGATGATTAACTGGACTATGCTAAAATAGCTCGAATGGTTTTTGCTTCCGTCACTGCCGCATGTTTACCCAGTCAGGCTGAGCACAAGCTTAGCGGGAGTCTAGTGTTACAGCCAGAAGATCCCCGATAAAAGATCTCGAGGATGACGGGGTTTTAAAAGATCTCGAGGATGACGGGCTTTGATTAATTTTCTCTGCATCTTCTTCAAGTATTTCGGGTATAGCTCCTTAGCGTCAAAGGAAAGTTTTGCATAAAATAATTATTTTTATACTGTGCGTTATTTGCACTAGCGTAGTAAGTGCAGCTGACGATATTGAATTAATAGTAATACGCTCAGAACATAAATTATTGGTCGTGAAAAATGATGTTGTGCTGAATAGCTTTCGAGCAGCATTTGGCAGCGGTGGTAGAAAAGCCAAACTTCGACGTGGCGATCACACAACACCAAAAGGCGTGTATCGCATTAAAAAGATGCGTGATAGTGAACGTTTCCATTCTTTCCTACAGTTGGATTATCCCAGCGTCAATGATGCCATCACCGCCTTAGCATCGAAAATTATTACAAAAGCACAATATAACGCGATTTTGGATGCGCACATTGCGGGGAAAATGCCGCCACAGAATACGCCACTAGGAGGTTCGATAGGGATCCATGGCATTGGTATAGAAACGCAAGATAGAATCGAGATCCATCAAATTGCAGATTGGACACAAGGCTGTATCGCATTGAGAAATGACGAGGTTGATATATTAAAGCGTTATATAAAGATTGGAACGGAAATTATTATTGTAGATTAATTCTTGATTAAAATTCTAGGTTATTGAATGATAACGGGCATAATTTGTTAGAATAGATGCAATTTTTATAGATTGTACTGTATTGAGGCTTTATGCAAGCTGCACCTGAACTGTTTTCTCGCCGTAAATTTTGGGCTCACCGATTTGGTGTGGCGCCGCAATTACCCATGTCTCGTGAAGAAATGGACGATCTAGGTTGGGATTCATGTGACATTATCTTGGTTACTGGTGATGCCTATGTTGATCACCCCAGTTTTGGTATGGCGCTCATCGGCCGAGTGCTTGAATCTCAAGGGTTTAGAGTGGGCATCATTTCGCAACCTGATTGGTTGACGGCTGATGATTTCAAACAATTAGGTGAGCCCAATCTGTTTTTTGGTGTGACAGGTGGAAACATGGACTCCATGGTCAACCGTTATACCTCTGATAGACGCATTCGTAGCAATGATGCATACACAGCAGCAGGAGAGGGTGGTAAACGCCCTGATCGTTGTGTAGTGCCTTATAGCCAACGTTGTAGAGAAGCGTATAAAGGTGTACCGATCATTATTGGTGGCATAGAAGCAAGTCTTCGTCGTATTGCCCATTTTGATTATTGGTCTGAAAAAGTACGCCGTAGCGTAATCATGGACGCCAAAGCAGATTTATTGGTTTATGGTAATGGTGAACGCCAAGTAGTAGAAATTGCTCATCGACTCGCTGCGAATGAACCGGTATCTGAATTAACTGATATTCGTGGTACAGCATTTATTACGAAACATGGACAACGTGAAGGCTGGTGGGAAAAAGATTCAAGCAGTGTTGATACGCCAGGCAAGATAAATCCGCCGATTGACCCATACGCAATGCAAACAGAAGCAAGTTGCGAAACGTCAAAGGCTGAAACTGAGCAGGCTAAAGCGAATGAACCGAAAACTAATATCATTCGTTTTCACAAGATAATGCCAAAAGATTCATCAAAGAGTGTTATTCGCCTACCAGCCTACCAAGAAGTACGTAGTGATACAGTATTGTATGCTCATACTTCTCGAATTCTCCATCTTGAGACTAATCCGGGCAATGCTTTGGCATTAGTGCAACAACATGGAGAGCGTGATGTTTGGCTAAACCCACCACCGATTCCCCTAACGACTGAGGAAATGGACGGTGTATTTGATTTGCCCTATAGCCGTGTGCCACATAAACGTTATGGTGATAAAAATATCCCTGCTTATGAAATGATTCGTTTTTCGGTCAATATTATGCGAGGTTGCTTTGGTGGCTGTACTTTTTGTTCAATTACCGAGCATGAAGGTCGTATTATTCAAAGCCGATCTGAAGATTCGATTATTAAAGAAGTGGAAGCTATACGAGATACTACTCCGGGCTTTACCGGTGTGATTTCAGATTTAGGCGGCCCGACAGCGAATATGTATCGTTTAGCGTGTAATAGCAAAGAAATTGAAGCAAGTTGTCGGCGATTGTCTTGTGTATATCCCACAATTTGTAAAAATTTAGGCACTGATCACACACCGCTGATTAATCTTTATAAACGAGCACGTGCGTTACCGGGGGTTAAAAAAATTCTGATTGCATCAGGCTTGCGTTATGACCTCGCTGTATTGTCGCCAGAATATGTTAAAGAATTAGTGACTCATCATGTAGGGGGCTATTTAAAAATAGCACCCGAACACACGGAAGAAGGTCCGCTTGATATGATGATGAAGCCGGGGATTGGCACATACGATAAATTTAAAGCCATGTTCGACAAATATTCAAAAGAGGCGGGAAAAGAGCAATACTTGATTCCTTATTTTATCGCTGCACATCCGGGCACAACAGATAAAGATATGCTTAATTTAGCCATTTGGTTAAAGAAAAAGGGTTTTCGTGCTGATCAAGTGCAGGCTTATTTACCTTCTCCTATGTCAGCGGCTGCGGCGATGTATCACTCGGGTAAAAATACCTTACATAAAGTGAAGCGTAAAGGCGGCGATATTACCGTACCTAAAGGGATTAAAGTCAGGCGTTTACATAAAGCATTGTTACGTTATCACGATCCTGAAAATTGGCCAATGCTGCGTGATGCCCTTAATAAAATGGGCAGAGCCGATTTGATTGGCAATGGCAAAAAGCATCTCATTCCTACATGGCAACCAGCAGGAACGGGTGGACAAGGTGAAGGTAGACGTATGAGTCGTAGCAGTGCACAGGCTAAATCATTCCGTACGCAGCATGTTCGACCAACAACTAATAAGAAAAATCCTAAACCTCGCAGGCGTTAAGTCTCCTGGATTTTAAGCTACTTAACTTTAAAAATGGTCCGTCATCCTCGCGAATCGTTACATGGATGTAACTTAGTAGGGCAATGCAGGAGCAATTGCCGACGCGGGGATCCATGGGCAGTGAATATAGTCACTATCGTTGGATTCCCGCTTAAAGCCGCGGGAATGACGAGCTTTTGTGAAAGTGTATTAATTAGTACTTTCAAGTTGTCCGACTAAGAGGTCATCCCATAAAGCCTGTCAAGCTCTTCTTCAAGCGAATTATCCGGCACATCTTGACCGACACGGGCATACCAATAATTGGCATTACTTAAATCGCCTTCTTCACGATGTAAATAGCCATGAATTAAGCAGGCCAATTCATCATTACATTGTTGAATGAGCTGGTGAGCGCCGCCCCAATCGCCATTTGAGACTAAATCAAGCGCTTCAATATGTTCTTTAGCCATGATGGAACTCTCCTATAAACTACTGTTATCTAATAATAACAGACCACCAATAATACCCATAGGCGAAGTGATAACTAGAAAAGTTAACAAGATTATTTCTCGAATGACAAAAATGACATCAATAATATATCCCATGATTTTCTCCGTTTAAATAAACAGATTGAATTATAATGATGCTTTATTACGGCTAATTTACAGATTAATTACAAAATGAATATTCTCGCATTAGATACTTGTACCGAATGTTGCTCCGCTGCTTTGTTATACAACGGTAGTATATTTGAGCGTGTTGAAATGACACAACGTGGTCATTCTGATTTGATTTTGGGCATGATGGATGATCTATTTGGTGAAGCAGGTGCCACTATTTCAGATATTGATGTTGTTGCCTTTGGACGAGGCCCCGGTTCATTTACTGGTGTGCGTGTAGGGGTGGGAGTAGCGCAGGGAGTTGCGTTTGCTCGCAATATACCGGTTATTCCTATTTCATCATTATCCGCTGTAGCACAAGGTGCGGCAGATGAGCTAGATATTGATAATATTGCAGTAGCAATGGATGCCCGAATGGGAGAGGTTTATTGTGCTAGCTATCAATGTGTTAATGGCATTGTACAATTAGTTGATACCGAACGAGTTTGTCCTCCAGAACAATTTACGCCAGATACAAAGTATCAGTGGGTGGGGATTGGTACTGGCTGGGGTGTATATGATGAAATATTACGTCAAAATTTTGCTGGTAATTTAACTCAAATGCATGTTGAGCATTATCCAAAAGCAAGTAGCATCATTAAACTGGCTCAAATTGAAGCTGAGGCAGGACGATTATTACCTGCTGAACAAGCAATTCCAGTGTATTTACGTGATAATGTGGCTAAGAAAAAAGGCGAGCAAAAACGTGCGTAAATCTGATTCTATTTATGCATCGTCTTTAGATGAATTGGTAGATTTTCGTTTTGATGAACGGGTGGTTGATGTCTTTCCTGACATGATTCAGCGCAGCGTGCCAGGTTATGCCAATATTGTTTCAATGATTGGTGTTTTTGCAGATAAATATGCTCAAAATAATAGTTATTGTTATGATTTGGGCTGTTCGCTAGGTGCTGCAAGTCTGTCGATGCAAAAAAGCATTAAACAAAATAATTGCGATATTATTGCGGTGGATAATTCAGTTGAGATGATTGAGCGTGCTCAGCAGATTTTTAGTTCAGATCAATCATCCAATATAGATGTAAAGCTAGTTTGTGCTGATTTACAAGATGTTGTGATTGAAAATGCCTCGGTTGTGGTGATGAACTTTACTTTGCAGTTTATTCCACAAGATGAACGTTTAGCGTTAATAAGGCGTGTTTACCAAGGTTTGAAACCGGGTGGTATTTTAATCCTCTCCGAGAAAATCACCTTTGAAGATCCTGAACGCGATCAATTCCAAAATGAAATCCATCATGACTTTAAACGGGCTAACGGTTATAGCGACTTAGAAATTAGTCAAAAACGTACCGCCCTAGAAAAAGTATTGATCCCTGAAACCTTGGCGACTCACCAACAACGCTTAGCAGACGCAGGGTTTGGAACGAGTAATGTGTGGTTTCAGTGTTTCAACTTTATCTCCCTAGTGGCTATTAAATGAGCCCCTATGATTCTTTATATCCTCAGCTGGTCGATATGGGGCTGGTGGAGTGGTCGGAGCAGATAAAACAAATAGTCTCTGAAAAATTAGCCCTAGATAATCACGGTAAAATGGAGCAATGGCAGCAAGCCTTAAATTTATTGCCCACCATTGAACCTAGTCAGCTTGAATTAAAAGACCGTGTTGAAATTGGTAATGGCAGCGATTTAAAAAGGATTGATAAAGCACAATTTATTGAAATGCTAAAACAGTTCCACCCATGGCGAAAAGGACCTTATAGCTTACTAGGAGTGGAAATTGATACCGAGTGGCACTCTGATTGGAAGTGGGATCGTATTTTGCCTCATATTCAACCTTTATCAGGTCGTAAAGTATTGGATGTAGGTGGTGGCAATGGTTATCATGGCTGGCGGATGTTAGGAGAGGGTGCAAAACTTGTTATTGGAATTGATCCCACCTTAGTCTTTGTGATGCAGTTTCATGCTATACAGCGTTATATTGGTCAGAGTAATCACTATGTTTTACCTTTAGGTATTGAGCATCTACCTGATAACTTGGCATGTTTTGATACTGTTTTTTCAATGGGTATTTTATACCATCGTCGCTCGCCATTAGATCACCTCTATGAGTTAAGATCCTGCCTGCGACCGGGTGGAGAGTTGGTATTAGAAACATTAATTGTTGAAGGTGAAGAAGGCCATGTTTTGGTTCCAGAAGGCCGTTATGCAAAGATGCGTAATATTTGGTTCTTTCCAGCGGCTGACACACTACTGTTGTGGCTAAGACGGTGTGGATTCAAAAATGTACGTTGTGTAGAAAGTAATGCTACCACGGTTGAAGAGCAGCGAGCGACAGCTTGGATGACGTTTGAGTCTTTAGCTGATTTTCTTGATCCTAGTGACCCTACGAAAACAATTGAAGGTCATCCAGCACCGATACGAGCGACCTTTATAGCGACTGCTCCGGGCGATACCCAAACGACTTGAATATGCAGGTTTCAGAGTTTATCACGGAGGTCAGAGCAAGGCGCAAT
>NVWQ02000037.1 GCA_002733715.2 Methylophaga sp.
AATGTCATCGGGTATCGACGAGAGCTCGCGGAAGAAAATAGTGTAATCGACAGGCGTTTGCATCATGAGTGTTTCTAGCTCGCTGAGCAGTACGTTGCAAAGTGCCTTGTGAGACGCTGTGTTCAAAGTGCTAAGACCCAGCTTGGCAGCCCACATCTTTTTCATTTGCGTGTGCATTACTTTCGAAAATCCACTTTGAATCTCGTCGAGCTCTAGCAAATAGTCCTGATGCGACGCAAGCAACGGCCGTAACGCCGAACAAAACATGTCGAAGTTGCTTTGCGCTGCGCGTGGTTGGTTCATGAACGAGAAGTGATGACCGCCACCCGTCCAAGGCTGATAATGCGGGTTAAACACATCGCAAAAGCCGAAAGGACCATAATCAAGTGTAAAGCCACCTACTGCGCAGTTGTCGCTGTTGAAGTTACCTTGGCAGAAGCCGACGCGGATCCAGTTCGCCACCAGTGACGTGAGGCGGCTACGAAACTCGCGCGCCAGCAATACCACTTTTTCTGAGGTGGTGAGTTGCCTATCGACAACGTCAGCGTACTCACGATCAATCAAGTGCAGCACAATTTTATCGAGTTCTTCCATCGCTTTCGGGTGTTCGTTTTTACGGGTACGGCGAGCGAAAAGTTCGAGTTGGCCGACGCGGATGAACGACGGTGCAACACGTGTCGAGATGGCGACGGCTTCAGATATAAGAATGTCGGGATTCTCCGAGCGCGATCCCTCCGAGTACCACGGTCGCTTTACCTTCTCCGTTTTTGAAACGTACAAACTCAAAGACCGTGATGTGGGCACACCCAGTGCGTGCATGTGCTCCTGAGCCAAGAACTCGCGGATACTCGACCGCAAGACAGCGCGACCGTCCGCGCCGCGGCAATATGGCGTGCGACCGCCTCCTTTCAGCTGCATTTCCCAGCGTCGACCGTTGATAACGGCCTCAAGCACAGAAATTGCACGACCGTCTCCATATCCGTTGCCGGTTTGGAACGGGCACTGCTGGATGTATTCAGTGCCGTAGATGGAAAGTGCGTACCCAGTCGCCCAACCGGCCTTGCGCATCGGCTCTGGAACCTGAGAGATGTCGCCGGAGAACATGCGGACGAAGTCGAAAGACTCTGCCATACTGTCGGCGAAGCCAAGCTCAGAAAAAAAGTTTTTGCTGTGCGCTACATACTCTGGGTCTTTGATTGGAGTAGGATTGACGGGGACATAATGGCCAGTGAAGACTTGTCGCGGCGCGTGGTCGGCACCGTTTTCTGTCGCGTCAGGATCACAGTTGAGCGTGTCCATGAGGGAATAGTTTGCCGACTTCGCAAGATCATCGAGCGTCGATATAGTCGAGGAGGTGTTCTGAGGCAGTCGGTTTGTCATAGTTGTTTATACCAAGGCTCGTAAAGATAAATTTTAATACTTTTATCTGACCCCATTATTTGTGTAGATACCTGTATTTATTACATAACGCCTGCTTCACCGGAAAAAGAAAGTTGCGTAGCGGAAGCGAAGAAGCTTTATTTTTTCCGCGTGTAAGCACTTGTTAGGCATCTGGCTCTGGCTCCAGTATCCCGCTCACAAACCTTCTTCCGTCGTCACGCATGCGTCCAGGCTACCTCTCCATCCCAGTCGCCCCAGCTGCGGATGGGGCGAAGCCGTGTGAACGAGGTGCGGTCCGACAGGAGCCCCGCCTTATCTTCGTCTATACGGGTGCGGTGCGTACCGGGGTGATAGGCCGCTTGCCGCATCCCCTCATCCGAGCGCCATAGCGACAGTGTGAAGCCATCACATCCATCGAAACCTCCGCGAAATGCAGCCCTGCGTAGGTTTGATGTCTGCGCCCCGTAGTCATCCAGCACCTCGACAACGCCCGCCACGAACCGCTTGATCCGCGGAAGGGTTGCAGCGTCGCGCGATACGAAACCCGCCGAGGTGAGGACGATCAACGGCCCACCCGGATCGACGGGGGCGGCACGGACGGCATCGCCATTCTGGAGGTGCCCGCGCCAGTTGACCTCGCCACGATGGGAGACCGGAACGCTAAGGCAATGCCAAGCGGCCACGGTCTCTCCGAGCCAGGGCATAGCGTCAGCCGGCGCAACTACCATCGCCTCCGCAGCTTCGCGGCTGTGCCAGATGCCCACACCGCCCCAGATGTCGCTCACGCCGGTGATCATCCCATCCGAGCCGACGGCGTAATGCGGCCCGAACAGCCAGCAGTCGGGCCCGGCAACGGGCAGAAAGACCCGTTCGATGGACGAGACCGGCTCGGGAAACCGCAGACGATGAAATGTAATCCAGTCGTGGTCATTCGTGTCTGTCATCGAATTAGCTTTAAATAGTGACATTGTGAAATCTCCTCTGCAGGCAGTCTGTGATGCCTAACGGCAAGTTAAGCATCATCCTTTGTTTTTAGATTGATGTTGAAATTGTAATTTCATCATTCAATCTTAACAAAGGGCGTTAAGCTTTGCATGGCAAAGTGTACGCTTGAACGATTTGTCCTCATCCCCTTCGGGGGTGAAACAAACCGTTTGAGTTAACCGGCCTTTTTATACAGAGTAGAACGAAGCGGAACGGCGTATAAAAAGGTCAGGTTGGACGCCTTGTATGATTAAACTCAAGAAATCTTTGATTTGAAACGTGGCAATGACCACCCCAATTCCTGAAGTGAAACCAATAGTGACGGGGTAAGGAATGATTTCAACCAGACAACCTAACTTAATGACCCCCATAAGGATAAGGATTATTCCAGCCATAAAGCCACTGATTAATAATCCTCCTACCCCATATTGATGAACAATGGGTAGCAATACAACCACAAATGCAGCCGTAGGGCCGGAAATATTTACTTTTGAACCGCCAGAAAGAGCGGTAATAATGCCTGCTACTCTGGCCGTATATAATCCATGTTGAGGCGCTACTCCAATTGCAATGGCCAATGCCATTGATAATGGGAGGGCGATGACACCAACAGTCAGTCCTGATAATAAATTTGACTGAAAACTGGAAAAAGTCTGTTCTGATTTTAGTGATTTTGTTAATGCTGAAAACATTGATGTCCTTTTTTCGGGGCGCTAACGTTTTTAATAACCGGCTGCACAGCGAAATTAATAGGGACGCCTTCCCCTCCTGATCTTTAACCACAAATTGAGACTGGGGAAATAAAATCATATCTTGATGCACCATCATTCGAATTATGGCTGCAATGTGTATTTATTCCTAACGCTAGAAAATCAGCAGAAAATGGTACATTACCAACACAAAGCCAAGTTGGATTAATGGCAATGCGGCAATATAATTACCATTCTATCGTTGAGGAAGCTCAAGCTTTATTAGACCTGCTAGCTGGCTTTGATGAGCTAATAAACAGAAATAACCTATAAAAGCTATTTGCTAATCTCCCAACAATAATGAATCTTAGTATTCCGCTCAAAGTCTTTAGGTAATGTCGCCCGGCTAATATCTTTAATTGTTAGCTTTGATAGAGCATCATTATCCATTTTGAAATCACGGCGATTGGTTGAAAATATCAGCGTGCCATCTTTGGTTAATAGATTCACTGTCATTTGAATTAACGATACATGATCACGTTGAATATCAAACACACCGTCCATACGAGTTGAATTTGAAAATGTCGGTGGATCAAGGAATATCAAACCATATTTCTCTGGCGCTTGTTGTGCCTCTTGCAGCCACTCAAGACAATTCGCTCGAACATTCCGATACTTATCGGCGGTGAAACCATTAAGCGCCATATTATCTTCTGCCCATTGCAGATAGGTATTTGACATATCAACGGTTGTAGTTGATTCGGCGTTACCAGCGGCCGCATAAACGGTTGCTGAGCCTGTATAGGCAAATAGATTAAGAAAGGCTTTTCCTGCGGCGCGTTCGGCAATCATTTGCCTTGTTATTCTGTGATCCAAAAATAAACCGGTATCTAAATAATCCGTTAGATTCACCCAGAAACTCAAATCATTTTCAGTGACCTTAGAACGTTTCTTTTGTGTGCCATGTGCTTCATATTGTTGTGTGCCACGTTGTTTTTGACGTAGTTTTAGTGCCACATGCGAAGCAGGTACTTCTAACACCTGTGGAATCACTTGCATCACATCATTTAACCGTTGTACTGCTTTTTCTGGATCAATGGATTTTGGTGGTGCGTATTCTTGCACATGAACACTATCGCCATACAAATCTATTGCCACCGCATAATCGGGTAAATCCGCATCATAAAGTCGATAACATTCAATTTTATTTTTGCGAGCCCATTTACCAAGATGTTTTAGATTCTTTTTCAATCGATTGGCAAACATCTCGGCATGTTCTGATAATTCAATATCTTGTGAAATAGTCACTTCTGTTTCAGTTTCAACTGCTTGAGCTTCTTCTACAGTTTCAGATCGTTGAGAACGGTTAGAAACAGGCCTAGGTGCGCGATAACATAATACTTGGCAAGGAATGGGGCCATTATCAAACGGTGTGCTCTCGAATAAAGTTAAGCCGGTAAACTTACCTAGTTCTTCATTATCGGTAATCATAGTGGTGCGCCATGCAGGTAGCGATTGGCTGACAATATTACCCAAACTTTCATATAAATAATGCAATTCTGTCACATCACCCATACGTTCACCATAAGGTGGATTACGCACGATTAAACCACTTTCTGGTAATGATTTAGCATGTGCTGGCCAATCTAATAATTCACGTTGTTCGACACTAATGCGATCAGACAATCCCACCTCAGCAATATTATTCTGTGCAGCCTCAACAGCTTTAGGATTTTCATCACCGCCTTTAATCACGGGCAAGCGTGCTAAACCACTGTGACGACGGCGTTCGGCTTCTGCTTTTAAGCGTTTCCAAGCCTCTTTGTCATGTTGCTTCCAATATAAAAACCCAAAATAATCACGATGACTACCCGGTGCAATATCTGCGGCGATCATTGCGGCTTCAATCAAAATCGTGCCTGAACCGCACATTGGGTCAATTAATCCCCAGCCTTGTTTGGCAAGACGTGGCCATTGCGCGGTCATTAATATTGCAGCGGCTAAATGTTCTTTTAACGGTGCAGCCGTATTCGCCACGCGATAACCACGTTTATGCAAGCTTTCACCAGACAAGTCGATGCTAACAATAGCTTGGTTATTTTTTAGGTAAACATTTACTCGTAAGTCAGGCTGATGTAAATCAACTGAAGGTCGTACGCCTGTTTGCTCACGAAAACGATCTACAATACCGTCTTTTACTCGTTGGGCACCATATTGCGTATGATGGATCTTCGAGCGGAAACTATTAAAATCAACCGCAATGGTGGTGCCTTCAGCGTCAATATGATCTTCCCAAGGTAAATCATGAATACCTTGATACAATTCATCTGTTGTTTTAGCTGAAAAATGAGCAATAGGCATCAACACTCTTATCGCAACGCGAGACCATAAACAGACTCGATAAGCATCTTCTAAACTGCCCATGAAGCGAATATTTCCTTGCTCTTGTTTGGTGTCTTTAAACCCCATTTCAGCAAGTTCAGTTGCCAATAAAGGCAACATACCACGAGCGGCAGTTACGGTAAATTTATGTTGAGTCATTAAGCGTTCCTAAATAATACCCTGCCGTCATTCCCGCGAAAGCGGGAATCCATGGGCCGTGGAAATTGCTACTATCGTTGGATTCCCGCTTTCGCGGGAATGACGAACTAGTGTCATGTTTATAGTCATTGGGTATAATAGTCTCTATTTTAATACAGGTAAGCTCATTCATGGCAGTTAATAACACCCAAAAACGTTATTTAAAAGGGTTAGCGCACCCGCTTAAACCCGTAGTAATGATTGGTAACAAAGGCTTAACAGATAATGTGCACACTGAAATTGATAATGCACTTGAGCAACACGAATTAATCAAAGTGCGTGTATCAGGCTTAGAAAAAGCTGATCGTCTCGCGATGATTGATGAGATTGCGCTTACATCCAGTTCAAATTTAGTGATGACCATTGGTCATATTGCTGCATTTTATCGTGCAGCAAAAGAACCCACAATCAAACTACCGAAGAAGTAATTCTTATGATTGAAAAACCAGCTATAACCGATCAAAAAATTAACGCCACGATCGCCGAACGTTGGAGTGGCCGAGCCTATGACCCAACAACACCCGTAAGCGATGATGATATTGTCTCTTTGTGTGAAGCTGCACGTTGGGCGCCCTCTTGCTTTGGTGATGAGCCATGGCGATATATTGTTTGGAATAAACATAGCGATGAAGCTAGTTGGCAACAAGCTTTGGAATGCTTAGTACCTGGTAACCAAGAATGGGCAAAAAATGCATCGGTATTAGTGCTTGCCGCCTCGGTTAAAACATTCCGCCACAATGGTAAAGGTAACCGTTGGGTGGGCTATGATGCTGGCGCAGCTAGTATTAGCTTATGCCTTCAGGCAACGTCAATGGGCTTAATGAGCCACCAAATGGGTGGATTTGATAGCGATAAAGTTCGTTCAACCTTTGCAGTACCTGACGATATTGAATGTTGGGCGATGATAGCAATTGGTCACCCTGCGGCATTAGACACATTAAACGAAGAACAGCTCGAGCGGGAACTAAAAGCACGTGAACGTCGTCCTTTAAGTGAACAGTTCTTTACTAAAACTTGGAATAACGACCTTTAAACTCAAGGGAAAATAAGATGAAATTAGCTCTTTTTATTGCCAGCTTACTAATTACAACTACAGCATCAGCATTCGATCAACTTTATCTCGATCGCCTATTAGAAACTCGCAACTGTCACCATTGCTCATTGAACGATGCTGACTTATCGGGCAAAGAGTTAAATGGTGCTGATATGAGTGAATCAAATTTAAAAAACATTAATTTGAGCAATGCTTCATTGGTTGGCGTATGGTTTACCCGCTCTAAAATGCAGGATGCAAACCTTGAAAATGCAAATTTATCAAATACACTGATGAATGACGCCATCCTTAATGGTGCCAATATGAAAGGTGCTAATCTAACAAATGCAAAATTAAATTTCTCAGACTTAACAAATGCCAATTTAGAAGGTGCAAACGTAACAGATACCGTCTTTCGTGGCGTTGTATTCTGTAATACCACCATGCCAGATGGCACAGTCGATAATAGTGGCTGCCCTGTGAAAAAAGTAGAAGAAAAAGACTAAGTTCAGACTTCATGGTTACAAATACAGCTGAAAAAGTAATTATCTCAATTATTAAAAATACGCTAAAATAGGCTCTGATTTATTACCCTATACGCGTACCCTTTTGGAACATTCAATACAACAACTTGAACATTTGCTGAAAACGGCCATGTTGGCTGATCAATTTGCACTACGCCGGCGTTTACAAAACCTACGCAAAAATTCACAAGCAAAGCCTGAACAATTAGCATCTTTAGCTGAACAAATCACTAAATCTGTTAATTTAAGATCTCTTCGCCAAAAACAAATTCCCAAGCCTGAATTCGAGGGTGACTTGCCCGTTATTGATCGCCGCGAAGAAATAGCCAAAGCGATTAGTGAAAACCAAGTTATCATCTTAAGCGGTGAAACAGGGTCAGGTAAAACAACTCAGCTACCAAAAATCTGCTTAGAACTAGGTCGCGGTGTAGCTGGCTTAATTGGTCATACTCAACCACGGCGTATTGCGGCACGCACCGTTGCCACACGTATTGCAGAAGAATTAAAATCTGAATTAGGTGATATTGTTGGCTATAAAGTACGCTTCCACGATCAAGTTAAAGCCGATAAAAGCTATATCAAACTAATGACCGATGGTATTTTGCTGGCTGAAACGCAAAACGACCGATTCTTAAATCAATATGACACTATCATTATTGATGAAGCACATGAGCGCAGTTTAAATATTGATTTTTTACTGGGTTATCTCAAACAGCTACTACCTAAACGTCCTGACTTAAAGGTAATCATCACCTCGGCAACTATTGATACTAAACGTTTTTCAGAACATTTTGATAATGCACCTGTTATTGAAGTAACCGGTCGTACTTACCCTGTTGAAATACGCTATCGCCCACCTGCTGGCGATGATGATGAACAACGCGATTACGATATGATTCGAGGCATTGTTGAAGCAGTTGATGAATTATGTAACGAAGGTCAAGGTGATGTACTGGTATTTTTGTCCGGTGAACGTGATATTCGCGACGTTTCTGAGGCATTACGGAAACATCATCCACCTAATACTGAAATTCTGCCCTTACTCGCTCGCCAATCAGCGGCCGAACAAAACCGGGTATTTAAAACAGGTCAGCATCGACGTATTGTTTTAGCCACAAATGTAGCTGAAACATCGTTGACTGTTCCGGGTATTCGTTATGTGGTTGATCCCGGCCTTGCTCGCATCAGTCGTTACAGTGTTCGCAATAAGGTGCAACGTCTGCCTATAGAAAAGGTGTCTCAATCCAGTGCTAACCAACGCTCAGGTCGCTGTGGTCGTGTTGCGGCGGGTATTGCTATTCGGCTTTATGATGAAGAAAACTTTAAAAATCGCTCTGCTTTTACCGATCCTGAAGTACTAAGAACCAATTTAGCTTCTGTTATCTTGCAAATGTCGTCACTTCGCTTGGGGGAGCCTGCAAAATTCCCATTCATTAATCCACCACCACAAAAAATGATTAATGATGGTTTTCGATTATTAGAAGAAATTGGTGCCGTTAATAAACAGCACATATTGACGGAAATGGGTCGTCAGATAGCAAAATTACCTATTGATCCGCGGATTGCTCGCATGGTGATGTCAGCACAAAAGCTAAACAGCTTGACTGAAATACTTGTTATCGCCAGTGCTTTAAGTATTCAAGATCCTCGTGAGCGACCGATGGATAAACAACATGCAGCAGATGAAGCTCATAGCAAATATAAAGACGAACGATCTGATTTCTTAGGGTTCATTAAATTGTGGGAGCTGTACCACGATAAGAAAAAACACCTAACCCAAAACAAGTTACGCAAATATTGCAAAGAACATTTTTTATCATTTATTCGCCTGCGCGAATGGCATGATATTCATCAGCAGTTACACGTGCAAGTCACACAAATGGGGCTAAAACCAAATAAAGTGCCTGCTGATTACCGTGAAATTCATCAAGCCCTGTTATCAGGATTACTGAGTAATATCGCCTTTAAAAGCGATAAAACAGAATACAGTGGTACACGGAATCTTAAACTTAAAATATTCCCTGGCTCTGCCTTACATAAAAAGGGGCCTAAATGGATTATGGCGGCTGAACTGGTTGAAACAAGTCGTCTTTATGCTCGTATTGTCGCCAAGATTGATCCGGAATGGATTGAACCTGTTGCTGGCGATCTAGTGCGCCGCCAATATGCCGATCCACATTGGGAGAAAAAACCGGCTCAAGTGGTGGCATTTGAACAGGTATCATTATACGGCTTGCCGATTGTAGCCCGTCGGCGCATTCATTTTGGCCCTGTCGATCCTGTAATGTCACACGAGATTTTTATTCGTGATGCTTTAGTTCAAGGTGATTGGCATTGTCGTGCACCTTTCTTTCAACACAATTTAGATTTAATCAAAAGTATCGAACAGCTAGAGCAAAAATCACGGCGCCGTGATGTATTGGTTGATGACGAAGTATTGTTTGATTTCTATAAACGACGTATACCCGATCATATTATTAATGGTGCGGGCTTTGACAAATGGCGTAAAAAAGCCGAAAAAGACGAACCTCAATTACTCTTTTTAAACCGTGATGACTTAATGCAGCATCAGGCTGAACACGTTACCGATGATTCGTTCCCCGATCAGATGTTGGTCAATCTGGTACCGCTTAGTTTGGAATATCATTTTGAACCGGGCAAAGCACATGACGGGATTACCCAAACTATTCCGTTATCTCTACTTAACCAAACTAATGCTGAACGCTATGAATGGTTAGTCCCCGGTTTATTACGCGATAAAGTTATCTTTCTCATAAAAAGCTTACCCAAATCACAACGCCGACACTTTATTCCTGTTCCCAACTACGCAGATAATAGTTTAAAGAATATGTCAGCTGAATCAGGCGCTTTATTACCTGCTCTAAGTGAGCAGTTACGAAAACAAACAGGTATTGATATTGCCCTGTCAGACTGGAAAATAGCCGACTTACCCAATTATTTACAAATGAATTTCAAAATAGTTGATGATGATGGCAAGTTGCTCGATGAAAGCCGAGATTTAGTTCAACTTCAGCATAAATGGGCTAAACAGGCCGCTGCCAGCTTCAGACAGTTGCCTGACAGTGATTTTGAACAACAAGGTTTAACAACTTGGTCACTTGAAGAGTTACCTGAAAGTATTACTTTAGAGCAAAATGGCTTAGAAATGACCGCTTATCCTGCCATTGTGGATCGCGATGATCACGTTGATTTGACGCTAATGGATACGCGTCAACAGGCCAGAGATTTTACGGCTAAAGGCTTACGACGTTTATTTATGTTAGCTCAAGCTGATTCGATTAAATATTTACGCAAACATCTACCTGATATTAAAACAATGTGCATGCATTATGCTAATGTGCCGCCCTCACCTTTTAGTAATGAAGAACAAGATACGACTCAAACACCGTGTGAACAGCTTAAAACCGATCTAATTCATGTCGCTTTTGATCGCTGTTTTTTATTAGAACAAGATAACATTACCAATAAGCAGGATTTTGAACAGCGGTTAGAAAGTAAACGTAGTGAATTAATTAACATTGCCAGCGATCTTGCAAAGCAAGTCGCCAAACCATTAGCTGGATATCATGCCATTGCTAAACGTTTATCTGATAAAATGCCACTGACGGCTATTTATGCGATCAAAGAAATTCGTGAGCAATTAAACCATCTTTTGTATCAAGGCTTTGTTCATCACACACCAGATAGTGTATTGAAACGATTACCATTATATTTTCAGGCCATTGGACAGCGTCTCGATAAGCTTGCAGACAACCCAACACGTGATAAGCAATGGATGGCTGAAATTGCACCTCATTGGCAGGGTTATTTAAGTCATTTTAATTCAAACACAACAACCGAGTTTGAAGACTATCGTTGGATGGTAGAAGAATTTCGTATATCACTCTACGCACAAGGCATTAAAACGGCCTATCCTATCTCAGCTAAACGATTAAATAAGCAGTGGTCACTCTGCTAAGTCTTCAATCACCCATGGTCTGGGCGGACCATTCCAATAACCTTGAGCATAATCAACACCTAACTCCGCCAACTTACTAAAAATGGCACCATTCTCAACAAATTCAGCGATTGTTTTTAAGCCCATAACTTGACCAATACCATTAATAGACTTAATTATTGCTAAGTTTACCGGATCCGTCAAACAGTCTCTCACAAACATGCCATCAATTTTTAAATAGTCAATTGGCATCTGCTTTAAATAGGCAAAAGAGGATAAACCACTACCAAAATCATCTAATGCAAACTGGCATCCGACCTCACGTAACTCCGTCATTAACCGTAAAGCCGCTGTTATATTAGATATTGCCGCAGTCTCGGTTACTTCAAAACATATAACAGCACCTGTTTCTCGAAAATCATTATTTTTTATTAATTTAATAATTTGATCACAAAAACGAACATCTCCTAACGATTGTCCTGATAAATTAACACCGTATACACCCATAATATTTTTGCCCTCAGCAAAGGCACGGTTCAGCGCATCAATCGTATGGTTTATCACCCATAAATCAATGGAGGCGGCAAGATTGTATCTCTCGGCAGCGGGTAAGAATAATCCTGGCGGAATAATCTTGCCATTTTCATCTAACATTCTAATGAGCAATTCAAAATGAGGTGATTTTTCATTACCATCAATTTGCACTATCTTTTGGTAATACAAGACAAAACTACTCTCTTCAATGGCACGTTGAATACGCGTAACCCATTCCATCTCACCCGTTCGCTTGGCTAAAACCTCATCGTTGTGCCGATATACATGCAGGCGATCACGACCAGTATCTTTTGCGACATAACAAGCACTGTCTGCCTGTTTCAATAAATCCGTCATTGAACTATTCTTAGTTATTTCAACTAAACCTATACTAGCCCCAACATTAAAACTTTGCCCTTCATAAATAAATCGAAATTCACGCAGGACAGACAATAATCTTTCAAACTCTTTAATAGCTGAATCCATCGTGCAGTCAAAGAGTACAACGGCAAATTCGTCACCTCCTATGCGTGCCAATAAATCAGAACGGCGTAACTCTTGTTTGAACAAGAGTGCTAGTTGTTTTAACAAAACATCGCCAGCAATATGCCCACAGGTATCATTTACTACCTTAAATTGATCTAAATCGATATAACAAAGTACATGTTGCTCACTATTTTCCGTATCCAATAATGACTGCACTTTTGCTTCAAATGCATAGCGATTAGGTAAGCCTGTTAGCGCATCATGTTGAGCTTGATAAATAAGCTTTTGAGTTAGTTTGTACTCCTGACTAATATCATGGATATGCAGTACTGCATATTCAAACTTTCCTTTATCATCTCTTACCGCTGCAATAGTAGACTCAACCCAGACACTTGTTCTGCCATCTTCTTCTCCTACCAAATATCTATCTTTTGATTGATACTGCTCACGATCTCCCTCGATTAATTCCTGAAATAGCTGTAATTCTTGTACACGACTTTCTTCTTGTGAAACAGCAATGAATTTTTTACCTAATAGACCTGCCTCAGAAAATTGAAATAAATCACAGGCTGCTTGATTAACCTTGAATATAGTTGTGTCACGGTCAACCAGAGCCATTGCTACACCTGAGCCATCAAAAGCACCACTTGATAATTGTTCACTTTTACGCAACTGTTCTAATAATTGATTTTGCGTCTTATTATTCTGCGTTAAATCCTCTATTAACTCTAAATTATTAATCCTTAATTTAAAGCTTTCTATGAGTGTCTGATGGGTTAATTTACCAGTCACTATCATCACAATATAAAAAATCAACACAAAAATACCTAGCACTGGCATTCCAATTCTAGAAAAGCCAAATGCCACCATAAACATTACCGGGGTTATAAAACTCAAATACCCACTGAAACTACCTTGATTCGAACTTAGCGCTCCTGCTACTGCCCCCGCAGTTAATAGCGGCACTACAACAAGCATAGTAACCGGCCAATCTGGTTCCATAATTAATCCGATACAACCAAATAGTAAGCCACCACCAAAAAAACTTAGACTCATTAATCGCTCGAGCCTAATCAATCTAGAAAGGGAAAGCGTAGCCTTCTCCTCGACAAGTATATTATTTACATATCGAAGGAAAAATAGATGCATAATTCCCCCTGCTGTAAAACAAAATAGCCATAGAAGAAGAATGTTAGTATCTGCCACACTCCATGCTAGATATACAAATAAGAAGCCGGATGCAACGCCTGCCCACACGCCTGCTGGAGCTTGTTGCACCAACAAGCTTAGTTGCGCCTTATAAAGCGCTAACTCTTGTGGTGGTTTAGCTTGTGAATTAGGTTCTGCTACTTTCAATGTATATCCGTCTATACTAAATTTCATTTAGTGGTGATGAAGTTTATGTATACCAATGGTTTACCTATGATAATAGGTATGCATAAACTATTTTGCAATCATTAGTTTATAAAAAAATCTGTTTCATTCAGCTTTGGTTCATTTACCCCTTGTTATCCTTTATCTACAGCTACAAATTTAAAGGAGGAGCTGCTATGAAAAATATATTTTCAACCATAGGTTTAACAACCATATTAGCCTTGTCATCATCAACCGTATTGGCAGGTAATAAACATTACCAATCTAAAAATCATTTTGAAGATACTGCCCGCGTCACGCACGTAGAATCTTTATATAGAACTGTACGCGTTTCAACACCACAGCGTGAATGCTGGCAAGAACAACAATACAGACCCAATCAAAATCAACACAAATCCTATACCAGCACCATTGCAGGTAGCATCGTCGGTGGTGTTGTGGGTAATCAATTTGGTGGCGGTAGCGGCAAGAAAATAATGACCGTTGCGGGTGCTTTGCTCGGTGGCTCAGTTGGCCGAGATTATAATCACAATAATTCACAGCAACATTCTAATTACAACACTGTTGAGCAATGTCGTGTAACAGAGCGCTACCATGACGAAGAGCGGAGTGATGGCTATCGCGTTACCTACCGTTATAATGGACAATCCTATACCACCCGCATGGATCATCATCCTGGAAAACGAATTCCAGTCGAGGTATCAGTGCGTCCTGCAAACAATTATTACTAAATTATTACAGTTTTGACTGGTAATACCGTGCTAAATCATGCTATTTTACGTCTCGAGGTATATATCACAATTCATTCAGCTTACGTTCAGTTTAGTTTTGCTAAGGTAGCTCATAACAGCCCATAAATAGAGCTGGAGCTATTAAAATTTAGTGCTACTTTCATAACGAAGTAAAATTATTTTCAATCGGAGAGAAAGATGAAATTTAACAAAAAACTTATCATGCTTGCCAGTGCTGCAACATTAGCATTTAGTGCCGTATCATTACCTACTTATGCGGATGATAAGCCCTACACAGTAACAGACGGTAAATATCTTGATGCTGACACCTATAAAGGCTTCAAATTATTTCGCAACTGGTGTGCTCGTTGTCATGCTAAGTACGGTATGGGTCTTGATGATGGCGGACTGGGCGCAGACTTGCTTAAAAGTGTAAAAATACTGACTAAAGAAGAGTTTTTTGCAACTGTAGAAAATGGTAAATCAGGCCAAATTGGTAGCATGCCAGCATGGAAAGCCAATGCTAAAGTGATGAAAGATCGTGAGCTAATTTATAACTATCTACTAGCACGTTCTGATGGCGCGATTGGTAACGAAAAGCCTAAAAAAGCAAAATAAATAGCGCATTAAGCATGAATTAAAAATACGTTTTTACAGCCCTTTATTCTTCTCCTTAGTTTAGAGGGCTGTTGTTTTAAATTCGCTACTTTCATGCTTTCATGTAGAATACGAAAACCATGTATTTCTTACGCCTACTTTTCACATTCCTTATACTCTTGAGCACAAGTGCATATGCTGTTCAACTGCCTCTGACCAAACAATCTGCCGCGGAAGTCATTCAGTTTGAATCTAAAGGTAAGGTTTTATCAGTTGATAAAGAAGAAGATGACAAAAAAGTTATTTTTCTTATTAAAGTGATTCATGATGACGGTAAAATCAAGGTCTACACACTTGATGCCTCAACTGGGCTCCCACCCAAATAGATAATAATACAATGCGTATTTTATTAATCGAAGACGAACGTCAAATTCGTGAACAAATCACACAATACCTCCAAAAACAAAATCTAACGGTTGATCCTGCCTCTGATGGGAATGAAGGTCTCTTTCTGGGTTTAGAATATCCTTATGATGTCGCAATCATTGATTTAGGCTTACCTAAATTATCTGGAATCGAAGTCATTCAAAAACTTCGTAAAGAAAATAAAAGTTTCCCAATACTCATTTTAACAGCTAGAGGTCGTTGGCAAGATAAGGTTGAAGGCTTAGAAGCTGGCGCTGATGATTATCTTGTCAAACCTTTTCATTTTGAAGAGCTTTCGGCTCGCCTTAATGCTTTAGCAAGACGCGCATCTGGCTGGGCAAGTGCGGCATTACAATGTGGGGTCATCTGTTTGAACCCTACTACTCAAGATGTAACAAAAGATGACAATCCTATTGAATTAACCGCCTATGAATATCGCCTACTCCACTATATGATGCTACATGCCGGTGAAGTATTATCTAAAACTGAGCTCACCGAACATATCTATGAACAAGATCATGATCGTGATAGCAATGTTATCGAAGTTTTTATCAAACGTTTACGCACTAAACTAGACCCTGATAAAACAATTAACCCAATAGAAACATTACGTGGACGTGGATATCGGTTAACATTACCACGTGCTCATTAAACAATTTTCCTTTCGTAACCGATTACTTCTTGCGGTTAGCTTAGTATTAGCTGCTTTTTTAGGGCTATCTGCTTTTAGTTTAAATAACGCATTTAAAACCAGCGCAGACAAAGCGCAACATCAAAGGCTGCAAAATTACGTTTATAGTATATTATCAGCCGCCGAATTTAGTAATAGTGGTTTAGTCTCCATGCCCACTAAGTTAGCTGAGCCCGAGTTTTCCATTCCTAGTTCTGGCTTATATGCTCAAATATCCAGTGGTCAGAATATTATTTGGCAATCGGCATCTGCCTTAGGCAGGTTTTTGGCTCTCCCTGAACACCCCGAAGGCCCTTCAATCGAGCAGATATCCGTGCTTAATATTGAGGGAGAAGGTAAATTCATCAATCTTTCCTATGGCATAGTTTGGCAAAACGATTTCGAGCAAGAGTTTGAATACACTATCAATATCGCTGAAGCATTAAGCTCTATCGAGCAAGAAAAAGCAGGCTTTCAGCGTAGTTTATGGTATTGGTTGGGCGGCACAGGTTTAATGCTGTTAATTGCCCAGGTATTTATCTTACGTTGGAGTTTAAGACCGTTGCATGATGTTGCCGATGATCTTAATGCAATTAAAAGTGGTGATAAAAAACGCTTATCTAAAGATTATCCAACAGAGCTTAATCAGCTTACCCAAAATATCAATATTCTGCTCGATCATGAACATTCACGCCGAGAACGCTATAAGAACTCGCTTGCTGATCTTGCTCATAGTTTAAAAACACCTTTAGCTGTCTTGCGAGGTGAATTCGATAGCAATACTCAAATTTCTGAATTACGTACCACCGCAAACGAACAATTAAATCGTATCTCAGATCTGGTAGATTATCAATTACAGCGCGCTTCTACTGAAGGTCTAAGTAGCTTGCAAGCACCTGTATCGCTTGGTGATGTAATCTATAAAATATTAAAATCACTTGATAAAGTTTATCTTGCAAAGAATATTCGACATCAATTCAAAATAGAACAGGATATTTTTGTTCATGCCGACGAAGGTGATGTGTATGAATTGCTAGGAAATTTACTTGATAATGCTTATAAATACTGCAATAACCAAGTCCAGATCCTAGTTCACTGGCAATCTGATTTTCTGGAAATTGTGATTGATGACAATGGCGATGGTGTACCACAACAAGAATATGATGCTATTCTAAAACGCGGAAAACGCATTGATACTCAGGTTGATGGCCATGGCTTAGGCTTGGCGATAGCCAGTGATATTATTAATGCCTATCAAGGTAATCTTAGCTTGAAAGATAGTCCACTTGGAGGTGCACGTTTTATTATTCAGCTACCTAAGAGTTAAGTTCTTGCAAATATTTAAATAAAATACGTGCCGATTTTTGCGGCTTTTCTTGCTCAGTTTCTTTATTGGCATTTCTGACTAATTGTCTAACATGCTGAATATCAAAATCTTCAAATTGATTGCGTAACACGGTCATAACATCATTGTCGCCGACTAGTAACTGATCGCGCCACAGTTCTAACTGATGAAATTTCTTAACCTCACCATTATGTTGTTGCTTTATTCTATCTATGCTCAGCTTAATCTCATCATAATCTTCATGAACCATTAAGCCACCGATAGTACCAATTTGCCTTTTTAATGCACCTTTTGTCATACCTTGAGCTTTTACTAATGCTTCATGCAATCGTTCTGATAATTTAAGCTTCTCAATATCTTTAATCGGTAAATTAAGTAGATCCTTACCTAAGTCTTTTAGAGCAAGTAGCTCACGTTTGATCTGGGATTTGCTTTTCTCAAATTCCCATTCGTCTTCGTATGTACCTTCTTCACCAAACTTTTTCATCGTATTAATAAAAAGTTGCTTGCAGATTCTAACAACATACTCGTTGTAAAGCTGCCAAAGAATAGACCGTGCACTTTGCCGTGACTAAATGCACCCATTGCCGTGGTATCAATATCATTTTCTTGCTGATAACGAATCAGCTCGTCAACCACTTCGCCAGACAACGCTTTTGTTTTAACATTAATATTACCTTCCGCTAAAATAGCTTCAGCATCAGCAATCAGTTTCACTGCATCATTAATATTCTTTTGAACAGATACCAAATGAACTTCTAGAGATGCTGTGCAAAAAGTACCTTGTTTGATGAACTCCAATGCTTTTCGTGACGTTGGGCTGCCATTATAGGCAAACATCAACTTTTTAGGCTCAGATAGTTTTTCACTTTTTACAATAAATATAGGGGTATGGATAGCTCGAATTGCTTCTTCTAATTGTGATCCTAAGCCTCTTTTATTGCCATCATGATCTTCACCTTTTGAGCCCAATACGACCATTATAATTTCAGATTCTAAATCTTCCAGCGCTTCGGGCAGTGTGCCATGACGCTGTTTTGCAATAATTTCGCTCAAACCTGCTTGCTCAGCCATTTGACGCGCCTTATTTAGAATTTCTTTTCCTTCAGCAATAAGTTGTTTACTTTCTGAGCGCTCTTCATCTGACAACTCATCTAACAAATGCTCTTTCATATTAGGCGTGAGTGTACCTTCATGATGGGCGTGTTCAGTGCGATGTGAATGCTCAATAGTGTGTAAAAACTTAATAGGTGACTGACTATTTTGTGAAAGCCAAATAGCATAACCTGAAACAGCATTACCCAGCTCAGAGCCATCAATACATGCAAGAACGCACTTTTTAGTTGAATTCATTATTAATGTCCCCCCATAATTTTCTCAATTTCTTCAGGTTTATCGTGTACCGCAAATTTATCGAGCAATGTTTCACTGGCATCATTTAAGCCAATAATACTGACATCTGCACCTTCACGACGTAATTTAATCACCACTTTGTCTAATGCTGCAACCGCGGTAATATCCCAAAAATGGGCGCGATGCACATCAATTACAATTTTATCAACAGCTTCTTTAAAATCAAAAAAGGCGATAAATTTATCAGATGAATTAAAGAAGATTTGGCCAATAATATTATACGTTCGCGTGTCTGTCTCTTCATTATAATCAGATTCAACATACATAAACTGACTTAAACGTTGCGCCATAAATAATGAACCAATCAAAATCCCGGTAAATACACCAAATGCAAGGTTATGTGTCCAAACTACTACAACTACTGTTGCAATCATTACTGCAGAAGCACTAGTCGGATTAGTTTTAAGCGATTTAATTGAGCCCCAATCAAAGGTCCCAACAGAGACCATAATCATTACGGCAACCAATGCTGCCATCGGCACAATGGAGAGAATATCACTTAAAAACACCACTAAAATAAGTAAAAATACACCGGCGACCATCGTCGACAATCGCCCTCGCCCGCCCGATTTAACATTGATAATAGACTGACCAATCATGGCGCAACCCGCCATGCCGCCAATTAATCCCGAACCGATATTAGCAATACCTTGACCCTTACATTCACGTTTTTTATCACTTTCCGTGTCGGTTAATTCGTCGATTACATTAGCTGTCATTAATGATTCTAATAAGCCCACAATAGCAATAGAAATAGAATACGGTAAGACGATGCTTAAAGTTTCCCAGTTAAGCGGTACATCGGGCCACAAGAAAATAGGTAATGTATCTGGTAGTTCGCCCATATCACCAATGGTACGGACATCTATATTCATAAAGTAGACAATTACTGTAATAACCACAATATTAACGAGTGGTGAAGGTAATAGTTGCCCAATTTTAGGCACATATGGGAAGAGGTAGATAATAGCTAAACCTAGAGTGGTGAGAGCATAAACATGCCATGTAACACCTGTTAATTCAGGTAGTTGAGCCATAAATATTAATATCGCTAAGGCATTTAAGAACCCTGTCATTACCGACTTAGAGATAAAACTCATAAACTTATGGAGATTGAGATAACCAGCCACAATCTGCAGAGTCCCAGCCAGCACTGTAGCTGCTAATAAATACTGCAGGCCATGATCTTTTACTAAGGTCACCATCAATAATGCTGTTGCCGCCGTAGCAGCGGAGATCATTCCTGCCCGCCCGCCGACGACTGCAATCATCACTGCAATCGCAAATGAGGCATATAAGCCCACTTTAGGGTCAACGCCAGCTATAATAGAAAAGGCAATCGCTTCTGGCACTAGCGCCAATGCAACAACAATCCCAGCAAGAATGTCTCCTCGAATATTCCCCAGCCAGTCTTGTTTAGCTGATAACAGCATATCCCGTTCCTTAAATCAAAATTAACGAGGCATTATACCGTAAAAAGGAACAGTCTTTTTTCGCTAAAATTGTTTTTAATTAGCTTTGCATTTCAGATGGCTATAAATTAGGGTATATTACAATTTATGAATCATTGGCTTATCCCAAAATGGAGTTATAGGTGAATACAAACAAATCTACAATGCAAGGCAGCTTATCTATTATCGCCATTGTTTCTATTATTTTTATAATAGTCGTTGGCAGTTATGCTTATATCGACAATCAGGCTGATTCACATGCTGAAGAAGCGATAATATCAATAATTGAAGATGCAAAAATACAAGGCGTAGAACTGAGCTATGACACCATTGACGCCTCACCTATCGCACGCAGTATCACCCTACAAAACTTCAAGATTAGTGGCAATAAACAAGAACCCGATGTCATTCTTGGTAATGTCGTTATTTCAGGCTTAAATTGGCAGTCATTTAAAGGTACACAAGACCATATCCCTTTATCTATGAGCATAGACATTACTGATGGTAAAATACTATTAGATGAAGAAATGATTGGTAATGATCAAGACCTGAAATCATTTGTGGAGGTAATGGGAAATGAACTCAAGTTCGCAACACATGCAAACTATAGTGTAAGTGAATCAACAGGTATTCTCACCGCTTCGGTTGTGCAACAACTTAATGATAATTTTGGTCTCAAGGCTAATTTAGAATTCGGCAACACGGGTTGGTTGGCCTATGTGAAAACGGATGATTCTTTAGATAATTTAACCTTAGATTTATTGGCAAGCACGTTAAACGGACTTTCAGTAACGTTTATAAATGAAGGTGTTATTGAAAAAATTCGCACAGTAACGGCAAAACAATCGGGGCTATCAAAAGAACAGCTAAGCCAACAGGCCGTTGGCAGCCTCCGCCAAATGCAAGCATCGTTGCAAGACTACAGTCCCGTTTATTCGCTTATGCTTGAAGAGCTTATAAAATTCACTCAACAGCCCAATCAATTACTTATCAGCATAGATCCCGAACAGCCATTAACAAGTGATGATTTTATAAAAGTATTTATGGGTGGGGAATCTGCTCCATTTGATTTAATGAAAAAAGCACAATTATTTATTAAAGCAAATTAATTTAATCAGTACTTACTTCAATATTTAAGAAAAAAGCTAGTCTCCTTGAACCGTCACAATGACTTTACGATGATGACTGTGTGTTCGATGCTCCCATAAAGACTACCCGTAAGTGACAAAATACCTGACATTTCTTGAAGCCTCATTCTGACTGGTTTTTAGTAAAATTATTTTGTCAGGTAATATTGTCTGAAAAATGCCATTTTTATACCATTTGTAATGTCAGGTGTTCGTAGGGATGCTCTAACTAGATTAGTAAGTGCTAAAACTGGATTTCCCCTCATAACTATAATTTAGGAGCTGCCCCAGACAAATCTAGCGACCGCTTATTTGGAATAACTAGATCACTAAATTAGCTCGTTGCAACTTAATTAAGTCTTAACTATTTTCTTTGAAAGGATAGTCCGACAAGCCTGGTGCGATACATTTGCTTTCAACATCATAAAGGGTAGGATAGTTTTTAAGCCACAATTGATAATCGTAACCTTGCAAACTATGATCTTCAGTACAATCAACACTCCAGTGATGTAACCAATACCCAGCAACCGTAGCTCTCACACTTATAATAAGGCTTCCTTCCTCCATATTAAAATCATGCTCTACAGTTTTTGGATATTTAACATTTGTGGCATTAGGGTGAGGTACTAATTCTAAGGTAACCATTCGATTCCATTGATGGTCATTGTTTACTCCACCCATTGATATATCAATTTCTAAATTATTATCAATATCTACTTTAACTATTCGAGTTAAAGCATAAGTACGATACTCTTTTTTTGATATATCAAATGCTCTGAGATACCAATGCACTCCATTATCAAAAATAGCATGCGGCCTAATAGTTTTTTCTGAGCGTCCATTTTTAATAGAACGATAAACCATACTAAGTGTCTTATTGTTAGATATGGCTCGTGTTATGGTTGATAGAAAATCAACGTTAGGCAGGGAAAGCCGTGGAGGACACATTATTCCATCAAATTCTGACATACCTAGTGCATCTGATATCTTTGAGGTTCTTAGCTTAGACATTACTGAGCTTATTTGCAGATCAAACAATGGACTGAATAAATTTTCAACTATTTCATATTTTTTTGTGCTCTGATTTAACTTAAGATTACCCTTAGCAAGCTCTTTATATTGGCGTATATCTCTGGTAGCAGCAGCTTCACCAATACCAAATCTTTCAATTAAGTCAGCTCTTGAAACCCAGCCTCTAAATCTAAGCATAAACTCAATATACTCCAACCTGTCGTAGATGCTTTTAGGTAGTTCATTTATGTTTTTCATATTAGTCCTCTTCGATAATTATGGCACCAGTATAATCTTTGTGCAAGGGTTACATAATCATTGAGCCGCTAATGACCGCGCCAATACGATCTATTGACATCATCAATATGATGATGTATTATAGCTGTAAATATCGTAATAGTGTGATAATTCAACTTTAGTAAGGTTAAGAGCAATGTCAAATAATGATTACAACGTATACAAGGGAACAGATGGGACTTGGCGTGGAAAAAGACAAGATGCATCTAGAGCAAGCGTAAAAGGAAATAGTCAGGAAGATGTATTTAATGCGACTAGAGAGCTTGCAAAGAAAGCACACTCGGAAGTTTCAATTCATCGTGGAGATAACAATAAAATACGAGCCAAGCACAGTTATGGTAATGATCCTAGTGGTACACCAGGTTAAGTAACCCAACATATTTTAAGGAGTAAAAAATGGCCAAACGAAAGTCTGACCTTGAAAAATTATTTGATGATTTGTATGAGCTAACTGAATTATTTTGGCCCATAGGAGCCATAGTTTCTGTGTTATTAACTATGGCGGGCTTCACTTCGTTAAACTGGGTGTCAGAGATAAAGTTAGATAGGTCGAGATTTTTAATTGAGGCTCTTAACGATAGCTGGATTGGTTATCTCCCTTACCTTCTACCAATTGTTATTTTCTTATTGGCTATAATTTTTGCTTTACGCTCTCTTAATGTGTTTTTAAGACAAAATGAATTGATTTAATTTTACACGATCACATAATTTAAAATAAGGAACCTATTGATAGAATGTCTAGAGAACATATTGATCATAGCGATATTGTTAAGTTTTCCCAAGAAAAAGTAAATTTACCTTCATCAAAAGCTAATGAGTACCGAGCTCAAGTAAGAAGGCTTCGTGAGAAATTTGAAGGCTATATTTCTGAACATCCAGACTTTACGCTTAAAAAAATACTACTATCTGGTAGCTTAGCAAAAGGAACAGCATTACGGTCACTAAATGATATAGATGTAGCTTGCTATATTAGTGGGGCAAATGCACCAGAAGATATTGATGAGCTTCTTAGTTATATTGCAGAAAGGCTGAGAAAAGCATTTCCCAACTTTTCTCCAGAACAAGTTAAGCCTCAAACTTTCTGTGTAACAGTATCATTCAAAGGAAGTGGGCTTGATGTTGATATAGTGCCTATTCTCTACGATGGTGACTCTGATTGGTATGGAAACCTTGTTAGTCAAGATGACTGCGTATTCTTACGAACGTGAACACCCAATCTTATGATCGTGAACACCTAACAAACCAGACATTGGGCTTGGCGTATTTTTACACTAAGTGTTCACGATCAGTCAAGTTATCGCTTGTAATTTCCGCATAGATTCTCCTTTTAGCTTGATTCTATGAGCGTTATGCATTAGACGATCTAGAATCGCATCGGCTAATGTATTATCACCAATGGATTGATACCACTGATCTGTTGGTAGTTGGCTAATGATAATGGTTGAGCTGCTGCCGTTACGATCATCCATGATTTCCATTAAATCATTACGCTGTGCACCATCAAGGGGCTCTAATCCCCAGTCGTCTAATATCAATACATCCAGCTTTGCTAGGTTTTGTAATGCTTTGCTATAACTGCCATCCGCTTTTGTTTGAGCAAGCTCTATCAATAAGCGTGATAGACGATAATATTTCACTCGATACCCTTTCATACAGGCGGCATGAGACAACGCACAGGCCAAATAGGTTTTACCACTGCCACAAGGCCCTGTGAGCAAGAGGTTTTGCTGTTTATTAACAAAGTCACACTGTAGTAACGTGGCCATTTGTGATTGTTGCAACCCTCTGGGATGTTGATAATCAATATCCTGTGGATGAGCCGCTATTTTTAATTGCGCGGCTTTTAATAAACGTTGTTGTTTACGGGTTTCTCGATCCGTTTGCTCATGATCCGCCAGTAACTGCAATCGCTCTGCAAAGGATAACCCTTCATAAGTGCCAGGTTGCTCTTGTTGTGTGACTAAGGCATTGGCCATGCCGCTCAGTTTGAGTTGACGTAATTGTGTAATGGTATTGTCTAACATAATGGATTCCTTGGGGTTGATTTAGTGGAAGCTTTTCGGGCCACGGATGTTTTCGTGTGATTGTGGTAGTAAGATCAGCTGTTTTTTTGACTCAGGCAATAATTGATCTTGGTTGCTCTGTAAAATGGATTTAATCTGTTTGAGTCGATACAGCTTATTTTTATTGGCGATAATGCAGGCATTGTTTAAGCGTTGAGCATCATATTGTCTGGATAGATTAAGTAAGCCAAGACACACTCGATAGGCTTGTTGCTCATGCTGTTTTTGCGCCAGTATGCTTTTCACCCACACTAAAACATCATCCCCTAAGTCTTTCGCCCAGTTCATTAATCGTCCTGCTGACCATTGATGATGCTTCTCATGGCGTGTGGGCATATGGTCTGGAACGGTGGTCATACCGGGGCGGTGTTTTCGTACATGGCTGGTGACGCGCTTATGATGGAAGTAAATCTCAATCAGTTTGTCTTTAGCATGGACCTCAAGCTTCTCACCGACCAGTTGATGTGGCACTGAGTACAGATGCTTATCGTATTGCACATGGTAATCCACGTTTACCTTAACCTGCTTTATGTCAGTATATTCATAGGCATGTGTGGGCAGTGGTGATAAGGCTGGTTTGTCGATACTGTCGAACCATTCTTGTCGCGTGCCGTTAAGTTGTTTAAAGGGACGATTATTGACGTCAATTAACAAGGCGGATATGCATTGGTTAAGCTCAGCTAATGAGAAGAACGTATGGTGGCGCAGGCGCGCCAATATCCAACGCTCTATAATTTGAACGCCGACTTCTGCCTTGGCTTTATCTTGAGGTTTTCTAGGTCGTGCTGGCATGATGGCTACGCCATAATGCGCACCTAGTTGTTGATAACTGGGATTAAGATCAGGATCATAACGACACGCTTTAGTCACACCACTTTTTAAATTATCGGGTACGACTAACTGAGGAATGCCGCCGATAAATTCAAACGTACGGACATGACTTGCTAACCAGTCAGACAGTTTTTGTGACCAAGTGGCTTCGGCATAGGTGTAATTAGACGCACCGAGTACGGCTACGAAGATTTGAGCAAAGCGGATTTCACCGGTGTCGCCTTGAACAATGGGCATCGTTTGACCCGCGTAATCAACAAATAACTTGTCGCCTGCATGATGCACTTGGCGCATAGAACGTTTTTGTTTTTTTAACCAGGTTCGATACAGCCGTGAATACTGTGAGTAGCTATAATTGCGATTAGGATATTTCTGAGCGTATTCTTCCCATAATAAATACTGAGTCACGTATTTACCTTTTAGGTCTTTAAACACCTCTCGCCAGTCGGGCAATTCCATTTTAGAGGATGGCCGCGTATCGGCTTTAGGGTAAATAGCCTGTGCTAATTGAACATCATTTAACTGCTCAATAGCAGGCCAATCTAAACCTAATTCAGTCGCTTTACAGGTTATTTTTTGAACCGAACCTAGGCTTAGCCTAAGGCTATCTTTGATCTGACGTAAACTTAATTTAGCGGTTAACCGAAGTCTTAATATTTCTCTTAATTGTCGCATTGATAATCTCTTTGTTGGCATAACCCATCTCGTTTAAAACGAGAAAGGTTAGCAGGACGTTATCAATGTCTGAATCTTACCTGATCGTGAACACCTAATCTTATCCAAACGAAAAATCGTTCACGATGGATAAGATTCAGTGTTCACCATCAATAATATTAGGTGTTCACGATGGATAAGATTGGGTGTTCATGTTGCGTAAGAATACGCA
>NVWQ02000038.1 GCA_002733715.2 Methylophaga sp.
ATCGTGAACACCTAATCTTATCCAAACGAAAAATCGTTCACGATGGATAAGATTCAGTGTTCACCATCAATAATATTAGGTGTTCACGATGGATAAGATTGGGTGTTCATGTTGCGTAAGAATACGCAAGATGACGGTACTTTATTGAAAACTAGTATTCCTTTGCACTTAGATTTCGCAAAAAAGAGAAGACAAGAAAACGAAATTCACTTTGCCCAAGTTGTAAGGCTTATTAAATTTTGGACAGCTAAAGAAAAGCGTGAATCAGCAACAGGTGAGTTTAGATTTAAGTCCTTTATGATTGAAATGATCCTTTCACATCTTAGCGATGAAGGCTGTGATTTTTCTGATTATCCTGAGGCATTACAGACATTTTTCACTTATTTAGCTACTTCTAATATGCGTGAAAAAATAATTTTTCCTGATTATTACGATCCAAACAAAGCCGGTAGCTTCTCTGATCCGATTCAAATAGTCGACCCTGTTAATGAAGAAAATAATGTTGGTCGTTTGTACACAGATAAGAATATTGAATTAATAGTAGGTGCCGCGATTGATGCAGGCGATGCTATCGACTCCGCTCTAGCAGCAACAACAAAAGAGAAAACCGTATACTACTGGCAAAAAGTATTTGGTTCATCATTTCAAGGATAATATAAATGAGTAGCTTTACTACATCTGAATCATCCACATTTACAATTACCCATGCTAAATATTTAGCATCAAAGGTGGTGACTGACTTAAAAAGAATTCAACGATTCTATGATTCTCCAAGCGATTCTTGGATAAATAGCATAGAGAAAGAAATAACTTTATTGTTAAAAAAAGGATATTTAGGTACGGTCACCTATGGTTTTCAGCGTAATAGAGAATGGATAGAGCCTACTCTCCAATATACAGCTAACGAGCTCATTAATTCTTCTTTAGATGATGACCCTGGGAAAATTAAGCCTGGAAAGGATGTGAGTGGAGCTCATTTTACTTCCTACTTAACATATAGTGGCAAGTGGGATGATCTTACAGACGAAGAAAAAGGTGACTTCAAAAGTAGCTTACCATTTAAGCGAACAGGTGCAGATGAACCAAGTGTAAGCGGATATTTAGAAAATGATTTATCTTACTCTTCTGGGGGAAGATCCTTGTCTCGCAACTGTGTGAGGAGTTACTAATGAATAAACCGTCTTTAGAAGACTTATTTGAGAGTCGAATAAACTACCCTGATTTTGATGCAAAAGACAGACTCTCTAAGCTAGTTGGCTTGGATGATCAAATATCTAGACTTACTAAAATACTATCACTATTAATTAACTCAGAAAGCCTAAAAGCATGGGCTGACAAATATCACCCAGAAGCATATTCTTTGGTGGATACTGTTTTAAGAAGGCCACCATTAATTATATTTTCTGGGGATGTTGGTTCTGGTAAATCTGAACTTGCGATGACAATTGGCGATAGTGTTGCAAGGCAGGAAAAGATAGATATCACTCTACTTCCTCTGAGTCTTTCTTCACGCGGACAAGGAAGGGTAGGAGAAATGACACAGCTAGTTACAGCTGCGTTTGAACATGCTGTAACAGAGGCAAACAAGCTTAAATCACCCGAAGGGAAAGCTCGTGGTGGCGTTATTTTACTGATTGATGAAGCTGATGCTCTGGCTCAATCGCGTGAATCATCACAAATGCATCACGAAGATCGGGCTGGTGTAAATGCCTTTATACGAGGTATTGATAGAATAGCAAATGAACAACTGCCTGCCGCCATCATTATGTGCACAAATAGACTGGGGGCACTGGATCCTGCAATTAAACGTCGAGCAGCAGATATTATGGAATTTAAAAGACCAAGCGCCGAACTTAGAGCATTTGTATTATCAAATACATTTTCTCCTCTTGGATTTTCCACAGTGGATATTCAATCTTTAGTCGATGCTACTGGTGCTGATGATGAGGTTGATTATGGTTTTACTTTTTCAGACTTAACTCAAAGACTAATTCCCTCCATAGTACTAGATGCTTATCCTACACATAAAGTAAGTCCTGATAAGGCCCTTGTCATTGCTAAAGATATGAACGCTACACCAATATTTATGGAGCAGGTCTAATGGAAAAATGGTCTTTACCAAAGATATTAGAAGCTCTACATGATGATATTCAAGGCAAACTAACGACTGTACGGGGTGCGTTTGCTCATCCAGGTACTAAAGGAGATGGCAGTGAAAATGTTTGGTTAGAGTTATTTAATACTTATTTGCCTAAACGATATGAGGCTGCGAAAGGACATGTCGTAGATAGTAAAGGAAACTTTAGTGATCAACTTGATGTAGTGGTCTTTGATCGACAATATTCTCCCTTTGTTTTCAATTATGAGGGTCAAATTGTTATCCCTGCTGAAAGTGTCTATGCTGTTTTTGAGGCCAAGCAAACATTAAATAAGGAAATGGTTTCTTATGCCCAATCTAAAATTACGACTGTAAGAAAGCTATACCGCACAAGTTTACCAATTCCCTATGCTGATGGTGAATATCCTGCAAAACCACCAATTGCAATATTGGGAGGGATACTTACATTAGAAAGCGATTGGAAACCTCCTCTAGGAGCCCCTTTGCTAAAGCAACTTAATAGTAATTTGCAACAAGGCTGTTTAAACCTAGGCTGTGTCGCAGCTCATGGGTACTTTTCATTAGATAAAAAGTCTAACCAATATACTCTTCATCAAAACCATAAAGCGGCTACTACTTTTTTATTCAAACTCATAGCTGAGCTCCAATTTAGTGGAACGGTTCCAATGATTGATATTGAGTCATATAGCAAATGGTTAGATAAGTAAGCATGCTCAACTATGGGATAATTTTGCAAACTTATATTAGGTAACTTTTGAACATCGCATTCATCTTTAAACTTTAATTTTCTTTTGATCTCATCATACGACATATCCGCCTGCTATTTTATTTTTAAACAGCCTAGGAAAGGATCCTTCGATCGAAAGTACCGTCTTTGGCCTGCTTACCCGGAATCATTTCATAACTCATGGGTACAGAGCTAGCCTTAGCAATCATTTCAGCATATTCTTGCTTAGCTATGACCGTCGGATGGTCAATCATGTTTTCCCCCTTAACCTCAATCATTACTAGCGAACCGTCGTTTTTCTTAATCAGGAAGTCAGGATAATAGCTTCTTACTCGATGAGTGTCTGGATCTACATATTGAATAAAGAACTCTGATTGACCGTGTGTAAGCATTCCAGTAAACCAAATTTTATCGACTTTATCAGCATGTAAGACGTGCCAGAAGAAATCACGCTCAGGTATTGAATCAAAGCAGTAATTGTCTAAGTGGAATGATTTATCCTGATACTTCTTGGTTCGGTCTTCATTAGCTCCAACAATCATCTCAGGTGAAGCACTCATGTCATAATAGCCCGGAAACACTGGTGGCTCTTTGACTAAGGCAACTTCGTACTCTTCTTCTTCCTGTTCAGATTCAATATCGTAAAGCAAGGAAAACAAGCGTGGTATTACGTGATCATAGAGCGTCTCATTAAACTGATTAACAAGCTTCAATATCTCTGTAAATCCTTCCTGAGTTGAATTAACGACCTTATTAATTTGTAAGCATGGCTTATTCAAATACCGAGCTATTTCAGCCGTGAGGTTAAACTCTGTAAATAAAAACTGTTCTTTGATGTATGTAATTTCTTTTACTTCATCAGGTCTGTTTGTAAATTCATCGTGTGTTAGCCCTTCGACTCTTTGATGCATCAACCGATACTCAGATACATCTATAGCTGATAGACCTAGTTCCTGCCCTTCTGAGAGCTCTCTTTCCCTCATTTTATAGCTGCGCTTAATACGTTTGAGTTTGATCTTTTCAATTGGCATTATTGGCTTGATTTTAACTTGAACTTTGTTCTTGCCTACATCTTGCATTTCATCAGTACTAATACGGAAGTTTGCTTGCAGCTCTTTCTCTAACAACTCCATATTTTCTTGAGATAGGTATACATGCCCGGTCTCTTGGACATCACCAATAGCCCTTAGGCATCGCATTGTTGATTGAAGAACAAATACTTTTGATTTAGGACTACGGTACAAAGCGACAGAGAATAGTGACCGACAATTCCAGCCTTCACGCCCTTTATTAACCAAGAGAATGAATTGTTTATCTGAATGGGGGGAGTCTAGGCGATTAAATTCTCGAATATCATCATTAGACGTTACCTTATCATCACCGACATTTATTAAAATACGATCAGATGAAATCCCATGCTTAGCTAAAACTTCCTCCACAGCAGGCCGTATTTCTTGTGTTAACTCTTCGATGGTTGTACCAAAGATTGCCATTTTCGGTAGCTTGCCTTCTGGACGCTTATCTTTGACCTGTTCAAGGAAGTCACTTATTGCAATGTCTAAAAATTCAACAGCCCTTGTATTGCTATAACCATTTAATATAACTTTTTTCAGGTAATTCTTATCGATTGCTTCTTTTAGGCCATATGCATATACCACTTCCGGTAGTACATCCTTACCTACATAAGGTGTACCAGTGTAGTTTTAACAAGCGACAACTTGGGAGTTTCTTCTCTGTAGGCTTAATGCCAATTCATCAATTGTTTTTCTTAAGCTATTCTGAGCACTATCAGCCTTTACTCCCATGTCTTTGGCCAATTTAGCACCGAAGGCATGATGAGCCTCATCGACGAATATACCAAGATTTTCTAAACGTCTAAGCTTTTCGAACCGTTGATTAGTAATCAGTTCAGCTTCTTCCTGTGGAGCCTCTTCAAGTGCATCAGAATCCAAGTTTAAAAGCTTGGCCATATCAGCTCCAAGCTCATCTTTCTTGTAGAGCTCTTTGCTGGCGGAGAAAAGTTTATCTGTGGCTGTTTGAACTGCATTCTTACGCTTCAGAATGATCTTCTGGGAGTTAGACACTACTATATTAAATCGAGAGCCATCAAGCGTGTTTAGTGATACACCAGCATCTTCAAGATAATGAAACTTGATGGTAATTGCATTCAGGTATTCTTTAGGTATGACTTTGCTATGGTCAAAGGATTCAAGCTCTCTCAGTGATTGCAATACAGTTTTATCAGGAGCAAATACTAATGCGTTATGAATAAAACGTTTATCTTTAGGAAATTTGTTGGCCAGCAGAAAATCATAGAAAATACAGGTGGCCATTAAGATGGTTTTACCAGTTCCCATTGTTAAGGCAAAGATGTAATTTGGATAAATACGACCATTATTAGCCGCTTTCATTTTCTTGAATATATTTTTGTATTGTTTCTCAGGAAGTTCCCAAAACATATCTGGTTGAATATCTGGTGACGCCATTGCGCGCTCACCAAATTTACCTTTTGCTTTGAACCAATCTTCAAACAACTGGTACACAGGCTTGTTGTCTAAAAATTCTTTTAGAAATACATATGTTTCGAGCGCTTCAAACTGAGGTGTTCTTAAATAACTTCCTGGTTTCATAGGATCGTTATAATCTAAAAATACCTTACTAAGCTTTTTATAGTGCTTCTTTATTGCACCTTTATGTAATTTGTAGAATTCAAATAAGTGCAAATAGAAAGCATTATTTAAATCAAAATTTTCCTGAGGTGTGCTAGCCATGCTGAATTACCTCTTCATATGACTCAGAAAGTAAATCTGTTATTTTTATTTTAATCGCACCAGCATCATCAGGAATATCGTAAACACATCTACAAATTCATTTTTTGCAGGTATATCTATAGCTGTCGGCTCCATTGCAGCACCACCATAGTTCCAATCGATCACAATTGACTCCACCAGCTCACGCCACTCATTAACGGATTCCTTCTGCAAGCTAAGTTTTTGCATCAGGTTCATCGGAAAGAAATTAACAACTTCTAGCTTTCTATTACTGGTGATAATTTCAGCCTCAGAATCACGTTTAAACTCAATTCTCGACTTATCCCTAAGAATATCAACAACTTGCACGTCAAGCTTATAGCCTGACTCCTGCTCAAGATGTGCTCTAATATCAGGCTCATGGCCCATGCAGATAAGCATAATTAGTTCAACAGCTTTATTTGGTTCATTCTCTTTTCGCTGCTCAAAGACTTTATAGGGAAAATTAGAGAGCAAATCATTGAGGTCTTCGCGAGTGGATATTCGGTTAACCGGCATTACTTTCACCATATAACCTTCTTTTTCACCGTCATAGATGCTATTAGACAGAGGTTCAATTTCAAAAGCCTCAAGTATTAAAGACTTCGCTTCAACAGGGTTTCGAAAAACATCATAATTATTTACATTATAAATTTCTAAACCCGTTTTATACCTCCCGCTATTTAACATCCCCGTCAATCTTTTTGTAGCGGTTTGAACTGCACCCAGATTTATATCGCTGCCAATAAATCGTCTATTTAATTTTAGTGCTGAGGCTTGAGTTGTTCCGCATCCCATGAAAACATCTAGTACAAGATCACCCTCATCCGTCGATGCTTCAATAATTCGTTCCAATAATTTCTCGGGCTTTTGTGTTGGATAGTTCTGCCTCTCTTTTGCTACAGGATTCACTGGAGGTATATCTGACCACGTTGAATCAATAATATCCCCTTCAACAGCATCCAGATAAATAATTCTCGCACCACCACCAGTTGGGTTTACATCATCACGATATAATCGCCCATTCTCATCTGTTTTAAATCTTGCCTTATATTCGTCACTATGAGGTTTAAACTGAACGTTCCATGTATATTCATCGGATTTAGTATATGAAAGAATAGTGTCATGCTTCTGAGGAAACTTTTTAGTTGTAGCTCTTTTAAATCCGAAATAACTCCAAATCAATTCATTTCTAAAATTGTTGACTCCAAAAATCTCATCCAGAATACAGCGTAAATAATGATTCTTATGCCAATCACAATGTACATAGATGCTTCCATCTTTAGCTAAAAGCTCCCTTATTAGGACAAGCCTCTCATACATAAACTGTAAATATTCATCATTTGTCCATATATCCGTATATTGTTTTTCTTCAAATGAATTTGAATCATTTTTTATCTCTTGACTTTTTAATTTTATTTTTTTCTTATAATCAGCCTTTGAATCAAACGGTGGATCAATATAAACAAGTTTAACCTTACCTCTGTATGCTTTTAAAAGGTGACTCATTACCTGAAGATTGTCACCCCAAAAAATCTTATTAATCCAACCATTAACCTCTTCGCCATAAACTTCTTTTTTTTGCGCTGGATAATATTGAGTAGACGTAAATGGTCGTTTACCTTGCCAGTTAAGCATTGGATAGCCTTTAATCGGCTCAAACTTATATTTCTCAACGCTCTCGATATTATTTGTTTCTTCTAAATTTAATGAGTTCTGTTCAGTCATCAGGCCTTACCTTTAAATTTCCAATTCTTTTTATCGCAGTACGCTCTCATATCACAGTCGACACACGTTTTGGTCGGCCGCTCAGATAGAGCAAAGTCTTTATTCTCAATTCGATTTACTATTTGGTCAAACACCTTAACAGTGTTGTTTATCGACCCACCATCTTTATTGAATGATATGGTGGGTATTCCCGTATCTTCACCTGTAAAGTAAAGGTGCATTTTACTTACTTTATGACCAGTGCGTCCCTCTATTAAATGTGCGTAAACTTCAAGCTGTCTCTGATGATGTTTAATTCTTTCCGCATCCTTCTCCATATCTGGTTTTTTTTCAGATTTAAAATCAATTACTTCTACGGTATTATCTTCACCCACAATCAGATCAACGCTACCTTTGAGTATGTAGTTATCTTTCACTAATGAAATATCAACTTCGCACTCTTTTATATCTGACCAATCATCTTGTTTACGATCTACATAGCGCATCACATGCTTAAGAGCGGCTCCTCTAGTTGAGTCAGCAAGGAACATTCGCTCCCTCTTTGAAAGATTGCGGTAGTTATCGTAAAACCATGTTTCAATATTTTCTCTATTTATTAAATGTTCTTCGTTTCTAATTGCTGCGTTATGAATATCTTCAATTGTTTCATGTACCAACGTACCGAACAACATCGGACTAGCTTTAATGGGTTGAAACTCTAACTCTTTAAAGAACCGATATTGCTCTGCACATGTTTCAAACAACGTAATGTGCGATGTAAAAGCATATTCATGTTTGATATTAACGTCTTTTACCACATCAAAGTTTAGTTGATTTATTTGTTCTTTGCAGTCTCGCCACGATTGTAAATTCTCTGTGTACTGAGTGAAGTGTTTTGATGGTGTTTTCCCTGTGCCTATTCGTTCTTGGTCAGTTAATACCAGAAGGTTCTGAGCTCTTGAGAAGGCTGTGTAGTACAAACGCCAGAAATCAAAGTATTTGGTGGCTTCTAATGGTTCAAACGACTCACGGTGCAAATAACCTTGTTCTAACACCTCATCTAAGTCTTTATATTGTTTTCTAGGTGATGAACCTAAAGATCCGACCATTACTATTGGAAACTCTAGTCCTTTTGATTGGTGAATTGTTAGAAAGGACACATGGCCAGAAGGAGCATATTCCGTAGCATCTTCATATTCATCAATCCCGCCTTCTTTTAAGAATTTAAAGAACTGATTAAACAAGCTGCGTAAGTTACTTTCTAAGTACTTAGGGTTTAATACACTGACGTGATGTAAGTATTCAAACTTGGCCATCAGCTGTGAGAAAGTTGCTAGATTTCGCTGGGCCCTTGCATCACCATTTTCATCATCAAGATACTTAGCGAATAAAGGGAATTGAAGTAAGTCGTAAAATAAAGCGCTGAAGGCGTAATCAGCATTTCTACTCAAGCCCATGTGTCTTTTTGCATTGACTTGACACCATTCAAGTAGCTCACTGTTTTCAGGCTTTACTACTTCATCCATAAATGGCTTAGTGCATTGCTCATCGTAGTATTCCCATATAGAGAGCGTAACACCTTCTTTCGGAGCCCTTATAGAATGAAATTGTGGGAAAACCAACAGTAAAGCACCTAGCATTAGGCGTATTTCTTCTCGTTCAAAGAACAGGTTTGCTCTCGGTGAGTACACCGGAATACCTCGTTCTTCTAGGCTTTTTGCCAAAGCTTTAACTTTTTCATTTTTAACTGAACGAAATAGGAAGGCGACTTGATTCCAATCTGTTAGCTTTCCATCTGCTTGTAAGTTTCGAAGGAAATCGTAAACCTCATTAGCCCATTTATCCCCGGCATCGGCTATTGCATGAATAACTGTTGGCCCAGTTTCAAAATCAGCATCTCTGGGTTCAATGGATTTATCGTAACGATAACGTTGTTGATTTATTTCCCAGACTTGATCCTTCATCCATTGGTTGTAGAAGTTAATAATGTCTGGGTGAGAACGGTAATTTGTAACAAGCTTAATTTGTTTACATTCACCGTCATCAAAATTATCGGAAAACTGTAAAATATTTCGAATAGTTGCACCACGAAACCGATAAAGAGCTTGGTCATCATCACCCACAACACATAGGTTATGTTGATTCCCCATCAAGAGCCTTAAAATCATCTCTTGAATGGTATTGGTGTCTTGGTATTCATCAACCATTAAGTAGCTAATTCGGGTTTGAAGTGACTCAAGCACATCAGGATGATGGCGTAGTAAGTTTAGTGCTTCTAGTTGGATCGTTGAAAAATCTAAAGCATTATGTTCATCTAGCATTTCTTGATACTGGGCATAGCATTTACCAAGAGCAATCAAAGCCGTATCGTTCGAATCAATTAAGCGAGTATGATCTATCGCTTCTTCTGTGACTTTGTTTATCCACTGAAGTAAGTTTTCAGACTTCGCCCATGAAGGTATTCTCTCTCCACCTAAAATCTCATCGACATTATCAATGTCCCGGAATCGTTTCAGGTTTTGATATAGCAGGTATTGCTGGTCAAACTGGTCCATCAAGACAAAACTTCGCTTAAGTCTTGTATGCTCACGGTAATCTTCAATTATTCTCAAACAAATGGAGTGGAAAGTGCCAAGAAACATTTCATTAATATTGAAATCAATATCTAATTCTAATAAACGATTAGATATGCGAGTTGTTAGCTCTTGTGCAGCTTTTTCAGTAAAGGTAACGACAAAGAGAGCTTCCGGCTCTGCATTGTGATTTTGAATAAGGTTGATAATTCTTTCAACTAGAGTAAACGTTTTACCTGAACCTGGTCCGGCAATTATTAACAGTGGACCTTCAGTATGTTCAATTGCTTTTTGTTGCTGTGCATTTGCGTTAGACATTCATCAACTTCCATATAATGATTTTTAATCAAACGAGTATTTTTAGAAAGTAAAACATTAACACATAAATCACTATGAATGGGGCTTAAACTTCCTTCGAAATTATTCTGTCGCGTAGCGGCCAACTAAATGTAAGTAAGAAGTTCGAGAAGTGCTTATGTATAAAGCTTCTGGGAGTATAGGCACGTTTACTGTGCCTTTAAATAAAGGTTACGAAAAAACCTAGGATCGTTAGCTGATAGAACCTATATATCTAGACACATCCGTGTATTGATATAGACCCCTTCTAGGGTCTAAGGTCAATAATAGCTTTTTAGTATTTTAACTGATTTAGTATTTGTTCCTGCTTCTTTTTTGTGGCATTAGAAAATAGTAATATTAATTCAGCTAACTCATCAACATCAGCATAAAAATAAGTTACTGGTACAGACAAAGCATTGGCTAATCGTGCTGTAGTTGCATAGTCTGGCACGTGTTTACCTCTTTCGTATTGATTGATTCGCGGACTTGCAGAGAATTGGTCTATTCCAGCCAAGATACCTAGTTGTTTTTGAGAGATACCTTTTTTTGTTCGGGCTGACCGAAGCCTATCAGCAATTGGGGAGACAAGTACTTTCTTTGAATTCACGATAAACCTCAAAAGTTTGAGGCTAAGATGATCTTAGTATTTCCCTTGCCTAGATACTAAGGAATCCTTAGTATTGTGTAAAGGAGAGCGTTTATGAAGAATGATTTATTAAAAAAGCTTGGTGAAACTAAGCTTAAAGAGCTGATTTCTAGGTATTACTCAAGTGAAAAAATATCCGATCTTATTGAGGAATTTCAGCTAGATATTAAGATTTCAGGTTTGTATAAACTATTTCCTCTGAAGGAGCTAAAAGATAATAAGTGTGCTTATTGTAATATAGCGCTGAAACAGCGTTACCCATCGAGGAGCTCTCTAAAATATAATCAGCCTATTGCATTTTGTGGTACTTGTGAACACCGGGATATTTTTGATTGTTTTTGTAATCACTGCAAGGTTATAGAAAATGAAATGGGTCTTCATGCCATAGCTGAGCACCAAAGAAAAATAGGTGGAATTCAAACAATAAGAACTGATAATGTTAATTTGACAGACCTCTCTTTGATGCAGGCAATTTCTCTATTAGGAATGTGCCGCCTTGGAAGGGGAGAGGATAGTGATCTTATTTCCCCTGTAAATACTTATTATCCTGAGCTTGCTCCAACAGAAATGATGACTATTGATATTGTAGAGTCACTTTATGCTAAACAACTTATTGATATTGCACTAACCACACCAGAAGGTACGGTTACATTTAATGAAGTTGGAAGCTTAATAGATTTCGATTTGTTAAATGTACATTGGTGCTTAAATTTATCTAAAAATGAGTCTAACAATGTTGACCTTATTGAACAGCTAGAAGAAATGGTTCGTAAAAAGGAGTTATGGCCTAATACATGGGAAGGAGAACTGCTAGATATATGGAAGGAACTTGCATTACATCAATGTTATAGGTATTTACAAATTCTTGTCGAAGACCATGGCTTTCAATTTCGTGCTGGTAAAAAAACACGAAAAATATTAAGCGTTGTTCTTGAAGACTTTTCAATATTAAAAAGTTATTATTTTATTTGGGTGGCTGTGCATAACGCAGCTTCATATTATTTAAGAAATACGACATCTAAAAGGCAAGCAGCAAATATGATTATAGGTGATATTCAACGCCGATCAGAAAGAGCATTAGCTGAAGAGTGGGATGTAAAAGAGTACTCAAAAAATAGTCGATGTGGTGAGTCGATTTTAATTGCGCTTTTTTCAACTTTAACAACAAGCCTTGGAAGAGGTTTCTTTACGAAAATACCCGTAATCTCAGCGTTTAGTAATACCACAAGAGACTGTGCCAACTAGCCACTTAAAATCTGCTACGAATAACTTCTAGAAAATGAATTAGATTGCCATAAAAGATATTGCCCCACTGCTAAAGGCTTGGTTTGTTGTGATAAACAGGCTACTTCGCTCATAACAATGGGCTATGAGATAAAGAGCACTTGGCTTTCACTATCACTTTTTTTAACATAACCAATATCATCTAAGATCAATAATTCATATTTATCTAGTTTCTTACCGGACTTTTTGTAGCTGTTGTACGAGTACGGTGTCAATAAACATGTACATGCGGTGGATTATGTGTCAGCAACAATGCAAAAATGACCCCATAGCACCATAGTAAAATTGACCCCCTTGGGTGATGATTACGATCTTTTAATAATGTGGATCGTATTACTATGTTGACCAAGGAGATTTTTGTGGATATCCA
>NVWQ02000039.1 GCA_002733715.2 Methylophaga sp.
GACGGGATCGAACCGTCGACCTCTTCACTGCCAGCGAAGCGCTCTCCCAGCTGAGCTATAGCCCCCGAAAGCAAGCGCATACTATAGGGATTAGTTGTTTTCATGTCAACAATAACTTTTAAAAAATATTCATTGCTTCGGATATAACACGGAGAAACTATAGATGTAATCCAATATTATATTGAGAATTCCGTGTTAAGTTGCTGATTTTAAATGCTACCATTTAAAAACACACAATTAAAGAATAAGCATAATTTGGAAAAAATAGGATTATATGCGATAAAGTATTAATCATTTCATGTTATCTAACATCGTTTTAACGCTGAAATAATATTTTAAGGATCCGCATGCGCAAAGGCTTTATTTTTACTGGTGTTATTTTATCTGGATTGAGCACTATTACGTCAGCTGAATTAGCTTGGCAGCAGTGTGAATCTATCCAAGATACAGGTTTTCTCCCATATGTAGAAAATTATGACGAATCTGAAGTTGATGTGAAAGCCGATGATGCTCAACTTGTTGAAAATGGCACATCAGTGTTCACGGGCGATGTGATAGTAATCCGTGGTGGTCAAGAATTACAAGCTGACAGGGCAACCTACAATCAAATATCAGGTGACATCACTGCACAAGGTAATATTCAAATTCGTGACAGTGAAATTATTCTTAATGCACAGCAAGCGGAATGGGCGTTATCAAACGATGAAGGGAAGCTGGTTGATGCAGACTATCGTTTACGCGAAAGTCATGCAAGAGGAAGTGCCAAAACTGTTTATCGACAAGGCATTGAAAAGACTATTTTAAAAAATGCTACCTATACCACCTGCAATGTAGGTGACAATGCTTGGTTATTAGAAGCATCAAAGGTTAATTTAGATCACGTAAATGACGTGGGTGTGGCGCGAAATGTGAAAATACGATTGGCAGGTGTTCCTGTATTTTATACGCCTTATTTAAGTTTCCCATTAAGTGATGAGCGAAAATCAGGTTTTTTAACACCGTCTTTTGGTAACTCAGATGAAAATGGGATTGATATTCAAACCCCTTACTATTGGAATATATCGCCTGATAAAGATGCTACATTTACACCTAGGTTGATGTCAGAACGTGGATTGATGATCGATACCGAGTTTCGTTATCTATATGATAGGCATAAAGGTAAAATTGACGCAGGGTTTTTACTTAATGATCAGTTGAAAAATGATGGCGATATTCTCAATCCATATTATAAAGAGGATCGTAAACATTTTTCTTTGCAACATGTAGGCTATTTTTCATCACGCTGGAATACGAATATTGATTATAACTATGTATCTGATGATAACTACTTAGAAGACTTTGGTTCGAACCTTAGTTTAGCGAGCACGACGCATTTAAACCGTCAATTTAGTGTGGGATATACAGAAGATAATTGGAGTTTCACAGGCCGACTTCAAGGATATCAAACCCTGACAGACGTTGATAAGCCGTATCAACGCTTACCTCAGCTATTATTCAGGGCTTATTTTCCCGATCAAGCAATGGGCTTAACGTATGGTATAAAAGCAGAATATGTTGACTTTGATCATGCTGATAATGTCGCAGGCCAACGGATTGATATAGAACCATCAATAAGCTTACCTTGGTCATCGGCAGCAGCATTTATTACACCACGGATAGCGCTACGGCATACACGCTATGATTTAACGGACAACGTAACGACAGGGATTGATAAAACGCCAACAAGAACCGCGCCTGTTGTTAGTCTAGATAGCGGATTGTTCTTTGAAAGGGCAATGTCATTAGGACAAGGTAGCTATATTCAAACATTAGAGCCACGAGCATTTTATTTATATGTTCCTGAGCGCGTTCAAAAAGATATTCCCGTGTTTGATAGTAGTTTACGTACATTTAATATGGGACAGCTCTTTGCTTATGATCGTTTTTCTGGTTCAGATCGCCTGGGAGATGCCAATCAATTATCAATAGCACTGACATCACGCATTATAAATCAACAAACAGGGCATGAATCTTTCAGGGTAAGCCTAGGACAAATTCAGTATTTTCATGATCGTGATGTAACGATCGATAATACTGCCAAAGAGTCTGATTCTAGTTCTGACATGATAGCGGAAATAGCGGCATCGTTAGCGAAAGAGTGGACTGTACGCGGAGAAATGCAATGGGATCCACGTGAAAGCAGATCAAATATGTCATCAGTACGGCTACAGTATCGTGGTGATAGTGGCGGTTTATTAAACTTCTCTCACCGATATCGACGAGATAATGTAACCAATTTGGAAGGCTTGGAGCAGGTAGATATTTCAACACGACTTCCAATTAATAAACAGTGGAGCATTATAGGGCGTTGGTATCGGTCGCTAAAAGAAAGCCAAACATTAGAAACCTTAGTAGGTATAGAATATGACAGTTGTTGCTGGGCAACACGACTCGTAGTGAGAGATTACGTTAATAATGCACTTGATGATGATCGTAACTTAGCGATATTCTTCCAAATTGAATTAAAGGGCTTGGGTAATTTTGGTCAAAAAACAGATTCGTTGTTAGAGAAAAGCATTTTAGGCTATGACCCTGACTTTTAATTTGTAACAGTATTCCCCAAACTTTCTGAACGAATTTAGTTTATGTGTTGTCTTTATGTATACCCCGTTGTTCAAGTACAATAGCGAACTTTGATAATTTACACCCTTTAATGAATGACACTATTTTGTTGGATATTTAATGATTAGAATTTTACTGCTTTCTTTAATAATGATGAGTTGTGCGTGGGCGCAGCCGTTAGATAGAATTGTCGCCGTGGTTAACAATGAAGTATTACTTGAAAGTGAGTTGGAGGATTTGGAATTCACTATTCGTAAGCAATTAGAACAACGCGATGCGGCAACCCCTCCAGCAGATATTTTACGTGAACAAGTATTAGAGCGATTGATCATGAAGCGCTTGCAAATGCAAAAGGCTGCAAATATAGGTGTGCGAGTAGGTGATGATGCATTGAATGCAGCGTTGACTCAGATTGCAGCAAATAATAGCTTGTCATTGCGTGGCTTTCGAGATCTATTAGAAGAAGATGGCATTGATTTTATTGATTTTCGTGAATCTATTCGAGAAGAAATGACTATCAATCGTTTACGAAAGACGGTAGTTGAAGACAAAATTCTTGTATCAGATAGAGAGATCGATGGTTATTTAAAGACACAGGAAATACAAGGTGGAAAGGAAGAAAGCTATCATTTATTGCATATTCTTGTGAGCGTACCTGATGCCGCAGAGCCAGAAGAAGTTCAACAAGCACAACAAAAACTGAAGAAAATACAAAGTTTGTTAGATGAAGGCGTTCCTTTTTCTGAAGTGGCAGCGGGATATTCAGATGGCCAGAATGCACTTGAAGGTGGCCTGCTCGGTTGGCGGAAAAAAGGTGAATTACCATCGCTATTTGCTGATGTCGTTCCTACATTGGAAGTGAACGAGGTGAGTCCCACATTGCGCAGTGGTAGCGGCTTTCATTTGGTAATGGTAACGGAAAAGAAAAGCGAAGAAACACATATGGTTAAACAAATTTTGGCAAGCCATATTTTAATAAAAACGAATGAATTAACAACAGATGAAGATGCTAAAAAACGTTTACTGCAACTACATGAAAGACTGCTAAATGGCGATGACTTTGCCGAGATGGCAAAAGCACATTCTGATGATACAGGCAGCGCTATTGATGGGGGTAGTTTAGGTTGGACTAGCCCTGGAGTTATGGTGCCTGAATTTGAAGAAAAAATGAATGAGCTAGCTGTTAATGAAATAAGTGATGTTTTTAAAAGTCGGTTTGGTTGGCATATAATAAAGATATATGACCGCCGAGAAGAGAATATGGCAGAAGAATTTAATCGAACTCAAGCTCGGGCTCAAATCCGTAAGCGTAAAATTGAAGAAGACCTAGAAAACTGGTTGCGTCAGCTCCGGGATGAAGCCTATGTGGAGTATCGTTGACTTTCTGTCCGCGGATTGCTGTAACAGCAGGTGAACCTGCTGGTATTGGGCCAGATCTGTGCGTGCAGCTTGCACAAAATCAACAGCAATGCGAACTTATCGTTATTGCAGACCCTGAATTACTAAAACAAAGAAGTGATAGTTTAGGCTTATCCATAAAGCTAGAACTCTTTGATGGTAGTAAACCTGCTGTTGCTTCGAAGAAAAACAGTTTGAAGTATTTGCCTATTAAGTTAGCAGCTTCAGTTCAAGCTGGAAGATTGAATAAAAAAAACTCCCCCTATGTTTTAGCGACCTTACAAAAAGCGTTAGAGGGCTGTTTAACAAAACAATTTGATGCTGTTGTGACTGCACCGGTACATAAAAGTATTATTAATGATGCAGGAGTAGATTTTACCGGCCACACTGAGTTTTTTGCTGACGGAGCAGATGTTGAACAAGTGGTGATGATGCTTGCCACACCGGAATTACGAGTGGCATTAGCAACAACCCATCTACCGCTAAATAAAGTCAGCGAAGCTATTACACAGCAATCATTGACACGTGTGATTAAGATTATAAATGCTAGCTTACAACAACAAGCGGGTATTTCTCATCCACGTATTGCTGTTTGTGGATTAAACCCCCATGCCGGTGAGGATGGACATTTAGGGCGAGAAGAAATTGACATTATTTCGCCTGTAATTGAAACGTTATCGCAACAAAGAATAGATTTATCAGGCCCTTGGCCAGCAGATACTATTTTTGTTGCAGAAAAGCTTTCTAGCTATGATGTGGTATTAGCTATGTATCATGACCAAGGATTACCGGTTTTAAAACATCAAGGATTTGGCAAAGCAGTGAACATTACATTAGGTTTACCTTTTATACGAACATCAGTTGACCACGGCACCGCACTAGATCTAGCAGGTACAGGTAAAGCAAACATAGGTAGTCTACAAGCAGCAATTGGTATGGCGGTTAATATGGCAAAAAGAAAAAAATCTTATGAGTAAGAAAATATATCCAAAAGCAAGGAAGCGCTTCGGGCAAAATTTTTTACACGACCAGTCGGTTATTGATGACATTATTGCCGCAATTGATCCACAGTTGGGACAACACATAGTTGAAATCGGTCCAGGACGGGCAGCGTTAACAGCACCGCTGTTACAAAATAGTGACCAATTGGATGTGATTGAGTTAGACCGTGATCTTGTTCCGCTACTACAAATACAATTCTCGGCTTATGATCATTTAACCATTTATCAAGCGGATGCACTCAGTTTTGATTATCGAGCATTAGTAATAAAACAAGAAAAATTACGTATAGTAGGGAACCTTCCATATAACATTACTACCCCCTTATTATTTCATTTATTGGCACAATCTGATTGTATTGAAGATATGTGTTTTATGTTACAGCGTGAGGTTGTAGAGCGAATTTGTGCGCAACCGGGTACCAAACGATATGGTCGTTTAAGTATTATGGTGCAATATCAGTGTCAGGCCGAATTGGTTTTTCTTGTACCCGCTGAGGCATTTGATCCTGTTCCGAAAGTAGAATCGGCTATTTTGTATTTAAATCCATACTCGCAAGATAAGTATATTGGCGGTGATGTGGATATTGGTGCCTTAGGGAAAATTGTCACTCAAGCTTTTTCTCAAAGGCGAAAAACGATTGCTAACACCTTGAAAAGAATAATAACACCCGAACTGATTTTGCAAGCAGAAATTAGCTTAGACCAACGCCCAGAAACAATCTCTATTGCACAATATGTTGCGTTAACAAGGCTTTGGTTGGCTTCAGCCTAAGGTGATAAATTTATCATATAGCGAGTATAAGCAACTGTATGAAAAGAAATTGTTTGATTAGTAGAAAGCAATCCCTAATTTGTGGGTTGACAGGCTGTTTTTGCTGTAGTTATATACACGTTCCCCCGAAGGGCTAGATTGGTTGGGTTGTCTGGTGGGACATATAATAATTTTAAGTTAACGAGAGGAATTAAGTTGTGAATAAATCTGAATTAATTGATGCAGTAGCAGGTGCGGCTGACATTTCAAAAGCAAAAGCAGCATTAGCAGTAGACGGTATGACAGGTGCAGTAACAAACGCACTAAGTGGCGGCGATCAAGTAACATTAGTAGGCTTTGGAACATTCTCTGTTCGTGACCGTGCTGCACGCACAGGTCGTAATCCACGTACAGGTGAAGAAATTCAAATTAAAGCGGCAAAAATTCCTGCATTTAAAGCTGGTAAGGCTCTAAAAGATGCTGTAAACTAATCGGCTTTCTGGGGTGTTTAGCTC
>NVWQ02000040.1 GCA_002733715.2 Methylophaga sp.
ATCGTGAACACCTAATCTTATCCAAACGAAAAATCGTTCACGATGGATAAGATTCAGTGTTCACCATCAATAATATTAGGTGTTCACGATGGATAAGATTGGGTGTTCATGTTGCGTAAGAATACGCACATATGGTTCTGTACCATGTCCCCCCATTCAATTACAAGAATCTGCCTGCAAAGCAGGGGGGCAGTGTGAGTGAAACTAAATCGGGAGAGAAACCCTATCTAAGATGGCTGACACTTTTTGTGACTAGTGGAACCTTGTTGTGTTGTGCCTTGCCTATATTGTTAGTCATGCTTGGCTTTGGCGCAGTAGTAGCAAGTTTAAATGTCCACATTCCTGGTTTGGTGTTTTTAGCTGAACATCAATTATGGACGCTGGGCTTTTCAGCCATATTGTTACTCTTTCTAGCCTGGATAATCTGGCGACCGAATCAAGCTTGTCCCAGTGATCTTGATTTAGCACTACATTGCCAACAAGCTAAACAGTGGAATAAACGTATTTTCTGGCTCAGTATTATCATTTGGATAATTGGTTTTTTCTTTAGTGTAGTGCTGTTGCCATTACGATATTTACTCAATTAATATAGGAGAGCTCAACATGAAAATATGGTTATTAACAATCCTTCCTCTAATCCTAATTGTCAGTTCAGCAAGTTACGCAAGAACTGTTGAGGTTGAAGTGTATGGAATGACATGTGCATTTTGCGTTGACAATTTGACACGACAATTCAATAAAATGGAGTCAGTTAGTAAGGTTGATGTCAGTTTGAAATTGAAAAAGATACACCTAGAAACAGATGAGGAATTGCCCACTATTGAAACCATTAATCAAGCTATTATTGATGCTGGGTTTACACCCGTAAAAGTAACTATTTTACCCGATGAAAAAGAATAGCCTCAAATTTATATCAAGTTTTGGCTATGTTTTCCTCGGCTTGGGATTTATCAATAGTGCCTATAGTATGGGGCTGCGCTCCTTTGTTGCTTTACCGGTTGAAAAAGGAGGTTCGGTCATTCGTTTCCAACTAGAACAAGCGAACGATGCCAATACCGACACATTGATCACTAATGTAGCTTATGGTTTCACTGGTAAACAAACACTACTATTGGGAGTGCCTTATCGCTTATCGCCAACAGGCAGTAACCGTCAAGGTGATTTTTCAGGATTATATCGTCATATCATTTGGCAGCAAGATAAGTTGTCAGGGACAAACCGCTTAGGATTACTAGGTGGCGTAATTATTCCCACCGAAAAAGAGCGAGACAGTGCTGTTCAGGCTGGTTTTGTGTTTACTCATGTCAAGAATCGACATGAAGTTGATCTTGATGCATTGTATCAGGTTGGCATGGAAAATCGTGCTGATAGTGGACGTTATGATCTATCATGGCAATATCGATTATTCCCAGTTGAATATCCTGAGTGGGGTGTTTCACAAGAGATAAATACTGTTTTAGAATTGAATGGTCGATGGCGCGAAGGTAATACAGTAACTCAACAATTAACCATGGGCTTGCAATGGATCCACCAAAAATGGATTCTCGAAGGGGGGATCGTTAAAGATTTAAACACTCCTAATGAACAGCATTATTTAATAAGTACTCGATTTCACTTTTAAGCTAGAAAACACACTACCTATTTTCTAGTATATTGTACATATATTATTTTATGTATATACTAATATCCATATATTCAATATGGATCATAACTCAATGTCAACAGCTAAGAAAAAGGTTCTCTTTTTATGTTCGGGGAATTCTGCTCGTTCGCAAATGGCAGAAGCACTTTTACGTTATAAAGCCGGGGATATGTTTGATGTATTTAGTGCGGGCACAGTACCTGAAAAAATTGATGATAAAGCACTTTCTGCATTAGCCAATTTTGGTGTGCCGACAGAAGACTTGGAGTCTAAAGATATACAGCTTTTTGAAGGTAAAGAATTTGATTTTATTATTTCACTTTGTGATAAGGCTCGGCAAGAATATAAAACGTATCCTATATCAGGGCAACATATAGCATGGGATTTTGCAGACCCAAAATCACGATCAGGGACTGTTCCATTTCAAGCTACCTTAAATGAGCTGAATAATAGGATTTCGATGTTTGTGTCGATTCAATCCAAGAAAATCCCTCAACTTAAAATTGATCCTATTCAATTTTATAAATGTTTCACGGATGAAATTCGCTTGAAATGTTTAATGCTCATTCAATATGAAGGTGAGTTATGTGTGTGTGAACTGATGGCTGCACTTGATGATATTCAACCCAAAGTGTCGCGTCACCTTGCTGTATTGAAGAAAAGTGAACTATTGATTGACCGTAAACAAGGTCAGTGGGTTTTTTATCGCATTAATCCTGACTTACCTGATTGGGCAAAGTCTGTTCTTGCACAAACGGCAGAATCTAATGTGGGATTTATTCAACAAAATATAAATAATCTTACTGCTATGGGGAGTCGTCCCGATAGAGCGAAAGTATGTTGTGAATGAAGGTTGAATTAGAAAACTGTTGGGAGGAGCAATATGCTTCAACTATTTACTGACTTTGCCAGTTGGTTGAGCTGTCACGATTCTGTTGTTATTGGGTTTGTTAGGCTGGAAATTCACCGTATTTATATCATTGTCGGCATGACTATCGGTATGCTGGGTGGCTGGTTTCTCGATACCATTAAAGCAGTATCCCATCACGCGAGCAAATTGAATTATGGATTAAGGAATAAATATGACAATCAAAGTAGGTATTAATGGCTTTGGCCGTATCGGGCGTTTAACATTTCGGGTAGCATTTGATTGGGATGATGTGGAGTTTGTACAGATCAATGATCCTGCTGGTGATGCGGCAACATTAGCTCACTTATTAACATTTGATTCGGTACACGGGCGTTGGCATTATGAAGCAGATCATGATGGTGATGTAATGATTGTGAACGGTAAACATATTCCTTGTACACGAAACAAAACTATTGCTGAAACAGATTGGTCTGGCTGTGATGTGGTGATTGAAGCATCAGGAAAGATGAAGACAAAAGCTATTTTACAAGCCTATTTGGATCAAGGTGTAAAACGAGTTGTTGTCACGGCGCCGGTGAAAGAAGAGGGTGTATTAAATGTGGTGATGGGGGTGAATCATCATTTATATGATAAAAATGACCATCCTATCGTAACGGCAGCATCATGCACTACTAATTGTCTTGCGCCGGTTGTCAAAGTCATTCATGAGAAATTGGGCATTAAACATGGCTCAATGACCACGATCCATGATATTACCAATACGCAAACAATATTAGATGCTCCGCATAAAGATTTACGCCGTGCACGTGCTTGCGGTTTGAGTTTAATTCCAACAACCACGGGGTCAGCAACTGCAATTACCCATATTTTCCCTGAGCTTAAAGGTAAATTAAATGGCCATGCAGTACGTATTCCTCTGGCGAATACATCACTGACCGATTGTGTATTTGAAGTAAATCGTGCCACTTCAGTAGAAGAGGTGAATGCTTTATTAAAAGAGGCAGCGGAAGGAGAATTGAAAGATATTTTAGGTTATGAAGAACGGCCTTTAGTTTCTGTTGATTACAAAACCGATCCTCGTTCGAGCATTATTGATGCCTTATCAACCATGGTGGTCAATGAGACACAAGTTAAGATTTATGCTTGGTATGATAATGAGTGGGGTTATTCTAATCGTACGGCTGAACTAATGCGACTGGTTGGTCAAATGGATCGAGACTAACGATGATAAATAAATTTTCTGGCCTGTCTTCAGATATAAAACAATATTTGGTCATTACAGAAAACTATTGGGCATTTACTCTAACTGTCGCCACGGCGGCTAATTCGAAAAAATTACTAGCATCGATTAAAGCTGATGGACCCAGTTATGATGATTTTCGTAATTTGAAAAGTGTAAAGGTAAGCAGGTAAAAGTCCCGTTAGATTTGTACCAGGGAAAGATTACTTTCAATTTGTCTTATGGAAGTTCACCAGTAGTTATATAAAAAAGTGGAATTGAATGCAAAGCAGCGTGGACAACCAATTAATATATTGAATTTTAATATACTGTAAGACATTGATTGTATTTAGATATTGTTTTTATCCTACAAGAAACCACATTAACATTATATGATTTAAAAGTAGATTGTTAATATATAGTTTAATTTCAAGTAAAGTATTAAACTTTATGACCAGTTAGCTTCACTGGGCATGATGCTTAAATTGATCTGTCTAGCTCTTGAAACAAATTGCGAAGTCCATCAGAGATATCTTCATATATCGCGGGGACGCACTTAAAACTAGATTTTCGAGTGTCAAAAGCAGATTTATAATGACTAAAACAATATTTACCGTCAAAAACAATTCTTATTCTTAGATTTACCATCTATATGAAGGGTATTGCTTAGATATACTTAAATGCACTTTCAAGCACTTTGTCTTGACGCTACAATTTATAATGGTTGTTGATTAAGGACTTTCAATGAATAATACAATTACAGTGGATCGCAATCTGATAGAAGCCAAAATCCAAACTTAGTGAAGTCTAGAAACTCACAGAGCCTTCAATAGCTTCAAAAATTAAATAAAATTCACAAGAAACACTTAACACAAAGAGTCATCAAAAAAGAACAACATAAATACGCCTAATAGTTGACTCTCTAACTAATAATGATACCAATCTAAACAGATCCCTAAGTCCAGACTTTTGTATTAATTTATACCTTCGAATGTTTCAGATTCTTATTGTCTATTGCAAATTTGATTACAACACTGAGTCCTGAATGGTTATCTTCTAAACTAAGGGATGCACGATGCAAATCGGTTACAGCTTTGACAAGACTCAATCCTAATCCATTTCCAGGGGTACTTCGCGCTGAATCTAGCCGAAAAAACCGCTCCAAGACTAAGGTATGCATTTTGACAGGAATACCTGCTCCATTATCACTGATTTTTACAACCACACCTTCATGCTGATGCTGGGTTGCTTCTAATATTATTTGACCTTTAGTCTCTGTATATTTAATGGCATTGTCGAGTAAATTGCTGATTGCTTGTGTCAATAAATGTCGATTTCCAGTTATTTTTAGATCACTCTGTATAGTAACTGTTAGATGTTGACTATTGGATTCGGCTAGCTCCATGTAAAGTTTTCCCACTTTTTCTAATAATTTTGTTAGATCAACAGATTCCCATTCGCCACGGAAGCTTTCGGCTTCAGTCTGAGCTATTTCCAATAGGGCATTAAAAGTGATGATTAATTCATCCGTATCTTTGATTGTTTCAGTTAAGACTTGTTGATATTCTCTAGGTTTGCGTTGTTTTAACAATGTCACTTCCAGTCGGTTGCGTAGTCTGGATAGGGGTTTGCGTAAATCATGTGCGATGTTGTCGGTGACCTGACGCATGCCTGTTAATAATTGCTCAATTCTATTCAGCATCCCGTTAAGGTATTTTGCTAATTCATCAAACTCATCATTTTGTGCACTAATCGGAACACGCTGTGACAAATCACCTGAATTAATTGCATTCGCTGTTAAGGTGATATTATCAATGCGTCCCAATATCTTTCGACCAATAAACCATCCCATTGTCAGAGCCAACCCCACTGAAAGTAGAAAGATACCAATAATACTGTAATGAATTACCTCCTGTAGCTCTTCAGCCTGCTTTAAATTTTGAGCGAGCAATAAACGGCTACCATCGGACAATGTTTCTGCAATCATAGGCCAATAGGCATCTTGACCGTTACTGATTGCAGTAATCAGACTATCTTCAATCCAGACATTAATAACTTGACCCATTTCATTCAGTTCTGGTGGCCAAGCTTCCAGATCACCGGCTACTTTTTTATGTTGGGAATTCAATAGTAAGAAGAGAGGGCGGGATTGTTTATTAATAGTCAACTGAGTATTAAGTGTTTGGATAAGCTTCTCTCGACCCAATTTTTTGTCAATGCGCAATAAATCTGTCATTTTTTGTTGCAAGCCGGTGCTGATTTGCTCATCTATGTATTGGTTACTGGCCCAATATAAGCTACCCAAGCCCAAAATCATTAAAGCGGCATAGACTGCGGCATAACGTAAAGCAATACGCATGGCCGAGGTATTAAGTAATCTACGGCGATTCATCAAGTTTATAGCCCACGCTTCGTAAAGTATGTAATAAAGGTTTATCAAAACCCTTATCAATTTTGGAGCGTAAGCGGCTAATTTGAGTATCAATCACATTGGTTTGCGGATCAAAATGCAAATCCCAAACCTGTTCCAATAACATAGTCCGGGTAACTATCTGACAGGCATGTCGCAACAGAAACTCCAGTAGCCGTAATTCCATCGGTTGTAAGCGAATCAAAATTCCCGACCGAGTGACTTTATGAGTTAATAGATTCAACTCTAAATCAGCTAATTTTAAAGTTTTAAGAGGTACAGTCACTGTATGCCGTTTTGACAGTATATCTAGTCTTGCCAATAGCTCTGCAAAGGCATAAGGTTTCACAAGATAATCGTCACCTCCTGAACGTAAGCCCTCGACCCTGTCATCAACTTCAGCAAGAGCGCTTAATATTAAAATAGGTGTTTTATCACCGTCTGCTCGCAGCATACGAATCAAGGACAGGCCGTCACGCTTGGGTAACATCCGATCAATAACCAATACTTCATAATTTTCCGTTAATGCCAAATCTAACCCAACATGCCCATCCACGGCGTGATCCACATTGTGTCCACTTTCAGTTAAGCCTTTTGTTAAATAGGCTGCAGCTTGTTGATCATCTTCAATTAAAAGGATTCGCATAATAAAAATGATAACAGTTTCTGTAATTTAAGTTACTTTCCATTTGGTAATGATTGAGCAAGGTTCTAACAACCTGACTTCACGCATAATTCTATTATGAAAAAATATATTATAAAGAAATGGTAGTTTGAATGCGCTTTGAAAACATTCACTCTTTGGGATTTTGCCTCAGGATTTTTGCTTTTATTTCAATTTTAGGTCTTTCGGCTTGCACTCATTTTCAATCTCATCCCTTAACAGAGGATGCGGTACAACAACTTTTACAAACACCTTCAGTTGAACAACTCACTGTACAAGCTAGTAAAATAAAACACCCCTTGTTAAAAAGGCTTGATTTTAATAGCCAGGATGGATTATCACCTGATGAAGCTGCTATTTTGGCGGTGCTTCGTAATCCAGAATTACGGGCATTAAGAGATCAGCAAGGTATTGTTAGTGCGCAATTACTGCAAGCTGGGTTGTTACCTGATCCACAACTGTCTTCTAGCTTCTCAGCTCCCTCTGCTGGAACTACATTAGATACTAATAATGCGTTTGGTATTGGTTTAAGCTGGGAAATTACCGCTTTAATTTGGCGGCAGAATAAATTATCCGCCGCGAGCAAACAGCAAGATGCAGTTGTTTTAAATATTGCCTGGCAAGAATGGCAATTTGCTCAGGCAGCAAAATTGGCAACCTACCAATTAGTTATTTATCGCCAGCAACTAGATTTACTCAAAATCCTATTACAACGCTTAGAAGATAATCGTCTACGTTTGCAACAAGCCGCTGATGAAGGCCTAGTAACAGAGCTTCAGCGAGTTGCCGCTGTATCAGCTAAAAACCTTGTTGAAAACCGAATGCTTGCTGTCGAGCAAAAAATGCAACAACAACGACAACGTTTCAATCGTGCTATCGGATTAAGCCCCAATGAAGTAATTAAACTTGAACAAAATATTACGTTCACTGTTCAGAAACATATACCCAGTTATAAGCAATTAATAACAGATATAGATACCCGACGATTGGATTTAATGGCTTTAAAACAAGCTTATCAAAGTCAAGAAGAACGCTTAAAGATTGCCGTATTACAGCAATTTCCGAAAATCAGCATCGGTTTTGACCATGCTAGAGACAATAGTAATCTTTATACGCTAGGCTTTGGCGTATCCATAACGCTACCTATTTTTGATCGCAACCAAGGCCAAATAGCGCTTGAGCATGCAACGCGACAACAATTATTTGATCAATACAGTAACCGCTTATTTCAAGCTAGGGCAACTATTAGTGAGTTGTTAGTTGTGATTAGCTCAATCAAACAACAGATTGAATCGATCACTCGCACGATTCCTGATTTAACTCAGTTGCTCAAAGCCTATCATACAGCCATTGCGACAGGACAAGCCGATGTATTGAATTATTACAACACCTGGAACACGCTGACTAATAAAGAAATTGAGGTGCTGTCTCTGAAATTACAACTAAAACAGGCGGAAATTGCCTTGGAAGTAGCCAGTGGTCGTTATCAGCTATCGATAGAACACGATGGAAAATCACAATGAAACTCACATTAAAAAGTACCCTAATCATTATTTTTATCCTGATACTTGCTCTGATCAGCGGCGGTATAATTTACGGGATTAGCCATCAGGTAAATACCACCACACCAGAACCGCCACCTTCAGAGCCCATAGCTCAAGTCAAAACAATCAAACTGCATAAAGGGATTATTGAACAAACATTGGATGCCTATGGTGTGGTTTTACCTTTATCGAGCAAACTTAAAACACTCACCGTGTCCTATGCCAGTCAGGTGGAAGAAGTACGGGTTAATCAAGGACAATTTGTTAAGCAAGGTGACCTGTTACTGACCCTAAGACCTGCACCGAGCAGTATTTTACAATGGAAGCAAGCTCAAAGTGAATTGAGTGCGGCTACTCAGGAAAATAAATTATTGCAACAACGTCTGCATTTAAAATTAGCGACTCAACAAGACTTGGTGGGTTCTCAACTACGCTTAAAGCAAGCTCAGGTAACACTTAAAAATCTGAGTGATCAAGGGGGTAATAAAAAACAGGCTATTCGCGCTAACAGCCCGGGCATTGTTTATTTATCCACAATTCAGCAAGGACAAATTCTTCAAGCAGGTGCACCATTGCTACAACTGATAGACAAAAACCAATGGATGGTACGCCTGGGGGTAGAGCCCGAAGATTATGCTCAATTACTTATCGATCAACTGGTATTCATTACCCCCGTTAATACATCCATTTCAAAGCCGGTTAAAGGACGGATCAAATTAATCACTCATCAAATTGACCCAACGACTCGATTGCTCAATATTTTTGTTAAACCTGAGTCAAACCAGACCCTGTTAATGAATGATTTTGTGCAGGGGGAAATTATCGTATCCTCCGTCGAGGCATTACTGGCTCCTTTGCAGGCAGTTTTACCTGAGGGTGATCGCTACTTTATTTTTTCTGTAAAAGACGGTCACGCGATCAAACACTGGGTGCAAACAGGTCTGAAAAATGATCACTTTATCGAATTAATCCAGTCGGATTTAAACCTGCAGGATGAAGTGGTTGTTCTAGGAAATTACCAGCTGGAATCAGGCATGGCTGTCTCAATTAAGCCTGCTAACGATAAGGATGGACTATGACACAGTGGGCTTATCATCATCGTCGTTCAATCTTATTTGCACTCACGCTATTAGCTATTGCTGGTCTTTTTGAAATTTTCAGTATGCCTGTCAGCTTGTTTCCACAAGTCACCTTTCCAAGAGTGGTGATTAATCTTGATGCGGGTGATATGCCTGCTGAACGTATGGCTGTTCAGGTGAGCCGCCCTGTAGAAGAGGCGGTACGCGCCGTACCCGGTGTGCTTAATATTCGTTCAACAACCAGCCGAGGTAGTGCTGATATTGCCATTAATTTTAAATGGGGTATTGATATGGTCTCAGCCATGCTACAGGTTGAATCCGCCATTAATCAAATTCGCACCACACTCCCCTCTGCACTGGCTTTTGGCGTGCGGCGCATGGACCCAACTGTTTTTCCAATTCTGGGTTATAGCCTGTCATCTAAACAACACAGTCTGGTTGAGTTAAAAGATATTGCACTTTATCAAATTAGACCTGTTTTATCCGCTATTCCTGGGGTGTCGAAAGTCACTATTTTAGGTGGTGCCGTTGCTGAATATCAAGTCCTTGTCGATCTCGCACGGCTTAATGCCTTGGGTTTAAATATGGCTGATATTAGCAAAGCATTATCAGCGGCCAATGTGATTCAGGCGGTGGGTCGTTTAGAGCAAAATTACAAATTATATCTAGTCTTGGCTAACACCCAATTTCAGAATGTGAAACAGATAGAACGCACTATTTTACGCAGTGGTCAAAATGGCTTGGTATTTTTAGATGATGTTGCTCAAGTCATTAAAACCACGGCACCACAATGGCAGCGCATTACGGCACAAGGTCGCGATGCCGTTTTATTTCAAATTAATCAGCAACCAGGCAGCAATACCGTTGAAATTGCACATCAAGCACAACGCCAGCTCAACAAAATAAAACAATCCCTGGCGACTGATATTAATATTGCAAAATGGTATGACCAGAGTAGCTTAATTACCGCATCAGCACAAAGCGTAAAAGATGCCTTATTAATTGGTTTAGGCTTGGCTATTATCACACTTTTGGTATTTCTTCGAAATATCAAAGTCACCTTAATAGCGGCTATCACCGTACCGATGGCCTTATCAACAACGGTATTAATCCTTCATTTACTGGGTATTGGTTTCAATATTATGACCCTGGGAGGAATGGCCGCCGCTGTCGCGCTGATTATTGATGATGCCATTGTGATGATTGAACACATTATTCGCCGCTTGAGAGAGGCAGACGGAACTTATCTTGAGCGGATTCATCTAGCCGCCAATGAATTCACCAAACCCCTAGCGGGCTCTTCAGCATCAACAATAATCATCTTTGCACCGCTAGCTTTTTTGTCAGGTGTTAGCGGTAGTTTTTTTAAAGCGCTTTCGATTACTATGGCATCGGCACTGTTTATTTCATTTATTATCGCCTGGTTAGCCGTGCCTCTGTTGGCTTCTCATACCCTAACAGAAAAAGACACCGAGCATGAAGGGGATGGAAAACTGACACACTGGTTTCACTTACGTTATCAACAGCTTTTACAACGGTTATTACCAAAACCTTGGCTAATATTGATGGCATTGCTACCACTATTACTCGGAGGTTTCTTGAGTTGGCAGCATACCGGCTCAGGATTAATGCCCTCAATGGATGAAGGTGGATTTATTCTTGATTATCGTGCACCCCCAGGCACATCTCTTTCTGAAACAGATCGTTTATTAAGACAAGTTGAAAAAATATTACTGACTATTCCTGAGGTAGACAATTATTCACGTCGGACAGGTACCGCTTTAGGTGGGTTTATTACGGAAGTGAATGAAGGTGATTTTTTTATCCATTTAAAAGCGTTTCCTCGTCGTTCTTTAGATGAGGTTATGGACAGTATCCGTGAACAAGTCAGTCTGCAAGTACCTGGCTTGGAAATTGAGCTCGCTAAACTGATGGAAGACTTAATTGGTGATCTGACTGCCGTACCACAACCAATAGAAATTAAATTATATGCGGATGACAGTCAACAACTGAAACAACAGGCAAAAAAAGTGGCTCAGGCAATCGAAAAAATACCCGGTGTCGTCGATATTAATAATGGCGTGATACCCGCAGGTGATGCCTTAAATATTCGGGTGTTGCGTGACAAAGCCGCTTTAGAAGGGCTTAACCCAGAAGCCGTCAAACAAACACTCAATAATTATTTAACAGGTAAGCTGACCACGCAATTACAAGAAGGTCCAAAAATGCTCAATCTTCGTTTGTGGATACCGAAAAACAAACGCAATAAAACACAGGCACTCAAGCATCTCCGTATCAAATCAGCCGATGGTCACTGGGTGCCACTTAAACGAATTGCCCAAATTTCAACAGAAACCGGTCAGACACAAATTGTCCGTGATAATTTAAAACAAATGGTGGCAGTCACGGCACGGATTAGTGGTCGAGATATGGGGTCAACCATTGCTGATATTATCAAAATACTGGATCGACCTAATATACTATCGCAACACGTCTATTACAAATTAGGCGGCTTATATGAACAGCAGCGGATCGCCTTTCACGATTTGATGATTGTCTTTATATCAGCAGTCGCACTGGTTTTTATCTTATTATTATTTTTGTATGAACAATTTCATGTCGCAGTTGCCATGATGCTTACAACGTTAACGGCAGTCTCTGCCGTATTTATAGGCTTATGGTTAACCCAGATTGAATTAAATATTACCGCTATCATGGGCATGACAATGGTGATTGGAATCGTCACCGAAGTCAGTATTTTTTATTATTCAGAATACCAAAGCTTAGCAGATTTAAAAAACCCAGTACAACGCATGGTAACTGCAGGTAATAATCGAATGCGTCCCATTGCCATGACCACAATTGCAGCTATTTTAGCGCTGATGCCTTTGGCAATGGGAATAGGTAGTGGCTCTGAAATGTTACAGCCCTTAGCAGTTGCCATCGTTTCTGGACTGATTGTGCAAATGCCCTTGGTGTTAGTTTTATTACCTGCTTTATTAATCTTTTTTCATCCAGTAAAGGAGGTAAATAGCTAATAGCGATCTTGCCAACAAAAAATTAATTTTGAATATCAATCAATAGGAAATAATCATGTCTAAAAAAGTATTTATATCTGCAATTGTTACTTTATTTTGTTCTGCAACACTTCATGCCGAGCAAACAAAAGAAATATCTTTTGGCCAGTTACCAAAAATTGTACAGTCCTCGGCATTAAAACATATAGTGCAAACAGGTATCAAGAAAGTCGAAGTAATACAAGATGAAGGAATTACTAAATATGAAATTGAGAGTAAAACAGACGGAATCATTAAAGATATATCGTTTGCCACTAATGGTATGGTTTTGGAAATTGAACAAAGCATGCAATTTACACAACTACCCATCGTTGCACAACAGGCTGTAAAAAAGGAGTACCCCAATATTAAAATTACCGAAGTGGAAAGCGTTCAGGAATTCTATTTTGATGTAGAAGGGGATGATACCGGTAAATTACTCGAGTTAAAAGTTTTTGCGTCGGGTGATATTGAAGATGATTAGAAAAGATTTTTAAGTCTTTCTAAATATATCAACCAATCTATCATCAAATAGAAGAGTCTCAATGAAAAGAATAAACCCATCAATACTGATCATCATCACTGCTATTTTCTTTGTTAGCGTTGATAATATTACTTTTTTCCAAGAAGTGCTGGCCATCTATCCATTATCAGATCTTTCTAGCGCCTTATTTGTAATATCACTTGCCGTCGTTTTCAGTTGTGTCAACATTATTATCTTAGCATTATTATGCTATCGATATACTATTAAGCCGGTGTTAATTACGTTGTTATTACTTTCAGCAGCGTGTGCATATTTTATGGATAGTTATCATGTAATTATTGATAGCATAATGATTGAGAATTTACTCAAAACAGATACTGCTGAAGCCTTTGACTTGCTCAGTACTAAACAGTTTTTATATATACTGTTTTTAGGGGTATTACCTGCAATATGGATTTATAAAGTACCGATTTCCCATCCACCGCTGAAAAAGGCCATTTTATCTAAAACGCTATTAATCAGTGCGTCATTGCTTATTGCTGTTATCACTATTCTGTCTTTAGGTGGTTTTTATGCTTCATTTTTCCGCGAATACAAATCACTTAGAAATTATGCTAATCCTTCGTATTACATTTATTCTGCAGGAAAATACATATCAGAACAATACGGTGGAGATACTCAAATATTTACACCTATTGGTTTAGATGCTCAAATTACACCTGAAGTCTCTGATAGGGAATTATTTATTTTAGTGGTAGGGGAAGCCGTACGGGCTGATCATTTTTCACTCAATGGTTATAACAAAAAGACTAACCCAAGGTTAGAAAAAGAGGATATTATTAATTTTGATAATGTGTGGTCATGTGGTACATCAACAGCCATATCCGTACCCTGTCTTTTTGCACATCATGGGCAAGATGACCATAGCAGTAACAAGGCTAAAACAACTGGGAATTTATTAGATGTAGCTCAACATGTAGGTGTAAATGTGCTTTGGCTTGATAATAATTCCAGTTCTAAAGGGGTGGCCGACAGATCTGAATATCAAAGCTATAAAACACCGGATAATAATCCTATCTGTAACAGTGAATGTCGTGATGTAGGTATGCTCGCTCATCTACAATCCTATATCGACAGCCATCCAACTGGTGACATTTTTATCATTTTGCACCAAATGGGAAATCATGGACCAGCCTATTACAAACGTTACCCTAAAGAATTTGAGAAATTCACACCTGTCTGTCAGACCAACCAACTGGAACAATGTAGTCGTGAAGAAATTAACAATGCTTATGATAATGCCATTTTATATACTGATTTTTTCTTATCTGAAACAATTAAATTATTGAAAAGGAATAATGATGATTTCGAAGCGGCTTTATTGTATGTCAGTGACCACGGTGAATCGTTAGGGGAAAATGGCTTATATTTGCATGGACTACCTTATATGCTGGCACCTGATTCACAAAAGCATGTTCCTATGTTGATGTGGTTTGGAGACAATTTTGATACCGATGAAGTAAATCTTGACTTGCTTAAGCAAAAAAGTAGTCAGAAATATTCTCATGATAATATTTTTCATACCGTTTTAGGTTTACTTGAAATAGATAGTGAAATCTACGATGCTACCTTAGATATCATTCCTCATAATGACTAAACAGATCATTTCCACGTTCATAGCTTTAATAGCAACAATCATATTATTTGAATTTAGTAATCTTGACCTGCTAATACAAAATTATTTTTATAATACACAACTACAACAATGGCTGATTAGTGAAGATAATGCATTATTGGATCTTATTTTCTACAGTGGGATCAAAAAAGTATTTATTGTATTTGCTGTATCACTACTTATAGCACTAGTATTTTTTTACAAAACATGGTTAATTCAATGCTATAAACAAGGCATTGTTATTGTTCTTCTTTCGCTGATTATTATTCCATCAGTAATTGGATTGCTCAAAGCAGTTACCAATGTACCGTGTCCCAATGATTTGGAACTATATGATGGTAATTATCCTCACGTTACCTTTTTGAGTGCTTATCCATCAAACTTTATTCAGAAAAAAAAGGTTAAGTGTTTTCCAGCAGGACACGCCAGTGGTGGCTTTGCGTTAATGTCACTTTTTTTCTTTTTTAAAACGCGAAGAAATCAACGTATTGCTTTGGTGTCAGCAATCACTATTGGTTGGGGAACAGGCGGCTATAAAATGTTGGTCGGTGACCACTTCCTTAGTCATACCATTATCACCATGTTCATTGCATGGTTGCTTATCTTAAATATAGTTATTATTGTTCGATTTTTTCAAAAAAGTGAACTAACCTACAAAACTTCTTAGTAAAAATCCTGCTCTGGACGAAAGTGCACGACCTTTAGCCTTAGTGCATGTTAAGCTAGAATAACAGTACCTGGATCCTACTAATTTATTGATTTTATTAGTAAGAATAATTTCATTAAGATCATCTTTTAATCCAGTTAGGCCATCTTAAGCAGTCGAGTTGGTAGGTCTGGTTTTTTCACAAGCTTTACTAAGTTGAGCTTAGAATTCTATTTACTCAGCAGCGGATCCCGACTCAATTAGTAAAAACACTTCGAAGATCAAGAATGTTTTTATGAGCGAAAATTCTTATGTAGGGGCTGATATTTTAGCTCTAATTGCGTGGTCTGAGAGAGAACGATAGCAAAACATAGCTTAACAATGAAATTATAATCACATGCTATAGCTCGTCCAAACTATAGTGGAGTAACTGATCTATTTTTTCACTCTCATATAACTTTGTAGTTAAAATGTTTTTAAGATAATATACATCTAATTTATCGCCTGTTAAATTCATAACGTAAGGACTGAAAGTTGAATTGTGGTGTAGCATTATAGGTCTACAGTTCTTGATGAATTCAGTCCGAAAAATAGGGAAATCTTTAGCTTTATCCATAATGTAACTTATGTATTGATAGAGGTGCATAGCTGTTGTCCATAAGTCATGTTCGTATATCTTTCCTGATAACTTAAGTGGAAGCCCTATATATTCTTCATTTAAGTAAAAGTCACCTATATATATCATCGAATATATTATAGGTGAAGAAGGGGTTGGTACTGAATATAAAGTTGCTAAATGGTTTGACCAACAATATGCATTGTATCCCTCATCATAATAGTTAATTAGCTTTTTCCAAGCATTAAGTGTTGCACAGGGGAGACATACTCGTTGTGGGAAGCTATTTGTTTCACAAGTTCCGATTAAATGACCTTTTTTATTAAAAACACTTTCAAACTTAGTAATAGTCTTCTTTATTATTTTAGTCTTCAAGGTGAGCAATTCTTTTGAATTAGTAATGCTTTGAGGAGCAGGAATTCGTGTAACTTTATATGTCTTTTTTTCTATATTTAAGGTCTTTATTAAATGACATAAAAGTTTCTTCTTATTTAATGACTTTTCAACAACTGATAAATAAAATGCAGAAGTTTGATGAATTAGATCTTGAACATATTCTCTGCGATGCTCTTTCTTATACAGATAGAATTTTGAAGAAAATAGTCGATATCCCTGGCTTACAAGTAGTTGAGCATTAATGATGAGTTGGTAGCCATTATCTGTATTATTTGTAGTAGTCTTTAGTAAATCTTGAATAGATATCTTTACTCCGCATGTAGGACATTTATTTAATCTTAATTCAGATGCTGTTGGCCACAACTGATTACATCTGTTGCACCTTTCAGTGAGATTTTCATTATGAATAGGACATTTTCTAATCCATGGCATATCAAACAAATCACAATGATACCCCACTGATGCACACTTATTGCAACAACGTTTTGGACGGTATTTGCCGATTAAGTCCGAATAAGATTTCGTCTTATTTCGATAGTTTACCTCAATATATTCATGTTCCAGTTTAGTGGCGCACTTAGCAAGAAAGTATGGTTCGGTGGGGTTGAAAATATTTGGTTTTGTAATTAAGAATTTTCTTTTGAGTTCTTTTGTAAGTTCTTGGAATGAAAGACCATTATTTGCAATTAAAAACTGGCGGTATCTTGCATAGGCACTTTCACCAGGCCTGCTCAGTAATAATCCAGTATTTAATTTCATGCTATTTCAACTAAACTTGGAACCAATCCTGAAACGTCGATACTTCTACTAATCATAGAGCGTACATCATCTTCATTTTCAACTCCGTACCTAGGCAGATAATCAATGATGAGTGTCTTTGTCATTGCAGTAAAATATTGCATCCCCCATGAATCCAATTTAAGTGTTTTCCGGTATTCTCGGTCATATACGTCCCAAACTAGATGACTTAAATTCGACATGCGAAAGCCGCTATTATATTCTTTAGTTAGGAACTTCTGAGTAACAGAGATGCCAGTACTGTCCAGTTCGTCGTATGCAGAAAGACATTGTTTAATTTCTTTATGGCTTCTCAAACCGTAATAAGTACAAGATTGAGTAAAAAACCTTCCTCGAATAAGCTCATTTTCACTCATCAGAACTTCTCGGAGTTGGACTTCCCAGATTTCATTAGACAGACTGTAATTCCGAAAAATACGCTTCCTCAAATTTAACAGGTGAAACACCGCCTGTATGTGAGTGACGCTTTTTTGGATTGTAAAACATTTCTATAAAATTAAA
>NVWQ02000041.1 GCA_002733715.2 Methylophaga sp.
ACGACACACCCCATTTTTTAATGGTTACCGTCCACAATTCTACTTCCGCACCACCGACGTAACAGGCGCATGTGAATTACCATCAGGTATTGAAATGGTGATGCCCGGCGACAACGTTAAAATGGACGTAACTCTTATTGCACCGATTGCGATGGAAGAAGGTTTACGTTTTGCTATTCGTGAAGGCGGCCGTACTGTTGGTGCGGGCGTTGTTAGTAAAATTACTGAGTAATTAGAAAAATGGCAACAAACCAAACTATTAGAATCAGATTAAAATCATTCGATCATCGTTTGATTGATCAATCTGCTAAAGAAATCGTTGAAACAGCGAAGCGTACTGGTGCTCGGATTAATGGACCTATTCCATTGCCGACTAAAAAAGAACGTTTCACTATCTTGATTTCTCCTCATGTCAATAAAGATGCGCGTGACCAGTACGAAATCCGTACTCATAAACGTCTTTTGGATATTGTTGAGCCTACTGATAAAACAGTAGACGCATTAATGAAACTGGACCTCGCCGCTGGCGTAGATGTTCAGATTAAATTGAACTAAAGGGGCGAGCGCAATGACTATTGGACTTGTCGGCCGTAAACGTGGAATGACACGTGTCTTCACTGAAGACGGTGTATCAACACCTGTAACGGTAATCGAAATTGAACCAAATCGTGTTAGTCAGTTAAAAACTGTTGATACTGATGGTTATAACGCAGTGCAAGTGACCGTTGGGTCAAAAAAAGCTTCACGTGTTACTAAGCCTCAGGCGGGTCACTTTGCTAAAGCAGAAGCTGCTGCAGGTAATAAGGTGCACGAGTTCAGAGTTGACGAAACTGATTTAGAAGTGGGTTCGGAAATTAAAGTAACACTCTTTGAAGAAGGTCAAGCAATTGACGTTACGGGTGTTACAAAAGGTAAAGGCTTTGCGGGTGTAATGAAGCGCTACGGATTCCGTGGTGGTGATGCAACGCATGGTAACTCTATCTCACATAGATCAGGTGGTTCTATTGGTATGTGTCAAACACCGGGTCGTGTTTTTAAAGAAAAGAAAATGGCTGGTCACATGGGTGATGTTCAACGCACTTTACAGAACTTATCTGTAGTTCGCGTCGACGAAGAGCGTAATTTGCTTCTTGTAAAAGGCTCAGTGCCTGGCGCAAAAGGTGGTAGCGTAATCATCTCTCCAGCAGTTAAAGCTTAAGATTCTTAGGGGAATATTGTGGATCTTCAATTACAATCATTCGATGGAAAGAAAGCCGGAAAGATAAATGTTTCTGATGCTGTTTTCGATCGTGAATACAATGAATCTATGGTTCATCAAGTTGTGACAGCCTTTTTGGCTGGTGCGCGTAGTGGTACACATGCACAAAAAACACGTTCTGAAGTGCGTGGTGGTGGTCGTAAACCGTTCGCACAAAAAGGTACTGGTCGTGCACGTGCAGGAACAATCAGAAGCCCATTGTGGCGTTCTGGTGGTACTACTTTTGCTGCTAAACCACGCGATTATAGTCAAAAGGTTAATCGTAAAGTTTATCGTAGTGCGCTATGTGTGATTTTATCTGAATTGCGTCGTAAAGATGCTCTAGTAATTGTAGATAAATTTGAGCTAGACACACCAAAAACAAAAGACTTGCTAGCTAAGACTAAGGCGTTAGGTATCACTAATGCACTTATCGTCACAGAAAATGCGGCAGGTAATTTAGATTTAGCATCACGTAACCTTTATGACATTGCTGCAACAGATGTTGCACATGTTAATCCGGTTGCATTGTTACGCTTCGACAAGGTGGTGATGAGTGAAGACTCTGTTCGCAAGTTAGAGGAGTCATTAGTATGAACTTAGAACGTATAACAAAAGTAATTTTAGGTCCGGTTGTTGCAGAAAAAGCATCGCGAGTTGCGGAAAGTAACAATCAAGTTGTCCTTAAAGTTTTACCAGATGCCAACAAATCTGAAATCAAACAAGCTGTAGAGCAAATGTTTGACGTGAAGGTTGAATCTGTAACCACACTAAATGTTAAAGGCAAAGCCAAACGTACCGGCCGTATTATGGGCAAGCGTAGCGATTGGAAAAAAGCTTATGTAACTTTGGTTGATGGTGCGGACATCAACTTCCTTGGCGAATAAATAAATAGAATACGGGTGAGGAAACAGGAATGGCGCTAATAAAAGCTAAACCTACATCAGCAGGGCGGAGATTTGTTGTATCAGTTAAAACAGCAGATCTTCACAAAGGTGCACCATATGCTCCTTTGATAGAAAAAAAGTCTAAGTCTGGTGGGCGAAATAATGCAGGTCGGATCACGGTAAGACATCGTGGTGGTGGTCATAAACAACGTTATCGTATGATTGATTTCAAACGTAACAAAGATGGTATTCCAGCTGTTGTTGAACGTATTGAATATGATCCAAATCGTACAGCACACATTGCATTGCTTAAGTATGCAGATGGTGAAAAAACATACATTATCGCACCCAAAGGTGTGGTAGCCGGTGACCGATTAGAGTCTGGTGATGATGCCGCAATTCGCGCAGGTAACTGCATGAAGCTGTCATCTATCCCACTAGGTAGCACGATTCACTGTATTGAGATGAAGCCGGGTAAAGGTGCTCAAATTGCACGTAGCGCCGGTGGTAGTGCACAGTATGTGGCGCGTGAAAATGGTTATGCAACCCTACGTTTACGTAGTGGTGAAATGCGTAAAGTGCCACTTGACTGCAAAGCGGTGTTGGGTGAAGTAGGTAATGGTGAGCATGCACTTCGTTCATTAGGTAAAGCGGGTGCAACACGCTGGCGCGGTGTTCGACCAACAGTTCGTGGTGTTGTTATGAACCCGGTTGATCATCCACATGGTGGTGGTGAAGGTCGCACATCAGGTGGTCGTCATCCAGTTTCGCCTTGGGGTATGCCAACTAAAGGCTACAAAACTCGTAAGAATAAACGTACAGATAATATGATTGTACGTCGTCGTAATAAGAAATAGGTAGGAATATATATGCCGCGTTCGATTAAAAAAGGTCCTTTTATAGACCAGCACCTTGGAAAGAAGGTATTAGAAGCGATTGAAACAGATAATAAACGTCCGATCAAAACATGGTCACGACGCTCAATGATTTCGCCAGAAATGATTGGGTTAACAATAGCTGTTCATAATGGCAGACAACATATGCCAGTATTTATAACAGAAGATATGGTCGGGCATAAGTTGGGTGAGTTTGCTCCAACACGTACATTCCGTGGCCATATCGCCGACAAGAAAACTAGGTAAGGTTTAAATTATGGCTACTACAGCAAAATACAGCTATGCAAGAATCTCTGCGCAAAAAGTACGACTAGTCGCAGATCAAATCAGAGGCTTGCCAGTTGAAAAGGCAATTAATTTATTAACATTCAGCCCTAAAAAAGCTGCTGGCTTAATGAAAGATGTTTTAAATTCAGCAATAGCAAATGCAGAGCACAATGATGGTGCTGATATCGATGAGTTATTCGTATCAGTAGTTATGGTTGATGATGCTTCTACTATGAAACGTATGTCACCACGTGCAAAAGGGCGTGGTAACAGA
>NVWQ02000042.1 GCA_002733715.2 Methylophaga sp.
ACGCCAAGCCCAATGTCTGGTTTGTTAGGTGTTCACGATCATAAGATTGGGTGTTCACGTTCGTAAGAATACGCATTTGTATCTATCTTTCTCAGGAATTCGGTGAATAAACCTGAAATCTTCTACATTTTTAAGATGACTCCAGTATTTATTATTTTCAGCAAATTCGTCTGAAAATGCCATTAGTCTTGAAATGTAAGGAGCAACTTCCTCCAAGTCTTTTCTAATGTCCAATTTGACTCCTATATGGTGCTAACTTGTTAATAAGCAGAATCGAAATTCTGTGTATTATTTGTATGTATACGTAATGCTATTCTTTGTATTATCATATTAAGCCTATAAACCAGAATTATGATGTAATAATGTCGCAATCAGAGAGTGATGTCAATTTTAGTAAATACAAGCCTTCGTCTCCGCGAATAATGGATCAGGTTCGTGAGGTTTTACGTTATCATCATTATGGTATTCGCACCGAAGAGGCCTATGTACGGTGGATTAAACAATTCATTCATTTTAATGGAACACGCCATCCTAAAGAAATGGGAAAATATGAAATTGAACGGTTTTTAACTCATTTGGCGGTTAATAAGAATGTTGCGGCATCAACACAAAACCAAGCTTTGAATGCGATTGTGTTTTTATATAAAAAAGTGCTTGATTTACCCATTGCTGATGATCTTGCCCCGATCCGTTCAAGGAAGCCGGTACGTTTGCCTGTTGTATTAAGTAAAAGTGAAGTTGCTCAACTATTATCTGCAATGACGGGGGTAACTTTATTGATGGCTCAACTGATGTATGGTGGTGGGTTGCGGGTGATGGAGGTGCTACGCCTTCGCGTACAGGATATTGATTTTGGCAATGGTTATTTAATGATCCGTGATGGAAAGGGCGGCAAGGATCGCTCTACTTTACTTGCTCCTTCGTTAATTTTAGAATTAAAAAATCACCTTGAATCCGTTCGGAGCATGTTTGATGATGATGTGGATAAAGGGGTGGCTAATGTGTATTTGCCGAATGCGTTAGCCAAAAAATATCTTCATGCAGGAAAAACGTGGGAGTGGCAATATGTATTTCCTTCTAGAAAGTTATCTAAAGATCCTCGTGGAGGTGAGATTAGACGGCATCATATGAGTGATACGGTCTTGGGTAAAGCGATTAAAAGTGCAAAAAATAAAGTGAGCATTGATAAGCGGGTAACATCACATACTTTACGCCATTCGTTTGCTACGCATCTGTTAGAGGCTGGAACCAATATTCGTGTGGTTCAAAAATTGTTAGGCCATGCGGACGTAAAAACTACTGAGATTTATACGCATGTGTTGCAGCAGAATTTAAGTAGTGTGATGAGTCCGCTGGAGGCGTTGTTTGGCAAGGAAGTGGATTCCCGATAAAAGATCTCGGGAATGACGGGGCTTTTTGATCTCGGAAACGAAGTAACCGAAGGATCAATGACGGGTTCTTTCCGCTCGTAGGTGGTAGGCTCTTTGAGATCGGAAGTGGCAGGCTCTTTGAGCTCGGTAATGACAGGCCTCTTTGACATCGGAGATGATGATAAGGAGTTAGTTTTTTCGATTTTGCCAGGTTGGGAGTTGTTGGTCATCAATAATATTATGATTGATTAACCAGTGTTTGGCATCTTCGGAATCCTGTTCAAACCAAGCTTTGGCGCTGCCTAAGCGAAAGGTATAGCCCCAGCTATCCATGTCGGTCAGCATCCTTTCTTTGCCCATTTCAGGAAGATGATCGGCTAGTAATATTTGCAAATAACACACACCATTTTCTTCGTCATAATCACCTTCGGCATTGGTGTCTAGTTCGCCTCGACGGATAGGATCCATGCAGATGTAATGCCCTGATTCATGTAGGGCAGAATGGACGGGTGTGTCATGGCGAAGGTAGAGTTTATTGCCAATTAAGCCTGCTTCGCGTTCTCCAAAAAAGCTTCCGGGTATGTTTTGATCATCAGTAACATGCTCAATATTAATACCATAAGGTTTGAGTAGGGTGCTAAGTTGTTGTTGGCGCTTTGGGTCACAATTTAAAACATTAGTTGGATCTTCAGACACGGCGTGCATCACCAATAATATGATTTGTCACCATGCCAGCAAGGGTGAGCCCAAAAATAGATGGCATATAGCTCATAGTGCCATTCACTGCGCGCGGACGACCACGGGCGACTTGTTCTGGCGGCAGTGCCGGCAGGGGAGATTCGATTGAATAAACGGTTTGAACACCTTCACCTACACCGCGTCTTCGGAGGTATTTACGTAATTGTTTGGCAAGTTTGCACATGGATGTATCCATAATATCGCCTGTGCGAATCAGTGAGGGATCAAGCTTGCCACCCGCGCCCATGCTAGCAAAAATAGGCGTTTTATTACGCCATGCTGTTGCGATTAATTCGACTTTACTGCTCATGCTATCAATGGCATCTACCACTATATCAAAATCATCAGATAACACATCAGGGATGCTGGTAGGTGTGAGGAACTCAGTATCAATGTTTACTTTGCAGTCTGGATTGATGTCTTTAATTCGCTCTGCCATCACTTCAACTTTGAGTTGACCCACAGTTGAATTAAGCGCAATTAGTTGTCGGTTAATATTTGATGTTGAAACCACATCATGATCAACTAATGTTAATTGGCCTACACCCATTCTAGCTAATGCTTCGGCAGTGAATGAGCCGACGCCACCCATGCCAGCAAGAAATACATGGCTGGCTTGTAAGCGCTCGATACCTTGATCGCCGATTAATATATGGGTACGTTCAAATAGTGGGTTGGTGTTAGTCATGACCTATTTTAACGTATGACTAAATGAGTTGGAAGTTAATCCTTCGACAGGCTCAGGACGAACGGAGTGTTTATTCTTGTTTTGAAGCGCAGGGTACACACATAGTTGATGCGGGGTCAATTTCTAAACGTTGATGATTTATTTCATCATCGCACACACTGCAATATCCATAATCACCCGATGCGATAAGTGCTAAGGCTGTCGATATTTTTCTAAGTTGTTGCTGGCGCAGTCGAGTTGTTTCTACAGCCATTGATTGTGATTGCATGGCATCCATCCTCGATACGCGACCAACACTAGACTGATCAAGCTCAACCGTTTCTGTTGCACTTTGAGCCATCTGTTGCGATGTCATTAACTCATCACGCTGAGCTTCTAGTAATTGTTTGATTTTTTAGATTTCCAAAAGGTCATTGATCCTTCGGTTACTTCGTTTCCGAGATCTTACTCAGTCAAACTAAGCATAAGCTTATAGGGGCTATGCCCGTGACCAATTAATTTACAGGTTTTTCTTTGTCATTGCTATCACCCTTGTCATTGCGAACGCAGTGAAGCAATCCAGCCCTGCCTAGATTGCTTCGCGTTGCTCGCAATGACGGAGAGTTCGTTATCGTTCATGCTTTCTTGGGCTTGAATACTTTAATGGCTTGTTTTAATTGCTCTATTGACGCAGATCGTTTGCCATAATGCAAGTTAATATAGAGCTGTGTTATGTGATCTATTTCAATGGCATTATCGGGATAATGTTGTTTTAGTCTGCTAGCAAAGTCGATCGGACCTTCGCTTATTTCACGCTTCATCGTGACCTTATGGCAAAATTTTTGATAAAGACGCACAATGGGATCATGATGTTTGCGACGGTAAAAAATAAATAGGCTGATAATTAGCAACACGACACTAATAGAAGCTGCCAGCCAAACCGCCATTTTCTGCCAATCCGGACTGGACATACCTAATTTGGCCAAAAATTCTTTTTGAAGTTTGGGGCCATAAGCTAAAATCCATTGATTCCATTTATTATCGAGTGCATCTAAATTATTGCGTAGAGCTTGCCATAACTCAGATAATTTCTGACTTTGAGCTATAAGCAAAGGCGATCGCATCGTTAAGGGCATCACGGTGCTCATGCCTTGTTCAATACGTTCTTTTGATACTGCGGCGGTGGGATCGATGCGGATCCATCCTTTGCCTTTGATCCATACTTCAGTCCACGCATGGGCATCGCGCTGTCGAATAACTAAGAAGTTATCAATAGGGTTTATTTCGCCCCCTTGATAACCTGTAACAACACGTGTTGGTACACCTGCAGCACGCATCAATACGGTAAAACTGGCGGCATAGTGTTCACAAAACCCTTGACGAGTTTCAAATAAAAATTGGTCAATAGTATCGCCGTTTAATGGGGCTGGGCTAAGCGTATAATAAAAGTCTTGTTGGTTAAAATGGCTTAATGCTAGCTCTATCAGCTCGTTAGGATCATCTGTTGTTTGTCGCCACTGCTGAGCTAACGCCCGAGTTTTGGGGTGTAAGTTCTCGGGGAAATGCAGGGCTGCTGGCAGCAATGGCTCGTGGTCAGCATTAAATTGATATTGCGTTGCTGAACTGAGCTGAAACTGTGTGCGTTGTTTGATTTTTTCATCTGTTAGCAGTTGACCATCTTGGCTAAAGTGCGTTTTTTCACCGGCGGGTAATTGAGTGGGAAAATCGAGCGCAAATAACCAGTTATTATTGTGCGCTTCTAGGGTGGTGGTGTAGTGGTACGTTAAGCCCGACGTTGTAATATTAGGTTTAGCTTGGCTGACTATTTGTTGTTCTTCAAGCTCTGTCCAGGTTGTACCATCGGTGTTCCATAGCACAGGGCCACGCCAATATAAGTTAGCTTGCGCAGGTATTTTATCTTCAAACTTGACTCTAAAAGCAATGTCATCCGATTGAATAAGCTGGCTTATTTTTCCAAGTGTCATACTATTATCAATACCTGTTTTGGCATTATAAGCATCATCGGGCAAGCCCCATAACGGCCCTGCGATTCGCGGGAACAATACAAACAGTAATATCATCAATGGCACAGCTTGTAGCAACATTTTTCCCGCTAATTGAAGCTTGAATTTAGTGCGTATCGATTGATTAAGATCGTTAAGGCTAATAAGGCTGGCAGTCATAATAATGACTACGACAAACATTAATGCAGCAGTGGCGATGCTTTGTGAATAGAAAAAGTTGGTTACGACCAAAAAATACCCTAAAAAACTACTAAGATAATAATCACGATTGCTGCGTATTTCGGTGACTTTAATGCCTAACATCACGGTGAGCAAGGCCACGCCCGCATCACGGCCAATCAGATTACCGTAGTGTAATAATAGTAAGGTAACTGCAAATGCAGCAATGCTAAGTTGGAGCCAGCGTTGCTTTTTATACTGTTTGGAGGGCAATGGCCATGCATGCCAAATATTCATGCAACGCCAGCCAATCATTGCGAGGAAAATTATGGCAACCCAGATGGGTTGATAATAAAAATGAGGCAGGGCGCCTAGTGTTAGGCCAAGCATTAGCCAGAGCAATGAATGATTGGAAGGCATATTATTCATAGAGTGCTAAGGCAGTTAAACAACGATGACGATGGGACTCGCCATGACCGAAATGGATGATATTATTGGGCAAGGCCAAACCATAAGACATACCCGAGGATTCGGCTTGTAATACCCACTTACACATTTGTGATAAGCGCGCCTCGACATCTTTGATTTGTGAGACATCTTGCCAATTAAGCATCAATCTACCGCCTTGAAGATTACTAAATTGTTTGGTGCGTAACACATCATCTCGTGCCATTGCTTTCCATGCAATGGCGTGAATAGGATCGCCTGTTCGATATCGATTAAAACCTGAAAAATCATCCATTCCTTGCTGTTGCTGAGTGTTTAGTTTTTGCCCTTGTTCCGTGGCATCAGGTAAGGGTAGTGTCCCCTCAGGTTTAGGGTAAATAATGGCAGTGTAGTCATTAGGGAAATAACTCCACGTTGAATATAAGCCCATGGGGAATTGACTAGCAATACGAATACGGCCTAGCGACTGTTTGCCACGAGTTTTGCTGGGCAGTGCATAGCTAAATCGAGCTGTTTGCTGAGGCTTTGTGTGTGCTAATTGTTGTGGGTGTAGATAGCCAGCTAATCTGCGAAACGGGTTCCATGAACGAGGCGTCTTTTGTCTAGAGCTGATTTCAATATGATAATGATTAGACTGAGATTGATTTTCTATAACTAAGGTGAAATTAACATCTTGACCACAAAAGACAGGTTTTGAATTAGCTTGTAATAGTTCTATTTTAGATATATTACGATATGAGTGCAGCATAGCAATTTGGCCTAAACTGGCTAATAAAAAGGCTAAAACATGGCCTAAGCTATTACTATAATTAATAGCGCCAAGTAAAATTAAGAGTATAAAACCTGCATACATAAAACCAAAGCGTGTAGGGACGATGAATATTCGTCTACCGCGCATTTGCTTAAAGCGTTGGTAAAGCCTATGAAGTGCTTGTGCCATTTTTATTTAATAGATTAAGGAATGGCAACGTGAGCAATAAGCTCATTAACAATATCCCGATCAAGGTAGGCATCACGTGTTTGCAGACGGTGGCCAACAATATTGGCTAATACCGCTTGCACATCTTCTGGCAAAACTTGTTCACGTTCTTCAATTAAGGCCCACGCTTGTGCTGCACGTAGCAAACCTAAACCTGCTCGTGGAGATAAACCAAAATGAAATAAATCAGAGTTGCGGCTATGTTCTAGTAGTTGTTGTACATAATTAATAATTGCTGGTGAGGTATGAATATTTTCAACTTCAGTTTGAATAGCTAATAATTGTTCGGGTGAGATAACGGCTTGTAGCTGTTTTAGTTTGTCTCGACCATTTTGCCCCAATAATAACTTCCGTTCAGCTTCAGCATCAGGATAGCCAATTTCAATTCGCATTAAAGAACGATCCAATTGTGATTCAGGTAATGGAAAGGTGCCGATCTGGTTTGATGGATTTTGGGTGGCGATCACAAAAAATGGATTGGCTAAATCATATGTTTCACCTTCAATACTGATTTGCCTTTCTTCCATTGCTTCGAGCAGGGCGCTTTGAGTGCGAGGAGTGGTGCGATTGATTTCATCAGCTAATAATAGTTGGCAAAAAATAGGCCCTTTATGAAAAGTAAACTGATTAGTTTGGCGATCAAAAACAGATACGCCTAAAATATCAGCAGGCAACATATCACTGGTGAATTGTACACGTTGGAATGCTAGACCTAGTGCATTGGCAAGGCTATGAGCTAAAGTGGTTTTTCCTACACCGGGTACATCTTCGATTAATAAATGGCCCTTTGCTAATAGGCAGGTTAATGCTAGCTTTGTTACCTGCTCTTTACCTAGAATAATATCATTCAGGGTAACAAGTATTGATTTTATAGCCGTTGCCGTTGATGCCATGAACAAATCCTAAAGAGTATAAATAAGGCATAATTGTCCCACATTTATGGAAGCAAAGATGCGAACAATTAGGCGTTTTAATCTGACTTAAATTTAAGCAATAAAAATCCCGTTAAGGTGGTGTGTTCAACGCCACCATTTTGGCGCCATATTTGTAAGTCATCAACATATAATGTCGCTTTGATACCGTTTACCGTTTGGGTTAAGCGTAACTTATCTGCTTGATCTGTAGCCACACTAATCCGGCCTTTTTGTTTGTTAAATCTTTTTGTGATATCAAGCAAGTCAAAAATAATTGTTTCTTTGTTATTGATTGAAAGAACTAACTGACTCTCTTTATTGATAATTAATTGATGACTATTCTCCAACGCTAAATTATCGCACGAGGCATTAAGTCCTTTTACATCACATGGCAAATTAGCATCTTGCTGTAATGATAACCAAGAAATAGGGATGAGTTCATCATAGCCCGAGATGGTTAAAATTCTGCCAGCAGAGTGTTGTTTATTAAACTCAATATTAATTTGTTCATTTTCTATATCTTCCCAATAAGAAATAAAGTTAAGCCCCATTAGCTCAACAATACTTTGTTCAACTGAACTGCATCTTGTTGTTGGATCTTCTGCTTGCTCGCATTCTCTAGCTTGATCAAAGGCTTCTTTATCAGTAAGCCAAGGGCGAATTCTATCTTCCGCTTGGTGTTTAACAAGAAACGTGACCATGGAGCTGATTGATTTTTGTACTTCAGCACTAGGCTGTTCAGCAACATTCAGTTCACCATTGATTAATAAATTCTCTTCTATGAGCGTAGTGTTAAGGCGTGAAAACTGACTATTAACAGGTAGCTGGTGAATTCCCCATGGACCAAAGGAGATTAATACGCTCAATATAGCAAGGCTAATGGTGACAAATTTTAATTGAAAGTATTCGCGTTTGACTAAGTTTAGAATAATTAAAGTAGCAAACCAAACGGCACAAAGGGCAATCAGATAACGCTGTTCAGTGACACCATATTGTGAAATTCGCACGCCAATCGCAACGGCTAATAAGCCGGTGGGAACAATTAGCATGATATAAAAATACTTATAAAACCAGCTTAATAGTGAGTTGCCTCGGTCATGAAGTGGATAAACAGCAAGATGAGTAGCAATGCCAATTACACCAAACCAAGAGACCATGAGTCCTAGTTGCCCACCGGGCAGTGCCGTTTGTAGTAATATTTTAATGAAATAGGCATATAAAATAACCATATATATCAATGATAAAGGCACTAGAATGTAGTTTAAGATGAAGTGAACACCTTTGGGAAACGCACAATCAGAACGAGGATAATCAAATTGTTTGGGGATATTAATTAACAAATAGACCGGCGCTAGAAAAAATAGGCCTATTGCCCAAATATTTTGATACGGTTTGCTAGTAAGGTTGAATTCAAATAAATATTCTAGACTTTTTAAAATAAAACTTAGACCAGAACATAAAATAATGGCGGACAATAAAGCAAAACAAATGGCAGCGATCAGTTGATAATTAAAATACCAGACCGATGCGTTGTCACTGCGGCGGCTTAGATAGCTTGCAAATGTGATAGCAAGCCCAGCAGCCAAAATTAGTACAAGCGATTTTAGTGTAAAAGCATTTTGTTGGATGATGAACCATGCATATAAAGCAAAAATGGACAATGCTAGTAAGTACTGCTTACTCTTTGGCCATTGTAATCGCTCTGAGAATAATCTAATTGCGGCAAACCATAATGAACCACCAAGGGCAATGAAGAAGATGTTTCCTTGTTGCTTATCGGTCAGTAGATCTAGGTTATTAATATCTGTAATGATGACTAGATTAATCGCTACTAGAGATAATATACTTAATGGAAAGCGCTGACAGGTATTTAAAAACGATTGAAAAATCTGCGTCCAAAAAGGTAAGCTAAAGAGACGTGAGAACAATGACATAGTGCTAAATTCCTTATTTATTTTCGAGCCCTAATACACGTTGGCAATTTTCCGTTGTGGTCGAGGCGATTACATCTTTGTTTTCAGTACGAAGTGCCGTAAGTGCATCTAATATTACAGTAATATTTTCAGGTGTGTTGTATTGCTGTTTCATTAAATGTAATGGCATATCAGGTGCATCCGTTTCTAGAACAATACTAGATAAAGGAAGTTGGCTGACCATAGCGCGTAAACGTGTGGCACGTAGATGAGTAATCGCACCACCTATCCCCAATAAAAAACCTAGATCTTGATACTGTTTTGCCTGCTGTAAACTGCCACTGAAAGCATGGATAATTCCCCTAACTACAGGATATTGCTTTAATAAACTAATTGTTTGCTCATGTGCTTTTCTAACATGTAGCAGGACAGGTAACTTTGCCTGTTGAGCGATTTTTAGTTGTACTGAGAACAGTTCTACCTGTGACTCTTTATCATGATCGGCAATATAAAAATCAAGACCAATCTCGCCAACTGCAATAATGTGATGATTTGAAATATGTTCTGCTAGCTGAATAAGGTGTTCAGGCTGGTGCTTAGCCATAAACATGGGGTGTAATCCAAGAGCAGGGTGTAACATCGCTGAGCCTTGGCAAACAGTTAATAATTTGTTCCACCTCTGGGCTGTTACACCAGGTATAACAATGTCTTTAATACCTAATTGTTGGCAGTGTGAAAGTAGTTGATCACGATCTAGATCAAATTCTTTGAAATCAAGGTGGCAATGACTATCGATTAAATGCATATATTTATTGGACTAGACTTAATCCTTCACCTCTTGGATCGCTGGCGGCAGTGAGTCTATGTGGTGTTTCAGTTTGGATAATGAGCTGCATATTGCCATATTGCCGGCTGAGCACTTTAATCTCGTGACCATATTGCTTTAACTGTTCTATTTCTTGTGTGCCAAAGCCAATAGACTCAAGTTGAATCTTATTGGGTAAATATTGATGATGAAAGCGAGGTCGTGAAACTATAGTTTGAGCATCTTTACCATCAACAAAGTCTAAAATTCCGAGTAACACCATAGTAATGATTCGGCTGCCTCCTGGTGTGCCAATTATCATCAAGCGGTTATCATTTTCAATAAAGGTCGGACTCATGCTAGAGAGGGGACGCTTATTGGCTTCGATGGCATTGGCGTGGTTGCCTGTTAGTCCATAGGCATTAGCCGAGCCTATTTGGGCTGAAAAATCATCCATCTCATCATTAAGTAACACACCGGTTCCTGCCGGTACAAATGCTGAACCGAAAGGATAGTTAATGCTTAATGTTGCAGCAACACGATTGCCATCTTTATCAATAATGGAAAAGTGAGTGGTATCCTCACCTTTTGTGGCCCCAGCTAATGGAAGCTGCTGAGTGTTGCTTGCTTGGTGTTGATCAATGCTGGCGGCCAAGCTTTTAGCATAATATTTTGAAGTCAGTTGCGTAGTTGGTATCGTAATAAAATCGGTATCGCCCATATAACGACTGCGATCAAAATAGGCACGACGCATCGTTTCAACGATCATATGTTTGCGTTGAACGCTATCAAACTTACTCAGAGGTAGCTGTTCAAGTTGATTTAATATTGATATTAAAACAATACCACCTGAAGAGGGTGGAGCAGCTGATGTGATTTTGTAGCTTTTATATGTTCCCGTAATAGGCTGGCGTTCTTTTACTTGGTAGTTTTTTAGGTCTTGCAGTGTCCAAATCCCCCCCGCTTGTTGTACGCCACTAACCAACTTCTGTGCAACATCACCTTGATAAAAACCAGAACGACCGTGCTCGGCAAGTTGTTCGAGGGTGTGTGCTAAGTTAGCTTGTGTAATAAGGGTATTTATTTCTGGGACTTGGCCGTTTCGTAAAAAGGTGGCTTTAGCTTCTATTGAAGCCTTTAGTGCATCAATACGAAACCCTGCCAATTTTTGATAATGGCTAGATACTTTGAAACCTTGTTTAGCATATCGAATAGCCGGGGCAAGTGTTTGCTCTAGAGATAAACGGCCATAGTTTTGACTAAGATGATCCAATGCTGCGGGCACACCAGGTATGCCTGCTGCCAGTGGACCATCAAGCGATAAGCGCTTATCAACGATACCATTATTATCTAAATACATATCACGATGAGCAGCATTCGGTGCAGTTTCACGACCATCAATCATGGTTTGAAAACCATCACTGGCTCGGTGTAATAACCAAAAACCACCACCACCTAAACCTGAACCAGTAGGTTCAACAACCGCTAATGCCGCACTCACTGCAATGGCAGCATCAAAGGCATTGCCACCTTGGTTTAAGATCTCAAATCCTGCTTGTGTAGCTAAAGGATGAGCACTGGCAATGGCTGCCTGCTTATTTTCACTAGCTGTAACTTGGAAGCTAACCAAGTAACACAAGAAGATGAAGAGTAGTCTCATATTATCGATGCTGTTTCTGCAATGATTCTTGGCGTTGATTTTCTTTCAACTGTTGTTTATCAGCGCGATGAGTAGCAATAGTTAATGCTGAATCAGCGCCAATGTGAGCCTCACCACGTTGCTCTGCAAGTTTCATTTGTTTTTCGCGTTCGGCAAACCGTGATTTTTGTTGCACTGACGTTTTATCAAAACAATGAGGACAACTCACGCCATGAATATAATGTTCAGATTGCTGATCTTGTTTGGTGATAGGCATACGACAGGCATTGCATTGATCGTATTTACCTTTTTCTAATTGGTGATCAACGGTGACGCGCTCATCAAATACAAAACATTCTCCTTCCCATAATGTATCATTTTCAGGTACTTCTTCTAAGTATTTTAGAATACCGCCTTCCAGATGATAGACCTCTTCAAAGCCTTGTTCTTTTAAATATGCTGTAGATTTCTCACAACGAATTCCACCCGTGCAATACATAGCCACTTTTTTATGTTTTGCAGGATCAAAATGTTGTTTCACATAATCAGGAAATTCTCTAAAACTATCTGTTTTAGGATTAATAGCATTTTTAAATGTGCCGACCTGAACTTCATAATCATTACGGGTATCAATTAGCAATACTTCAGGATCACTAATTAAATCATTCCAATCTTTCGGTTTAACATAAGTGCCAACAATATGTTTAGGGTCAATGCCCTCAACGCCCATGGTGACAATTTCTTTTTTCAACTTAACGCGAGTGCGTAAAAACGGCATTTCTTCAGTGAACGATTCTTTGTAGCTAATCTCTTCAAATCTAGAATCGTTTTGTAAATAGACTAATAAATTATCAATACCTGTGCGTGAACCCGCAACCGTGCCATTAATCCCTTCATTTGCTAATAGCAATGTGCCGCGAACATCATGTTCAAGCATAAAGTTTAGTAAGGCTGGTTTTATTTGCTGGTAGTCATTGAGTGTGACAAATTTGTAGAGTGCGCAGACAACTATTTGTGACATGAAGTTTTCCTTTAATCCATAATTACACCCATTTTACGTTTATTTTTAAAGGCTGTCCGTGTAATATTTATTATTTTGTAATGAACTCTATTGGGGGCGTCATTAAAGAGTATCATTATTATTTTATCTTAAGGCTATGGAGGTCGTTATGGATAAAGAAGATAAAACCCCACCAAGGTGGTGGCACCAAGACCATAAAACATGGATTAAAGAAGTAGGGCAATGGCAGCATGAGTCTGATCGCTTAGTTGCATTACTATATCAGCTGGAGTGCGCTCTGCCTGAACATTCTGCAAAGCTTAATAATCATGTAGAAGGTATTCAGCAACATGAAGGATATCTTCAACGATATGAAGATGGAAGATTGGAATTTGACTCTTCGGAAGAACAGCAACAATACCATCAGAATTTAGCCCAATTACATGGCAAAATGGGGCAAGAGCATAGTGGATTGAAACAAATGTATGCAGATGAAATGGAAAAGTTTAGATTGCTACTGAATAAATTATTGTGCGAGTGTGATAAAAGATTATCGTGCGAATGCGATAAAGAGGCTTAATCAGAGCTTCCTTAACTACCCCATTGGCGAACATGGCCTGTATCAATATGAAGAAAATCAGATTTTGAATATCTTCCTACGCCACCAATTTCTAAATTGACAGCGGCTTTATGTAACGAAGAAAGCTGACATTTCGGTAAACGAATGTCGATGGCCATGCCTTTCATATGGAAACTTTTCTTTGCTACACCGCTGCTGTGCTCACGTAATTCGGCATTAGATTTAGGTGAGCGGTAACCAGAAATGACGTGAAAAGTCTCATTGCTATCTACTTTGGTATGAATAAGATTTAATAGGTCAATAAGATTCTTATCAATCACCTCAATATCACCGGTACGATGGTCGCGTAAAACTTTATTAATAACAGCTAATTCATTGATTTGGTATTCGCCTTCAGCCCAATAGGTAGCATCAATGCTTTCGCCAGTGTGTAAATTAAGAAGGGATAATTTTCGATCGGGCTGTTGTAGCGTGTTTGCAAAGGCACTAGGTGTTGCAGCAAGGCTTGCGGTTAAGCCTAAACCAAATTGTAAAAAGCGACGTCTAGAAGACGTAATATTTACAGCAGGTTCTTGTTGCAGATTAGTTCTAAACGTCATTACTTCACCTTAACGAGCTAGTCTTGTTTTGGCATAAGCGTGGAATTATAAATAGTTTTTACTGTAAATTACAAGTGCTTTGCCATTCGTTCATCACGTTGATAAACGTCCGGGGAGAATTTTACTTCATTATCATCCATCCAAACAGTGAAGTAGACCGCATAAACAGATAATGATTTTGTCACTTTTCGACCGCGGTTCTCTTTGCTTTCAATCATCTCTAATATTGTTTTAGGTTGATACCTATCTGCTAGGCTAAAGTTGGCTAAAGCGATGGGATCTTCAACTCGAATACAGCCCGAACTAAGGGAGCGCATTGATTCATTAAATAGCTTTTTATGATTGGTGTCGTGTAAATAAATGGCCCAGTCATTAGGGAATAAGAATTTTATTTGGCCTAAGGCATTATGATCACCGGGATCTTGTCTTAGCGTGTAAGGAAAATTATCTTCGTTCAGCGCATGCCAATCAATTAGGTATGAATCGTGTTCTACTTTTTGACCATTTTCACGTGTGAAAACACGAATATCATGGGTGTAAAAATAATTAAAATCTTCTTGTTGCTTAGGTAGTAGATCTTTAACGGCTAGTTTTCTAGGAACATTCCAATATGGATTGACTACGACACGATTCATCTGACTAACGAAACTAGGTGTTTGCCGCTTTTCTCGACCAACTATAACGCGCATGTTTAATTTTTCATTACCATCTTCTACAGCACTTAGTGTGTAGTTGGCTAAATTAATAAATAGATGTTGTTGCCCTAATTCATTAGGCATCCAACGACGGCGTTCTAGTGCAACTTTTATTTGCTGCGTACGATCACTCGCGGATATATTCATTGCCCTACGCGTTCCTTTACCAATAACGCCATCCACTTTTAAACCATGTATTTCTTGAAAGTGGCGTACAGCTTGTTCTGTTTGGGCATCATATATTAATGATTGAGAATCGGCTGAAAGTGGAATATGACTGTCTTCAAAAGCTAATCTAGCGCGAATGGCGGGTAGTTGTTGATGACTGTCGCCTGGACGTATAGATGATGTTTTAGGGATTTGAGACCATCCACCGCGAGCAACATAGCTTTGGTATCGCGCTAAAGCTCCGATTAAGCTTATATATTCAGGAGATATTGGTATAAGTGAATCTAATTGTGCTCTGAGTTGATTGGTAAGCAAAGATTGTTTTAAAAAAAGCTTAGCATCAAATTCAGCTTGTGGAATAAACCAGTCGGGATCGGCCTCGCTTGCTTTAAGCCGACCTACACTCAGGTCATGGATAAGTTTGAGCAGCCCATCTGTTAATAAAACATCAAATTGATGAGCAGCAATAGTGCTATCTGTAGGATCTAATTGTTTTAACGTGAGAGAGTGATAATCTTCAGGGTTTAAACCCTGTCGTGATGAAGCAGAAATGAAATCAATAGCGTCATGAGCTTGGCTTGATGGCTGTTGTTTATCAAGCCAAAGATAGGCTGATTTATCATTATAAAAATGGGATAAAATAACAAGATCAAGATCGTAAGTGTTTTCTTGTTGGGAATGCTCTAACCATTCTGACACCATAGCATTCACGGGCAAGCATATAAAGAGCAATAAAAAGTTTATTGCCACAGCAGTTTTTTTAAGTATTTTCATTAAAGATCTTTAGCATTTTGATTATAGAATATAACGTCTAAATTTTAGATTTAATTAGTAACCAGATGAAAAAAGGTCCACCTAATAAAGTGGTGATAACACCAACGGGTATTTCAGCCGGGGCGATAATAAGTCTTGCAACAGTGTCACAGAGAATAAGAAAGCCGCCGCCAAATAGTAGTGTAGCAGGGATAAGCCAGCGATGATCATTGCCAATTAATAATCGGCAGATATGGGGCACCATCATGCCAACAAAGCCGATAGGCCCACAGACGGCAACAATAGCGCCGACACAAAGTGAACTGACAAAGAAAAGTGCATAACGTGTGTGTTGCACATTTACGCCACGACTAAGGGCAATTTCATCGCCTGCCATTAATAAATTTAACTCACGACTCAGCCATAAAACAACGCCGATACAAATAGTGACAAAAGGCAATAGTTGTAAAATATCGTGATAGCCAACGATGCTTAGACTTCCCATTAGCCAACGTAAAATGCGAAATGAGTCGGTAATATTACTTAAATACTGGATAAATAGAATCAGGCTAGAAAAGAAAAAGCTGATAGCTACACCGGTTAACAATAATGTCTCAGTGGAAAAGTTACTGCGAAAACGACTTAGATAATAGACAAAACTAATAGAAAGGAGTGCACCTATAAAGGCTGCAAATGAGGTGCCATCAATGCCTATAAATGAGAAGCTTAAACCAAGGAAAACATATAATGCTGCGCCAAGGGAAGCGCCACTGGCGACACCAAGGGTAAAAGGTGTCGCCAGTGGATTACGAAACATGGCCTGAAAGACCATGCCGCATAAAGACAAGCCTGCGCCGGCAATGAATGCAAATAACATTCTAGGCAGACGAATTTCAGTTAGAATTTGCTGTTGTATTTCAGCCGTCGTCGTGTGTGACATGCCTAAAAAAGGACTGGCTGCAATAATGACAAGGGTGGCCAGTGCAATAAAAAATAATGTTGTTTGTTTGTTTGGTGTCATGAAGGTTCACTCACCAGTGCGATTTTATCCCCTGTTTGGGGATGCTCGGCAAATACAAACTGTTGATCATAAAGTGTGTGTACATGATCTGTTTCTAGAAACTCAGATGAAGCGCCAAACCACATCTTTTTACCTTGTTTTAAGGCTAGAATGGATGAGCTATGTTGTACCGCATGATTTAAATCGTGGCTTACTTCGATTACACTTATTCTATGTTGTTGATTAAGTTTAACAATAAGTTGGTGCACTTCGGCTTGATAGTGCGGGTCAAGAAAGCTGGTGGGCTCATCTAACAAAAGCAAAGGCGCTTGCTGACATAATGCCGCGGCGATCATAATGCGTTGTTGTTCACCGCCACTTAATGTTTGCATTTGGCGCTGTAAAAAAGATTCGGTACCTGTGATTGCTATGGCTTGATCAAAAGCGTCTTGATCATCACTAGCCCAGTCAGATAAGGCGGTATGATAGGCATAACGGCTCATTTTAATAAAATCGATAACAGTAAAATCGAACTGCTGGCCATGCGCTTGGGGAACATAACTGATTTGTTGAGCGCGTTGTTTTTGGCTAAGTTGTGACACAACTTGGTGCTGAATAGTGATATCACCAGAGCTGGGTTTACTTATGCCCAGCAATGCTTTCAGTAGCGTACTTTTGCCCGCACCATTTGGGCCAAGTACACACAGATAATCTCCTTCATTGATTTGAAAGCTAACGGAAGATAATAATGTAGTGTTGGCAATTTCTACCGAGAGATTATGGGCTTCTAGTAATACACTCATGGCGGCATTTGATCCCATCGAACTTCAGGGTGGATAAGCTTGGCAAGCTGTTCAAGTAATAATGAAACACGAGGCCCCGGAATAGTGGCATAGCTTTCTTCAACGATATAGATACGATTATTTTTCACGGCATTAATATGTTTTAGTGATTGCCAGCGTTGTAGCACTTGTTGGAGATCGGCATTGTGGTCATCAGCTTCTGGATAAATATCAATAATAATATCAGGATTAAGCTGAATAATACCTTCAACGGATAAAGAAGGTACATTAAGTCGAGTATCCATGTATACGTTAGTGCCGCCTGCGAGCTTGATTAGATCATTATAGAAGTCATTTTGCCCCGCAATATAAACGGTGTTTATTGTTTCGTTACTGGTACTGTTTCCCAAAGAAATCATTACTGTTGGACGAGCTAGGTTATTGATTTTTTTTGTTATAAAATTAATTTTTTGGTTCAATGCGCCCAGTAATTCGGTAGCTTGTTGTTGTTGGCCTGTACGCTGTCCAATAGCGGTAATAGTTTGTTTGATATCAAACAAAGTGGCGCTATGAACAGATAGAGTAGGGGTGCTTAAGTGTTGAAGTTGCTTAATCGTACGATATTGGTTGGCAGGTAAAATAACGAGATCAGCTCGTTGGGAAATAATCGCTTCTAAATTAGGATTAACAAACCCTCCTACTTTGGGTAAAGTCAGCGCCTTAGCTGGGAAATCACAATAATCGCTGACAGCTACAATCTTTTCACCTAAGCCTAAGGCAAATAAGGTTTCGGTAATATTAGGGGCGAGCGAAATAATACGCTGGGGGATCCCTACTCGGTCTGTAGTGTTTGTTGACTCTGGTTTTACAGCGATCAAAGCTACAATAAAAATGAGTATAAATAGCAAAAGTGGCCAGAAGCGGCGCATTAGTTACCCTTAAACGAGATTAAAAGGTTTATTATAATGACTTATTATCAAGGCGCACAAAAAATCGATGAAGCAATTACAGCATATTTTTGATTCAGCAGATTTGCTGTACTCGTTAGCAGACATTACACTCGTATTAGATCGGCTAGCGGCCGAATTAACAGAGCAGTTTTCTCAAGCGAACCCCGTTCTTTTATGTGTAATGAATGGCTCGGTTGTAGTAACTGGAAATTTATTACCTAAATTAAACTTTCCATTAGAATTAGATTATATTCATGCTAGCCGCTATGGTGACAAAACGGTGGGTAGTGAATTAAATTGGCTACATAAGCCTGCCACAAAACTAGTCAATCGAACGGTTATATTGGTAGAAGATATTTTTGATGAAGGTGTGACAATGTTAGCCTTGAGAAAATATTGCCAACAAGCAGGTGCTAAATCGGTCAGTTGCGTGACCTTAGTTAATAAATTGCATAATAATAAAGTAGGTGAGCGACCTGAATTTATAGGTTTAACCGTGCCCGATCGTTATGTATTTGGCTTTGGCATGGACTATAAAGGCTATTGGCGAAATGCGCCGGGGATTTATGCTGTCAAGGAGGAGAATCTATGACGACTTTAGCTATTATTGGTGGAACAGGACTTACTTCTTTAGACGGGTTAACGATCAGCGAGCATAAATTCGTTGAAACACCTTATGGTGAACCATCTAGCCCTTTATTGTTAGGTGAATATGAAGGCAAAAAGGTTATATTTTTACCTCGTCATGGCCCTGAACACACCATTGCTCCGCATAAGGTGAATTATCGTGCCAATATTTGGGCATTGTATGCATTGGGTGTGGAAGAGATTATTGCGGTGGCGGCAGTGGGTGCAATTGACCAAAATTTGGCACCAGGCACGCTTGCTGTGCCAGATCAAATTATTGATTATACCTATGGACGCGAGCAAAGCTTTTATAGTGATGAATTCACTGCTGATAGACACCTTGATTTTACTTATCCATATACATCAGGACTTCGCAATGTGATTTTGGCAGCAGCAATTAGGCAGAAGGTAACTATAACGGACGGAGGCACTTATGCCGCAACACAAGGCCCGAGATTAGAGACTGCAGCAGAGATCAAACGTTTAGAACAAGATGGATGTGCAATGGTTGGAATGACCGGGATGCCTGAAGCCTACCTAGCACGCGAATTAGGTATGGCTTATGCGACCTGTGCTGTCATGGCAAATTGGGCAGCTGGCATTACGGATAATGAAATTCAAATGGCAGATATAGAGCAAGTACTGAACGAGGGAATGACACAAGTAAAACAGTTATTAGTAGAAATTATTCGGTTACAATAAAATTTTATAATGGTGTTATTTGTAATAACGCGCCGATCTTGGGATGGTCATAAAAATACAGCTTTTTACTACGAATACGACGTGACTCAATTAAGCGAGGTGATTGAGCGCCCTGCATCAGTTGCAAATCTAAATCAGCATGTAAATAGGTTGATTTAAAAAATCGGACGGAGCCATTAAGCAATCCATCGACCGATTGTATTTTTACACCTTGTGAATTTGATTTGGTCATAATCGGCTGCTGCCATGATTTATGGTAGAGCACTTGGTAATCTCTTGAATTATTCAAACGAGTCGCTGTTTGAATCAAGGTGCTGTTTTTGGCGGGATGAATTCGCTTTCCTGATACAGAAGGACTAAGCGGTGCACTAATATCAAAAGACGTTTCAGGCCATACTTCATCGGTATAAGTATTTAGTTGTTCAAACACGATTAATTCTACGTGGTACCACTGTTGAGCCTGGGCCTGAAAGCTAAGAGACCAAAGTATAATAAGGCTGAAAAGGTGTATGAAATGAGTTTTTTTCATGAGTTATAAGGCTATATCGAAAGTGAATAGAACCTATTGTCTAATGTTGCCAGTAAAATGTCCAAAGTTTTATTTGGTATACTGGCCTCATATTTATAATATTTAAGGAGAGAACTATGTTTGAAGGATTGTCAGTATTTGCTGTGATATTTGTAGTGCTAGCACTTGTTTTATTATTTAAAGGTGTTCAATCAGTCCGACAAGGTTATGAATTTACCGTTGAACGGTGGGGGCGGTATACACATACACTGCGCCCGGGCTTACACTGGATTGTACCTATTATGGATAGGGTTGGTGCCAAAATTAATATGATGGAACAAGTATTAGATGTTGATTCTCAAGAAATTATCACCAAAGATAATGCGATGGTACGTGTTGATGGAGTGGTCTTCTTCCAAGTGGTTGATGCACCGAAAGCGGCTTATGAAGTGAATAACTTACAGAATGCCATTTTAAATTTGACTCAAACTAATATCCGTACGGTGATGGGCTCAATGGATTTAGATGAGTTGTTATCTAAACGTGATGAAATTAATGCTCGGTTGCTTAATGTTGTTGATGATGCCACGACACCATGGGGCGTTAAAGTCACCCGTATTGAAATTAAAGATATTGAGCCGCCAAGAGATTTAGTAGAGGCGATGGGGCGTCAAATGAAGGCCGAGCGTGAAAAACGTGCCAATATTCTAGAAGCAGAAGGTTTCCGTCAAGCTGAAATATTAAAAGCAGAAGGTGAGAAACAAGCCATAATGTTAGATGCGGAAGGACGTAAAGAAGCGGCATTTCGTGATGCTGAAGCGCGTGAACGTGAAGCAGAAGCAGAAGCACGTGCAACATTTGTGGTATCAGAAGCGATTGCTAAAGGTGATATTCAGGCGATTAATTATTTCGTAGCATTGAAATATGTAGAATCACTTAAAGATATGGCATCGGCAGACAACCATAAAGTGATCTTTATGCCACTTGAAGCGAGTAGTGTAATTGGCTCATTAGGCGGTATTGCTGAATTAGCGAAAGATACCTTTAAAGGGAAATAATATGGAGTTTGCACTTACTTTTTGGCATTGGTGGATATTTGCAGCCGCACTGATTACATTTGAAGTGTTGTTACCCACTTTTTACTTGCTATGGACAGGTATTGCCGCATTCATTGTGGGCTTAATAGTGTGGCTGGTACCTTCTCTAGCATGGGAGATCCAAGTCGTTATTTTTGCTGTTTTATCCGTGCTTAGTATTGTGATGTGGCGCAATTATGCTCAGAAAAATCCTGTTGTATCTGACGAGCCTTTATTGAATCGGCGGGGCGAGCAATATGTTGGTCGTGTGGTTACGCTAAAAGAACCTATTGTAGATGGTCATGGCAAAGTGAAGCTTGATGATTCCACTTGGAAAATTAATGGCGCAGACTGTGATGCAGGCACTCAAATTAAAATAATGAGTGTCAACAATGTTGTTTTTCAGGTTGAGAAAGTAAGTTAATAATTAGTGGCAGATTTTTTTAATACAGGGCTAGGGCTGACACAACAGCAATTTCTAGATCAATATTGGCAAAAAAAACCATTATTAATTAGACAGGCATTTGCTGATTTTGAAAGCCCGATTACGCCCAATGAATTGGCAGGTCTCGCCTGTGAACCTGAAATTGAATCACGATTAATTGAAGAAAACGGCGTAAAAGGCAAGTGGCAAGTAACCACAGGGCCATTATCTGAAGCTGATTTTGAACGCTTGCCAGCAACACATTGGACAATGTTAGTTCAAGATGTCGACAAGCACTTGCCGGATTTACAATATTTACTCGATCCTTTTCGATTTATTCCTGATTGGCGGCGTGATGATCTGATGATTAGCTACGCACCGAAACATGGCACCGTTGGGCCGCATACCGATGGCTATGATGTGTTTTTATTGCAAGCAATGGGGTCGCGACGCTGGCAAATAGGCAATAAACCCATCACAGAGGCTAAATTAATTGATGGCTTAGATCTGCAAATATTGACTGAATTTACCCCGGATCAAACTTGGGATTTAAAGCCTGGGGATATGTTGTATTTGCCCCCTCACTTTGCACATCACGGTGTCGCTTTAAATGATTGTATGACCTTTTCATTTGGTTTTAGAGCACCTAGTCAAATCGATATGCTAGATGCGATCACCAATAGTTTGATAGAAAATGAACTAACTTCAAGCCGGTACCAAGATGCAGGTTTGCAAACCTGCCAAAATAGTAGTGAGATCGATGCTGAAGCAGTTAAGCGGCTAAAGCAGTTATTGCATGATGCGATTGATGAGGCAGCCCCTATTTTGACTAGTGCTTTAGGTAAGTTTGTTACCGAAACTAAATCAACTTTAACAGCGCTGGCATCAGAAACCATCAGTGATTTAACGACAATTGATGAAGTAAATACCTTATTTGAGCAAGATAATATATTACAACGTAGCCATTACCATCGTTTTGCTTGGGCTAAAAGTGAAACTGAAATTCACTTTTTTATGGCAGGTGAGGTTTTTAAAGCTAGGTTGAGTAGTTGTAACAATATAATTATATTGGCAGAGCAAGCTATCCTCACTCAGGATGATTGGCAATTACTTAAAAATGATACAGAATTCACCACTATTCTTTGCCAATTAATTGCTGAAGGTGCTTGGTTCTGGATAAATAATGGAAGCTAACCATCCTGAGAAATTAGTTTTGTACTTTTATATTTTTTGAAGCGAGCATAGGTCGTAGTGACAGCAATATAGATGATAGTCAAGGTACCAAACATCCAATAAAATCTATAATCATAATTTTTTGTATGAATAGCGAAAGATAGAATAAAAGCGAATGCTCCCCCGCCAACAAGCATAACTATTGTAGTGAGAACAGTTGCCATAAGATAACTGTTTGCCATTTTAGACTTTGCAATAACCGTTATAACAGAATTGCTTAAAAGGATAAAAAAGAAAATAAATAAGGAAAACCCAAATGTTTCATCAGGAGTTAGTCCCCATCTGGCAGTTTGATTTGACGTGCTTAGAAAAAGGGATAGAACTAATAATAAAGAGTAGAAAATACAAGTTAAAATTATATATTCTCATTTAATGGCTTCCTGAAAGCGAATAATAACGTAAGTGTTATTTACGCCGTGTTCGAACAAAAACTGTTTTGTGACACTTAGGGCAGGGCGGAATACGACCCGTTTTTTTGAAATGCATTAGCGTTTCACAACTTTTACAGGCCAGTGTGCCAATACTGGTTATCTCACCCGTATGATATTCAGTTGCTTGCTTTGCTTGCTCCGCAAGTTGCGCTAATTCGGAGCTGGTTTTGTCAGCTACTTTAGCAAAAATATCTAACAATCTGTCTTCCACTAGTTCAAGATCAAAATGAAGCCAGGTCGATAATTCTTTGCCAGATTGACTAAGGTGTTGTGCCGCGTCATGTAAATCACGTTTTAAATATTTAGCTAACTTCTCTGCTTCTTCAGAAGTAACTTCTTTTAATTCAATGGCTTGATTTTTTGCCTTGTCAATATTTTTTTGTAATACGGGCAAGGCCTGATGTTCAGCTTTATCAAGAAGCTGGTTAATGCGCTCCATCATTTTGTCATATGCAGCACTGAGTTTTTTTTCTAATTCTTGTTCATTCATAATAGTTTCCCTATATACCATTGCTTATTTAAGGTTGTTTAGTGCAGTATATACTCAAATTTATATTGTTGGAGAAATCAAATTGTCATCTCGCAGTTTATTTTTAGTAGGATTTTTATTTTGTACTGCAATGTTGGCTGTTGCAGGGTATTTTCAATTTGTTGACCATTTAGAACCGTGCCCTTTATGTATCTTGCAGCGCGTATTCGTTTTGTTTGTGGGAGTGATTTTCTTGTTAGCTGTATTACACAATCCACGAGCTTGGGGAATTAAAGTATATGGTTTTTTTGCTGGGATATTTGCATTGGGTGGAACCGCGATATCTGCTTGGCACTTGAGATTACAAAACTTACCAGAAGATCAGGTGCCTAGCTGCGGCCCAGGTTTAAATTTTATGCTGGATAATTTTTCACTTAATGAAACACTTGAAATGGTTCTACGTGGATCAGGAGAGTGTGCTGAAGTATTATGGACATTTATGGGATTAAGTATTCCCGCATGGACATTGATTGCGTTTACTGCTTTGGCTCTTATGTCATTAGCTCAATTATTCCGTCGCACCAATAATACTGGTTTAGGCTATATTCACTATCGTTAATTAGTGAGTTTAGGACTAGGGCTGGTTGATTTCATGTCGCTGATAAAAGATTTTTGTAGCGACAATGTGATGACTTCACCATCTTCTTGTAGCAATTTTACTTGCTGATGAGTGATGCTTTGTACTATGGCGCCGTCATTTAGTTTATCCCCCACTTTAAACTGCACACCGTTGATGATCGCGACTTTATGGTTGCTCGCCACTATCGTGGAATTAAGTGTTAATTTCGTATTAGTCTTCACAACGACATGCTGTGAATTTGCTACTGTTGATACCGATTTAGCAGATGAATAAGTAGCGGGCCTCGTTGGATCTGTGAGTTGTTGCGCCACACAGTTAAACGAAAATAATGTCAAGCAGACAATGACGGCAAGTTTCGACATATTACAAACCAATCCAATATTCATTGGTACTAATCGTGTGCACACGCAAACTAATTTCTGCTTGTGGGTAGTCAGTGACAGTGTAGTGCATTTTATCCCAGAATAATCCCCAATCTGATTGCTCTAGGGCTAATAAATATTGATATAGCTGTTGATAATTCCCCGTGAGTTTAATTATAGTAGCATGTTCATAAAGTAATGATTCTGGTTCTATTGACTCTTCTTCATTGTCTTTTTTCTCATTAAGTATGATTTTTTTTACAGGTTCATTATTGAGTGAAACTAACTTTAAACCATTTGTTTTTAATAATAGGTTACGGAGTAATTCTGTTATTTTTGTGGGTGGTACAAGCTTATCAAAGACAGAATCTAATTGTGCCTCGGTCTCATCCAGCTTTAACTGAGCTTTACTAATCTCTTGTTTTAGCTCATCTGAACTACGCTTATTGATAGCTATTTTCTCTGCATTTTCTACAAGTTCTGTCGAAAGTAGCTGTTGCTGATCTGTAAAATCTTGTTGCTGTGTTTGCAATTGTTGATACTGTAGGTCTAGTTTTTTAAAGACTAGTCCGTCAAAAATAACATAGATTATTGTGATGATGACGAGTAAGGCCATCACACGTTCACGCAAACTTAGCGCATTAAGGTAGCTGGGAATCAATTGTAATTTATGATTCATTGCTGACCTGAACTATTTTGGTTTGTTCTGAGTTTAAATGTATAGATATTAGAATTAGCTTCTGGATTCTCTAGACTGAATACTGAAAAGTGCTTACCTTGAAAAGGCCCTGATTCTGCCAAGCCATCGATATAAAGAGGGATCTGGCTTGATTGGAGAGCGCTACCATGTAAAGCAATATGTTGACCACCATTGATAAAGGCAAAATCAGTCAACCAGACTCCGTCAATATGTTGTTTACTAAGGTGAGCTAAATTATCCGTAAATCCATGTTGGTTTCCGAAATTTTGATGGGTCAGGTAATCAAGTAATATTTTCTTTTTGGTTTGTTGTTGTTGCAACTTGAGTAAGTTCGCCTTTAACAGTGCTTGATCATTTACAACTGCAGGTTGCTGCTCGAGCATTCCTAAATGTTGTTGTGATGCAATATGCGTTTCAAGCGTTGAACTCTTTTTGGCAGAATATAGGCCTAAAAGAGCAAAAATAATAACCGCTAACAGTGCCAGTAAAAATAGCTGCTTAGCAGGTAATATAAGGCGTTTTGGTTTAAATTGAGCCTGATAAAAGTTAACTTGTTGCATAGGACTAATATTCCATCCTTAATGCACCGCCAATAGCCATCATGCAGTTACTGGTAACGGTATCACTCATTGACTCAGCAGATGTAATAAAATCAGCAGGCTCAATTATTGAGCAATCAATCCCTAATCGTGCTTCAATTAATTGGGCGATATGAGGAAGGGATTGGCCATTAGATAATATATACAGGTGCGAGATAGCAGCTTGTCGAGAGTGGCTTTCATAATAATCAAAAGTGCGCTGTAACTCTAGTGTTAAAGAATCTAAAATAGACTGACTATCAGTATTATCTTCGGATACAAAAGAAAGCGATTGAATCCCAATGCTAGAAGAACGGTTAATATAAAGATCGTGATTCAAGAAAACACTAATCTTAGCCCGGTCATCCCACAAGTTGAGCAAGCCAACACTTGAATTATCCATGGTAGTGGTATGATTGACGATATTACGTGCAGCTAATGCCGCTATATCAATCGAGACCAAATTACAATTTGCAGTGTGCAGTAGATCAACATGATTTTGAATCAAGGATTGGCGACAGGCAACAACAAGTAGCGAGTGCTTTCCTTGAGAAACTGGATTGTGACTAGGTAATTCAATTTTATCAATGACGGCATCATCAATATGAAAGTCGATTAAATCTTTTATTTGCCAGCGTAAGGCAGAACTTAATTCATGCTTAGGAACATCGGGCGCTTCAATTTGATGAAATTGATATTCATTTGAGTAAAGAATCAAATTGCATGCAATATTATACAGTTTGTATTCTTTTGATAATTCAGAAAGTAAAGTAGATTGCTCTGCGCCTGAACAAGGATAAAAGTGTGCGTGATTGAGGATGGGTTTTCTTTTTGAGTGATCAACAATAGCGAGAGCAATGCCATTTTCAAAAATAGAAATCCCAGCTACTATTTTATCCGTTGATTTTGCTTGTAATGAAAGCATCGCCATGACCTGCTATTCCCTGTTAAGAATGTTTCACTATGTAACGGCTCAATGACTTAATTCATTAATTAACGAGCACGATAAGTGATGCGCCCTTTGCTTAGGTCATAAGGTGTGAGTTGCACTGTAACGGCATCTCCTGTCAAAATACGAATGTAATTTTTACGCATTTTTCCAGAAATATGTGCTGTTACAACGTGACCATTTTCTAATTCGACACGAAACGTGGTGTTAGGCATGGTATCAATAACGGTGCCTTCAAATTCAATATGTTCTTCTTTTGCCATAAATATTTGTTACTTTCCTAATATAGTTAAACGACCATTTTGCCGTAAAACTGCTGATTTTACAAGGTTTTTCATGCTTTTAATGGCTTCCATTGCTGTTCAATATAACCTTCTAGGGCTGAAAAACTATTTTTATAATTCATTTTCTTGCAATTTTCGATCCAATAACCCAGGTAAAGCGATGATAAGTTTTGAGTTTTGGCTTTAGCTATTTGTTGCAAAATAGCATAGGTTCCTAGACTTTGTCTTGTTAGCTGAGGGTCAAAAAAGGTATAAAATGCAGATAAGCCATCATCTACAGAGTCAGTCACGGCAACAGCTACCAGCTGTGAGTGGTCTCGAAATTCAATAAAAGTAGTGTCACTCCATTCACCAATAAGAAAATTACGGTAGCTTTGTTCAGTTGGATTATCCATGCCACCATTAATATGCCGTGCCAGCAAATAGCGGCAATAAAGTTCATAATGCTCTAGCTTAAACTCGGCAGGATGAAATGATGTTGTAAGATGCTGGTTACGCTGTAAACAGCGACGCTGACTGCGACTTATTTTAAACTGTTTGAGATTAATACGAACGGGAACGCAGGCATGGCAATTAGGACAGTGCGGTCGATAAGCATGATTACCACTACGCCGAAAACCATGCTGAATTAACTGGGAATAAAGTGCATTAGTCATCATCACATTAGGATCGGGATAGATGTTTTGTGCTTGTTTCCCAGTTAAGTATGAGCAATCGTGGGGACTATCCTGATAAAACTTAAGTGTATTACTCATATTTCACCAAAGTTTAATTAAAAGATGTCTTAGTCATTGTATTTCTCTTAATTTCTAATTCATTTATATGATGTTAATTATTATTCAATACTAGTTTAGTAGACATCAAGTAAATAAAATAGTCTATTATTTAGCCTTAAGTGTACTTTGTAACATATAGGACATCTATGACTCGGATTATTTATCTATTGCTCTCATTGATTATTTCAAGTTGTGAAAATCCAATTAAGCCACATTCTGAGCCCGCTAGTTATGCTCTAAAACCTTCGTCCAATCTAGTGTCTGGGAATCGATTAACGATGATTTTTCTGATGATCATCAGTATTCATCTTTGTCTTCAGCAGGTGAAACAGTGACGTATCTGCCGGCTGGAAATATTGGACAACGTATTATGGATTTTATATTTAGTTTATTTACGATTGATTCATAAATGTAATGAGTATTTAGCATAAAGATGATGGTTTTATGGTGTGTGGCGCACGTCAGATCGGTTAAATAGAGCAGGCCTATCGAGGCTTGATTGTAGTGGCTTAGAAAGCTGCTAAAATATTGTCTTGTTCACCACTACAATCATGGAGATAAAATGAAATTTATTGAACTAGCTAAGACTCTGTTGCTTAGCCTTTCATTTTTCAGCTTAAGCATAGGTGCTGTAGAGCAAAAAAGTAATCTTGACAGTTTAATGCCGAGCTATGTAGATGTACGGCATACTGATGATTTAAATAAATTGAAGGAAATGAAAATTGTTCGTGCCTTGGTTGTACCCAGTAGAACAGACTTTTATATAAGAAACGGTAAAATATCAGGGTTAGTAGTGAGGCTTTTGGACAATTACGAAAAATCCCTAAATAAAGGCGTTAAAAGAGAAGACGAGAAGATTAGAATTGTTTATGTTCCTGTAGATTTTGATCAACTTATTCCTGGTTTATTGGACGGCAGAGGCGATATTGCAGCTAGCCTTCTCACTGTTACAGATGAAAGAAAGAAGCTAGTAGATTTTGCTTCTGGCCACACCAACAGGGTCAAAGAGCTGGTTGTAATCAGCTCAAATAGTGATATTAACTTATCCAGTGTTGATGATTTGGCTGGAAAAGAGGTTTATGTTTTAAAAGGAAGTAGCTATGTCGAGCATTTAGAGCAGTTAAATCAAACCATTCCGAACAACCCTATCAAAATAATTGAAGCGCAAGAACATTTAGCCAGTGAAGATATATTAGAAATACTCAATGCGGGCATTATTGAGATTACGGTAGTTGATGGTTTTAAGGCTAATCTATGGGCTAAAGTATTGCCTAATATTAAAGTAAGAGATGATTTAATTATAAATGAAGCGGGGTCTATCGGTTGGGCAGTTAGAAAAAATAATCCTGAGTTAAAAAAAGATCTTGATATTTTTATGAATAAAGTAAAAAAAGGAACATTGCTGGGTAATATTCTATTTAACCAATATTATGGTCGTGATCAAAAACTTGAAAATCTTAAATCAAGTGAAGAGCGAGAGAAGTTTAGCCAACATATCGATCTATTCAAAAAATATGGCGATCAATATGACCTTAACCACTACAAATTAATCGCTCAAGCTTATCAGGAATCAAGGCTTAATCAGCAGTTAGTGAGCCCACGTGGGGCGATTGGGGTAATGCAAGTTTTACCTTCTACAGCTGCGGACAAGAATGTGGCGGTAGCGGGTATAGATTCACTAGAGAATAACATTCATGCTGGAGCAAAATACATGAATTTTATAAGAATGCGCTATTTTGACAGTCCAGATATTTCTCCGGAAGATCAAATATTCTTTTCTTGGGCGGCCTATAATGCGGGACCTGCAAATGTTAAAAAAATGAGAAAGTTAGCCGATGAAATGGGCTTAAACAAAAATGTGTGGTTCAAAAATGTAGAAATTGCTGCGGGCAGAATAATCGGCACTGAGACAGTTCGATATGTTGCCAATATACATAAATACTACAGCACCTACTTACTGCTAGAACAAAAAGAGAGTAGAGAATATAATACTAATTGATAACTAGAATGTACTGTCGTCTAATTTCCAAGGAATAGTAGTGGTTTTCGGACAAAACCTATCTAGGTAAGAAGTAAACTGTTTACGATCTATTTCTGTGGCCCCCATACTGGCAAGATGTTCAGAATAAATTTGGCAGTCAATTAATGGGAAGCCCCAACGTTCAAGCTGGCGACAGAGTATAACCAGCGCTATTTTTGAGCTATCTCGTACTGTGCTGAACATTGATTCACCAAAAAACACATGACCGATAGCGATGCCATATAAGCCGCCTACTAATTCACCCTCTTGCCAGCATTCCACGCTATGAGCTACTCCTTGCTGATGCAGAATTGAATAGGCTTCAATCATATCGGGGTGGATCCAGGTTCCACTTTCTATCTCACCATCAGCATTTTTACGTGGTGCGGAACATGCTGCCATAACATCTGCAAAAGCACGGTCCATAGTTATGGATAATTGTGTATTGTTGAGTGTCTTTCGTAGGCTTTTAGATATTTTTATTTGATTAGTAAAAAGCACCATTCTAGGATCAGGCGCCCACCATAAAATAGGATCATGTTCATTAAACCAAGGAAAAATGCCATTACGATAAGCATTGAGCAGGCGTTGAGATGATAAGTCACCACCCACAGCTAGCAAACCATCATCAAGTGCTTGATCAAGCGTTGGGAATGGACTGTTTGCAGATTCGGCTAGCCAAGTGAGCGGCATTGTTAATCGCTTTGTTATATTTGGCTGTTCAATTCTTTCGCCCAATTAATGGCGTCTAAATAAGCTTGCGATAATGTTTCGATCGGGACAGGGGAATTATCAAGATCGGTCCAATTGCCTTTTTCATAATTTAGTACATCCTTTAGCGCTTGTCCGGCAATGCCAGAATGATGCAGTAATGCATCAGATAACTCGGGAGAAAGGGGTAATTTATCTAGAATTTCTACCAATGGTTTGTCTATTAGAGCATCGAGAGCTGAAAATAAGCCTGCGGCGAAAAATAGTTCGGCGGCACCTTTATAATGTTTGCTCAATAATTCACACATTCTGGCTCTCGTCATAGCTACCACACGTAATTCTACGGGTTTATCATCAACACCAGATAGGCATAATAAGCTGGCCCATGTTTTAATCTTTTTATCGCCTAACATCACAATAGCTTGTTTGATGTTGCTGACTTCTCGAGGCAAGCCAAAAAAGGCAGAGTTAATCAATCGAAGCAATTTATAGCTTAAGGTGACATCCTGATTGAGAGTATTAGCAAGATCTTCTGGTTCAGTTTGTGGATCTTGTAATTTTACTAATAATTCCATTAGGATTTGTTGAGAAGGTAAAATTTTACCGGTTTCTTTTGCCGATGGAAGTGTATAAAACTGACCTTGCAACAGATCTAATATATAGCTTTTGCAAAGCGTATAAGCCTCAATGTCATTGACATTAGTGGCGCATAAGTGTTGGTGGTTCTTACGCCAAGCAGGTAATTGTTGTTGTAGACTATCAAGATTATATTGCTGAATATCTATCAGCAATGTATCTGCTGGTGGGATTTCTTTTTGAGGTATCGCGTGATTGGCAAAATCGAAATTAGTATTGCTTGAATCGGACAGATTATGTCCATTAAGATCTAAAATAAGACTAAGTGATGATTTTGGTGAGCTGTACAACGCTTCAAGCCATGATTCTGGCATTGAAAGTAGTGCTTTTTTTCGGTCACTGATAGACGGCAATATGTCGGTAATATGATCAATAAAATCAGGTATTTCAGAGTCATCATTTAGTTTTTCACCATGCTGATTAAGAAAGGTCAAATGATAACTATCGACATCTAAACGATCAGCTAAAAATATCGGTTGGCGATGGATGATGCCAGAGAAAGCTTTTAACGATTCAAATGGTGTTGTTTGCTCTGCCATGATGCCCTTTTATTTTAGATCGATTCGCGACTAGAAAATGCATGAGATAGTGTACCACTGTCTATATATTCTAATTCACTACCCATGGGGATACCGTGAGCAAGTCGAGTAACGGGAATGTTGCGTGCATGTGCTAATTGACTAATATAATGAGCGGTTGCTTCACCTTCCACTGTCGGGTTGGTGGCAAGAATGACCTCTTTAACGGTCTCTTGGTCAAATAGTTCAATTAGCTGAGGTAACCCTAACGCTTCGGGCCCAATGCCATCGAGCGGTGATAAATGGCCGGACAATACAAAAAACTGCCCTTTATAATGTGTTGCTTGTTCAATGGCTAATACATCGCTTGGCATTTCGACAATACATAGTTGGTCTTGTCGTCGTTGGCTATCATTGCACCGGCTACAGATTTCCGTTTCACTCAATATTCTACAGCGTTGGCAATGCTGAACATGTTCTAAAGCATGGCTAAGTGCTTTCGCCAACCGATCACCGCCATCACGATTACGTTCAAGCAAATGAAAGGTCATTCGTTGGGCGGACTTTGGTCCTACACCCGGTAAGCAGCGTAAGGCCTCAATCAGTTGATCTATGCTTGGTCCAAGATTTGCCATAGAAAAGTTAGAACGGTAGCTTCATGCCAGCAGGCATTAATCCAGACATGCGATCTTGGCTGGTTTTTTCAACTTGACGAACAGCATCATTCACTGCGGCAGCCACTAAATCTTCAAGCATTTCTTTATCATCTTCAAACAAGGCATCTTCGATAGTAATGCGTTTCACATCATGTTTGCCGGTCATGACTACTTTCACCATGCCACCGCCTGCCTCACCTGTTACTTCCATATTTGCAAGCTCTGCCTGGGCTTTTTCCATATTCGCCTGCATTTGCTGTGCTTGTTTCATTAAATTGCCCATTCCACCTTTCATTGGCGATTCCTCATTGGTTAAATTGGTTTGATTGTACTTTCGATGATTTCAGCGTTAAAGGCATTTTTAAGTGCTGCAACAGCAGGATCGTTATGTATAGCGTCTTTAGCATTTTTTTGGCTGAGTTTACTTTGTTCAGCACGCTCTGTAGCTAATGTTGACGATGATTGTTGTATTTCATCTTGTTGAACGCGTAATTTCACATCGTATTGTAATGTAGTGCTCAGTGCCGATTGTAGGCGGCTTATCGCTTTATCATTAGCAAGATGTGCCAACTCTGGTGCGATTGCAAGTGATATTGTTTTATCTTCAAGTGCAATAAACGCTGCATTATCAGCAAGCTGTCGAGAAAAAGCGGTGAGCTTTAAGCGAGCAGTCACATCAAGCCAGTTAGCACTATTGATTTGTGTGGTACTGGTACTGTTGCTGATGGCTGCCGGTTTTGGCGCAGTTTTTATTGGCTCAACAACAGGTGTCGATTCCGAAATTTGTTGTTGTTTTGCAACAGGCTCAGAATACGATTGTTGCGGTTCTAATTTTGGCTTAGCAACTACTTGCGGCTTTGCATCAGCATTAGGAGTAATGGCGGTATTATTGGTATCAACTTGCATAGGCTGAAAACTCAGCATTCTAAGTAAGGTCATATCAAAACCACTTTTAGGATCTGCGGCATAAGGTAAATCACGTTTGCCGTGAAGGGCGATTTGATAAAGTAATTGAATGGTTTCAGCAGGAATTTGTTGGCTTAACAGACTGAGTTGATCATGGTTAGAATTATCAGTGGCGCTATCACTTTCTTCAAGGTTTGGCACAAGTTGTAATGTGGCAATACGCTGCAAAGTGATGAGTAATTCATCCAATGTCTTTTTGAAATCACGGCCTTGAGCAGATAATTCAGCAGATTGTTGCAAGGCAGTTTGAGCATCTTGATTGAATAATGCTGAGACTAATGTATGTAATTGTTGCTGACTAATACTGCCTAGCATTTCATGCACGTTTTCACTGGTCACCGAACCCGCACCAAAGGATATCGCTTGATCTAATAAGCTCAATGCATCACGCATACTACCATCGGCGGAACGAGCAATCTCTGTTAAAGCTTCAATTTCAAACTCAATATTTTCCTGTTGCAAAATATTGGCTAAATGGCCTGAGATTTGAGCAATATCAAGACGACGCAAATTAAACTGTAAACAACGTGACAAGATGGTAACAGGCAGTTTTTGGGGATCAGTAGTAGCAAATAAAAACTTAACGTGCGGCGGTGGTTCTTCTAATGTTTTTAATAGGGCATTAAAACTGCTGGTCGAAAGCATATGCACTTCATCAATCAGATAGACTTTATAGCGACCACGGCTAGGTGTATATTGCACATTATTAAGTAGCTCACGCATATCATCAATGCCAGTGCGCGATGCTGCATCGACTTCGATTAAATCGACAAAACGACCACTATCGACTTCCTGACAGCTTTGGCATTCGCCGCATGGTGTTGAGCTAACACCTTTTTCACAATTCAGTGATTTAGCTAGAATACGGGCGAGGGTAGTTTTACCTACGCCGCGCGTGCCAGCAAATAGAAAAGCATGGTGCAAACGATCTTGATCAAGACCATTAATAAGCGCACGCAGGACATGTTGTTGTCCGATAACTTCAGAGAATGTTTTAGGTCGCCATTTTCGGGCAAGAACCAAATAACTCATGCGATAGCTCGTTTATTTAAGGAAACTATTGTCGTTGCCTTGGAATAATTGGGTGATGCCCCACACTAGCCCAATCTCGGCGCACGAGTCCGAAGGCTCCGCTGCTTCCTTCCGGATCTGACGGGCTGACCAACATGTCGTCGCGAGGAGACCAGTGCAGGCCACCATTGCATATAGGAACCCCTAAAATCAGGAATTTCTAAGACTGTAATTTTAGTTGTTTTTTTGTTTTATTGCCATAAGTAATTTACTTATATAATTAGTATGCTTTTAAAAAAGGGGAAACTAAAAAATATTCCGTCATTCCCGATTTCGCGGGAGTGACGAGAGATGAGTTCAAGTATTTTCGGGTTTATTCTGATATCACTTTATGTGTCAGCGGTGTATTAAGTGTAACATCCTGTTGCTGACCATGCGCATAGGCAGCACGGTTAATCGCAAACTCAGCATCAAATAATCCATAAACATTTTTAACCCAGTAAGCCAACCGCAAAATAACGGAATGATCGCCATTTTTAATAATCATGATCTTGGCTGATTTTTCAGCATTAAGCGACTTCTCATTTTCACAAGCTTAGCCGGGATCTATGAATGAGTGGCTAGCTAGAAGACTCCTGCTAACCAGATGCGGGAGTAATGAAGTTTGTTCAACCAATTGATAAGGACAAAATACGACTAATTTGAGCGTTACCAAGCCCCGATTCATCACGCCAAATATTATAGGCTTCCTGGACCAGTTTTAAATCACGTTTGCTGTTGGGATGGGTCGTTATAACATCTGCACGGATCATAGCGGCAACGCCATCTCTTGCCAATACAAAACCATCTTTACCGATAAATCGTAGAAAATACTGACAGGTTTGTTTACCTAACCTTGAACCATTTTTATGTAACAGCTCTAATAAACCAATAAAATCATCATCAGGCCACTCTGCAATCATCTTGGCGAAAGAACCATATTGTTCAGATAGTTCAATAATCATTACTGCATTTCGTTGTATGGTATCAATCTTCATGCCATTTCTTATAATGCGAGTATCTTGATAAAGCGATTCTAAATCTTCAGGGCTGGTCATATTGCAACGAGCAATATTAAAACGCCAAAACGCTTCTTCAAAGCCAGCCCATTTATGATCGATAATTTTCCAAATAAATCCTGCTTTAAATATAGCCCTAGTCATTTCAGCTAAGTAACGATCGTGGGGGACGGTAGATAGTTCAGCCGCTGTTTTTATACCTGTTGATAAAAGGGATATGAGCTGTTCCTCACCTCCTTTCCGTTCTAATGCGCGTTGATAAATTACTGAAAACTTTTGCATAAAATTTTAAATAAACTAGTTGTTAGGTAGAGGCATCTACAAGACTTGGATAATCAGTATAACCTTTAGAGTCACCCCCATAGAAAGTATCTGGATCAGCAGGGTTAAGTGGTGCACCTTGTTTAATTTTTTCTGGTAGATCTGGATTTGCGATAAATGGTGCACCAAAAGCAACAAAATCACTTTGATTGCTGTCTAGGCTCTGTTCAGCTAACTGTCCGGTGTAGCCGCCATTAGCTATGTAGGCCCCGTTAAAGATTCGGCGCAATTCATAGAAATCAAAATCTTCAGAAGCATCATCGCCAAATCGTTCTACGACATGTAAATAAGCGAGGTTAAATTGATTTAATTTGTCGACAAGATAGTTATATAAAGCTTGGGGATTTGTTTCAGACATTGAATTGAATGTGCCCGTAGGCGAGATGCGAATCCCAACACGGCTTCCTCCCCATACATCAATTACAACTTGAACAACTTCCAATACTAAGCGTGTACGGTTTTCAATGCTACCACCGTAAATATCGTTACGTTTATTAGTACCATCTTTTAGAAATTGATCTAGTAGATAACCATTGGCAGCATGGATCTCAACGCCGTCAAAACCAGCTTGTTTGGCATTAATAGCAGCTTGTTTATATTGCTCAACAATACTTGGGATTTCATTTAGTTCTAATGCACGTGGAACTTCAAAATCCAACATCCCTTGTTCAGTAAATGCTTGACCTTCTACTGCAATGGCTGAAGGGGCAACAGGAAGCGCATTATCAACTTGTATTGCTGAATGTGACACTCGGCCGACATGCCATAACTGCATAAAAATATGAGAATTCTCAGAATGAACAGCATCAGTGATTTTTCCCCACCCTTGGATTTGCTCTGCTGAGTGAATGCCCGGAGTGAAGGCGTAACCCTTACCCTGAGGAGATATTTGCGTGGCTTCGGTGATTATTAAGGCTGCTGACGATCGTTGTTTATAATATTCAGCATTAAGAGCATTGGGTATATCACCTGGTTGAGATGAGCGGCATCGAGTTAAGGGCGCCATAACAATTCGGTGTGGTAGATCGAGATCACCTAATGTTTTTTCACTGAAAAGAGTTTTAAAGTTCATCGTTATATCCTTAATATTCATTACGCTAGAAGGTAAGTATAAAAAACACTTATTGTTTATAATTGATATTTAGTATACATTTGTAACTATAAGGCTTAAATTGATGTAATAACAAGTACGTACGAATTTGATAGTTAGTTTCACTGAGGTGCCTAATGGCGGATTCAAAGGCTCTAAGAGCAAAAAATAATTTAAAAAAAGAATCAGCGATGACAGAATGTACTGATATGCACAGCTGTCCTGTTGCTACTGCGATTGATGTCATTGGTGGAAAATGGAAAGTGATTATTCTTTATCAATTACGAGGTAAAACACTTCGTTTTGGTGAATTAAAACGCAGTATTCCTAGAATTAGCCAGAAAATGCTGACTCATCAGTTGCGTGAGTTAGAAACTGATAAATTGATTACACGGCAGGTTTACGCCGAAGTACCTCCAAAAGTGGAATACACATCGACTGATTTAGCAGAAAAACTTAATCCAGCACTGGATTTATTGTGTGAGTGGGGCGGTGAATACCAAAAAGTGCATCAAGCCTGAGTTTAATAGTTTGGTTCAAGCTCTTTAATTATCTAACTAAATCTTAAGATGAACGCCGTTTCATCTTCATTAAAGTGAGTAATACAGTCGTTACAAATGCAAACTTTATCTTGCAGTTCTTGTGGCAATAAGTCGCGTAATAGTTGCGGTACTTTTACATTATTGCACCAGCATGATGTTGTCGTATTTGCTGTGCACGAGTTTTGTGATTGGCAAAACGGACAGACTGATTCATCTAACGATTTCTTCACGACCATTGGTTTTTTATTTTATGGTCGAAGCAGTTTTATAGCAGATGGTGTTTCGGGCTTTACTCCTCGCCAAAGTCTAAAAGCTTCGGCGGCTTGTTCAATTAACATGCCTAATCCATCGATGGTTTTGCCTGCATTATGTTGTTTTGCCCAAGTGATAAAGGCCGTGTCGGTATCGCTATACATCATGTCATAACAACTAGCTTTTTCATTGAGGATATTATCTGGTAAAGGCGGTACTTCGCCTTGCAAGCTGGCGGCTGTTGCATTGATAATGACATCAAATTGGCCTTTAATATCATTAAAACCGCCGCCTTTTATTGTACCGAAGTCAGCAAATAAATCAGCAAGATCGTCAGCTTTGCTAGCAGTGCGGTTGGCAATGACTAATTCTAATGGTTTATAGCTTAATAAAGGTTCAATGACACCTCGAGCTGCGCCACCTGCACCTAATAATAAGAGTCGTTTTCCCGCCAGTTCGATTTGGTGATTATCGACAAGATCACGGCATAAACCAATGCCATCAGTATTATCACCGTAGAGTGTGCCGTCATCATTAAAAATGAGTGTGTTTACTGCGCCCGCTCTTTCCGCATGTGCACTTTTATTACTGACTTGTTGCCAGACCTGTTCTTTAAACGGTACGGTGATATTAATGCCTTTAAAACCTTCGGCTTGTAATTGCTTTAAACCACCTGCCAAATCATCTAAAGGGATTTCTCTGGTGATGTAATCTAAATCTTGCCCAGTTTGTTTAGCAAATTCAGTATGGATTAGTGGTGATTTACTATGGCTTATTGGATTGCCAATAACAGCGTAATGATCGGTCACTTATCTTCTGCCAACCATTGAGCAACGTCTTTTGCATAATAAGTCAAAATAGCATCTGCTCCAGCGCGTTTAAATGCGATCATGCTTTCCATTACCACCGCTTTTTCATCTAGCCAGCCATTTTGAGCGGCGGCTTTTAACATGGCATATTCACCACTCACTTGATAAACAAAAGTCGGTTTTTGAAAGGTTTCTTTAACACGATATAAAATATCAAGGTTGGGCATGCCGGGTTTCACCATCACCATATCGGCACCTTCTTGTAAGTCTAATGCTACTTCGTGCAAGGCTTCATCACTATTAGCTGGGTCCATTTGATAGCTGTATTTATTACCAGATCCTAAATTGCCGGCCGAGCCCACCGCATCACGAAAGGGGCCATAAAAACTAGAGGCATATTTAGCTGAATATGCCAATATGCGGGTATGAATATGACCTTGTTGTTCTAATGCTTGGCGAATTGCTCCAACACGCCCGTCCATCATATCGGATGGTGCAACAATATCGGCACCGGCCTCGGCATGAGATAAAGCTTGTTTAACTAACACTTCAACTGTTTCATCATTAATAATATAGCCACTATCATCAATCAAACCATCTTGACCATGTGTGGTAAAAGGATCGAGTGCGACATCAGTAATCACACCTAAATCAGGGAGTTCAGCTTTAAGCGCCCGCACCGCGCGTTGCGCTAAACCATCTGGATTATAGGCTTCCTTGGCATCAAGTGATTTCACTTCATCAGGTGTTACTGGGAATAATGCGATAGCGGGGATGCCGAGTTTATCAATGATTGCCGCTTCTTTTAATAATAAGTCGATGCTCATTCGCTCTACCCCCGGCATTGATTCAACTGCTTGGCGTTGATTATTACCTTCTAATACAAAGCAAGGATAAATCAGATCATTCACCGACAACTGGTTTTCGCGAACTAAGTTACGTGAAAATTCATCACGTCTAAGGCGACGAGGGCGATGGTGGGGAAAGCTGCTATCTAGTAGAGAGTAAGTCACAGTTTAGTCCTTAAATACGGCAATATTCTTTAAATAATACCTTAATTATTAACATTTGTTATATTTCAGCCGAAACCATTAGAGTAATAAGTCACTAAGGCACAGACATATAATGAAAAGTCGGATCGGTATGGTGCAGATGAATTCGTCTGACCAGCTAGCAGAAAATTTAGCATATTCATTGGAGAAAATTCAGCAAGCAGCTGATGATGGCGTTGACCTTTTGGCATTTCCTGAAACATTTTTATATGTAGGGCGCGATCACGAACAAAAGCATCGGGTAGCAGAGCCAATAGAGGGTGAGATTGTTCAGACTTTTCAGGAATATGCTTCTAAATATAACTTATCTATCTTATTAGGTAGTATTTACGAAAAAACAGCAGAAGATAGCGAACGTCTATATAACACTTCAGTCCTAATCAATCGTCAAGGTGAGTTAAACGGCGTATATCGTAAAATTCATATGTGTGATGCGCCTTCATTAGGTTATAACGAATCGGATGGTATTAAACCGGGCGATACACCGGTTGTGGTTGACCATGAAGTAGGAAAGTTAGGTCTAACTATTTGTTACGATTTACGTTTTCCTGAATTATTTCGTCATATGACAACACAAGGTGCTCAAATAGTATTTGTACCGGCAGCATTTTTTCTCTACACCGGCAAACATCATTGGTTGCCATTATTAATTGCTAGAGCAATAGAAAACCAAGTGTATATTGTGGCACCTAATCAATGGGGTGAGCACTATGATGGCCGAGTTTCTTATGGCAGCAGTGTGATTATCGACCCGTGGGGTAGTGTTATTTGCTGTGCATCGGAACGCGCAGAAATGGTTTCAGCTGTTATAGATTTAGATTATTTAGATGAAGTCAGAGCTAATATGCCGCTACTTAATCATGGTCGACCAGAGCTATACAAATAAGACTTAAAATTTATATTTTCACATAGACTAATGACCTACTTTTAAGATAAAATTACGAGGATTTTGTGTGGGAAGGGCGTTCAGCTTTTTCCTTTATTTTTATCTGGTGGAGGTTTCCCTTGCGAACTAGTGCATTACTCGCGCTTGAAGATGGTACGGTCTATCACGGCGAATCAATTGGTGCCATTGGGCAATCGGTTGGTGAAGTCGTGTTTAATACGGCAATGACTGGCTACCAGGAAATTTTGACTGACCCTTCATATTGTCGCCAAATTGTCACCCTTACTTATCCGCATATTGGTAACGTTGGGGTGAATACTGAAGATGAAGAATCAAATAATATCTATGCGAGTGGATTAATTATTCGCGACTTATCACCTGTTGTCAGCAACTGGCGTAGTGAGGAAGCTTTAGATAGTTATTTAGAGCGTCATAATGTGGTTGGTTTAGCAGGTATTGATACCCGTGCCTTAACACGCCGATTGAGAGATAAGGGTGCGATGAAAGGCTGTATCGTTGCCGGTGATAATATCGATATAGATGCAGCAATTGCCGCAGCGAAAGCATTCGATGGCCTTAAAGGCATGGACTTAGCGAAAGTTGTAACAACAGAAACATCTTACGAATGGGATAAATCATGCTGGCATCTGTCGGGAGAGTCTCAAGCAGTAGCAGAACGTTTCCATGTGGTTGCTTATGATTTTGGTGCCAAGAGCAATATCTTACGCATGTTGGTTGAGCGCGGTTGTCGTTTAACGGTGGTGCCTGCTCAAACATCTGCTGAAGATGTATTGGCATTGAATCCGGATGGTGTGTTTTTATCAAATGGGCCGGGTGATCCTGAACCGTGTACCTACGCAATTGAAGCTATTCAATCCTTGCTTGAAAAAGAACTACCGATTTTTGGTATTTGTTTAGGGCATCAATTATTGGCATTAGCCTGTGGTGCAAAAACAGTCAAAATGAAGTTTGGTCATCATGGTGCCAATCATCCAGTGCAAGAAAAATTAGATGGTTTGGTGATGATTACCAGCCAAAACCATGGTTTTTCAGTTGATGAAGATTCATTGCCAGACACGTTAGAAGCAACGCATGTGTCGCTGTTCGATGGTTCTCTGCAAGCTATCCATCATAAAACCAAACCTGCATTTAGTTTCCAAGGGCATCCAGAAGCAAGCCCTGGGCCACAAGATGCAGCTCCATTATTTGATCATTTTATTGACTTACTTGAACAGGCTAAATAAACCAAGATGGCAAAACGTACTGATATTAAAACGATTCTGATTCTTGGTGCTGGTCCAATTGTAATTGGGCAAGCCTGTGAGTTTGATTATTCTGGTGCTCAAGCGTGTAAGGCGTTACGAGAAGAAGGTTATCGTGTTGTGCTGGTGAATTCTAATCCAGCGACGATTATGACTGATCCTAATATGGCGGATGCTACTTATATTGAGCCAGTAACATGGCAGGCAGTGAGTAAAGTTATTGAGAAAGAGCGTCCTGATGCAATTCTACCGACAATGGGCGGCCAAACAGCATTGAACTGTGCATTAGATCTTGAACGTGAAGGTGTGTTGGAAAAGTTCGGCGTTGAGATGATTGGTGCCGATAGTGAGGCCATCAATAAAGCCGAAGATCGTGATTTATTCCGTAAGGCAATGACTAAGATCGGTTTGGATATGCCTAAATCAGCAATTGCTCATACCTTAGAAGAGGCCTTAGAAGTTCAAAAACAATTTGGTTATCCTACTATCATCCGTCCATCATTTACCATGGGTGGCAGTGGAGGTGGTATTGCCGACAATAAAGAAGATTTTATTGATATCTGCCAACGTGGTTTATATTTGAGTCCAACATCTGAATTATTGATTGAAGAATCAATTATCGGTTGGAAAGAATACGAAATGGAAGTGGTGCGAGATCGTAAAGATAACTGCATCATCATCTGTTCAATTGAAAACTTTGATCCTATGGGCGTGCATACCGGTGATTCAATTACCGTTGCACCTGCTCAAACACTGACGGATAAAGAATATCAAATTATGCGTAACGCCTCGCTGGCGGTATTGCGTGAAATCGGTGTTGATACTGGTGGTTCGAATGTTCAATTTGCTGTTCATCCTGAAACGGGTCGATTGATTATTATTGAAATGAACCCGCGTGTTTCTCGATCATCTGCACTGGCATCGAAAGCGACAGGTTTTCCTATTGCTAAAGTAGCGGCTAAATTGGCAGTCGGTTATACGCTTGATGAGTTACAAAATGAAATCACTGGTGGTGCAACACCAGCTTCATTTGAACCCACAATTGATTATGTTGTTACCAAGATCCCTCGTTTTACATTCGAGAAATTCCCACAAGCTGATAACCGTTTAAGCACACAGATGAAATCAGTGGGTGAAGTAATGGCAATTGGTCGTAACTTCCAAGAATCATTACAAAAAGCATTACGGGGTTTAGAAATTGACCGTGATGGCTTGACTGAAATCACTGATTTAACCGCTGATGATGTGGCTGATACCTTACGTCGTGAGTTACGCCTGCCAGGTTCTGATCGCCTTTGGTATGTGGCTGATGCCTTCCGTTATGGCTTTAGTTATGATGAAATTCAACAGCTGACTAAGATTGATCCTTGGTTCTTAGTTCAGGTTCAAGAAATTGTTGAAATTGAGAATGATCTAAAAGATCATTCATTAGCATCAATTGATGAATTAGAAATGCGAGCATTGAAACGTAAAGGTTTTGCTGATTCACGCATGGCTAAGTTACTGCAAAAAACAGAAAAACAAGTTCGCCAACATCGCCGTGATTTAAATGTTCGCCCAGTCTATAAACGTGTTGATACCTGTGCCGCTGAGTTTGCTAGTGATACCGCGTATATGTATTCAACCTATGAGCAAGAATGTGAAGCCAACCCGACTGATCGTGACAAGATCATGATCTTGGGCGGTGGACCTAATCGTATCGGTCAAGGTATTGAGTTTGATTACTGTTGTGTACATGCGGCATTAGCATTGCGTGAAGATGGTTATGAAACCATTATGGTTAACTGTAATCCTGAAACGGTTTCAACCGATTACGACACCTCAGATCGTTTGTATTTTGAGTCAGTAACACTTGAAGATGTTTTAGAAATTGTTGCTTTAGAAAAGCCTAAAGGCGTGATTGTGCAGTATGGTGGTCAAACGCCATTGAAATTAGCGCGTGCTTTAGAAGCTGAAGGCGTGCCTATTATTGGTACATCACCTGATGCAATTGATCATGCAGAAGATAGAGAACGTTTCCAACAAATGGTCGAAAAATTAGGCTTATTACAACCGCCTAATCGTCTTGCTTTTTCAGCAGATTCTGCTGCATCACTAGCCAGTGAAATCGGTTATCCGCTGGTGGTTCGCCCGTCTTATGTATTAGGTGGTCGCGGTATGGAGATCGTTTATAACGAAGAAGAATTGAATCGTTATATGAAAACAGCGATCTCAGTTTCAAATGATTCACCGGTACTATTAGATCGTTTTTTAGATGATGCGATTGAAGTCGATGTTGATGCCATTTGTGATGGTAAAGACGTCTTAATCGGTGGCATTATGGAACATATTGAACAAGCAGGTGTTCACTCCGGTGACTCAGCCTGTGCATTACCTTCATACAGTTTAAGTGAAGAAATTCAAGATCGTATGCGTGAGCAAGTACGTTTAATGGCATTAGAATTAGGTGTGGTCGGATTGATGAATACGCAATTTGCGATTCAAGGCGATAAGATTTTCCTACTTGAAGTTAATCCACGTGCATCACGTACTGTACCTTATGTCTCTAAAGCGACTGGTGTGCCATTAGCTAAAGTGGCTGCTCGTTGTATGGCAGGAAAAAGCCTAGTTGAACAAGGTGTAACTGAAGAAGTGATTCCAGAATATTACTCTGTGAAAGAAGCAGTATTCCCGTTCATTAAATTCCAAGGTGTTGATCCTATTTTGGGCCCTGAAATGAAATCAACCGGTGAAGTGATGGGCGTAGGCCGTACCTTTGGTGAAGCATTTGCTAAATCACAACTAGCTGCATCTGTTGTATTGCCGACAGGTGGTAAGGCATTTATTAGTGTGCGTGGTGTTGATAAAGCCGCAATTAGTGCAATTGCCAAAGATTTGATCGATTTAGGATTTACCTTATTAGCAACACGAGGCACTCAGAAAGTGCTGAATGATGCTGGAGTAGCATGTGAACACGTTAATAAAGTAGCTGAAGGTCAGCCACATATTGTGGATATGATTAAAAATGAAGAAATCAGCTTGATTGTGAATACTACCGAGGGGCGCCAGTCTGTAGCTGATTCGACAGAAATTCGTCGTGCGGCGCTACAACACCAAGTGAATTACACAACAACATTGGCCGCTGCACGTGCAACGTGCCAAGCATTAAATAGTAAAGACATTGACACCGTTAATTGTCTACAAACGTTACATGGAGAGCTAAACTAATGGCAGTGCCAATTACCTTATTAGGTTCAGATGAACTTAAAGATGAATTAAACCAATTAAAATTTACCGCGCGTCCTGAAGTGGTTGCTGCGATTGCTGAAGCAAGAGCGCATGGTGATTTAAAAGAAAATGCTGAATACCATGCGGCAAAAGAGCAACAAAGTTTTATTGAAGGCCGAATTCAAGAGCTTGAAGGTGTGATGTCAAATGCTCAAATTATCGATCCTGCTTCATTGCCACAAGATGGCCGTGTTGTTTTTGGGGTGACGGTTGAACTACTTAATATCGATAATGATGATGAAGTGACTTATCAGATTGTAGGCGATTATGAATCTGATATTAAGAAAAACCGCATTTCTATTTCATCGCCTATTGCTCGTGCCTTAATTGGAAAAGAGGTTGATGATTTGGCGATAGTGAAAGCGCCTAGTGGCGATATTGAATATGAGATTGTTGCTATTAAATATGATAGCTAATCTGATATCTGAACGTTTACTGCTGACGTTATGGGTGGGTAGTTTACTAGCGATAGGTTATCTTGCTGTTCCCATGGCTTTCGCTACATTAGGCGATGTGACCTTAGCAGGAGATTATGCAGGAAAGTTGTTTTCAGCTGTGAATCTATTAGGTTTAGGTTGTGGCATAGTATTACTGTTAAGTAAATTTATTGCTCATGGCAAACAAACAATTACATTATGGCGTTTTTGGGTATTGCTATTAATGGTATTGCTTACCTTAGTATTTAGTTGTTATTTACAACCTGAAATAGCTGAAATTAAACAATTAACGTCACAAGGTGATGATGCTATTCTCGAACGGTTTGACTTGTTTCACGTTATTAGCCGAAATCTATATATGGTACTAAGCTTATTAGGTATAGTGCTTGTTATCAGTAGTGATGAGGTTGAAGCGTAGAGATGGCACGAAGCAAATCTAGTAATGATTGGATGAAAGAGCATTTTGATGATCATTATGTCAAATTGGCTCAAAAAGCAGGCTATCGTTCACGATCAACATTCAAATTAGAAGAAGTCGATAAAAAAGATAAGTTAATTCGTCCAGGTATGGTTGTTGTGGATTTAGGTTCTGCTCCTGGCGGTTGGTCTGATTATGCCTTACGTAAAATGGGAGATAAAGGTACTATCGTTGCCTTAGACATTCTACCCATGACACCTTTATCTGGCGTACACTTCATTGAAGGTGATTTTAGAGAAGATTCGGTACTCGAGGAACTCAATGATATTATCAATGGTCAACAAATAGACCTTGTATTATCAGACATGGCACCCAATATAACAGGGGTGAGTTCAATTGATCAGCCTAGTAGTATGTATTTGGTTGAATTAGCATTGGATTTTGCTTTGACCAATTTAAGCAAGCAAGGCAATTTTTTAGTTAAAGTATTTCAAGGCGCAGGCTTTGAACAGTATATGAAGGCAATGCGAGATGGCTTCCAAAAAGTCATTACACGCAAGCCAGATGCCTCACGACCACGAAGCCGTGAAGTATATTTATTAGGCAAAGGCCTAAAATAGTTAATAACGTTACAGAGGTAAGACACGTTGAATGACATGATGAAAAACATCCTTCTTTGGGTAGTGGTTGCTATTGTACTAATGCAGGTTTTTAGTGCTTTTGGCCCGCAAGCAGTTGATGAAACTGAGCTTGATTATTCAACCTTTATCGCGAATGTGAAAGATGGTGGAATATCAGAGGTTCATATTCAAGGTAGAACGATTACAGGCACCTTGATTGATGGCAAAGAATTTACCACATATAGCCCAGACTATGATCCAGGCTTGATGGGCGATCTAATCAATAATGGCGTCACCATTAAAGCTGAACCTGTAGAACAAACCAGCCTATTAATGCAGATCTTTATTTCTTGGTTCCCAATGTTGCTTTTGGTGGGTGTATGGGTATTTTTCATGCGTCAAATGAATGGTGGCGGTGGCGGTAAAAACCCGATGTCATTTGGTAAAAGTAAAGCAAAAATGCTAAGTGAAGATCAAGTGAAAATCACTTTTAAAGATGTAGCGGGCGTAGAAGAAGCAAAAGCAGAAGTAGAAGAACTCGTTGAGTTCTTACGTGAGCCTGCAAAATTTCAAAAGTTAGGGGGTAAAATTCCGCGAGGTATTTTGTTAGTAGGCTCTCCAGGTACGGGTAAAACCTTATTAGCTAAAGCAATTGCCGGTGAGGCAAAAGTACCCTTCTTTACCATCTCAGGTTCAGACTTTGTAGAAATGTTTGTGGGTGTCGGTGCATCACGCGTACGTGATATGTTTGAACAAGCTAAAAAACATGCACCCTGCATTATCTTTATTGATGAGATTGATGCGGTAGGTCGCCATCGTGGTGCCGGTGTTGGTGGTGGTAACGATGAGCGCGAACAAACATTAAACCAGTTGTTAGTTGAAATGGATGGTTTTGAAGGTAATGAAGGCGTTATTGTTATTGCTGCGACTAACCGTCCTGATGTATTAGATCCTGCGTTATTGCGTCCAGGTCGATTTGACCGACAAGTAGTGGTGCCATTGCCTGATATTCGTGGCCGTGAGCAGATTTTGAATGTCCACTTAGGCAAGGTTCCTGCAGCGGACGATGTTAAATCTAGCGTTATCGCACGTGGCACACCCGGTTTTTCAGGGGCTGATTTAGCTAACTTAGTAAATGAAGCTGCTTTGTTTGCAGCCAGAGAAAATAAACGTCTGGTTGAAATGGAAGATATGGAAAAAGCCAAAGACAAAATCATGATGGGTGCTGAACGTAAATCAATGGTGATGAGCGAAAAAGAAAAAAGAAATACCGCTTATCACGAGTCAGGTCATGCCATTGTCGGCCGCATAGTGCCCGATCATGATCCTGTGTATAAAGTCAGTATTATTCCGCGTGGTCGTGCTTTAGGGATCACGATGTTCTTACCCGAAGAAGATAAATACAGCAACAGTAAACGCCAATTAGAAAGCCAAATGTCTACGCTATACGGTGGTCGCATCGCTGAAGAAATGATTTTGGGTGAAGATGGGGTGACAACCGGTGCATCAAATGATATTCAACGTGCTACAGAAATAGCACACAATATGGTGACCAAATGGGGCTTGTCTGACAATATGGGGCCGATGTCCTACGGTGAAGAAGAAGGTGAAATATTCCTTGGTCGTAGCGTGACACAACATAAGACGGTATCTGATTTGACAGCAAAACAGATCGATGAAGATGTGCGTAAATTAGTGAATCGTAATTATCAACGTGCCGAAAAAATCTTGGAAGAGAATATTGATAAATTGCACATCATGACCGATCTATTAATGAAATATGAAACCATTGATAGTGACCAAATTGATGCGATTATGGAAGGACGTGAGCCGGGCGCGCCGAGAGATTGGACGGATAGTTCTTCTACACCGCCATCATCATCTAATACATCGACAGATTCTGATGCGGATAAAGGTGCGTCATCTGAGCCAGCAGAACAGTCATAGTCACTTAGCTATATGATTGTAGATTGTGCAGGTAAACCGCTAGATCTAACACGTCCCCAAGTAATGGGGATCCTTAACGTCACGCCAGATTCTTTTTCAGATGGTGGACAGTTTATTGCCCCTGATGCAGCTTTAAAACAAGCACAAAAAATGGTGGCTGATGGTGCCGCTATTATTGATGTAGGTGGTGAATCTACTCGTCCAGGTGCGGCAATTGTTTCTGTAGAAGAAGAAATAGCCCGTGTAGTACCCGTTATTGAGGCGATACAATCTGAAATAGATATTCCAATTTCAATTGATACCAGTAAGCCTGATGTTATGCGAGCAGCCGTAAATGCCGGAGCGGGTTTAATTAATGATGTGCAAGCATTACGTGTTGAAGGCGCTTTACAAGCAGCTGCTGAACTAGATGTACCCGTTTGTTTGATGCACGCACAGGGTACGCCTGACAATATGCAAGATAATCCCAACTATGATGCGGTTGTTGCGGAAGTCAGTCAGTTTTTATATGAACGAGTAAGTGTTTGTGAGCAAGCAGGCATTAGTCGAGATAAATTGATTGTTGATCCCGGTTTTGGTTTTGGCAAACGAGCCAGCCATAATCTTCGATTAATGAAGCATTTGGATTTATTGGTGAAACAAGGACTGCCAGTATTAATTGGTGTGTCTCGAAAATCAATGATTGGAAAATTATTGAATGTTTCAGTAGATGAACGTCTTGCAGCAAGTTTAGCGTTATCAGCACTTGCTGTATGGCAAGGTGCAAAAATAATCCGTAGCCATGACGTGCGTGAAACAGTTCAGGCTATAATGATGACACAACACGTAATACAGGTAACTGACATTGACTGATCAAAAAAGAAAATATTTTGGAACAGATGGAATTCGTGGCCGTGTTGGTGACGGTGTTATTACACCTGAATTTGTACTTAAACTAGGCTGGGCAATCGGGCGAGTATTTGCCCAAGAACATCGTAGTAAAGTTTTAATTGGCAAAGATACCCGAATTTCGGGCTATATGTTTGAATCAGCTTTGCAAGCCGGTTTATCGGCTGCAGGTGTAGATATTTATCTATTAGGGCCTATGCCCACCCCAGCCATAGCCTATTTAACACGTACATTCCATGCACAGGCAGGCATTGTTATTAGTGCTTCACATAATCCTTATTATGATAATGGTATTAAATTCTTTTCAAGTCAGGGCACCAAGTTAGCAGATGATATTGAATTAGAGATTGAAGCGATGATGGATCAGCCGTTGGTCACGGTTGAATCAGACCTATTAGGTAAAGCCTATCGTGTTGATGATGCGGCAGGTCGTTATATTGAATTTTGCAAAAGCACAATTCCTTCGAAAGTTGATTTAGCAGGTCTAAAAATTGTTGTTGATTGTGCCAATGGCGCGACTTATCACATAGCACCTGAGGTATTTAAAGAGTTGGGTGCCGAGGTTATAGCTATTGGTGATGAACCTGATGGGCTTAATATTAACCAAAAATGCGGCTCGACTGAACCTGAATTATTACAAGGTGCAGTATTAGTCAATAAAGCAGATTTAGGTATTGCTTTAGATGGCGATGGTGACCGTTTGATCATGGTTGATCATAAAGGTCATCTGGTAGATGGTGATGAACTGCTATTTATTATTGCCCTTTCGCAGCAACGTACGGGCACGGGTAATACAGAAATAATAGGCACGAAAATGTCTAATTTGGGCTTAGAGCATGCTTTACAGCGCCATGATATGACGCTACACCGCGCTGATGTTGGTGACCGTTATGTAATGCAGATGATGAAAAAAACCGGCGGCATTGTCGGGGGCGAATCATCGGGACATATTATTTGTTTAGATAAAACATCAACAGGTGATGGTATTGTTGCGGCATTACAAGTGCTAGCCGAAATACAACAAACAGGTGAAAGCCTAAACGAGCTTAGTTCAGCAGTCGTTAAATATCCTCAACGATTGATTAACGTTAAAATCGCTAAACAAATCGACATTGCTAATAACAGTGATATCACTGCAGCTGTTGAAGCTGCTGAAACAAAGTTAGGCAATGATGGACGGGTTTTATTACGCGCATCAGGCACTGAACCCGTTATCAGAGTCATGGTTGAAGGGCGGGACGCGACACTGACTAATCAACTAGCCACTGAGCTTGCAGATATTATTAGACAGTTAGCCTAGCTACAATATTAATGGAAAACGGCTTGATCCAATGACTTTTGTGGGCCTAAGTTTTTATCAGCATTAATAATGATAGGCGCTGTAGTCACAACTTTAATATCATTGTTTTCATCAGATTGTTTATAAACAACTAATAATACAAGTGCATCAGCTGGGTTATCTAACTGAAGTGATTTTAAATCATCGTCACTAAATTCAATTTCGTATTCCATGCCGAGTGTGCTGGGAGAAATAACTGACATTGAAAAATCAGCATCTTCTATAGATTGTAACCAATGAACAACTGGCTCATCTTGAGTTGTTTCATGAAATAATTGTAATTGTGTTTGTTCAGCTAAACCAATTAATCCATTAGGAAACTTAATAATATTATCTGCATTTGAATTTTGAGTGCCCATAGTTTTTTCCTATCATTAAATAAAATGTATAAGACTTTAATTAGTCTCTTACTCAAATATGCAGGATATGTACCAATGACAAAATAATGACAGGAAGAGATTGCATTATTTGTATTGAAAAGGTAAGCTAAGCACTTGTTTTTATTTCAAAGAGTAGATGATTTTGCGTAAACCTTTTGTTGCTGGAAATTGGAAGATGAATGGCTCAAGCACCACTACGGCACGGCTGCTTAACACTATTTTGACGCAGGTAGATACGTTTTCATCCGTTGATGTTGCCCTGTTTCCACCTGCTGTTTACTTGAAGCAAGTACAAGAAGCATTAACCGGCACCCCACTTTTTTGGGGAACTCAAAACCTATCACAATTCAAACAAGGTGCCTATACAGGTGAAATTTCAGCACCTATGCTGAATGATTTTGGCTGTGAATATGTGCTTATGGGACACTCTGAAAGACGATGTCTTTATGCAAAAATAGGCTTAGATCAACTTGCTCTAGATTATATTATTGCAGATAAATATGGCATAGCGCTGCAAGAGGGAATTACACCCATTGTTTGCATAGGTGAAAGCCCAGAAGAACATGAACAAGGTAAGACTGAAGAAATTATCCTGCGCCTGCTCGATATCATTATCGAGCACAGTGGTGTCAAAGCATTGTCGCAAGCCATCCTTGCTTATGAACCTGTGTGGGCAATAGGCACAGGCAAATCAGCGGCGCCTGAATGGGCGCAAAGTGTACATGCACTCATGCGTGAGCACATAGCCAAGCATGATAAAGCCACAGCAGAATCCGTACAAATACTTTACGGGGGCAGCGTAAAAGGGGATAATGCGGCCTCTTTATTTTCAATGCCAGATATTGATGGTGGACTTGTTGGTGGCGCATCATTAGATGCAAATGAGTTTATAAAAATTTGTCAGGCAGCAGCAGCTAGCGCTTAGGTAAAAAAATGGATGCAGTAATTATTGTAGTACACCTTGTAATATCATTAGCACTAGTCGGGTTGATTTTAATTCAACACGGAAAGGGCGCAGATGCCGGTGCAGCAGCATTAGGTGGAGGCGGTGGAGGCGGAGCATCGTCTAGCGTATTTGGTAGCCAAGGTTCAGCTTCTTTCTTATCACGATCTAGCGCTATATTAGCCGCAGCTTTTTTTATGACTAGCCTGTCACTGGCCTATTTTTCAAACCAGACCAAACCCATTGAAAGTGTTACAGAGTCAGTAACCATTACTGAAACTGTAGAAACTGCACCAGCGATACCAATACCAAGCGACTTACCTGACCTTCCTCAATAAATAGCTACACCCTTAAATTGCCGACGTGGTGAAATTGGTAGACACGCCATCTTGAGGGGGTGGTGGACATAGTCCGTGGCGGTTCGACTCCGCCCGTCGGCACCAACTTACACATAACTGTATGATAATTAAATAAATTATAATATAGAAAAGTATAAATAATCGCAGTGGACCACATATGGACCACAACAATGAGATTATCGCAGTATTTATACCGCCGCCCAAGCGGTCATTATTATTTTAGAATACGCACACCTCAAGCTCTAAAATCAGAAGACACTGAATCAAGTACTGGAATAAGTTTACAGAGCGTAATGGATGCCTATGCACAAGAGAAAATTCGAGCAGGTAATTGGACCAATAAGACCGAGAAAGAATATGCACAAATATACGAGCTATTATTTCAAATCATAGGCAAAGAAATAAGCACCGACGAACTTAGCTATGATATTAGTCAAAAAGTAAAAACAACACTATTTGGAATAACGCTCAAGCATCATATTGCTATATTTAATAAAAAAATTGGATCATGATCAAAATCTACTCCATAGATGACCCGAGATCGGGATAAGGATAGTCGGCAACCCTATAATTTACAATGAGTTATTTGTAAAATAGAACTTAAAATGAACAAAAAGTTAACACTATTTTTAACCAGTACATTTATTTTAGTGGATATCAAGGCGGGTTTGCGTAGCAATAGCGAGCTATTGGAAGTAAATTCAACGCAGAGAGCGGCTAAAATAGATGTGCTGGATGACCTGTGCTTATCCCGTTTTCAGGTTAGTTAAATTGATAAGCTAAAGAAAAACCACTGCCAAGATCAGGCGCGTTATCACTGAGCCCTCGGATTAGATAACCTTGTATTTTCCAGTTCTGATCCAGCTTATAGCTAAGATAAGCTGAAAGTTGGCGAGTAGAAGGTCGAGTACTTGCTGTTGGTTCTTTGAGGTAGAGATTAATGCCTGTGCTTATTTTTGATGAAAATTTATACCCTAATCCAACTGAACCAAAGAAAACATCATCTAACTTTGTTGTGGAAGGTTGGCCATAAAATCTTCTACCCAAAGTTGCATAAGGTGTAAAATTCCCCATTAATTTGTATAAGCCTAAAGATAATGAATAATCATTTTTCCCTGTGCCAAGACTTTTGTCTTCATCGGCTGTTCCAAATTTGATCTTGCCATCTATGTTGAGTAATGTTTTTGATTTTGGCAGATAAAAAAGTCGGTAGCTACTTGAAAATACAATATCACCTAATCCATCATTAGTAGCTGTCCCAGTGGTAGTTGATTGTGTTACCTGCCCAATATCACGAATAACATTTTGAGGCCCCTTTATTCTTAAATAGGGTACGGTTAGCTTTAGAGACCACTTATCTGTTTTGTATTTTAGTGATAGGGGTGTGTAATACACCTCTGTAGTATCGGAACTGCCATAATCGCCGGATGTAAATGTTGTGCCTGTAGATAGGGTGTATTTTCCTTTACTGCTATCAGCATAACTAGCTTGAGAAAATAAGAGCATCATAAGGATTGATAAAGATAATTTTTCCAATTGGGTATACCTAAAATAACAGATTGGAACGTATAATAACTTAATTAATCATCATGTGCTTCATATTCAGGCACTTCAGGCGCTTCATATTCAGGCACTTCGGGCGCTTCATATTCAGGCACTTCAGGCGCTTCATATTCAGGCACTTCAGGCGCTTCATATTCAGGCACTTCGGGCGCTTCATATTCAGGCACTTCAGGCGCTTCATATTCAGGCACTTCGGGCGCTTCATATTCAGGCACTTCAGGCGCTTCGTATTCTGGAGCCTCGGGCGACTCATATTCGGGTGCTTCTGGAGCCTCGTATTCAGGCACTTCTGGGGCTTCATATTCAGGTGTTTCAGGCGCTTCGTATTCTGGAGCCTCGGGCGACTCATATTCAGGTGTTTCCGGCGCTTCATACTCAGGAGCTTCGGGTGATTCATACTCAGGTGTTTCCGGAGATTCATACTCAGATGATTCATATCCATGATCTTTATATTCTTCACGCTCATCTTCTTTTTCTATTGACTCATGTTGTTCATCTTTGTCCTTATCGTAAGTATCTTCATCTTCAGGTTCTTGTAGATCATGAATGTCATCATTATCAATAGTAGGCACATCTACCAACAGGTGATCTAGGATGATTACATTATTCTCACCAAGCTGCCCTGTTATGATTACTCTCTGATGTTCAGCTATTTTAGTGATGTCATTTTGTAATGAGCTTGGCACATCAATAGCTCTTCCTGAGATTTTAAAGCTATCAGTAGTTTTATTGATATAACCTTCAATACTTACTAAACCACCAACATTTGCTGTTAACTCATTTTCTTTAGCTAATGAAAGCGTATTAGGTGTTAATCCATCACCGTTGAGCACGCCAGTAGCTTGCACTTCCTGACCGAGGCTAGCGCCTTGCGGTGCAGCTGCATTGATTGTTAGTTCTTGAATCTTAAAATTAGTAGCAGAAATTTCTGAGATGGGACCTATAATGGATACTGTTGAAGTGGGCGAAATTTCATTAATTCGTGAGGCGATAATATTGCCTTGATGATTGCGTAGTCCACTCACTTCAATATAGTCACCTATTTGGACTCCGCTATTGGCATTAATACGGTCTGAATTAGTAGGTAACTGTACTGATTGGCCAAGTATTTCCATCTCATTATTTGCAATATCGATAGATGATACGGGACCGGTAACTGTATGTAGAATATGCATTTCTGTAGCTGTTACTTCATTGCCAGTACCGAATACACTCACGGCAACAACTTGACCAATAGCAAATGAGTTGTCAGTTGTAACGAGTTGGTCATCACGATGTAGAGGCGTATCAGATGTGTAATGGATTTCTATTCCATTAACGCAGATGCTACCAAACCCAGTGATTGTTCCGATAATAACACCCGCTTGTTGTATTGGAGAGCCAGTTCCACCAATGCCACTATTTTCTCTAGCTACGGCGCCTGTGCCTCCAATCCCTTTACCTATTTTTGCAATGGCACCAGTACCGCCGATGCTATTATCAAATAATAGAGGGGTTGTTGTTCTCTTATGCTGACTTTTCGATGCGGGTTTCCCCGAACCACCAATTCCATTGTGACTTATATGGGCAATGGCACCTGTACCTCCGATACCACTTCCATTTGATATATCGCAAATATCTGCGACTGCGCTATTAGTAAAAACAAGCCACAAGAAACTTAATATGATTTTAACTATGTGATGTCTAATCATTTTTATTAGCCTCAGAGCTTTGTTCAGCTTCATTATAAAAATAGATCCCAAACCGCATTCGGGACGGAGCTTCATCTTCTGCCTTTTTACTGTTTACTTGCCGCTCAAGTTTGTCTACCGCTTGAAGCTCAAGCGCATGTCGATTTATCTTTCTGAGCAAAGTCATACCACTTTTTTCGGCCATGGCTTGTAATTCATTAATTGAATGTTGGCTTAATTGATCATAAAAAACAGCGCGATCGAGAAAGGGGGGCTGTTCTCCCAGCATATTATGGGCACCAGCAGCGATATGATCATGAATATTTTCACCAAAGAACCATGCTTTTTCGTCGTAACCCTGTTCAGGTATAAAAGCACTAGCATTAAGGAAAATTCGATCTTGGTCATCAATAGAAACAATACCTAGACTTAGCCATTCATCAAGTACGGCTCTAGAACGAATATCTTTATTTACGGATATTACAAGTGCTTCAAATGATTGTTCACCACCTTGTTTTATTAATCGCGGAAGTGGCAACGGCTTCTGGTTTTCATCAAGGAATTTATTGGAGCCAATCCATTTCGCCGCTAATTGTGCACCGAGTGATACGGACTCAGGGGCTTCATTATCAGATTCACTATTTCGGAGCCTTTTAACATCTTTACGGTGAATGCCGGTTAGAAAGTTAATTCGACTGTCAGTTTGCTCTTTATTTTGAAGTTTAAAGTCATTTTCAGCTACTTCAACAAATATTTCTTTTAACAGATCAGCTAAAAATGGAAAAGTAATCCCACTTTTTAGCAAAAGTTTAATTAAAGGTCGCAACTGCCAACGCAGTGCTTTAACTAATGATTTTTGTGGTTTAGCTGATTCAATTGACAAGATTACGGCCTATTTAGCAAAATGCGTGGTAAATTTTACCACATATGGGCGAGTTTAGTGTATATTTGACCACCTAGTATATAGATAACTATGCCATATATGTGCAGGAGACTCATCTTTCCATGATACTTGAAGTGAAAAAATTGACTTGTTCTAGAGGTTATAGAGATTTGTTTAAGAACCTGAGTTTCGATTTGCAATCAGGTCAGCTTCTGCTTGTTGAAGGAGAAAATGGCAGTGGCAAGAGTACCTTGTTAAAAATATTGTCGGGACTTCGACAACCTGACAATGGAATAATGTATTGGAATGGTGATGAAATAGCATTTACATCGACAAATTATTCTAAACAAATTGTATGGCTAAGTCATCGTAATGGCGTTAACGATTCATTAACGGCAAAAGAAAATATACAGGTCACAGCAAGTCTGAGTAAGTCGAATTTAACAGACATCAATTCAATTTTGGAGCGTGTTGGGTTAAAGCCTTATGCAAATACATCTGTTAGGAGATTTTCGACTGGAATGAAAAGAAGATTGGCCTTGTCACGATTGCTGGTTAATAAAGCGAAGTTATGGATTTTAGATGAGCCGCAAAGTGCGCTGGATAAAGTGGGTATGGTATTGTTAGAAGAAATGATTGAGCAGCATGTGGCTAATAATGGAATGGTGATTATGTCATCACACCATGATGTTCAAATTAAAAATGTAGCTATTAAAACATTAGCTCTATAGTTACATGACAAATTTTATTTTAATCCGCAGAGAATTTTTAATTGCTTTTCGCAATCGACATGAGGCACGTAATTCGCAGCTATTTTTGTCTTGGTATGATTGTTGTCTCCACTCGCTGTGGGCCATCGTCAACGTTATTAAGTGATGTATCTGCGGGCATTATTTGGACTGCAGTTTTGTTGGTCACCTTAATGTGAAGTGGTCAAGTATTACTGCATAAAAATTAAGCCGCTTTTTTCAATTGCGCCACTTTTTGTGCCGGCGTAATATAACCAAGCGATGAATGTAACCGTCTGTAATTGTAAAAATGAAGGTAACTTTCTACACTGTGACAAGCTGTATCATGATTGATAAAGGTTAAATGATTAAGGCGCTCTGATTTTAAACTTCTGAAAAACCGTTCCATAACACTATTATCCCAACAGTTCCCCCGCCTGCTCATACTTTGCTTTATCTTTAAAATATCTAAATGATTTACAAATGGTTTTGCTGATTATTAGACCACTTCACATTCAAGTTGCACAGAGGGAAGGGTTCATAGTAATGTCATCTCGAGACTGTAGTGGAAGGGGGCTTGTGGCATTCTAAGATCTCTCCTAACGTCGATATGACAAATGTTTCAATTTGTTTACACGGGCATAGTGAGGATGGCGGACTTTTTGTATAATCCTAGTTGTTTTGTGAATTTTGAATATAAACCTTTAAATGTATATTAAATAGTATACAATAAACCTGAAATGTATATGTATTGTTATGCGTGTTTTGGGGTGGATTATGAGTATCAAAAAAATAGTACAAGCTCAATATCAATCTATTGTTGATCGGGCTGTAAATCAATCAGAAGACTGGGCTATTCCTCAGGAAGGGTGGATCCGAACGGTGCGAAAAGCATTAGGGATGTCAGGTTCTCAGCTTGCTAGACGTTTGGGGCGGACACGTGCGGCTGTATCTAATATGGAACGCGCAGAGTTATCTGGTAGTGTGAGTATAAAAAATATGCAACAGATGGCAAAGGCGATGAATTGCCGCTTTGTTTACGCCATTATTCCTGAGGTTTCTATTGAAAACCTTATACAGAATCGTGCAAAAGAAAAGGCTATAACTATTGTGGCTAAAGCCAATTCACATATGGCACTTGAAGCTCAAGCATTGGATAAAGAGAGGATTGAATTTGAAGTCAATCGGATTAAGAATATCTTTATAAACGATCCCTCTACGGATTTATGGAATGATTAAAAATATGGATTATCCAAAAGGGGCGACTCCGTTAGAAGCTGAAGAATTGGAAGGGCTGAAGTTTTCTCATATTACAACAAGAGGTGAACTAGACCATTTAGAGCAAGCCAATATTTCAGCAGGGCTTATGTGGCTGAAACGACGGAAGGACAACAGCATTTTAAATGAACAGTTTATTCTAAAATTACATACCCAATTATTTGGCGATGTATGGCGTTGGGCCGGCAGTTTTCGACACACAGAGAAAAATATAGGTATTGATCCTGTGCAAATTAGTGTTCAGCTAAGAATGCTTTTAGATGATGTTCAATTCTGGCTTGATAATAAAACGTTCGATCCTATAGAAACAGCTGTTCGACTTCACCATCGGCTGGTTTATATTCACCTATTTCCTAATGGGAATGGACGACATGCACGCATTATGGCTGATGCATTACTCGAAAAGGTATACGGCATAGCGCCCATTGACTGGCTTGCAGGATCGGATCTGCTGCAAGAAAGTGAGAGAAGGGATAACTATATTAGCGCACTGCAATTAGCTGATAGAGGTGATTATCAGGCTTTATTAGCTTTTGTTGGAAGAGGGTAATTATGAAAGAAGAAATTATTTACGAGCGTTTCTTACATTTGTAGTCGAAGATTTAAATAGCAATCCAAATCAAACTATCGCTTTGGATCGTTGTTTTTATAACAATATTCACACACTTGTAGCAGGTGTTGATATTGATCTGAATGGCGTGAAGGTGAGAGAGATAAGGAGAATGCATTATTTTAATTAATGGTGCTTATTAATTAAACTGAATATGCTTGCTTCGTGAAAAGTGGACCACAGAGATAGACCGCATACCAATTTAGAATAAAATTCAATGTAATCGTCCTTCTAAAAGTATTCGAATCTGCTAAGCTATCTTTAACAAAGTCTAATGTAAGGATCGCAATGAAATACGCTCTAATACTCTCATTTTTTCTTAATGTATCATTTTCTATCGCTGTATTTGCAGCAGATGAAATCAGTGACCAGCTTAAAGCTATGATTGTGCTTGCAGAGCTGGGTGATGCTGAAGCCCAATATGATTTAGCATTGGCTTATGATTTTGCTGATGGTGCGCCTGAAGATCATATTGAGGCGGCTAAATGGTATCTCAAAGCTGCACAGCAAGGCCATATGGATGCACAATATAATTTGGCTGTTAGTTATGACGATGGTGAGGGTGTTGCCGAAGATGATGTTGCCGCCACAGTATGGTATCGCAAGGCTGCAGAGCAAGGTGATGCAAAAGCACAATATAATTTAGCTCAAAGTTATGATAATGGTGAAGGTGTGGAAGTTGATCATGCAGAAGCGGTTGATTGGTATCGCAAGGCAGCTGCACAAGGGCATACATCTGCACAATATAATTTAGCCGTTAGCTATGATGAAGGTGAAGGTGTCAGACAAAATCATGAAGAAGCCGTGAAATGGTATGTCAAGGCCGCAAAGGCGGGGGATCCTGAAGCGCAATATAATTTAGCCGTTAGCTATGAAATTGGCGAAGGTATTGAAAAAAATGAAGGCGAAGCTGTTAAATGGTATCGTCGGGCCGCGGCACAAGGCGATGTTGATGCTGAAGCTCGAATAAAAGCCCTAGATAGTGCTAAGAAATAGCTTGTCATTTGCTTCAAATCAAAGGATGGGTGGTAAGTTTTTATTATCGCTTACCCAAATAAATCTTATTGTACTCAAAAAATGGATTGTTCTATACTCAACCCACATTCATTGCTAAGTTGGTCGTTATTTTGGGTTGTCGGAGATAGTTAAGCTGTCTTCACTTTAACCGTTAATTGCTGTAGACTTAATCGATGATTTAAATACTTACAAAACCGGAAAAAATGTACGTATGTTAGAGAATTATCTCCCTATTTTGTTGTTTGTAATTATCGGTGTCGGATTCGGCATTATGCCTATGATGGCTGGCTTTGTTTTAGGCCCTCGTCGCCCTGACGATGAAAAACGCTCTCCCTACGAATGTGGCTTTGCGCCCTTTGAAGATGCACATATGAAATTTGATGTGCGCTACTATCTTGTTGCTATCCTGTTTATTATTTTCGATTTAGAAATTGCCTTTTTATTCCCTTGGGCGATTGTGCTTGATGATATCGGTGTTTTCGGTTTGCTAGCGATGTTTTTATTCTTAGGAATATTAGTTGTTGGTTTTATTTATGAGTGGATGAAGGGAGCCTTGGAGTGGGAATAGAAGGGGTTCTAGAAGAAGGTATTGTTACCACTTCTGCGGATAAATTAATTAACTGGGCACGAACAGGTTCATTATGGCCAATGACCTTTGGTTTGGCTTGTTGCGCCGTTGAAATGATGCAAGCGGGTGCATCACGTTATGATTTAGATCGATTCGGTGTGGTTTTCAGACCTAGCCCTAGACAATCAGATGTGATGATTGTGGCTGGTACTCTCGTAAATAAAATGGCGCCTGCTTTACGCAAGGTTTATGACCAAATGTCTGAGCCTCGCTGGGTTATTTCGATGGGCTCTTGTGCCAATGGCGGTGGTTATTATCATTATTCTTATGCCGTAGTGCGTGGTTGTGATCGTATTGTACCTGTTGATATTTATGTGCCGGGTTGTCCGCCGACAGCGGAAGCTTTATTGTACGGTATTATCCAATTGCAAAAGAAAATTCGCCGCACCAATACCATTGCTAGAACAAAGGTTGAGGAAGTCTAAGGCTAATGATAAAAGCATTAAAGGCTAAATTAGAGCGGCACTTATCGGATGCAATCCTTGATTGCGAATGGTCGCCTTCACATGAAGAAATTACCATTCATATCCTTGATGATAGTGTTGTGTCGGTATGCAAAACGCTACGAGATACATTTGGCTTTGAGCAATTGATGGATGTTTGTGGCGTCGATTATTCAGAATATGGTGGCAGTGCTTGGGAAACAAAAGGCGCTTCTGATCGAGGCTTTAGTCGCGCTGTTGATGGCGAAGGTAATTTAGAGCCGGTAACAGAAGGTCAACGTTTTGCTGTTGTTTACCACTTGCTTTCAATTGAACATAATCAACGCTTGCGGATAAAAATACGTTTGGATGCCGATCAGCCTACCGTTGATAGTGTGACGTCTATTTGGAGTTCTGCTGACTGGTTTGAGCGTGAAGCCTTCGATATGTATGGCATTTTATTTAGTGGCCATGAAGACTTACGTCGTATTTTGACGGATTACGGTTTTGTTGGTCATCCTTTCCGTAAAGATTTCCCGCTTATTGGTAATGTTGAGATGCGTTATGACGCCGACAAAAAACGCGTGGTTTACGAGCCGGTGAGCATTGAAGATAGAACATTGGTTCCTCGTGTGATCCGTGATGATAATCGCTATCACAAAGGCAAGCGTAACTAATGGCTGAGATTAAAAATTACACGTTAAACTTTGGGCCACAGCATCCAGCGGCGCATGGTGTATTACGTCTTATCCTCGAAATGGATGGTGAAGTGATTGAACGTGCTGATCCGCATATTGGTTTATTGCACCGTGGCACTGAAAAACTAGCAGAATCAAAACCCTATAATCAAAGCATCGGTTATATGGATAGGCTCGATTATGTATCAATGATGTGTAATGAGCATGCCTATGTAATGGCAATTGAAAAGATGATTGGTGTGCAAGTGCCTGAACGTGCGCAGTATATTCGGGTGATGTTTGATGAAATCACACGTGTGCTGAATCATTTAATGTGGCTAGGTGCACATGGTTTAGATATCGGTGCGATGACCATATTTTTATATTGTTTCCGCGAACGTGAAGATTTGATGGACTGTTATGAAGCTGTTTCTGGTGCACGCTTACATGCGACATACTATAGACCGGGTGGCGTTTATCGTGATTTGCCGGATAGCATGGCGAAATATAAAGCCTCAAAATGGCATAGTGAAAAAGAAGTTAAGCAAAAAAACACCAACCGTGAAGGCAGTTTCCTCGATTTTATTGAAGATTTCACCGAACGCTTCCCCAAATGTGTTGATGAATATGAAACGCTACTAACGGATAACCGCATTTGGAAACAACGTACGGTGGGGATAGGCGTTGTTTCGCCAGAGCGTGCGATGCAGCTTGGTTTTACTGGCCCAATGCTTCGCGGTAGTGGCATCGCATGGGACCTACGTAAAAAACGTCCTTATGCCGTTTATGACAAAATGGATTTCGATATTCCAATCGGTGTGGAAGGGGATTGTTACGATCGTTATTTGGTGCGTATTGAAGAAATGCGTCAATCAAATCGAATTATTAAACAGTGTATTGATTGGCTGCGTACGAATCCCGGCCCTGTCATTACCGATGATGTGAAAGTGGCACCGCCGAAACGGACGGGGATGAAAGATGATATGGAATCATTGATTCATCATTTTAAATTATTCACTGAAGGATATTGTGTGCCGGAAGGCGAGATTTATTCAGCAGTGGAACACCCTAAAGGTGAGTTCGGGATCTATATGATTTCGGATGGTGCTAATAAACCATACCGTGTAAAAATTCGGGCACCCGGTTTTGCTCATCTTTCAGCGATGAATGAAATGATTAAAGGGCATATGTTAGCCGATGTTGTGGCGATAATAGGTACGATGGATATTGTATTTGGCGAGGTTGATCGATGATGTTAACGGGGTCAAAGGTTGAGTTGTTTACAGAAGATCTCCGTAAGGAAATTGATCAATGGGTTGCTAAATACCCTTCGGGTCAGAGTCAGTCAGCTGTTATCCCGGCATTACATATTTTGCAAGATGCTAACGAAGGCTGGGTTTCAAAAGACATTATGAATGCCTTGGCAGAATATCTTGGCATGCCGAAAATTGGTGTGTATGAAGTGGCTACTTTTTATTCCATGTATGAGTTATCACCCGTGGGAAAACATAAAATTAGTGTTTGCACTAATACTTCATGCATGTTGAATGGCTCAGAAGAAATTGTCGCTCATTTGGAACAACGCTTAGATGTAAAGCTAGGTGAAACAACAGCAGATAATAAATTCACATTAAAAGAAGTGGAATGTTTAGGCGCATGTTGTGGTGCACCGATGTTGCAATTAGATCGCGATTATCATGAATACTTAACCACTGAAAAACTGGATAAGATTTTGGATGGAATTAAATGAGTAATCTAGATCTAGTCTGCTTCCGTACCCGCCACCTTGATGAGCCTTGGAGTCTCGAATCTTATCGTAGTGTGGGCGGTTACGAACAGTTAGAAAGAGTGCTCAGAGACAAGATAAGTGCCGAAGATATTATAGAACAGATCAAAGATTCTGCTTTACGAGGTCGTGGTGGGGCCGGATTCCCTACAGGGTTGAAATGGAGTTTTATGCCCCGCCGTATGCCGGGTGCTAAATACATTGTCTGTAATTCAGATGAAGGTGAGCCGGGCACGTGTAAAGATCGTGATATTTTGCGTTTTAATCCACATCAATTGGTTGAAGGAATGATTATCGCGGGCTACACCATTGGTGCACAAGCTGGTTATAATTATATTCGTGGTGAATTTGTTGAGCCATTTGATCGTTTTGAAGCAGCGATTCAAGAAGCTAAAGATGCCGGATATTTAGGCAAAGATATTTTAGGATCAGGATTTGATTTTGAGCTCTATACCCAACCGGGAGCCGGGGCCTATATTTGTGGTGAAGAAACGGCATTATTAGAATCACTCGAAGGTAAAAAAGGACAACCACGCTATAAACCACCATTTCCAGCAGGTTATGGACTTTATGGTCGTCCCACAACTATCAATAATACTGAAACCTTGGCATCAGTACCGGTTATTTTGCAACATGGCGGTGATTGGTTCCATGAAATAGGTACGCCTAATAATGGCGGCAGTAAAATCTTTAGTGTTTCAGGCCATGTTAATAAGCCAGGTAATTATGAAGTTCCACTAGGTATGCCATTTTCAGAGTTACTTGAGTTAGCGGGTGGCATGCGCAATGGTAATAAGCTAAAAGCGGTTATTCCTGGAGGCAGTTCCACTCCTGTTGTCCCTGGTGATGTGATGATGGGTGTAGCTATGAGCTACGATGGTATATCTAAAGGTGGATCAATGCTTGGAGCGGGTTCTGTTATTGTGATGGATGAAACAACCTGCATGGTTAAAGCGTTAGAGCGGATTGCCGAATTTTATTATGAAGAATCTTGTGGGCAGTGTACGCCTTGTCGCGAAGGTACGGGTTGGTTGTATCGCGTCGTTAAACGAATCGCTCATGGTGACGGTAAGCAAGAAGATTTAGACAGATTAGTAGACGTGGCAAACAATATTAATGGTAATACTATATGTGCATTAGGTGAGGCTGCAGCGGCTCCTATAACGAGTTTTATCAAACATTTCCGTGATGAGTTTCAGTACCATATCGATCATGGTTGTTGCCCAGATCATAGCGGGGTGTCCAGCTAATGGTTAATATAGAAATAGACGGTATTCCATTAACGGCTGATCCGGAAAAAATGATTATTCAAGTGGCTGATGAAGCGGGCATTGATATTCCACGCTTTTGCTACCATAAGAAGTTATCTATCGCGGCGAATTGCCGAATGTGTTTGGTTGAAGTGGAGCAGTCACGCAAAGCATTACCTGCGTGTGCTACCCCTGTTACTGAAGGCATGAAAGTGTTTACACAATCAGAAACTGCCATTGCTGCCCAACGAGGCGTAATGGAGTTTTTACTGATTAATCACCCATTAGATTGCCCTATTTGCGATCAAGGTGGTGAATGTGAGTTACAAGATCTGTCGATGGGGTATGGCGGTGGTCTTGGACGATTCACCGAAGGTAAACGCGTTGTTAAAGATAAAAATATTGGACCATTGATTCAGACAGATATGACGCGTTGTATTCATTGTACGCGTTGTGTGCGTTTTGGAACTGAAATTGCGGGTATAGCGGAGATGGGTGCAACCGGCCGTGGTGAGCATATGGAAATAGGCACGTATGTTGAAAGTAGCTTGGTTTCAGAGTTATCAGGCAATATTATTGATTTATGTCCTGTTGGCGCACTGACATCGAAACCATTCCGCTATAAAGCACGTGCATGGGAGCTTGCGGCCCATGCTTCTATTTCGCCACATGATGCTGTTGGTTCAAACATTGAATTCCATACACGTGGAAGTGAAGTAATGCGGGTAGTACCTCGTGATAATGAGAATGTGAATGAAACATGGTTATCGGATCGCGATCGTTTTAGCTATTTAGGTTTAAACCATGAACAACGTGCCACGGTGCCAATGGTTAAGCAAAATGGCCAGTGGATAGAAACCGATTGGCAAACGGCTTTGCAGGCAGCAATAGATGGTCTGCAAATAGTTAAGACGAAACAAGGTGCCGAGCAGATTGCAGGTGTAATTTCACCTACTGCCACCTTAGAAGAACATTATTTATTCCAAAGCCTGTTAACGGGTTTAGATATTCACAATAGTGATTATCGTTTGCGACAACAAGATTTCTTAGATGAAAACGTAACTTACAACCAAAAAAATTGGTGCTTAGATCATATTAATGACAGTGATGATATTATTTTGATTGGCTGCAATGTTCGCAGTGAACAACCTATTATTGCTCATCGCATCAGACAAGCGGCCATTATGGGTACAACGGTTACCGATATTAATTTCTTTAAATCTGATTTACTAATGCCAACGGCCACCCAGCTAACTCATAATATTGAAGGGCTACTTGTTCGCTTATCAGGCATTGCAAAAGCATTAATGCCGCTGGCGGGAAAATGCGGTAAAGATTGGCAAGATATGCTTGAAAAGGTTGTTCCAACAGCAGCAGATCAAACTATTGCCATGCGATTATCTAATGCAATGACAGCCACTATTTTGGTCGGTGCGCTGGCTAATAATCATCCACAAGCCGCTAAAATCAGAACGCTGGCAGTTATGATTTCAAGATTAGGAAAAGGCCAACTTGTTATTTTACCAACTGCAAATTCAAATGCTGCAGAATTAGTAGCTGAAATTGCTAATGGTGAAGAAAGCTTAAATGCACAGCAGATATGGCAAAATAATTGTCGTTCATATGTCTTATTTGGTGTAGAGCCAGAATTGGATTGTGCTAATCCGGTTGGAGCACAGCAAGCCTTACAACAAGCTGATTTTGTAATCACAATGAATAGTTATGTAACAGATGAAATGCTTTCTTATTCGAATGTGATTTTGCCTATTGCCAGTTTTGCTGAAACATCGGGCACCTTTATCGGTGTTGATAAACAATGGCAAGGTTTTAAGGGTGCTGTATCAGCAAAAGGCGAAAGCCGCCCGGGTTGGAAAGTGCTACGGGTATTGGGTAACTTGGCCGAATTAACAGGTTTTGACTATGTATCATCACAAGATATTCGTGATGAAGTGCAAGACAAATTGAATTTATTATCAAACAATCTTACGACCTATTTGCCAGATGATTTTAATGTAGATGTAAATGGCTTAACGTTGATTTCAGAAGTGCCTGCTTATCAAGTTGATAGTGTGGTACGACGCAGTGAAGCTTTACAGAAAACACCTGAAAATCAAAAAGCATTAGTAGCAAGAATGAATGCAGCTGAAGCAAAAAAACAGGGTGTGAGTAATATTGAGTTTATTAAAGTAAGACAGGGTGAAAAAGTAATCACCATGGCCTTTGAAATTGATGAAACTATTGCTGATGGTTGCCTTTATTTAGCTGCTGGAACAGCACAGACAATGAATCTTGGCGCTGGGTTTGCTAATGTTAAAGTCTCGGTGGGCACGCAAACATGATTGATATGATTATGTCTATCGTCGATTGGGTCACAGCACAAACGGTGCTGTATACCGTGTTAAAAATCATCGCTATTATTGTGCCGCTAATGTTAGGTGTGGCTTATTTAACCTTGGCAGAGCGTAAAGTAATTGGTTTTATTCAAGTGCGCATTGGTCCTAACCGTGTTGGTCCTTGGGGATTATTGCAGCCGATTGCTGATGGTCTTAAATTAGCCTTAAAAGAAGTGATTTTGCCGGCGAAATCAAATTTATATCTATTCCTAGTGGCGCCGGTACTCGCTATTGGCCCAGCATTGGCTGCTTGGGCTGTGATGCCGTTTGATGCCACGATGACCTTGGCTAATATTGATGCAGGGTTGTTGTATATTTTGGCGATCACTTCTATGGGCGTTTACGGTATTGTTATCGCCGGTTGGGCATCAAATTCACGCTATGCATTTTTAGGAGCACTACGCTCGGCAGCACAAGTCGTGTCGTATGAAATAGCGATGGGCTTTGCTTTGGTTGGCGTGTTGATCGCTGCTGGAAGTTTGAATTTAGGTGAAATTGTTTTAGGCCAGCAAGGTGGTATATTACATTGGTACTGGTTACCATTATTCCCTCTGTTTATTGTCTACTTTATTTCAGGCATTGCCGAAACCAACCGCGCTCCTTTTGATGTATCTGAAGGAGAATCAGAAATCGTCGCGGGTTTCCATGTTGAATATTCAGGTATGGCGTTTGCAGTATTTTTCCTTGCCGAATATGCTGACATGATTTTGCTTTCAATGTTAGCAGCGGTGCTGTTTGCTGGTGGGTGGCTATCACCATTCCAAGGGATTCCGGGATTAGAAAGTTTATTTTCATGGGTGCCAGGAATTGTTTGGTTGCTAGCAAAAACAGCCTTTTTCCTATTGTTTTATTTATGGTTTAGGGCAACATTCCCACGCTATCGCTATGATCAGATTATGCGTTTAGGCTGGAAGATATTTATTCCCGTTACGTTAGTGTGGCTAGTCGTCGTGGCTACAGCACAAGTTTATGATATTGGTCCGTGGTTTACTGAGGTGGCATCATGAATGCGATACGTCATTTCTTTAAAAGTTTCTTGTTGTGGGAATTGTTATTAGGTCTAAAATTGACAGGGCGTTATTTCTTTGCCAAAAAGATCACCGTGCAATATCCCGAAGAACAAACACCACAATCATTTCGTTTTAGAGGTTTGCATGCCTTGCGCCGTTATCCCAATGGTGAAGAACGTTGCATTGGTTGTAAGTTGTGTGAAGCTGTGTGCCCAGCTTTGGCAATCACCATTGACACTGAGCCACGTGATGATGGCACACGGCGTACTACTAAATATGAAATTGATTTATTTAAGTGTATTTACTGTGGCTTTTGTGAAGAATCGTGCCCAGTGGATTCAATTGTTGAAACCCGTATCTTTGATTACCACTTTGAAAACCGTGGTGAAAACATTATGACTAAAGATAAATTATTAGCCATTGGCGATGAAAATGAAACTCAAATAGCGGCTGATCGTGCTGCTGATTCGGAGTATAGATAATGAGTGTTGAGCAGATCATTTTTTACGGTTTCGCGGCAATATTATTATTTGCAGCCACAATGGTGGTGGTGGTGCGTAATCCAGTGCGTGCGGCGTTATTCTTAATTTTGGCATTTTTCACCAGTGCGGGTATTTGGCTTTTGCTTGAAGCGGAGTTCTTAGCACTTACTTTGGTCTTAGTTTATGTTGGCGCGGTGATGGTATTGTTTTTGTTTGTGGTGATGATGTTAGATATCGATTTAACACCTTTGCAAGAAGGATTTACCAAGTATTTATCGTTGGGCATTGTGGTGGTGGCGCTGATTACTGTTGAAATGATTGCGGTGTTAGGGTCAGCCCATTTTGGTTTAGATATTGTTGCTGCTCCCGTTCCCCATCCAGATGGTTATAGTAATACCAAAGAAATTGGTTTACTGCTTTATACGGTTTATGTTTATCCCTTTGAAATTGCATCGGTTATTTTAACCGTGGCGATTGTGGCAGCAATTACGTTGACTTTACGCAAGAAAAAAAGCAAATCACAGAATGTGGGTGAGCAAGTCAAAGTGCGTCGTGAAGATCGTGTTCGGCTTATTAAAATGGAAGCAGTTAAGAAAGAGGAGGTCGAATCATGATTGCCTTGTCTGATTTCTTAATCTTAGGTGCACTACTTTTTAGCTTATCTGTAGCCGGTATTTTTATTAATCGTAAAAACATCATTATTTTATTGATGTGTATTGAATTAATGTTGCTAGCGGTGAACCTTAACTTTATTGCCTTTTCACATTATTCAGGTGATATAGCAGGGCAGATTTTTGTATTCTTCATCCTGACAGTAGCGGCGGCAGAAGCGGCTATTGGCTTGGCAATATTGGTCGTGCTGTTCCGTAATATGCACACCATTAATGTCGCTGACCTTAATAAGTTGAAGGGTTAGCATGGAACATTTGAATCAAACATTGCTGTTAACCATTGCTTTAGCACCATTAGTGGGTAGCATTATTGCCGGCCTGTTTGGCAAAAAAGTGGGCAAAGTTTGGTCGCATCGTGCTGCAATTTATGGTGTGGGCATCTCATTCGTATTATCAGTTTGGGTACTGAAATTAGTTATCGGTGGTGAAACCTATAATCAGCAAGTTTATCAATGGTTGCAAGCGGGTTCACTCAGCTTAGAAGTGGGCTTCATGATCGATTCGCTAACCGCCATGATGATGGTGGTAGTAACCTTTGTATCATTAATGGTGCATATCTACACTGTCGGTTATATGCATGATGATGATGGTTATAGCCGATTCTTTAGCTATATTTCATTATTTACTTTCTCAATGTTAATGCTGGTGATGGCCAATAACTTTATGCAGTTATTCTTTGGCTGGGAAGCAGTGGGCTTGGTGTCGTATTTATTGATTGGTTTTTGGTATAAGAAACCAACGGCGATTTATGCCAATTTGAAAGCGTTCTTGGTCAACCGCGTTGGTGACTTTGGTTTTTTATTGGGTATTGCTGGCGTGTTGATGTATGCCGGCAGTTTGGATTACGTTGAAGTATTTGCACAAGCGCCAACGATAGCTGCTCAAAGCACCGAACTATTTGCCGGACACAGCTGGTCAGTGATGACTGTTATTTGTATCTTATTATTTATCGGCGCTATGGGTAAATCGGCGCAAGTGCCACTGCATGTTTGGTTACCAGATTCGATGGAAGGCCCAACACCTATTTCTGCATTAATCCATGCAGCAACCATGGTAACAGCAGGTATCTTTATGGTGACACGCATGTCACCGTTATTTGAATTCTCAGAAACAGCGTTATCATTTGTACTGGTAATCGGTGCTATTACCGCTTTGTTTATGGGTTTCTTGGGGCTGATTCAAAATGATATTAAACGTGTAATTGCCTACTCAACTTTATCACAATTAGGTTATATGACTGTAGCATTGGGCGCATCTGCCTATGCTGCAGGTGTATTCCATCTGATGACTCACGCTTTCTTTAAAGCGTTGCTATTCTTAGGTGCTGGCTCGGTCATTATTGCCATGCATCACGAGCAAGATATTCGTAAAATGGGTGGCTTGAAAAAATATATGCCCATTACCTATTGGACAGCGTTAATCGGCACTTTTGCCCTTATAGGTTTTCCTGGCTTGGCAGGTTTCTTTTCAAAAGATGCCATTATTGAAGCCGTTCATGCTTCGGAAATAGCGGGCAGTGGTTTTGCTTATTTTGCCGTATTAGCGGGCGTATTTATCACTGCTCTATACAGCTTTAGATTATTCTTCTTAGTCTTCCATGGCAAAGAACGTTTTGATACCGACAGTGACCACCTTCCTCATGAATCACCAGCAGTAGTGACAGTGCCACTTATATTATTAGCGATTCCATCTGTGGTAGCGGGTTACTTTATAGCGCCAATGGTATTTGGTGACTTCTTCGCAGGATCAATTGTGGTGCATCACGAACATGATGTGCTTGCACATGTGGGTGAAGAATTTCATGGTGCATTTGCTTTTGTACTTCACGGCATGACACAACTGCCATTCTTACTAGCCATGTCAGGCATAGCGGTTGCCTATTTCCTTTATATGATCCGCCCTGATATTCCAGCTAAATTACAGCACTGGTTTAATTGGTTATACCGAGTGCTTGATAATAAATATGGCTTTGATGCCTTCAATGAAAAAGTATTCGCCGGTGGTTCACGCATGATAGGCAATGTTTTGTGGAAAGTGGGTGACGAAACCTTAATTGATGGTGCTGTTGTGAACGGCACTGCGAAAACAGTAGGTGCCGTGTCTAAAATTGTACGTAAGATTCAGACCGGTTATTTATATACCTATGCCTTTGCCATGATTATTGGCTTATGGCTATTACTTACTTATTTTGTGGTCTAATATGTTTACTGATTTACCTTTATTAAGTCTACTTATTTGGTTGCCTGTTCTAGGCGGCATTGCCGTGTTGGTGAACGGTGATAACAATGGCTGGGCTCGACCATTATCCTTGATCATCTCAGTTGTAACATTATTGTTATCAATCGGTTTATATATTGGTTTTGATAATGCAACATATCAGATGCAGTTTGCGGAGCAAGCCCCTTGGATCGCCACATTTGATATTAACTATGCCTTGGGTATAGATGGTTTTTCAATGCCATTAATTATTTTGACTGCCTTTTCTACGGTGATCGTCGTAGTGGCGGGTTGGGAAGTAATTCAAGACCGCGTTAGCCAATATATGGCAGCCTTTTTAATTATGGAAGGCTTGATGATCGCAGTGTTTGCTTCACTAGACGCCATTTTGTTCTATGTGTTTTTTGAAGCTATGCTGATCCCACTATTTTTGGTGATTGGCATATGGGGTGGACCAAATCGCGTTTATGCCACCATTAAGTTCTTTTTATATACCTTGTTTGGCTCAGTATTTTTGCTATTAGCATTGCTCTATTTGCATCATGTTTCTGGAAGCTTCTCAATTTTAGACTTTCACAAAGTTAGCCTAACGATGCAAGAGCAAATCTACTTGTTCTTGGCGTTTCTTATCGCTTTTGCAGTGAAAGTACCTATGTGGCCAGTGCATACATGGTTGCCTGATGCGCATGTTGAAGCGCCAACAGGCGGCTCAGTGATCTTGGCTGCTATCACCTTGAAAATTGGTGGTTATGGCTTGATTAGATTTGCATTACCGATCACACCTGATGCCAGCATGGCATTAGATTGGCTGGTCATTGGTTTGTCATTAACGGCTATTGTTTATATCGGTTTTGTGGCATTAGCTCAATCTGATTTAAAAAAGCTTATTGCTTATTCAAGTATCGCCCATATGGGTTTTGTGACTTTAGGTTTATTCATTGTATTTAGAATTTTTGCAAATTCAGCAACGGGCAGTGGAGCGGTGTTGGCGATAGAAGGCGCAATGGTGCAAATAATTTCGCATGGCTTTATTGCTGCCGCGATGTTCTTGTGTGTCGGTGTTTTATACGATCGTATGCATACCCGTGAGATCAGTGCTTATGGTGGTGTCATTAATACCATGCCGATTTTTGGTGGTTTTGCGGTATTTTTTGCGATGGCGAATGCAGGCTTGCCAGGTACATCAGGTTTTGTCGGTGAATTTATGGTGATTCTAGCCGCATACCAAGCTAATTTTTGGTATGCCTTTTTAGCCGCAACCACATTGATTTTAGGTGCTGCCTATACTTTATGGATGATTAAACGTGTCATGTTTGGTGAAGTAGCTAACGAAAATGTAGCTAATTTAACAGATATAAACCGACGTGAATTTTGGATGTTGTCTTCACTCGCTATTATCGTATTAGCAATAGGATTATGGCCTGCACCGTTAACGGAAGTAATGCATGCCTCAGTCGAACATTTATTAACTCAAGTGTCACAATCAAAACTATGAATTTTGAAGTAACAAATATGATTTTTGCTTTACCCGAAATGTTTATGTTGGGGATGGCGTGTGCAATCTTATTAGTGGTTGCCTATTTAGGTGAGAAAGGCACAAATATAGTTTATAGATTAAGTCAGCTTACGTTAGCGATTACTGCGTTATTAATCTATCGTTCATTGGGTGAAAGTGGTATTACCTTCGATGGCACTTATATTAAAGATGGCTTTAGTGATGTATTAAAAATGGCGGTTATGTTGATTAATATTGTCGTATTGCTTTATTCAACTAGCTATTTAAAATCTCGTAATTTATTCAAAGGTGAATATTATGTACTAGCGATATTCTCCACCTTAGGCATGATGATTATGATTTCGGCGGCTCATTTTCTGACTTTGTATTTAGGTTTAGAGCTAATGTCATTGTGTATGTATGCCATGGTGGCCATGCACCGTGATTCAAAACTGGCAACAGAAGCAGCAATGAAATATTTCATTCTAGGTGCGATTGCTTCGGGCATGTTGTTATACGGAATGTCGATAATATATGGCGCCACCGGCAGTTTAGATTTAGCCACTATTGCAGCAACCATTCAAGCAGGTGGTTTAGATAACACCGTGCTAAGTTTTGGATTAGTATTTTTAGTGATTGGAATAGGCTTTAAGTTAGGTGCGGTGCCTTTCCATATGTGGTTGCCAGATGTTTATCATGGTGCACCAACAGCCGTAACATTGTTTATTGCAACGGCACCAAAAATCGCGGCGTTTGCGATGGCGATTCGAATCCTTGTCGATGGCTTGGGTGATGTACATCAATACTGGCAGGGCATGTTGATTATGCTTTCTGTGTTGTCGATGATAATCGGTAATGTAGTAGCGATTGCACAAACTAATTTAAAACGCATGTTAGCATATTCAACAATTTCACATGTCGGTTTTATATTATTAGGCGTGTTATCAGGTAGCCAAGAAGGTTATGCGGCGGCTATGTTTTATGCTTTAGTGTACACATTGATGAGTCTAGGTAGTTTCGGCATGATCATTCTGCTTAGCCGACAAGGCTTCGAAGCTGATACGATTGATGATTATAAAGGCTTGAGCCAACGCAACCCTTGGTATGCATTAATGATGTTAATTCTTATGTTCTCAATGGCAGGCATTCCACCACTTGTTGGTTTTTATGCTAAGTTAACTGTGATTAAATCGATTATTGATATAAACTTAATTTCAGTAGCGATTATTGCTGTATTAATGTCAGTAATCGGTGCATTCTATTATCTACGCATTATCAAAGTAATGTATTTTGATAAACCTAAACAAAGTGAGCCATTAGAAGCACCCGCCGAGATGCGCGTTATGATCAGTGTTAATGCGCTATCTGTTTTAGCCCTAGGATTATTCCCTGGTGCGTTGTTAGCTGTCTGTGCTTCTGTTTTTTATTAAGATTTTATTATGTCTCCAATAAGCCTTATTTTATTATTTTTTGTGATTGCCAATTTACCTTGGTTTACCGAGCGACTATTTCTAGCTATTCCTCTAGCTAAAAATAAATCTGTGTTTTTACGATTAATAGAATTGCTTGTGTTTTACTTTGTAAGCTTAGTGATTGCCACCATTTTTGAATCGCGTTTCTCTGGCGGTGAAATTCATCCGCAAACATGGGAGTTCTTTGTGACTACATTTTGTTTGTTTTTGGTTCTGTCTGTTCCGGGCGTTGTCTACAGATATCAATGGCTACCAATGAATGCCAAGCTCAAATAACTTACTTTAGCAGATATTTTAATAAAGCCCGTTATAGCCATTTTTATGGGAATGACGGAGGTGCTTTCTGCATATTCAAATAGTTTTGGTGTATACCCATTATCATTCAAGTTGTAGATGATCTTGTATAAATCTCGTCATCCCAACATGCTTACCCCGTCGAGCTGAGCACAAGCTTAGCTGGGATCTTATGACTAGTAGGCTAGACTTCCGCTTAAAACATGCGGGAGTGACGAAATATATAAATCTGCAATTTGAAGCGTCATGGGTATATACCCGTGATCGCTCAATCTGTAAATTTTAGACCAAAAGCTAGAAAGCCAGTGCTGCGTTACAATGCTTGATAAGGACGGGTCATTACCTGCGCCTTGCCCTGACTTCCTATTTTTGCCCTAAATCTTCACACATTGAATGATCACGAGTATATACCTTGAGCCATGGTGCTTTTCGGCTGTTAAAGGTGCTGGGCTGAATATTTAAGTTAGCCCAGCACCTTAATTTTTCATGCAAGGACATGATTAATAGTATTTTAAGGTTTCAATGATAATCTTTTACGTTATGAATTTTATCAATGCGACCATCCAAAAGTTATTATATGAAAAAAATTAGCCCGTCTGCTCTAATTATTAGTGTAGCTATTTTTCTTGTTGTATTCGAAAATATTACCTTTTTCGAAGAAGTCTTAAAAACGTACCCTTTATCAGAGACCTTGAGCGTATTGTTTCTGCCGTCGCTTGCTGTTGTTTTTAGCTGTGTAAATATTATCATTCTTTCATTATTATGTTATCGATACACTATTAAGCCGGTATTGATTACGCTGCTATTGCTTTCAGCCGCATCTGCTTATTTTATGGATAGTTATCATGTGATTATTGATGACGTAATGATTGATAATATTGTAAAAACAGATGCTGGTGAGGCTTTTGATTTACTTAGTATAAAACAGTTTTTATATATTCTCTTTTTAGGGCTTGTGCCTGCACTATGGATCTATAAAGTACCCATTTCTCATCGATCATTAAAAAAAGCTATTTTATCCAAAACCTTGTTAATGGGTGTTTCACTAATTATTAGCGTGATTATTATCTTGTCTTTGGGTAAATTTTACGCCTCATTTCTACGTGAAAATAAATCGCTTAGATACTATGCCAATCCTTCATATTATATTTATTCTGCTGGAAAATATTTCTCGAACATCTACAGTTTAGATGCTCAGCCTTTCATGCCAATAGGTTTAGATGCAGCGATTTCGCCAGTCGAGACTGATAGAGAATTAATTATTTTAGTGGTGGGTGAAGCGGCGCGTGCAGATCATTTTTCGCTTAATGGCTATAGTAGAAAAACCAATCCTAGATTAGAACAAGAAGATATTATTAACTTTAACAATGTGTGGTCATGTGGCACTTCAACAGCGGTATCTGTGCCGTGTATGTTTGGACTTGCTGGCCACTCAGATTATAAACAAAGCAAAGCCAAAACAACGGGGAATTTATTAGATGTAGTACAGCAAGCTGGAGTAAATGTGCTTTGGCTTGACAACAACTCCAGCTCAAAAGGGATTGCTGATAGATCTGAATACCAAAATTATAAAACACCAGATCGTAATCCAGTATGTGACCGTGAATGCCGTGATGTCGGTATGTTAGCCCGCCTTCAATCCTATATTGATGGTCATCCAACAGGGGATATTCTTATTGTTTTGCATCAAATGGGCAATCATGGTCCCGCTTATTACAAACGTTATCCTAAAGAATTTGAACGCTTCACGCCAACTTGCCAAACGAACCAATTAGAACTATGTAGTGCTGAAGAAATTAATAATGCCTATGATAATGCCATTTTATATACTGATTTCTTTTTATCTGAAACCATCAATTTGTTAAAAAATAATAATGCCGACTTTGAAGCATCGCTATTATATGTCAGTGATCATGGTGAATCATTGGGGGAAACGGGCTTATATTTGCATGGACTACCATATATACTGGCACCAGAGGTACAAAAACATGTTCCAATGTTGATGTGGTTTGGTGATAACGTTGATAAAGAAGAAGTGAATATTGAAATGCTCAAAAGCAAAACTAATGAAAGATATTCTCATGACAATATTTTCCATACCATTCTAGGTTTATTCGAAATAGACACGGCAATCTACGTTCCAGCTTTGGATATGATTCCACATAATGATTAAACAGATCATCATTACCAGTCTTGCTTTAGTCAGTATTATTTTATTTTTCGAATTTAACAATTTAGATCTTCTAATACAAAATTATTTTTACGATGCACAACTGAAACAATGGTTGCTTAATGAAGATAATGTATTATTTGATCTTATTTTCTATAGTGGTTTCAAAAAAGTATTGATCGCATTTGCCATATCACTGCTTATTGCATTAGTATTTTTTTACAAAACACGGCTTATTCAAAACTATAGGCAAGGTATCTTAATTGTTCTGCTTTCTCTGATTGTCGTACCATCAACAGTAAGCCTACTCAAAGCCATCACCAATGTTCCCTGTCCTAATGATTTGGTACTTTATGGCGGAACATATCCACATGTTACCTTGTTGGAATCGTATCCTTCAGATTTTCACCAAGAAAAAAAGATTAAATGCTTCCCCGCAGGTCATGCAAGTGGCGGCTTTGCTTTAATGGCTCTTTTTTTCTTGTTCAAAACAAAAAGAAATCAGCGTATAGCTTTAGTATCAGCTATTACTATTGGTTGGAGTACAGGTGGTTATAAAATATTGGTTGGCGATCACTTCCTTAGCCATACTGTTGTGACCATGTTAATCGCATGGCTACTGATCTTGATTATCGCAATGGGTGTCCAGAAAATATCAAATAAAAATTTATAGAATATATATACCCAAAATACTTGAATGCGCACTGTTTATCCGTTGAAGTATTTGCCGTTACTAATGATTATTCAATGAATAGAAAACTAAAATAGCTTGTTTGCTGCTCTCTTGAGTCCGACTTGCTTATTAATTAAGTGCATAGCTGAAAAAACTAGTGTAAAATTGGCTGGTTAAAACACATGTAAATTCTATTAATCTAATTTAGAGATCAGGACAATGGCTGCAGATTTATCCAAGTACAGAAATATCGGTATCTTCGCTCACGTAGATGCGGGTAAAACCACAACGACAGAGCGGATTCTAAAACTAACCGGTAAAATTCATAAAATCGGTGAAGTTCATGATGGTGAATCAACAATGGATTTCATGGATCAGGAAGCTGAACGTGGAATAACCATCCAATCAGCGGCGACAACCTGTGAATGGGACGGCCACCGTTTAAACGTTATCGATACGCCAGGTCACGTAGATTTCACAATTGAAGTATATCGTTCTCTTAAAGTACTTGATGGTGGTGTGGGTGTATTCTGTGGCAGTGGTGGTGTTGAGCCTCAATCAGAAACAAACTGGCGCTATGCCAATGAATCTGAAGTATCACGTATTATCTTTGTTAACAAACTAGATCGTATGGGTGCTGACTTCTTCCGTGTTGTTAAACAAGTTGAAGATGTTTTAGGCGCTAACCCCCTAGTTATGGTGCTTCCTATCGGTATCGAAGATGACTTTATCGGCTGTGTTGATCTTTTAACACGCAAAGCATGGATATGGGATAACGAAACAGATACGACTGAATTCCGTCTTACTGAGCCACCAGCAGAGATGGCTGATCAAATCGAAGAATACCGTGAAATGTTAGTCGAAACTGCACTTGAGCAAGACGATGACTTAATGGGAAAATATCTTGATGGTGAAGAGCCTTCAATTGAAGACCTTAAAAAATGTATCCGTCAAGGTACATTAACAATGGATTTCTTCCCAACATACTGCGGCAGTGCCTTTAAAGATAAAGGTGTTCAAATGATTTTGGATGCGGTTGTTGATTATCTACCAAGCCCGACAGAAGTTAAACCACAACCAGAAGTGGATGAAGAAGGTAATGAAACCGGCGACTATGCGATTGTGTCGACAGAAGGCCCATTGCGTGCTTTAGCATTCAAAATTATGGATGATCGTTTTGGTGCATTAACTTTTATCCGTATCTATTCC
>NVWQ02000043.1 GCA_002733715.2 Methylophaga sp.
ATAGAAATGTTTTACAATCCAAAAAAGCGTCACTCACATACAGGCGGTGTTTCACCTGTTAAATTTGAGGAAGCGTATTTTTCGGAATTACAGTCTGTCTAATGAAATCTGGGAAGTCCAATCATCAAGGTTTTAGTTATAAAAATTCCAAAGGCGTGCCACATAAATTCGAGCCAACTAAACAAGCGGAGTTCATTGAACACTATAAGGCATTAAAAGCACAAGTCACTGACGAGCCGATACTTTTCATTGACGCCATGCATCCAACCCAAGCGACTAAAGTCAGTAGTGGCTGGATTAAAACAGGCCAAGATAAAAGCATTGAAACAACAGGTAGTCGAACAAGGCTAAACATTGTTGGTGCTATTGATTTAAACAATATTGGCGCTGCTATTGTTAGCCGATTTGATAAAGTTAATAGCGAAACCCTGCAAGCATTCTTTGAAACAATCAGACAACAATATCCGTCAAAAAAAGAGATCCATTTGATTTTAGATGGTGCCGGATATCATCGCGCTAAAGACTTAATCAATAAAGCAAAAGAACTGAAAATAACACTTCATTATTTACCACCCTATAGCCCCAATTTAAACCCCATTGAACGATTATGGAAAGTGATGAATGAGCATGTCAGAAATAATCAGTATTTTTCTACCGCGAAACAATTTAGAGAGAAAATGGATGATTTTTTCCAGAAGACACTGCCAAAAATTGGAGACTCCCTAACGAGTAGAATTAATGATAATTTTCAGGTGTTAAATCCTGCATCTTCAAGTATTTTAGGTATATATTCCAGAAAGAAGCTATGTTTTTTTCTTTTAGCGGAGATCGTCATAGATTTAGGCTTAAAGCCTGCCGAAACGAAGTAACCATCAGGTTCAATGACAGGGAATACACTAAACTCTCTTAAACAGGATTTGGGTTAACTAAGGCTTAATTTTTCAATGATCATCTCTTGTAACTGCGCTATTTTATCAGTATTTAGAGGTAGGTGAGAACTTGTAGATATTAGAAAAATATCTTCAACTTGATCGCCTAGCGTGGTCAATTTAGCACTAATAACGTGAATGCTGCATTGCAAAAAAATATGGGCAAGTGTTGATACCAGTCCAAGTCGATCGTGAGCTTCTAGCTCTAGAGTTGTGTATTTTTGATTGGTATCGGTTGAAAAATGAAGTGTTGGTTGTGTTTTGAATAACTTCATTGTTCTTGGTGTAATACTTGAATCAAAAGCCTTTGTTTTTTCTAGCAAGGTGAGTTGATGTTTTATAGCATGAATGAGTTCGTTCTGATCACGTACCATTCCCGTCAGAATATATGAGTTGAGTGATTTTCCATCGGTTGTTGTGTCTATCTTTGCATCCAGAATATCTAGTTGAAGGGCTTCTAAACATGCCGTAACAGCGGCGAATATTCCTAATTTATCATCAGTAAAAATGAATACTTCTAAGGTGTCTTCTTGGTCAAGGTTTCTTGAGTTAACCACTGTATTTTCGGTGGGATCCTGCAGGCGTATCACCGTCTGCCAGACAATTTCATTGGTGGTATGGTGCAAGAAATAATCTACATCATAATATTGCCACAGGGCGGTAACTTGTTGTTCAGTCCATGCTTGATGAGTGAGTTGTTGTAAAGCTTGTTGTTGGCGTTGCTTGCTTTTCTCTGCAATGTTTTTAGCCGTGTCATGGCGATCTTCAAGCCAGTTTCTAGTTGCATTATAAAGCTGCCTAAGCAATGAATCGCGCCAACCGTTCCATAGGTTATTGTTAGTTGCTCGGATATCTGCCACGGTGAGTAAATACAGATAATTTAGTCGATCTACGGTTTTTACTTTAGCTGCAAAAGCTTTAATAATATCCGGATCGTTCACATCACTTTTTTGAGCTGTAGCTGACATTGTGAGGTGTTGACGCACTAGAAATGTGACTGTTTCCGTATCATGTCCACTTAGTTGATGCTGTTTACAAAATGCAGCGGCATCAGCAACACCTAACAGGCTATGGTCGCCGCCTCGACCTTTGGCAATATCATGGAATAAGCCAGCAATATACAATAATTCTGGTTTAGGAATTTGATAAAATATTTGGGAGCAAAGCGGAAATTCGGAACTGTATTCTGAGCATGAGAAACGACGTAAATTTCGAACTAAAAATAAAGTATGTTCATCAACAGTATAAATATGAAATAGATCATGCTGCATTTGGCCGACAATATCACCAAACTTCGGTAAATATGCGCCTAAAATACCCAGCTTGTTCATTCGGCGAAATTCATGTGTTACGCCTTTGGACTGTCTGATAATTTCCATAAATAGGCTTTGGCATGCAGTATCATTCCGAAAATGATCATCGATAAGATGAATGTAAGCATGAAGTTGACGAATAGTTTCAGCACGAACGCCTTTTATTTCAGGGTGCTGTTCTAGAATTAAAAATAATTCCAGCATGGCATAAGGATAAGTAGAAAATATAGTAGTTTTAACCGTTGCTAAGTAACCATTATGTACATGAAAGCGATTGTTAATGGGCTCGATTTGTGTTGCTTCGTCAGCAAGAATTATTTGTTCCTCAAATAATTGAAGTAACAAGAAATTCATCTGCTCCACACTACGAGCGCACAAATAGTAATCTTTCATAAACTGTTCAACAGGAAGACGTTTACCATTATCTTGGTAGCCAAACTGGTCTGCTAGTTCTCGTTGATAATCGATCTGTAATTTTTCTTCTTTTCGTCCTGCTTGAAGATGTAAAGCAAAGCGAATTTTCCACAAGAAATGCTGTGCTTTATCTAGCGTTTCATATTCACTGTCAGATAAAAACCCTTTTTGTTTTAGGCCTTGTAAATCACTCACATTAAAATGCTGCTGTGCTACCCAGCTGATAACCTGTAGGTCACGCAGGCCACCAGGCGCTTCTTTAATGTTAGGCTCAAGATTATTAGCAGTGTCATTATATTTTAAGTGGCGCTGCTGCTGCTCTTGCTTTTTAATTTGATAGAAATTTCGGGTATCCCATGTCTTATTGCTACCCGTTAGTTCTTGTAGTGCTGAGAATAAGGTGGCTTCACCACAGAGTAATCGTGTTTCTAATAAATTAGTGGCAATTGTGACATCATTTTCGGCTTGTTCTCTACACTCGGCGATCGTACGAACACTATGTCCTATTTCAAGTCCAATATCCCAAAGTTGAGTGAGGAAGTCAGATAAACTTTCGGGTGGGTGCTCTGATACAGATTCATCAAGTAAAACTAATAAATCAATATCTGAATACGGGTGTAGCTCGGCTCGACCATAACCTCCAACGGCAAGTAAACTAATCGGTAGATCAGAGCCTATATGTTGCGACCAAAGCTGTTGCAATACTTGATCAACAAACAAGGATCGTTGATGGACTAAATGGACGACATCAATTTGTTCGTTAAATTGCTGGGTTAAGTAGGATTGAGCTTCTTTTAGTGCTTCACGAAAAAAAGCACTGTCAGATGTTGAGTTCGGTGCTTTATTGTTAGCAATATCCCACAGTGATAATAATTCAGCCATTAAATTACTTCATCTTCACGTAGCGTTAAAATCTCATGCCCCGATTCAGTGACCAAAATAGTATGCTCCCACTGTGCAGAAAGTGAGCGATCTTTGGTATAAACTGTCCAGCCATCACTTTTATGATGCCTAACGTGACGCTTGCCTGCATTGACCATAGGCTCAATAGTGAATGTCATGCCCGCCTCAAGCGTCAAGCCTGTTCTTGGCTTACCGTAATGGAGCACCTGAGGTTCTTCGTGAAACACTTTGCCAATGCCATGGCCACAATATTCTTGCACAATAGAAAAATTCTGGGCTTCAGCATGTTTTTGAATAGCCGCCCCAATATCACCTAATTGGATGCCTGGTTTAACTAAATCAATACCAATGAGCATTGCTTCACGCGCATTTTCAGAGAGACGCTTTGCTAGAATAGAAGCATTGCCGATATAGAACATTTTACTGGTGTCACCATGATATTCATCTTTGATAACGGTAATATCAATATTAATAATATCACCATCTTTCAATTTTTTGTCAGCTGGAATACCGTGGCAGATAACATGATTAACGGATGTACAAATCGACTTTGGAAAGCCATGATAGTTTAATGGTGCGGGAATAGCCTGCTGTTCGTTAACAATATAATCGTGACAAATCTTGTCAAGTTCATCGGTTGTTATGCCTGCTTTAACATAAGGTTCAATCATGGTTAATACGTCCGCTGCAAGTTTCCCTGCAATACGCATTTTGCTGATTTCTTCTGCTGATTTTATGCTGACTGCCATTTTAGTGGGCGACTCCCAATATGAATTTAGCGTGAAAGTAATAGTGTGCCGGAAATTGATCAAAAGTAAAAGCAATAAATAGTAAGGTTATATTTGTTTTTATTAGGCTTTTATGGTATAAAATGCGCGCCTATAAAGGCAAAATCACACATGCACCGGCACAGGTTTCGGGGTGCTAGCTGTTAGCTCAGTCTAGTCGAGACTTGGGGTGTGTGGAGGTTTAACCCCAACTTATTATAAAGGTAATACTTAAAATGGCTAAAATAACTATGCGCCAAATGCTAGAAGCAGGCGTTCACTTCGGTCACCAAACACGTTATTGGAATCCTAAAATGGGTCCTTATATTTTTGGTAAACGTAATAATATTCACATCATCAATCTTGAGCACAGTTTACCGATGTTTAACGACGCGTTAAATTTTGTGGGTAAATTAGCATCACAAAAAGGTCGTATCTTATTCGTGGGCACAAAACGTGCGGCACAAGATCCTATTCGTGAAGATGCAGAACGTGCAGGCATGCCTTATGTTAACCGTCGTTGGTTAGGTGGTATGTTGACGAACTATCAAACAGTTCGCCAATCAATCAAGCGTTTAGATGCGATTGAAGAAATGATGAATGCAGGAAAATTAGAAGGTTTGAAAAAGAAAGAAGTATTGAACCTAACGCGCGAACAAGGAAAATTAGAAAAAAGCATCGGTGGTATCCGTAAAATGGGTGGTCTTCCTGATGCATTATTTATTATCGACGTTGATCACGAGCGCATTGCAATACAAGAAGCAAATAAATTAGGTCTGCCTGTTATTGCGGTTGTTGATAGTAATAGTAACCCTGATGGTGTTGATTACATCATCCCTGGTAATGATGACTCTATGCGTGCAATCAAGCTTTACACATCAAGTATTGCTGATGCGATTTTAGAAGGTCGTGCATCAGTATCAACGGGTGAAGCCGATGATATGGTAGAGGTTACTGCAGAAGAAAGCACAGAAGCTGCTGCAGAATAATCACTACAAAGCTACCATGGACAGGCTCACTAAGTACTTAGTGGGCCTGTGTTGTATTTATGGTCAGTTGATCATATTAAGAATTTGAAAAAGGGTAATAAAAATGGCAATTACTGCTGCATTAGTAAAAGAACTACGTGGGCGCACTGGCTCAGGCATGATGGAATGTAAAAAAGCATTAGTAGCATCAAACGGTGATGTCGACGTCGCTATTGAAGAAATGCGTAAATCAGGTTTAGCGAAAGCGGATAAAAAATCTGATCGTATTGCTGCCGAAGGTATTATTGTTATTGAAACAAGTGCTGATGGCAAAAATGCGGTGATGATTGAAGTGAATTCAGAAACAGATTTTGTTACTAAATCTGAAGATTTTATGACGTTTGTTAATAACTTATCAAAAGCAGTTCTTGAAGCTCAACCAGCCGATCTTGAAACATTGATGGCATTATCATTTAATGATGCAGGTGACAGTGTTGAAGCTGTTCGCCAAGCGCTAGTTGCTAAAATTGGTGAAAACATTCAAGTTCGCCGTTTTGAATTAATGTCTAGCCCAGAAGGCATAATTGGTTCATATCGCCACGGTGATCGTATCGGCACTATGGTTAATCTAACAGGTGGCAATGACACGGTAGCTAAAGATATTGCAATGCATATTGCTGCTAGTCGCCCCCAAGCTGTTTCTGCAGCAGATTTACCCGCTGAATTGTTAGAGAAAGAACGTGATATTGTGGCAACTCAAGCAAAAGACAGTGGCAAACCAGAAGCCATCATTGAAAAAATGGTGGCAGGTCGCATGAAGAAGTTTGTTAATGAAATCAGCTTAATGGGTCAAGCATTTGTTAAAGACCCTGATGTAACAGTTGAACAATTAGTTAAAAAAGCAAATGCAACGGTTAATGCATTTGCATTCTTCGAAGTAGGTGAAGGCATCGAGAAAGCTGAAGATAACTTTGCTGAAGAAGTAATGGCGCAAGCTAAGCTTTAAAAAAGAAGTTAGAGGAAGATTCAAATAAAGCTCAGCTAATAACATTAATTAAAACGGAGAATCAGCATGGCTGAAACAGCAAAAAAACCAGTTTACAAACGTGTACTACTGAAATTAAGTGGTGAGGCGTTAATGGGAAAGGCTGATTTTGGTATCGATCCTGAAGTGATTGTCCGTTTTGCTAAAGAAATTGCCGAGCTCAGCGCGCAAGGTGTTGAGCTCGGTGTTGTTATTGGTGGCGGCAATATTTTCCGTGGGGCAGGTCTTGCAGCTAGTGGTATGGAACGTGTCAGTGCTGACCATATGGGCATGTTAGCCACAGTGATGAATGCCTTAGCGTTACAAGATGCCTTAGAGCAGCAAGGTGCGTTTTGCCGAGTCATGTCTGCCATTCAAATCAATGAAGTATGTGAAGATTATTTACGTCGACGTGCTATTCGCCATTTAGAAAAAGGCCGCGTAGTTATTTTTGCTGCCGGAACCGGAAATCCTTTTTTCACAACTGATTCCGCTGCAAGCTTACGCGCAGTTGAAATTGGTGCCGAATTATTATTAAAGGGAACACAGGTTGATGGTGTTTATAATGCCGATCCTAAGAAAGATCCTACCGCAGTACGATATACTGATCTAAGTTATGATGAGGCGATTAATAAACGCTTAGGCGTGATGGATACGACGGCTGTGGTAATGTGTCAGGAACAGAATATGCCATTACGGATCTTTGATGTTCACAAGCAAGGTAATTTGACTAAAATTATTTATGGCGAAGAAATTGGAACACTTGTTAAATAAGAGTAATCGTAGGATAAGAATATGATAGAAGATATTAAAAAAGACGCGGCAGATCGCATGCAAAAAAGTGTGGCGTCATTAGAGAGTGCGATGGCTAAGATTCGTGCAGGTCGAGCTCATACTAGCTTGTTAGATCAGATTGTAGTTCCTTATTATGGTTCTGATGTTGCTCTAAGCCAAGTGGCTAATGTCGGCGTAGAAGACTCGCGAACATTAACGGTTACACCGTGGGAAAAACCCATGTTAGCTATAGTCGAAAAAGCCATTATGACATCTGATTTGGGCGTTAATCCTAGCAGTGCGGGCATGACAATCCGTATTCCAATTCCACCTCTTACTGAAGAGCGTCGTCGTGATTTAGTGAAGGTAGCACGTAATGAAGCGGAAGGTGCACGAATTGCAGTTCGAAATATCCGTCGTGATGCCAACAGCACACTAAAAGAGTTATTGAAAGAAAAAGATATTTCAGAAGATGAAGAACGCGGTGCCGAAGAAGCGGTTCAGAAATTAACTGATGCTGGCATCAAACAGATTGAAGACGTGCTGAGCGAAAAAGAATCAGATTTAATGGAAGTGTAACTTAATATATCTATGACAATGGGATCTGAGCCAGTTCCACAACATATCGCTATTATTATGGATGGTAATGGTCGTTGGGCAAAACAACGACATCAGCCACGATTTATGGGGCACCGTGCTGGTGTCAAAGCCGTTGAAAATATCGTAAAACACTGTGCTGAATTAGGGGTAGGTGTTTTAAGCCTTTTTGCATTTAGCAGTGAAAATTGGCGTCGTCCTAGCAAAGAAGTCAGTCTGCTTATGGAATTGTTTGCTCTTTCATTAAAGCAACAAGCTAAGCGACTACATAAGAATAATATTCGTTTGCAGATCATTGGTGATATCAGTAAGTTTTCAGATAGCCTGCAAAAGCAGATTGCCCAAGCTCAACAGTTAACCACCAATAATACAGGGTTGATAATTAATATTGCCGCTAACTACGGTGGACGTTGGGATATCACTCAAGCCGTTCAAAAAGTAGCAGAACAGGTGGCCTCAGGCGATTTGCAAGCAGAGGATATCACTGAAGATATGATCGGTGCCGAACTTACTACGGCGTCTATTGTTGAGCCTGATTTGTTTATCAGAACGGGTGGTGAAGAGCGTGTGAGCAATTTTATGCTGTGGCAAATGGCATACACAGAGTTTTATTTTTCAAAAACCTTATGGCCAGATTTTGATTCAGAGCAGCTAGATAATGCTATTTCATCATTTAATGATCGTGAGCGACGTTTCGGCAAAACATCAGAACAAATCCAGCAAGATAGTTAGCTATACCCATAATCATTAGAACTGCAGGTTTCAGAGCTCAACACGGATGTCAGAACAAGGCGCAAGGTGCAGGAAATGACGAGTCCTTTTCAAGCCTTGCAACGCGGTGCTGGCATCCGTGTTGAACTCCCGTAGGGCAAGGTGATAAACTAGCATCTTCGTCGTTATAAAACTTGGAACTAGAAGAACTAATCCCTGCGTTTTATGCCTAGAATATGCTAGTTTCTCATCTTGCTGAATCATGCAGTTCTAATGATTATGGGTATAGACTCTATTTCTCTCACTTTAAATTAACCAGAGGCTTTATGCTTAAACAACGATTATTGACGGCTGCAGTACTTATTCCGCTAGTTGTTTTCAGTCTTCTTTATTTACCTACATCCATAGTGCAATGGCTTTTAGCCGGTGTTGTGGTGTTAGCTGCGTGGGAGTGGTTCGCTATTATTGGCTTCAAACAGCGCCCAGAGCGCCTATTTTCATTTGCTTCGCTCGCTCTTATTACCGTGTTGACAGCTATAGTTATCTCTTTTCTACTGCTTTCGACAATTTTGTGGAGCATTATTTTAGTGTTGGTGGTTCGTTACGCGCATAGCGCCTTACCTGCAAACATTGAAAAAGTGATTATGCAGCCAGTCTCAGCCGTTATTTTGGCATCATTAGTGTTAGCGCTATTTTGGCATTCAGCGGTGTTATTACATTCAACTCCTCTAGGTGCCCAACAGCTTCTCTACATTATGGTCTTGGTCTGGCTAGCCGATACTGGTGGTTATTTTGCTGGCAAACGCTGGGGTAAAACTAAACTAGCTAAAGCCATTAGCCCGAATAAAACATGGGAAGGTGTGGCGGGCGCAGTAGTGTTAGGATTAATTTGGGCAGTTATTGCTTATGCAATCAACTTGTCGGGTTCTTTAGGTTTAATAAGCTGGTTAGTGCTATCACTTGTTGCACTACTAATTTCAATTGTAGGTGACTTATTTGAAAGCCTGTTTAAACGTGCCCATAATATAAAAGACAGTGGTAATTTACTGCCAGGACATGGTGGCATATTGGATCGTATTGATAGTTTACTTGCAGCTGTACCTGTGTTTACCGCTGGAATATTTTGGTTGGGAGCGTATTAAATGCAGGCAGTTACACTTTTAGGTTCAACAGGCTCAATCGGCGTAAGTACACTTAATGTATTAGCCCAACACCCAGAAAAATATTCTGTTTATGCACTGACAGCAAATCGTTCGGTTGATAGCATGTTTGAGCAATGTCAGCAGTTTAGCCCTTCTATTGCGGTGATGCTAGATGATACTTCGGCGGAACAATTATCACAAAAATTGCGAGCTGCTGGCTCCGAAACAGAAGTGTTATCAGGCGATAAGGCTTTAGTTGATGTTGCTGAAAGTGATAAAGCAGATTATGTGATGGCGGCTATTGTCGGGGCAGCAGGGTTGTTACCAACGCTAGCAGCCGCTCGTGCAGGCAAACATATCTTACTTGCCAATAAAGAAGCTTTGGTGATGAGTGGTGGCTTGTTTATGAAAGAAGTCGAAGCTAATGGTGCAACCTTATTGCCCGTAGATAGTGAGCACAATGCGATTTGGCAATGTTTGCCGGTAGGCAATCAACAGCAACATCATTTTGAAGGCAAGGGTGTACGCCGTATTATTCTGACCGCATCAGGCGGACCTTTTAGAGACTATAATTTAGCTGATCTTGAGAATGTTACTCCTGAGCAAGCTGTTGCCCACCCTAACTGGTCAATGGGCAAAAAGATTTCAGTGGACTCGGCAACGATGATGAATAAAGGCCTAGAGGTTATCGAAGCACACTGGTTATTTGGCTTAGCTGCAGAGCAAATTGAAGTATTATTGCACCGCCAAAGTATTATTCATTCGATGGTAGATTATGTGGATGGATCAGTGTTGGCTCAGATGGGTAACCCTGATATGCGAACGCCCATAGCTAATGCCTTAGCATGGCCCAATAGGATTGATTCAGGTGTGGCGCCATTAGATTTGGCGACGGTTGGCCGTTTAGATTTTTCGGTGGCAGATCATCATCACTTTCCGTGTTTAGCATTGGCTTATCAAGCATTAGAAGCAGGTGGAACAAGCACTGCCATTTTGAATGCAGCTAATGAAATAGCCGTTGAAGCATTTTTAAATAAACACATTAGATTTACCCAAATAGCAAAAGTGATAGAAAAAGTTCTGGCTGAAATAACAGCTAATAAAGGGGACACATTGGAGCAAGTTTTGGCCGATGATTTGCAAGCACGTGAACTAGCCCTAGATATTATCGCTTAGCAATGCAGTCATTATTCTTTTTTATAGTAGCCTTATCGATATTAGTTGTTGTTCATGAATTTGGCCACTTTTGGGTCGCGCGTCGCTGTGGCGTGAAGGTGCTCAAGTTTTCAGTGGGTTTTGGTCGACCGCTATGGAAAAAACTGGGGCGTGACGGCACGGAATACATTTTAGCTGCGATCCCTCTTGGTGGTTATGTCAAAATGTTGGATGAACGAGAAGGTGACGTTCCTCCTGAGCAATTAGACCAATCTTTTAATAAAAAATCATTATCAGCCCGCACGGCGATTGTTGCTGCGGGACCGATAGCCAATTTACTGTTTGCTATTTTTGCTTATTGGCTCATCTTTATAATGGGCATTCCCGGTATGCGTCCTATTATTGATGAGGTAATCGTAGACTCGCCAGCCAGTTATGCTCAGTTCAGAACTGGCGATGAAATTAAACAGATCAATGGTACTGAGACGCCGACATGGTCGAGTGTGCGAAAAGAATTGTTTAAAATTTCTCAATCTGGTGGCACTGCCGATATAACCGTTGGCTTAGATGGTATTGACGTTCAGCGACAGCTTGAAATAGCTAAAATCGATCTGGGTTCTAGTGTGGCTACGCCACTTCTAAATGAGTTGGGCTTAATACCGATACAGATCAGTTATAAACCCATTATTGGTTCTATTATCCGTGGCGGATCTGCAGAAAAAGCAGGGTTAAAAGAAGGGGATACATTGCTTTCTTTTGAAGGACGTCTTATCAATGATTGGGCCGAATGGGTGACACTTATTCGCACACATCCAGATGCAGTGATGCCTATTGAAATAATGCGTGGGGATGAAACGTTAGCGATATTAGTTACACCAAGTAAAACGGCAGATAATATAGGGAGAATAGGTGCAGGGTTAGATGCGAGTAAAACAGAAATACCTGACTATTTACAAGCAGAACTCCGCTACGGTCCCATTTCTGCACTTGGGTATGCGGTGAAAGAAACATGGGATTTCTCAAGCTCCACGATTAAAGGCATAGTAGGTATGCTTATAGGTACCGTTTCAAGTAAAAATATTGGTGGGCCGATTACCATCGCCCAAATAGCAGGTGCATCGGCTGAACAAGGACTGATTGCATTTATCTATTTTCTTGCCATGATTAGCGTGAGCTTAGGGATATTAAATTTATTACCGATACCCATCTTAGATGGTGGTCATTTAGTGATGAATTTAATCGAATGGGTAAAAGGCAAGCCATTATCAGAAAATGCACAGTTACAAGGCCAAAAAGTGGGCATAATATTGCTTTTAGCATTAATGTTTTTAGCTTTTTTCAATGACTTATCAAGACTGTTTGGATCGTAAGGGTATATATACCCATAATCATTCAATGTGTAAATTTCAGCCCAAAAGCTAGAAAGCCAGCACTTCGTTGCAATATTTGATAAGGGCTAGCCAGTACCTTCACATTGAGCCTTGCTCTGGCTTCCTATTTTTGCCCTGAATTTTCACAGATTGAATGATCACGGGTATATAATTAAAGATTTACCCTTTAGTGATTTGCAGGTAGACTACCCTATTCGAAACCATGCCTATTTCATAAAGCAAAATAATGAATAAATTACTTTTATCACTCGTCTTCCTGCTGCTTGCTAATACCGCTATTGCTGATACCTTTAAAATTAAAGATATTCGCGTAGAAGGTTTACAACGAATTTCTGCGGGAACAGTGTTTAATTTCTTGCCGGTTAAAGTGGGTGATGAAATGACAGACAAAGATGCTAAAAGTATTATTCGCGCTCTCTTTAAGTCTAAATATTTCAATGATGTTGCTGTTGAAGAGCAAGATGGTGTGCTGGTTATTACAGTAAGTGAGCGTCCTGCAATTTCTAGTATTGAATTTGTTGGAAATAAGGATCTTGATAGTAAAGAGTTGTTAAAGTCATTAAGTCGAATGGGTTTCGCAGAAGGTCAGGTATTTCAACAAGCTATATTGGAACGTGTTGAACTCGAATTGGAGCGCCAATATTTTAGCCGAGGAAAATATGGCGTTACTATTGACTCAGTCGTCACGCCGTTAGATCGAAATCGTGTTGCAATACGAATTAATATGGCTGAAGGTGTTGTAGCCACCATTGCAAGCATCAATATTGTGGGCAATACATCATTTGATGAAGACGAGTTATTGGTAGATTTCGAATCAACAACGGGTGGTCTCTTATCTTCCTTTACCAATGATAACCAATACTCTCGACAGAAATTATCCGCAGATTTAGAAACACTGCGTTCACACTATTTGGATCGAGGTTATGTCAATTTTTCAGTTGAATCAACACAAGTTTCGATTACTGATGATAAAAAGCAAATGTATATTACAATTAATATACAAGAAGGTGAGCGCTATAAAGTTAAAGAAGTACGTTTGGCGGGTGATTTAATTGTTCCTGAAAATGAATTGTTTGAATTGGTTACGATTAAAAAAGATGCGGTGTTTTCACGTAAAGCGATTACACAAAGTACAGAATACCTAACAGATAGACTGGGTAATGATGGTTATGCTTTTGCTAACATTAATGCTGTTCCAGCTATTGACCGAGAAAATAAGGAGGTGACTTTGACCTTCTTTATCGACCCAGGGCGAAGAGCTTATGTAAGACGAATAAATATCGCAGGTAATAGCAAAACACGTGACGAAGTATTACGCCGTGAGATGCGTCAGCAAGAATCGGCATGGATATCTACATCTAAGGTTGATACATCACGAGCACGAATTCGACGTCTTGGCTATTTTGATGATGTTAATGTAGAAACTATCCCTGTGCCAGGTACCGCCGATCAAGTTGATCTTGACTTTAATGTGTCAGAAACACCATCAGGTAGCCTATCAGCTGGACTCGGGTTTTCACAATCAGATGGTTTGATTTTCAATGCTAATGTTGTTCAAAAGAACTTCTTAGGTAGTGGTAAGCATATCAATTTTGGCTTTAATAATAGTAGTATAAATACAGTTTATAGTTTTGGATATACCAACCCATTCGCTACAGTCGATGGCATTAGCCAAGGGTTTAATGCTTTCTACCGCCAAACAGACACGACGGAAGCTAACCTTGCCCGCTTTAGTACTGACGTATGGGGTGGAGATATTAGCTTCGGTATACCCATCAGTGAAATTAACAGAGTAAGATTAGCGTTTGGGTATGAAAATACAGAGATCACACTTCCTTCAAGTAATACAATTGGCTACTACAGTGATTTTGTTGCAGAAGAAGGGGATAGCTTTGATACGTGGACAGTCACTTTGTCGTGGTCAAGTGATACGCGAGATAATTCTATTTTGCCAACGCGCGGTACCTCTCAGAGCCTGTCGGCAGAAGTGGCTGTACCTATTGGTTCACTGCAATATTACAAGGTGAGATACCGGCATAAATGGTTTCATCCTGTGACCGATTCACTTACATTTTCGATGCGGGGTAACCTTGGTTATGGCGATGTGTATGGGAAAACAGAAATATATCCATTTTTCCAAAACTTTTATGCTGGGGGGATTCGTAGTGTACGAGGTTTCCAGGCAAACACTTTGGGTGTGCAAGAAGATGGCCAAACACTGGGTGGTAACCTCTTAGTTACAGGAGGGGCGGAGCTAATTTTCCCTATACCCTTTATTAAGAAGAAGTTAAAATCTTTCCGTCTAAGTACTTTTGTGGACGTGGGTAATGTTTTTTCTGAAGATCAAGGCTTTGGCTTTGATGCAGGAGAACTACGCTATTCGGCGGGTCTATCTGCGGTTTGGATTTCACCATTTGGGGCAATGACGGTAAGCATCGCACAACCACTTAATGACGAAAGCGAAGACACAGTTGAGAACTTCCAGTTTTCATTAGGGTCAACATTTTAGATAAAATAGTTTTGGAGAATATGAACGTGAAAAAAATTAAAATTTTTGGTGTAGTTTTAGCGATAGCATTATTGTTACCATCATTGGTGGTCAATGCTGCAGAGTTAAAAATTGGAGTGGTTAATGCGGCAATGGTGTTAGATAAATCACCGCAAAAAGAAAGAGCATTAGCACGACTTGAGAAAGAATTTTCGGCGCGTAGTAAATCACTAGAAAGAAAAGTTAAAGATTTGCGAGCACGACAAGCTAAGTTGGCCCAAGATGCCGCCATTTTAAGCGCAGATGAGCGTAAAACTAAAGAGCGTAAAATTCTTAGTGAGCAACGCGAATTAAAACGTTTAGGCGATGAATATAGCGAAGATTTGTCAATTCGTAGAAATGAAGAATTACGCAAGTTAGAAAAAGATATTGCTAAAACAATTATAGAAGTAGCGAAAAAAGAATCCTATGATTTGGTGCTTTATCAAGGTGTAATTCATGCGAGCAAGAGCATCAATATCACGGATAAAGTACTAGAGATTTTGAAGTCAAAATAGTAGATTTGAATCGTGGTGTGGACACTGGATCAGATAGCCAAACATGTTCAGGGTGAAGTTGTAGGTGATGCCAGTTTTAAGGTTGATAGCTTTGCCGATTTACAAAGTGCAACAAGTAATCAGATTAGTTTTTTATCCAGTAGCAAGTATAAAAAATATTTAGCAACCACCCAAGCAGGTGCCGTTATTATTGAGCAACAATTGGTGGCTGAAGTTTTATCGAATGCTATTGTTGTGGATGATAGCTATATTGCTTATGCCAAAGCTGCCATGCTACTTAATCCCCAAGAAGAATATAGTGCTGGCGTGCACTCTTCAGCAGCCGTTGATGAAAACAGTCAAGTTCACCCGTTAGCCTACATTGGTCCCCAGGCTGTAATAGAATCAGGTGTAAAAATAGGTGCTGGTGCTGTTATTGGACCGGCTTGTGTCGTGAAGAAAAATGTCACAATTGGTAAAAACACACGATTATCAGCCAGTATTACGGTATGCGAAGAGGTCCAAATTGGAAACGATTGTTTACTTCATCCCGGCGTAGTGATTGGGGCTGATGGTTTTGGCATTGCAAATGATCATGGAAAGTGGATTAAAGTACCTCAAGTCGGTAGCGTTATAATTGGTGATAATGTTGAAATTGGTGCAAATACAACGATTGATCGTGGTGCTATAGAAAACACCAAAATTGGTAATGGTGTTAAGTTAGATAATCAAATTCAAGTCGCCCATAATGTGATAATTGGTGACAATACGGTTATTGCTGGCTGCGTAGGTATCGCAGGAAGTACAAAGATAGGACAAAATTGTGTTATCGGTGGTGGAGTTGGGATTACGGGTCATATTGAAATTGTTGATGGCGTAATGATTACAGGTAATACGATGGTCACTAAATCGATTACCAAAGCCGGTTCATATTCATCTGGAATACCTGCTGAAAGCACTAAACAGTGGCATCGAAATGTGGTACGTTATCGTCAAATGGATGCTTTAGCTGATCGCGTTAAACAATTAGAAAAACAATTAAAAAACAGCTAAAGTTATGACGATTATTATTGGAAGATATAATTTTTCAGTAAAAAATAGAGGATACAAAAACATTGAATACAATTGATATACACGAAATTCAACGACTCCTTCCACATAGATATCCTATGTTGCTAATTGATAAGGTAATTGAATATATACCTAATGAGCACTTGGTAGGCATTAAAAATGTTAGCTTCAATGAGCCCCATTTTACAGGCCATTTCCCAGCACGGGTGATTATGCCTGGGGTGTTGATTCTTGAAGCTTTAGCGCAAGCAACAGGTCTATTGGCATTCAAATCAGTAGAAGATTTACACTCTGAAGATTCACTTTATTATTTGGCTTCTATTGACAATGCACGATTCAAGCGTCAGGTTGAGCCGGGTGATCAGTTGAAATTAGAAGTAAAATTAGTCAGTAATAAACGTAATTTTTGGAAGTTTAGATGCGAAGCCAGTGTCGATGGCCAATTAGCGGTGAGTGCTGACATTATGTGTGTTGATCAAAAAATACCAAAATGATCCATTCAACTGCTATTGTTGATCCGTCAGCAGTTATTGCGGATGATGTTGATATTGGACCTTATTCTGTTATCGGTGCTGACGTTGAAATCGGGGCAGGTTGCAAAATCGAATCACATGTGGTGATTAAAGGCCCAACAAAAATTGGTAAAAACAATAAAATATTTCAATTTTCATCGGTGGGCGAAGATCCGCAAGATAAGAAATTTACAAATGAGATTACTGTCTTAGAGATAGGTGATAATAACCTTATTCGCGAGAATGTCACAATTAATCGTGGTACGACTCAAGGCGGTGGTATAACTAAAATTGGTAATGATAATTGGATCATGGCCTATGTTCATATCGCCCATGATTGTATTGTGGGCAATGAAAATATATTAGCTAACAATGCATCGCTAGCGGGGCATGTCATCATTGATGACTTTGTTATTCTTGGCGGTTTCACCCTGATCAGTCAATTTAATACGATGGGATCGTATTCTTTTAGTGCAATGGGTAGTGTGATTTCTCGTAATGTACCTCCTTATGTACTAGTTTCAGGTCACATGGCGAAACCAATAGGCATTAATGTTGAAGGCTTACGCCGACGTCAGTTTTCTGATGTACAAATCAAAAATATTCGCCATGCATATAAACTGATATATCGTTCTAACCTAGGTATAGAGCCGGCACAAAATCAAATAGAAAGTATAGAACAAGAAGGTTCTGAATTAACGGCTATGATCCAGTTTTTAGATGAACAAGAAGGTGGAATTATCCGGTAATAACACATGGGGCATATCACCGGATAGTTGCAATCTGGATGATGAATTCACCCAGACATAATATTTTCCTATCAATCTGAAGTAGAACTAATTCTATGAATAGTAAGATCTGCACCATCATATTCTTCTTCTTGTGTTAGGCGTAGCCCCATTACTTTCTTAAGCACACCATAAACAATATAACCACCAACAAAAGCAATCGTGACACCCAATAAAGTACCGAGTAATTGTGAAATTAAGCTAACACCACCCAGCCCACCAAGAGCAAGACTTCCAAAAATACCTGCGGCAATACCGCCCCAAACACCACAAAGACCGTGTAATGGCCACACACCTAATACATCATCAATTTTCCATTTGTTTTGCGTTAGGGTAAACATATAAACGAATAAACCACCTGCGATGCCACCTGTAATTAGCGCGCCCAGCGGATGCATAACATCGGAGCCGGCACAGACAGCCACTAGGCCCGCTAATGGACCGTTATGAACAAAACCAGGGTCATTACGACTTACTAGGCAGGCTACAATTGTCCCGCCAACCATCGCCATTAGAGAATTGATGGCAACCAAGCCACTGATACCTTCAATTTCTTGCGCAGACATTACATTAAAGCCAAACCAGCCAACAGTTAATATCCAAGCACCAAGAGCGAGGAAAGGAATGTTTGATGGTGGATGCGCGTAGATCTCACCATTCTTGCCGTAGCGTCCATGGCGAGGGCCTAAATGTAATACTGCAGCAAGCGCAATCCAACCACCGACAGCATGCACAACAATAGAGCCAGCAAAGTCATGGAATTCTGCTCCAAAACTTGTTTCTAACCAAGCTTGAAAACCAAATAATCCATTCCAACTAATGCCTTCAAATAAAGGATAGATAAAACCAGCCAAGAAGAAGGTGGCAATTAACTGAGGATTAAATTTTGCACGTTCGGCAATACCACCAGAAACAATGGCTGGAATGGCCGCTGCAAATGTAAGTAAGAAGAAGAATTTTACCAGTTCATAACCACTGCTTTCTATCAAAGCGGGTGCAGCTTGCATAAAATTAAGACCATATGCAATGGTGTAACCGATGAAGAAATAGGCAATGCTTGAAATGGCAAAGTCCATAATAATTTTAACCAAAGCATTAACTTGATTTTTTTTGCGGACAGTACCTACTTCAAGGAAGGCAAAACCAGCATGCATAGCTAATACCATAATGGCGCCGAGGAGAATAAATAGAACATCAGTTGATGATTGCACAGTAGTTCCTTCAAATTTTAAGAGAAAATGAAAACGCGCCAAAATGGAGCTAATTTATCTAATGAATATCATTATTATTACTATTTTGGCAACGGTGCACCATATTAGGTCAAGATGGGCTTTTAATCAATAGGTCTACATTTCATGGTTACACTAAATTATATTTTCGAGTAATTTGGGTATCTTTGCGGTTTAACGTATAATTCCATGCTTTTGTCACAGTGATATGCTGTGCCTAAACAGAATATTTGAGGAGAGTGGATGTGGATATTTACGCATCGGATGAGGAAAAAGGCGAAGATATAAAACGTTGGTGGCGAGAAAATGGACGTTCAGTTATTTTAGGTTGTGTATTAGGTGGTGCCGTAATTTTTGGCGGGCGTTACTGGGTAAACTATAAACAAACAATGGCTGAAAATGCATCATTGACATATCAGCAGGTTTCGCAAGCAATACAGCAACAGCAGGTTGCAACGGCAGATAAGCTAACACAAAAACTATTGAGTGATTATTCTAATACACCTTACGCTGTGTTTGCGGCGTTTAACATGGCGGCTGAAGCGGTAAAGAATGACGATAAAGAATCTGCCAAATTATATTTAAAGTGGATTAGCGATCATGCATCTTTAGCCGGACACCTTGAACTAGCTCGGTTGCGACAAGTAAAAATATTAATTGATGAAGCAAAATATGAGCAAGCACTTGAATTAACAATGCAATCAAAATCTGCTAGCTTTTCTTCATTATTCTCAGAGCTACGTGGGGATATCTTTATTGCTATGAATAAAAAATCAGATGCACGTACTGCATATCAAACTGCGATGGTAGATCTGGAAACAGGTGAGCCGCGTTTGACAGTATTGCAAATTAAACTAGATGATCTGGCTGTTGAAAATGATGGGTAAAAGGCACACGTTTTCCTTAACGCTACCCTTAGTATTTATGCTGATGGGACTAAGTGCTTGTGGAACTGTAAAAGGCTGGTTGAAAGAAGAATCACATGAACTGCCTCCCACTGAACTAGTTGAATTCACAGCAGAAATTACTCCTGTTAAATTGTGGTCAACGGATACCGGTAGTGGAAGTGACAGTGACTACAGTGATATTGCTATCTGGTTACAAAATGAGATAGCGGTTGCTGTTGACTATGAGGGCGATGTAAGCGCTTATAATGCTGCAACGGGTGCGAGATTATGGCAGGTATCACTAGATGTTCCTGTTATTGCGGGTGCGGGCGGAGGAGAAGGCTTAATTCTCATTGGTACGCAAGAAGGTGAAATTTTTGCCTTAGATGAGACCAATGGTGATTTAGTATGGAAGCAGCAATTAACGAGTGAGGTGCTTGCACCACCCAAAGCAGCAAAAGGTGTTGTTGTTGCCCGAACAGCAGATGGCAGAATGCGTGGATTATCTATTACGGATGGTACTGTATTGTGGAACTATCAACGTAAAGTGCCTTTATTAAGTTTACGAGGAGCAAGCGCTGCGGTGTTAGCTGACGATAAAGTTATTGCAGGCTATGCCAATGGTAAGTTAGTCGCTTTATCTATTAAAGAAGGCCAAGTTGTTTGGGAAAAAAGTGTGGCGGTACCAAGAGGGCGATCTGAGCTTGAAAGATTGGTTGATATTGACTCTGATCCGGTCATTAAGGATGGCATTGTCTATGCTGTAGCTTATCATGGACAAGTTGCAGCTTTTGATATTGAAAGTGGTCAAAAATTATGGTCTCGCGATATGTCTTCTCGCTCAGGTTTAGATGTCGCTGAGACTAATAATGTTTATATTAGTGATGATGAAGACTATGTTTGGGCTCTACAAGGCCGAGATGCGCTTTGGCGGCAGACACGTTTATTGCGGCGAAAGTTGACTGCTCCAGTTGTGGCAGGAAACCAAATTATAGTAGGTGATTTTGAAGGCTATGTGCACTGGATCTCTCGGGATGACGGTCGCTTTGTTGCACGTCAACAGATTTCAAAATCGGCGATCAGGAGTAAACCTGTGGTGAAGGATGGTATTGTTTATATTCTTGCTAATGATGGTGAATTAACCGCTTTTAGGGTTCAATAGATGAAGGCTGTTGTCGCTTTAGTAGGCCGGCCAAATGTCGGGAAATCCACCTTATTTAATCGCTTAACCCATCGGCGAGATGCCTTAGTTGCTGATATTTCAGGCTTAACACGCGATAGGATCTATGGCACGGTCAAAAATGATGACTGTGATTTTATTTTAATTGATACCGGTGGTTTAACAGATCAAGGTGATGACATATCTGATTTAATGCGTAAGCAAGCAGATATGGCAATCGAAGAAGCGGATTTGGTCTTTTTCTTGGTTGATGGACGTGCTGGTTTATTGGGTGATGATCAAGTTATTGCTCAGCAATTACGAAGAATTAATAAGCCAACTATTTTAATTGTTAATAAAGCAGAAGGTGAGAAAAAAGAAATAATCGCTGCTGAATTTTACGCCGTAGGGTTAGGCGAGCCTCAGGTCATTTCGGCTTCTCAAGGTCGAGGAATAACTCCCTTGATAGATGAGCTTAAGCAACGTGTACCTAGCGTTCTAAAGGATGATAGTGATACTGAACATGAGAATGATGTGCAAGACAAAGGTATTCGTTTAGCAGTATTAGGTCGGCCGAATGTAGGTAAGTCTACACTGATCAATCGTATTATGGGTGAAGAGCGCGTTGTTGCCTTTGATGAACCGGGTACAACTCGAGACAGTATTCATATTCCTTTTGAGAAAGATGGCACTGAATATACTTTAATTGATACTGCTGGTGTGCGCAGGCGCTCAAAAGTCTCAGAAATGCTAGAAAAATTTAGTATTGTAAAGACATTGCAGGCACTAGATGATGCGAATGTTGTAATGCTAGTATTAGATGCCCATGAAGGGATAGTTGAGCAAGATCTTCATCTTGCGGGATTAATTATCCAAAGTGGACGAGCAGTTGTTATTGCCGTTAACAAATGGGATGGTTTAGATAAAGAAGAAAGAGAATGGGTAACCTCTAATATTGAACGCCGCCTTCCTTTTTTACATTTTGCCAATACCCATTTTATTTCTGCATTACATGGTAGTGGTGTAGGTTTATTATTTAAATCGGTGAAACAAGCATATAGTTCCGCGATGTCACAGATCCCTACACCAAGGCTGACAAGGGTACTGGAAGATGCCGTTTCAGATCACCAGCCACCTTTAGTTGGCGGACGTCGAATTAAATTCCGTTATGCTCATTTGGGCGGCAAGAATCCACCGCGGATTATTATTCACGGCAATCAAACCGATTCGACACCCAACAGCTATAAACGCTATTTAGAAAATACATTCCGAGATGTCTTAAAACTACATGGCACGCCAATAGTGATTGAATTTAAGAAAGGCGACAATCCTTTTAAAGGCAAAAAGAAAAAATCAACAGATAAGAACATGATGGCTAAACGGCAGCCGGTCGTTAAATATAGAAATAAAGGTTCTAAGTAATAAAGTTTCTGACAATGCCAAGTCTATAGTAGGCCTTCGTTATCATCCACAAGATTATCAAGGTTAGTCAGATGCCCCCGAATGGTCTCTCTATTCACTAGCTTTTCTCGTGCCGCTATAGGTAAGTCTGTAAATAAAATCACTTTCTTATCAATGAGAGTATAGATAAGATCTTCAATTACACGAACTAACTTTAGATCAGATTCAGCTAATATAGCTCTGGCATCATCACTTTTCACTGAATTCGTCATATAATCTATTAGCTCAGGGTTATCTAAGGCTAGATATTCTTGTGCGTTGTCCTGTTTTTCATCAAATATTGTAACAATATTACCTGCTGTATCTCGTTGAATATAAGCCATAATAATTATCCAAATTTATAGTGTTTAATTTTAAAAGCGATTGTATCACCTGAAATAGCTATCACCAACAGGCCTGGAATTTGCATTAATTTATTCGAATGTAATTTTAAGAATATATAAAAGAGAGAATATAAACTGAGATCAACCTCTATTCTTTTTTAATTAAGGTGATAGAGCTTCACTGTATAGTAAGGTATGATGAAGCGTTGCTACAATTTTGGATAGCCTGATAAACGATGGATAATGATACTACACAGCAAGAACCAACGATGCCCCCGTGGGATGCAGAAAATGGTCAGCATACACTTGATGATCCGTTATTATCTTGTTTGACAGTACTGACAAAACTACTCAATAAACCGCATAGTGCCGATTCGCTGAGTGCAGGGTTGCCACTTGTTGATAATAAATTAACACCAAAACTCTTTTCAAGAGCAGCAGAAAGGGCGGGACTTTCATCAAAAGTTGTTAAACGGCCACTTCGTAAAATATCTAATTTAGTGGTCCCCGCCGTGTTATTGCTTGAGAATAGTACCGCCTGCGTGGTACTTGAATTTAAAAAGAAAACAGCGCGCGTTATCTTTCCTGAAACGGGGGAAGGCGAAGCAGAAGTAGCGCTGGATGAACTGCAAAAAATTTACACAGGCTACGCTATATTTATTAAGGCTGTGCATAACTTTGATAAGCGAACGCAACACAGTGAAATACCACGAACCAAGCATTGGTTTTGGGGAACGATACTACGGTTCTGGCCTATCTATGGTGAAGTTTTTATTGCCTCTATTTTGGTTAATGCATTTGCCATAGCATCACCCTTATTTGTGATGAATGTTTATGACCGTGTTGTTCCAAACCACGCGCTTGAAACATTGTGGGTATTAGCCATTGGTGTTGCAACGGTGTTTGTTTTTGATCTTTTATTACGAACGCTTCGTGGTTATTTTATTGATGTGGCCGGCAAAAAAGCCGACGTTATATTGTCTTCGACCATTTTCGAAAAAGTAATGAATATTAAAATGGAAGCACGATCTAACTCCGTAGGATCATTTGCGAATAGCATGCAAGAATTTGAGTCTTTTCGAGATTTTTTCACATCGAGCACGCTCATAGCACTAATTGATGTGCCGTTTACATTTTTATTTATCTTTGTAATCTGGACATTGGGTGGTGAATTGGCATATGTACCTTTGGTGGCTATCCCACTTGCACTTCTTGTCAGTTTTGTTGTTCAATTTCCATTAAGCCGTTCTGTTAAACAGCTTTTTCAGCACTCAGGGCAAAAAAGTGCAACCTTAATTGAAACATTAACCGGGCTTGAGACCATTAAAAGTATCGGTGCCGAATCTCTTATTCAACGCAAATGGGAACAAACAATCGGTTTCATTGCAAAATATAGTCATCAAACGCGCATTTTGTCATCTATAGCGGTTAATTTTACTTCCTTCTTACAGCAAATGGCCTCGGTGAGTATCGTGGTATTTGGGGTATATAAAATAGCTGAAGGCGAAATTACTATGGGAGCATTGATTGCCTGCACTATTTTAACAGGACGTGCTTTAGCGCCGTTAGGACAAGTTGCAGGCATATTAACGCGTTATCATCAATCAAAGGCAGCATTAAGCTCACTTAATCATTTAATGAGTCTTCCGGTCGAAAGGCCTTCAGGCAGAGAGTTTTTACACCGGCCAGATTTTCAAGGTGGAATTGAATTTAAAAAGGTCACTTTTCGTTATCCTGAACAACCGATTGATGCGCTATCAGAAGTTTCATTCACCATAAAACCGAAAGAAAAAGTAGCCTTTATTGGTCGGATTGGTTCAGGTAAAAGCTCGATTGAAAAATTGATATTAGGCCTTTATGAGCCGAGTGAAGGCGCAATTTTATTAGATGGTACGGATATAAGGCAGGTTGATCCTGTGGATTTACGCCGTAATGTTGGCTACGCACCACAAGATGTAGTGCTATTTTTTGGCAGTATTCGAGATAATATTGTCATGGGCTCGCCATTTGCAAATGATGCTGCGGTACTTAAAGCCGCAGAAACTGCAGGCGTGACTGAATTTGTTAATCGTCATCCGGCAGGCTATGACATGCCAATAGGCGAAAGAGGCGAAGGGCTGTCAGGAGGGCAAAGACAAAGCGTTACCATAGCAAGAGCGTTGTTATTAGAACCACCGATCTTAATTTTGGATGAACCTACAAATGCAATGGATAACAGTACCGAAGATCAATTTAAAGCAAAATTAGCAGCAACGCTGGCAGATAAAACCCTACTACTCGTTACGCACAAATCATCATTGCTAAGCTTGGTAGATAGAATTATTGTCATGGATCAGGGGCGACTAATTGCTGATGGACCGCGAGAACAAATATTAGAGGCCTTGAAAAAAGGTCACATTAAAGTGTCAAAAGGATAATAAGGAGACTCTAATCAAGCCATGAACTCATATCTTGCACCCAGAATATCCAGATCCAACGTTATAAACCTTTGTGATAGTTCACTATCACATGCGATTTATGCCTTGTCCCTGAATATTCTGAATCACAATCTATTGATCCTGACGGTTACTTCGTTTCGTCCAGACTTAATTAGAGGCTCCTATCATGGCTTGGTTTAAACGAGCTCATCCTGATGATGCTGAATTTATGTCAGAAGTGAGTGCTGCTACACTTGAATCAGTACACAGTGCAGGTCATTCACTGTTGTTTTTTAGTTTAGTTTTTTTCCTTGCTGCGGGCTGGTGGGCCTATGAAACGACGCTAGATGAAGTAACTCGTGGAGAAGGTAAGGTTGTACCTTCGAGTAAGATCCAGGTTATACAAAACTTAGAGGGGGGGATCCTTTCAGAAGTTTTGATTGCAGAAGGAGAAATGGTCGAAAAAGGTCAGATTCTGCTAAAAATTGACGATACGCGCTTTGCATCGTCATTAGGGAAACGGAATTAAAGCATTATGAATTGCTCGCTCGCAGTGTAAGATTGAAAGCAGAAAGCGAGGGGGCTAAGTTTGTATTGCCAGAAAATGTCATGGAACAGCAGCCTCATCTTGCAGAAAATGAAATGGCATTATATCAATCACGGCAGTTAGCATTGAAGTCTGCTATTAGTGTATTAAGGCAGCAAGAGGCACAGAGAAAACAAGAGTTAGTTGAGCGGCGCTCTAGGCAAATACAATTACAAAAAAGTTATGAGTTAAGTGACCAAGAATTAAAAATGTCAGAACCTTTAGTCGATGCGGGGGTGATGTCAGAGGTAGAGATACTACGACTTAAGCGTGCAACAAATGACTTATATGGTGAGATGGAGGCGAATCGTCTCGCTGTTCCTCGGGTGCAATCATCACTCAATGAGGTGCGGCAAAAAATTGCCGAGCAAAAGGCACGGTTTAAAACCGAAGCAGCCGTTCAGTTCTCTGAAGTAAATGCTGAATTTGCCCGTACTAAGGAAGCTATTTTTTCACAAAAAGATAGAGTTACACGCACTCAGGTGAGGTCTCCAGTAAAAGGAACAATTAAACGGTTAAAAATTAATACTGTGGGAGGAATTATTCAGCCTGGCATGGATCTTGTAGAGATTGTACCTGTAGAGGACAATTTGTTAATTGAAGCAAAGATTAGACCCGCGGATATTGCATTTTTACGACCTGGCCAAGAGGCAATGATTAAGTTAACAGCTTATGACTTCTCCATTTATGGAGGATTGCCCGCTAAACTTGAGCGGATCAGTGCCGATACAATAGAAGACGATAAAGACGAGAGCTTTTATTTAATTTATCTGAGGACAGATAAAAATTATATTGAGAGTAATAAGGGCAATCTAGATATCATCCCTGGAATGACAACCACGGTTGATATTTTAACGGGCAAGAAGTCGGTACTAGATTACCTATTAAAACCAATATTAAAAGCTAGGAATGAAGCATTACGAGAGCGTTGAATAAATTGAATATAGCGGCAACTGACATTAATCCAGCTGGAGTACTTATATATTTGGCATTAGCCGATAATGACTTGCGCGAAACGATTCGAATTGGATTACCTAAAGAATATAATAGTAGTTGTTATGAGACAGTCAAAGGTCTATTTAAAGCTATTTCTAACGAACAGCCAGCAATAATTTTGTGCCATAACGACATATTAGCCGAGAATGAAGTTGCGCTATCGTCAATTAAGATGCTTACTTCAGCACGTATTTTGTTAATTGGCCCATCGCAAACGATAGATGAACAAATTGCAGTACTCAAGCAAGGTGCGAGAGGATACTTTGATAGCTCCTCACCCATAGAAAAGATATATGACGCCCTTTATAGTATTTTACACGGAGAGGTATGGGTAAAGCGTGATGTCATTTCTGAGCTAGTCAATGGCTTAACCAAAGCATCTGAGGTGTCTGCTGAGCAGCGCGCACTCTTAGCACAGTTAACACCTAAAGAAATAGATGTTGCAGAACAAGTGAGTCATGGTGCAACTAACAAAATGATAGCCAAGCAAATGGATATCACCGAACGAACAGTGAAGGCCCATTTAACCGCTATTTTTCAGAAATTATCCGTCCCCGATAGATTGGCTCTTGCTATATTATTTCGTGATTTACGCTAAACAAGCCCTATACCCAAACTACTTGGAACTGCATGATTCAGCAAGAGAAGAAGCCATTATATTCTAGGCATAAATCCGTAGAATGAGCATTCTCATTTAAGGGTTTATAACGACGAAGATAATGGCTTATCCTCTTGCCCTACGGGAGCTTAGCACGAATGCCAGCACTGCGTTACAATGC
>NVWQ02000044.1 GCA_002733715.2 Methylophaga sp.
GATTGAAAGATAAACGTAAGATAGGGATCGCTCCAAGCACTCCCTAAGCTTATTTTTGTGCCCAAAGGGGTCAATTTTCAAGTGGTGCTTTTAATGCTAAAGGGGTCAATTTTGAAGTGGTGTTGACAGCTCAAGATAAAGATGCATTTTAGCCCGTAAAAAATGGACAAAAGGAAGTCTCCTTTCCGCTTTTTTATACAGAGCAATGCATGCATCTCTAAGCCCCTTATCCATTTTAACCTTATGTATTAGACTAAAATACTCTCCCTCTATTTCATCTTCAAAATGATTTTTTAAGTTTTCATTAAGGGACCGAATACTCGATGCCTCTTTTAAAAGATCGATTCGTCTTTTTTTGACCCCATCAAAAAAATTTAATATTTTTGATGCATTGAATAAAACACCTAGTGCAATTGCTATTGCAAAAGCACTGTATTGTCCCTCAGACAATAACCCTACTAATTTGTCATACATTAAAAGTACCCCTCTCATAACTTAATATAAAATTCTGTTAACGATAATTTATTCTCATACCTGACAGTTTGATTTAAGCCCATACGATTTCCCCCAAACGAATGAAAAAGTGGCTTTTACAGCCACTTTTACCCCAGATAGAAGGCGATATTGTTAGGGTTTTACCTTCCACTGAGATCTTCCATGTAGGTTTGCTACCAGGTATAAGGTTCAGATAAATCTTATTTTTACAGCCACACGGGCACATTAATAACGCATATACATAAAAGCCATTTTCTCCAATCATATAAACTGTTTTTGCCGTAACGAAGATCGGTTCATCTTCAGCTTGAACAACTTTATATTTCTTCTGGAAAAACCCTGTAACTAAAGCAATTAGGCTCTTAAAAATGTTTGCAATCATGCGGCCTCCATTTTTTTAGAAAATTCGGGCATATCTAGCAATAGTTCTATATCGCCTCGTCCAAGACTTTTAGCTAAGTTAGGAGCTTGATTAAAATCATTTTCACTCTTTCTTTCTCGAAAATCATTTACAAAACAAAATACCTGTTCGGCAAACAAATTATTTGGTTCATTTCGGTAGTCATGAATCCTAGCTAAGAACTCCATAACAGCTAAAGTTGAGGCATAAGTGTTAACAGGTATTATTGCAGGACTATTTTCATCTACCCCCCTTATATATCCTTCATTTAGTCTATCTTCATATAGTTTTGAAGAACTTCTTTTTAAAGATTCAGCTTCAACCGTCTGAGCTAAAACTGATTTTCTTGAAAGGTGATCAGATTTTCCAGGTTGGAAATAGGCCACTTTGCCGCTAATATGAGTCACTCCCCCCTCACCATCAGCATCCAAACAGATTCCTATATCAATGTAAGGAACTAAGTAGTAATGTGAAATTCGGTTAATCAAACACCTTGCTTCAGCTGAATCAACGCATCCAAATATAAAATCACATGAGGCAAGCTCTTTAATCATTCCAGGATTAAATATGCTTTTATTGAATGCTCTGATATTTGTTCCAAGTCCAATCTGGACTAAAGCATCCTTTAATGCATACACTTTAAATTTTTTACTTTCTGCATCAGCGCTTGTTGTATTTGTTATTCGGTTCAAGTTCTTTTCTTCAACTACATCAGGATCGATTAATACTAAAGTACCTATCCCTAATCGATTAAGTTGCTCTATTACAGGAGAACCAGTTCCTGAACAGCCTATTACAGCCACTTTCATTTGACTTAATAGGTTCCTGGTTTTTGAACCAAAAACCTGTAGGTTTCTTGTTTCAAAGTCACCTGTGCTTTTGTACTGATAATTGGGCCCAGGAAAAAGACTTACTTCATCGCCGATAATAGATATAGCTACAGGAGAAAACTCTCCTATAGCTGAAACATGCCTGACAACAAGCTCATTACCAGGTAACAGTATTGCTGAAAGACCTGGTAGATCTGACTCAGCCCAATTATAAATACTTGGAAATAATTCTGAGTCAGAGTGATCATCAATCTCTGAAAATTGTGCAAACCCACCGGGGTGGCAATGCACTTTTACTATCGCCAAGTTCTCTTTTTCCGCAATATTTAATATTGTTGCGAGCTCTTTTGTTATCCAAGTTACTTTGTCAGGCTTCCTAACAGGACAAGATTCATAACTTAATGGGATAACTTTATGAGCAAGTAAAACTGTTTCCTCCTCATTTCTTAAATGACCACACAATATAAATGCTACAGCTTCATTACCATCACCAGAAAATAGATGTTGATTGAGCTGAACAAGAGTAGGTGCAGATATTCTAAATTTAATATTCATTTCTACCCCCCTTATTTTAATAGCTCAGATAATAGCCAGCTATTGATATATGCAAAGTGTGTTGCTACACAATCTATTCCTGGTTGCCACGGATCTGATGCCGTTCTGTGGCGTGACCATCGTTGCCATATTTTCCCATCAAAAGAGTCTGATGAAAGTGCTTTTATAGTTTTATTGTCTAACCTAGAAATAGCCGAGGAAAAATAGGCCATATCTATTTGAGAAGTAGGGTAACTATTTGGAATCTGCATATTTACAGAGACCATATTTAGGCTATAACCTTTGGGTAGTGGCATATCATAAATTATGACTCTTTTAATATTACCTTCTACGACACATTCCCACTTTAGATTTAGAGAATTTAAAAACGCGGTGTCATCAGAAGATAATTGAAACTGGATACGCTTCAGAGATGGACTATCACCTTCTGTATGCTCACAACGCATAGTATGAAAACGTTCAATACCAGGCTCAGTGAAATCTACTTTTTGATCTAACTCGATTTGTCGTCGCTCACCACTAGAAAATTTTTGATACAAATATCTTGTTTCATCATAACCTGCTAACTCCAGTATTTCTCTACCTGTAAGTCGAGGAGAACATGTAACATACTTAGTTTTATCAATCTTAATTTTATATTTTTGGTGCTTAGGTTGAGTTTGTTTTTTAGAAGCACACTCCTCTAGATCTGGTATATCAGAGTCAGAATTAGATTGTGAAACTAGGAAGAACGCTAGCGGGCTATTTAAAATTAATGAGTCATCATCATTAATTAGATGATCTGGCATGTTACCCAGCTCTAAATATAAAGCAGTATTAGATATATCATCATCGAGTAGTTTTTTAATATCTTTTCCAGATATTTTAGATGACTTAATATTTTTGAACTCTTCCCCATTAATATTAATTATATGTTCTTTAATTAAATTTGGTGTATCAGGGATGTTTGATTCCCCACTGAAAAATTCTTCATTGCCGCTGATCAGTATTAAGTCCATTTCTGATAGTGGGATGTCAACATCATCAAGTAGGTTTAAGTGAAGTCTTTCACTCTCACTTAATGTCACAAGTTCTAATAGTTGAGAGCCTTTATATATCCCAGATTTTAAATCAACGGGCTCATTGTTAAGATTGATTGATACGTGTAAATTTTGCATAGTACGATTCCTCCATCGGAAAAGTGGGTTAAATTAAATTGATTACTTGACTTGGAGGGATCGTTCGAAAGATACTATAGCTTCTCACAGCGGTTCGGTCTTCCAATCGATCCCAAATTAAGGCAAACCATTATTTGGTTTGCCTTTTTTTATGCCTGTCTCATGGGTAAGCTCCTATGATTAAAAATTCCAGGATTGTAGAATAACTAAAACAAGCCGAATGATCAAGAAATCAATTATTAATAATAATGATTACTTTTAAGGTAATAAAAAGCTAGTTGCATTGATTTCTTGATAAGCGTATAATCGCTACGCTTTGCATACTGTAAAACTAAAAATATTGCGACACATACAGAAAGTAGGTGTGTGCTGATTATTAACAGTAGCGCTTACCCAGCGGGCTCTATTGATACGTCGGCTTTCGATATGTTTTTGATAAAACATATATTATTTAATTACACATTAAAATGAACCTGAAACTATGTCGCATTATTTAGTACGATGAACTTAATTTTTGATTGCTCAGATATTTTTTATGACCACGAAACTTAACGGCCAAGGAGAATAATTGTGGTATCTAGAACAAACCATGCGCAAAATACCCCCCCTAAGCATCCCGGGATAACCCTTGAAGAGAAACTTAGCTTAAAGGGTATGTTGCAAGTTGAACTAGCCAAGCGTACAGGCATTACAGCTAAAACGATTAATTTAATCATTAAAGGTACAGCACCCATTTCACCTGAGACAGCTATGCGTTTAGACAACGTTTTAGATGAACCAGCTGACTTCTGGTTGAATCTTGAAGCTAAATACCAAGCTCAAAAGCTGAATACTATTAAAGCAGGAAATTTAGAGTCTGAGCTTCCTTTTTTGGAGAAAATCAATTTTAAAGAAATGATTAAAAAAGGCTGGATAAATAAAAAAGAAACATCTCTTGAGCAACTCAAAGCGTTATATTCGTTTTTTGGTGTATCCAGTGTTAATCAACTGTCACCCGTTTGGTCTCAATTAGAGGTTAATTACAGAACCTCAACTAAATATAAACAGAACCATTTTAATATAATGGCTTGGTTGAGACAGGGTGAGATTAAAGCTAGTGAAATACCTCGCCAGCCTTATAACCTTGCTAAATTCAAAGAGTCTCTTAAGGAGTGTAGAAAATTAACGGATGAGCCTTTTGATCTTGTATATGTAGAAATGCAAAAATTGTGTGCTAACGCGGGCGTTACGGTTGTTTTCATTCCAGAGCTAAAAGGTGTAGCCACGAGTGGTGCTGCACATTGGTTAGATAAAGATACAGCACTAATTCAGTTAAGCCTCCGAGGCAAGAGAAATGATATGTTTTGGTTTAACTTCTTCCATGAAGCTGGCCATATCATTCTGCATGGACGTAAAGAACAGTTTATAGATAATCAAAGACAAGGCCTCATGTCTTCTGGTAGCGATGACGATGAGTCACCATACTTTACTGAAGAAAATAAGTTGAAGGAAGCAGAAGCAGATGAATTTTCTGGCGATTTTTTGATTCCTAGAAAATCTTTTTCTCAATTTGTATTAGAAACCAAGATTGATAAAAATTCCATACAAGATTTTGCATTATCCGTGGGAGTATCTCCTGGAATTGTTGTCGGGCAACTGCAAAGCAAAGGCTATTTAGATTGGCACAAGCACAATAGCCTGAAAAAGACATATGATTTCCCACCAAATATGATGTAAGGCTTACCTTACAGGCTACTACATGTTATATCAATGGTGACAGGTCTATCCATTAGACGTTATTATCTATCTACTCAGAGCTCAAGACCGAAAAAAGTAAAGCTCTCTAGTTTGAAGTCCTAATGCATAAAACTAATATCTTCGGATAAATTAAAGCGGTGTTTAGATAAGGAAAGTGTTCTAATGAAAACAAAGAAGCCCCGACACTTTCGCACCAGGGCTTCAAATCAGTCGTCAATTTGTGAGGGCATCACCTCTCAGTCTTTCAACTGGAGGGAGAGGAATCCTCACTGACTATAGAATACAAATTACAATAAATATTAGGATTTGTCAAATTGATAAATATCGATCATTCTAAACTAGAGCCTTATATTTCAACTGCAAGATTGAGTACTTATAATTCCTTTTTTAGTCCAGCTAGCAAAATTGAGCTCTTCGGGTGTTATCTATGGGGCAAAGAGGTCGCTGCTGCATTTTTCCCGCTTCTCCAAGTATTAGAAGTAACCCTAAGAAACTCTATCCATAATGAAGCTAGCCAAGCCATAGGTTCTTACTGGTTTGATAATGTTACCACTAAACCAGTAAGACACTTAAGCTCTGCTCAAACTAGACATATATCGTATTTAAAGAAATCCATCAAGGATGCCCGAAATAATATACGGCGAGATTTAAGGTTAGCAGCCTCTGCAACAGTTTCTGAAGATAGAATTATCGCCAAGTTACCTTTTGGGTTTTGGACAAACCTTTTTAGTGCGGCTTTTGATGTAAATCGTGCTTCTAACGCTTTGTGGCCAGTATTATTACGCCCTATATTTCCAAACGCACCTAGAGGGGCTCGTGATCGAGCCATAATTCAAAGCAAGTTATTAACTATTAAAAACTTTAGGAATAAAGCATTCCATCATGAACCGGTATGGAATATCGGCCGCCCAGCAGGAATTCCAGAAGCAATAAGAAAATTATTAGATACGAAAGGCATTATTTTAGAAATAATCAAGTGGATATCCTTAGATAGCCTAGAACTTGTAGAGAAAGCTGGTTATGTAGATACTATTAATCGTATCTGCTCTGCTCAATATTTGGAACATTTGAAACATCCAGGTAAGGATGATAAACCATTTAGCCTAGCAAAACGTGAACTGAGAAAAATACTTCGCCAGAAAAACTATACAACGAATATAACTCTAAATGGCGTTCGAATTGGAAGAATAATTGGCAAATAGATTACACTTATGCGGAATCCCTAGCGCCAGCGGAGATGACTGGACTTCCCATATTTCATTCGACAGTCTGTAATTCCGAAAAGTCCAATTCACGCTTTTTTCTTTACGAATTTACTAGTCCGTATAATTAAGTCATTTCCTCGTTTAGCCAAGATATGACGTGATTAACATTTTGATCTGACGGAAATACAGGATAAAACACCTTACGAATTACACCGTTTACCATCACAAGCGTTAATCGTTTTATCCGTTTAACCCCTTGGTATTCAAACGTAGGGAGGTTAAGTGATTCAGTTAGTTTAAATGTAGAATCATTTAAAAGCTCGAAAGGCAATTTTAAGCGAGCTACCGCCTCATTTTGCTCTTCAAGAGCTTGGGAACTAGCACCAAAAACCTTAGCTCCTAATTCTGTTAGCTGATTATAGGAGTCTCGAAAAGAACATGTTTGAGGTGTGCAGCCTCTTGCTCCAGGTATTTCATTCCAACCTACCATTGGCGGTGAATCTGGCCTTCCAATCATCGGGTAGAAGAAAATTACAACAATACCTTTTTCCGCCGAAAGATCCAGTGAACTGTTAGAGCTGGTTTGGAGCAATTGTGATGGCAACGACATTCCCTCAAGATGATCACACGCTCCATCATCAGCGGGAACAGGAAGGTTATCTGGTAATTGGTGCAAATCTTTCATTCAATAATTCCTTAGAACAGCTTAATTTCGGTTGAATTTGAAGACGGTATCTGTAATATCTATACAGCGTTACAATACTTGTCATGTGATTATATCTCATTGCTCTACGGGTAATATGCCCGAAGTTTTCTATTTTTCTTAACTCAGCCTCCATCTAGGCATAAAATGGGACCATAAAAACTAATGCTTGAGTATGATTATTATGCAAATTTCTAAACCAAAGGCACTGAGGCTTAATTTGATTATATTGATCATTACTACAGCAACACTTTGTCTGTTCGGAACGGCTTCTTACGTTCTATACCAGTCCAACCATGAAATAACAGAAGAACTAAACAAAACATCAGAATCTATTGATCAACATTTGGAGCTTCAGTTATTTAAGGTAATGAATAGTTTCTCACCCAAAGATTCTTTTCCAGATCTGTCAATTTGGTCAGAAACTAAACGTAATACAGGGTTGTGTATGAAGTACAGTGATACAAAAGGAAATACAATTCAGCAAGTGTGTCGTGGAAATACATCGTTAAATAAAAATTGGCCATTATGGTTTGAAAAGGCATATCGAAGTGTATTTAATCCAGGTCAAAAATCGATCAAAGATATTACCTATAACAATCAAACGTATGGATTGCTCACACTTATACCTGATGCAGAGCTAGAAATTTATCTCGCATGGACAGACATTAAAAAACTTTTAGGGCTTTCTTCCATCACTGTTTTTACACTTTGTAGTTTGCTTTTTATTGCTATTGGTCGCGCATTAAAACCGGCAAATATAATTGTATCTGGATTAGAAGAAATGTCGAATGGCAATCTTGACCTTCGCCTGCCTCCTTTTGCAATAAGTGAATGGCACCGTACAGCTAAAGCGGTCAATCATCTTGCAGATAGTTTAGAAAAGACATTGTCTGATAGACAAAGATTGGCATTTAAACTAATTAATGTTCAAGAACAAGAGCGACGATTTCTGACTAGAGAGCTTCATGATGAATTTGGACAATGTTTAGCAGGCCTTCAGGTAAATGCTTCATCAATTATTCAAATGGCATCTGAGAAATATCCAGAGCTAATTCCTGAATCACAGAATATATCAAATATAACGATACATATGATGGACCTACTGAGAGACATGCTATTACATCTTAGGCCTGCAGATATAGATAGTCTTGGCTTACCAGCAAGCTTGGAGGGAATGGTTTCCCAATGGAACTCTACAAATAATGGACGAACTAAATATGAAATTGAGATGAGCGGAGATATTGATAAGATGGAAGAGCCCATACCTTCAAATATATTTCGTATAGTACAGGAATGTCTTTCTAATATTTCAAAACATTCTCAAGCAAGAACTGCACTTGTCGAGTTAAAAAGATCTGCTGATGATGATATTGAGGACAGCTTAACCCTTACTGTTAAAGATGATGGTTTTGCAGATATCAGTTCTTTCAATGATTCATCAGGAATTGGGTTACTTGGAATACGCGATCGGGTAAATGCACTTGGAGGTACATTTACACTCCATGAAAATTCACCTTCTGGTCTAGCAATTCAGATAAACATCCCACTTTCATAGGCAGAAAATAAATAATGAAATCAAAATCTATTACTGTTCTACTTGTTGACGACCATGCCGTAGTCCGGGAGGGATACCGTTCATTTCTAGAAAAACAAAAAGGTATAAAGGTTATAGCAGAAGCTGAGAGTGGTGAAGAAGCATACCGTTTGTTTAAAGAAATACAACCTAATGTTGTCGTTATGGACTTATCCTTACCTGGCCGAGGCGGAATTGAAACAATTGCTCGAATTCGTAAACAGAGCGCAACAGTACGAATGCTCGTTTTTAGCATGCATCAAAACCCAACATTTGCATTGCAAGCAATTAAGGCGGGGGCACGTGGTTACGTAACAAAAAATAGCCTGCCTAGTGTTTTAGTCCAAGCGATTCATGATGTTTCCGCTGGTAAGATAGCATTGAGTCACGATATTGCTGAGGCGCTCGCGGTAGAAAAATTAGAAATAAACAACACAGCGTTAGAAGAGCTGACAAGTCGAGAATTTGAAATATTCAACATGATCCTAGATGCAAAATCTGTATCAGAAATAGCTGACACACTGTGTGTAACACAAAAAACCATATCAAATTGTCACTATATAATTAAGAAAAAACTAGGGACTAAAACAGATATAGAACTCATTCACTTTGCAATAAAAATGAATATTTTTAAACCACTGAATTTAGTCCCTGCTTCCTAGTTAAGAGATTTCATTAGTGACATTTTGAAACATATGATTTAATTTCCTCAACCATTCGGTTAGTAACATGATCCCATCCATCTTCAGTATTTCCACGAAAGTCCAAGCTTTGTCGCATCAATAGTACTCCAGTTTCAACATCTCTTAACTCAACAAACATCGTTTGTACCAATTTACTCATTCTGAAAACCCAAGGTACAACGACCTGTTTCGCTCCTAACTGTTTTGCAAGTGATAGTTCACATCCATTGCATCTATGCAGAAATTGATTCTCTGCAGCTTTATTTATAACAGTCAACGACTCTTTATCATCAATAATAGTGAATACTCGTTTTTCTGTTAATCGTAAGCGTAATTCAGTACTGTACTTGTTCAATAAAAATTCATCCTGCTTCTTCATACTTTCAACTGTCGTATCCCCTAATAACTCAATATCAAGAGAGATGACGGGAATGAGTGTTTTTTGGCAGGGTCTAGTTTCATCAGCCAATGTATTTCGAACGATTATTGATAAAGCTATAAATAAAAATATTCTTATTCCGGGGTTAAGCATTAATCTATTTTTCATAAAAATTCCTAAGTTGGGTACGGTTGTTTTCCTAACAGCATTACACCTTCTTCCTGAGTAATTATCATCCACTATTTGCCTGATATATAGCGGGTAATTTGCCTAATAACTAATTGTTCTTCTTTGCAACATCACTGGTTAATATAGACGGGCAAATCCCCCGCTATATATCAGTCAAATATCGGTCGCATAGCCTATTGATCATCAAATATGATATTGACCTGTAAATGCATTATGTGCATTTCACTCGGTATGATTTTTTATAATTTAAGGAATGAAAAAATGACAAACTTCAATTTTGACCAACAAAATATTATTTGGAATACACTTGGGGATTTCGAAAATTTCTTGTACTCCGTATTGCATGTAGATGATGAAAATAAAATTATTGATGTATTATTTAAATTAAGTGCTCATAAACCAATTTTCTTGCACAGGCATATGGCTCCTAATATGTGCTTCGTAGTGCAAGGTGAACACCGTTTATACGAAGCCAATGGAGACTTAAAAGAAGTGCGCCCTGTAGGTAGTTATACTTATAGCCCAGCAAGTAATGATCCACACCGTGAATGTGGCGGCGATGATGGGCTTATTGTCCTATTTAGTATCCGCGGTGGCGATGGCCTTCTATATGAAGTACTTGATGAAGTTACGCACGATGTAATCGCAACGCTTAGTTATCAAGACATCGTTGGATTATATGAAGCTCAAAGCACAGTAGGATAATATCTTAAAACAAATTCACTGCGGTGAGAGTAATCTTGTTTTCTACTTTTATCGCAGTGTTTCCTTTACTCCCCACGCTGTATAAAATTGAGCTAACATTAGAAATAGCATGGCTATCATTGCAACCCAATAAAATGGCTTATCCTTTAACTCACGAGGCAATGTTTCTTCGACAATCAATGTTTGATATTGCTGACGATCAATTTCATCTATCGCCTCTGAAAAATCTTTCAGTTCTTCGGCTTCAAATACTTGGTAAGGTTGGTTGATTGACTTAAAGAACGTATGTAACTCTCGTTCAGGCTTGCCTTTCCAATGACTATTTTCATCTTCTTTTTCTTCCAGTGTCATGCCGTGTATAGAGCGCATATATATCCAGTAAATAGTGATATTTAACTGTCTATACAGTGTAGATATCTGTAACTTTTCTTCGTCATTCATGCCTTGTCCACCATCTGAAACTAGCAAGACTATTCGTGAACCACGATACGTTTTTCCTTCAAACATTTTTGCTGATGTTATTAAAGCATCAACCATATTCGTGTCAGATAGTCCTCGACCAAGTGCGTTTGCATTAATCGTCGCTAGAATGGCTTCTTTGTTATATGTCATAGGTAATATATCTGCTGAGTTTGCACTAAAAAAGATAAAACCAAAACGATCATTAGGACGCTTTTTTACAAATTCTTTTAGGTAATTTGTAGCTATTCGTCGTTTATTATTCTCTTTATCGTAATTAACTAACTGAGCACGCTCTTTCACTGCAAAAGGACCATCCATACTACGACTTCGATCAAGTACCATTACTATTTCTGCACCCTCGGCTACTCGCTCAACCTTTTTTTCAGGTACATAAGGGCCTGCAAGTGCTAGTACCAAACCAGCAATGGCTGTTGATGCTAATAATTTTAATAGCCTACCGATTACCTTTGATAAGGAATCGATAGGTACGAAATCTATCCAAACAACAGTCTTATCAGACTTACGATTTAGCCAAGGCAATATAATTAGCGGTAATAAAAATAATACATTGGGGGTGGACCAATGTAGTCCTAGCAGTGTCATACTTATGATTACTAAATTATTCTAAGGAAATATCCAACTAGTAAAACTGAAAAACCGCCTATTTCAGCAATTATCAAGCTTGCCATTATTATTTTATCTGCAGTTGGATTATCAGAGTCCCGTAATTGATTGTCAGTTTTATTCTGAAGCCCTAGCTTTATGTAATTGACTATAGAGATAAAAAAGAATAATAGTGGGGCTATAGTTGCGGTAATATTGACCCAATCAGGAAAGATGCTTAAGGCAGCAAAAACAGTAATCAGTATAGCTGCAAATGAATATAACAGTGCGGATCGATGTGCAATGTCTACATAATACGGAGCCTTAAAGTCTGTACTCTGATTCATGCAATAAAATTTCCATGACCCTGTTAGTAATGCCATCATAAAAAATATTCCTGCACATGAAATAGCAATAATGGGCGCTGTTTGATTTAGTATTGCATCCATGATGGTTCTCCTGATAGTCTAATTAAGGTTCGTCATATAATGACTAAAACATTCTAATAACTCTTATGAAAAATAAATTGTATAAAGTGGCTAACAGTGATCAACAATATGGTTTCCGGCCTAACCTATTTATGTGGCCAAACCGAACCTTATTTTTTGGTCCAGTACAACAATTAAAGCTTCATTCAATGGGTTCTGTCGCCATTAATGTAGGACTTTATCAACCCTTTTTCATGAAGACTGCGAATGGTCATGACATACCCTATCGTTGTGCCATCATTCCTGCTGGTTGTAAGCATGAATTAAATGCCTATGGAAATATTGTTGCGAGTTTGATTCTTGAAAGAAACTCTGCTGATTTTGTTAATTTAAAAAAACAGTTCTCTTTTCATGAGTCGATAGTTACCGACATAACCAGTCCTCAATGGATCACCACTTTTTGCAAAATTTACGAAGAAAAACCAACAAAAATTGAAATCGAACAATTAATAAATAAACTACTGCATATGGGGCAAGAAACTAAGGCGAATATGGATCCACGTATTGATCGTGTAATGACAATCATTCAAAGTGACCCCAGTAGAACTATGAACCAAGAAGATTTAGCCGCTACTGTAAACCTATCTTCATCTAGGTTTAGACATTTATTTCAGGAACAAACCGATGTTAGGTTCCGTAGCTATAGAATGTGGCAACGTATTATTTCAGCGATGAACACGCTTCATAAAGTTGATAATCTTACTTATGCAGCAATGGAGGCTGGATTTACAGATTCAGCCCACTTTAACCGCTGTTTTCAGAGTAGTTTAGGCGTGAATCCTTCGCTTGTTTTTAGAAACCTTGATCGGTTTGAGATTTAACTGTTGAAGATAAAGCGGTACTTTGTAACGGTTAACTATTCTCGGACACTAAATAAGGTTTTTCTTCAGCAATAGCTGGAGCCAAACCACGATTGAATAAATGGGGGCGATGATAATTATAGTACCCCATCAAGTAACGTCCTATGACACCATAGTCACTTGTTAGATGGAGCGCGAAGCAGTGTAGTCTCACAGGGCAATACTCATTGCCGGCAGCCGTTAGACCGGTCGCGATAGCGAGCGGTCCGATCTAACGTTTAAATTAAGGGGCGACGATAGTCGACCCGCTTGAATGATTGGTTAGGCATTTTTGACCTCAATAAACCACTTAGGCTGCATCTCGTCAAAGTCCGTTCTCACGTTTGATGAAAGGTAGTTGGCTGAATCTAAAACAACAGTTTTACTGTCTGCTCGTTTAAACACAACCCAATGCCAAAAGTCTTTTCCATCTTCCTGATGGTGCTTGATTGATAATAGCGCTAAGTCTGGTAATGTTTGCCAAGACTTAAAAGGTATTTCATTTTTTGACGTTTCAACACCAGATGCAGAAAGCATTTTTCTCACATACTGGGTGTCAGACCAAAGCGATTTGTCTGTAGCATAGATACCCATAGCGTTAGCTGCCTCTTTCATTTCTGAATATGACTTTTCTAGGATGTTAGCTACTGAAGCAATTCCACACCCCGTTGTTTCTTCTTGCACTACTGATTTCAACTCTTACGGCTCCTGTGATGCCTAACGCCCAAATCACTTGACGTAAAAAGGGGTAAAAAATTGTGACGCTTTTTACGGTGATCTTCCCCCGAAAAAAAAGACACATTAAAATTCATACAGACATCATCTCATATTCCATGGGTGAATAATAAGCGATCCCTGAATGCAAACGTTTTTTATTGTAAAAGTGGTTGATGTAACTATTCAGTGCCGCCCTTAATTCTTTCATTGAATTAAATGTCCGTCCTCGAATAAGCTCCGCTTTCAAGGTATGGAAATAAGACTCCATATGACCATTATCAGTACACATGCCTAAACGATTGACACTGGGCAGCATCCCGTGTTTTTCAAGCACTTTTCGAAAGCCTTTTCCTGTGAACTCAATCCCTCTATCTGTGTGGAATATTAAGCCCTTTTCTGGTTTACGCACACGAATAGCACGACGTAATATTTTAGCCGTATCCTCTGTTGTTCTAGTATGCGTTAAAGACCAACTTAAAATACGACGGGAGTATAAATCCATAATAACGGATAAGAACTTATAGGTATTTTTAACCTTTATATACGTAATATCAGCCACCCATGTTTGATTGATCTTACTGGGCTCTGGCGAATGTAATCGTACATTCTCACCCCGCTGCTTAAACCGTTTTAAGCCAGGTTGTCGTCGTGTGACCCTGACAACACGCCCTTGTAAATTAAGCCTTCGCATTAAACGCTCAACCCGCCTCTTTCCCACACACCAGCCTTGCTTCTTAAGCGCCTGATGCACTCTAAGGGCTGCAGTATGCGCCGCGACTATCACGATGGATTTGGGCGATTCTGATAGATAACTGCTCATCTTCAATCGAATGTAATGAATGAGCACGATGACACCAAGCATAATAGCCACTACGTGACACCTCCAACCATCGGCATAAATACGTTACTCCTAACGTTTTTTTATATCGTTGGATAAAGCTAAATCGTTGCGATGTTCCTCCGCGAGAAACCGTTGCCACTTTTTTAGCAAATCGTTCTCCAGCGTGAGCCGTTGATTTTCTTTTTCAAGCCGCTTAATCACATTAAGTTCTTTCTTCTCATTCGCCATAGACAAAGCCTTTTTACGATGATCTATCTTGATCTTACCTTCACGATATTCCTTTCGCCAGCGAGAGAGCATAAAGGGATGAATATCTAACGTTTCAGCGACCTTTTTCACCTGCATACCGTTGAGCAAACTGAGTTGAACCGCCTTAGATTTAAACTCATCTGCGTATTCTTACGCAACATGAACACCCAATCTTATCCATCGTGAACACCTAATATTATTGATGGTGAACA
>NVWQ02000045.1 GCA_002733715.2 Methylophaga sp.
TGCTAGAAAGTTGGGAAAAAGTAAAACGCTATCGACCCGCCTGTGGCGCCAAACTATCTAATGGCCGAAAATGTAAGCACAGCGTAGTAATAAGACAACCAGAAGGCTGGAGTATGGGTGCATTAGCTGAACGTTGCCGCATGCATGGCGGCATGGCGCGTCGAGTTATAAGAAGAAAAGAAGAAAGCGAAGATGAATAATGCGGATGTAGAGCAAACTGAAAACCATCCCCTTACTGACATTCCTTACCTAACACCCGAAACACATCAAGCCCAACGCTTATTTCATGGCAGAGGGCATGCTTATCCTGGTTATGAACATATATCGATAGATTGGCTAGCGCCTATCGTGTTAATTATGCTCTATAAGCCTGTTGAAACAGATGAATTACAACAGTTAGCTCAAGATTTATCATCCCGTGTTACTGATTGCCGATCCGTTCAGGTTCAATATCGCCATTTAAAGCATGCACCGTTTGAATTATTGCTAGGTGAAGAATGCACGCAGACAGTGGTGGAAGAAAACGGGCTGAAATATCAAATAACATTAGGCCGAGCCCAAAACACCGGCTTGTTTTTAGATATGACAAATGGCAGACACTGGGTGCAACAAAACTCGAACAATACCAAAGTGCTTAATCTATTTTCATACACCTGCGGCTTCTCTGTTGCAGCTTTAGCGGGTGGAGCATCGCAGGTGTTTAATATTAATATGAGCCGCGTGTCACTCACGACAGGACGAAATAATCACCGATTAAACGGGCAAGATATGCGTAAAGTTAAATTTGAAGCGATTGATATATTCAAATCATTTGGGCGAATAAAGAAACACGGTCCTTATGATTTATTGATCTGCGATCCGCCATCGTTTCAAAAAGGCAGTGTCGATATTAAACGTGATTATAAAAAGATAATCAGACGTATTCCAGAGTTTATGAACTCAGGTAGCTTGCTGATGTTGTGTTTAAATTCACCTGATTTAGATGTTGAGTTTTTGAAAAAAGCGGTTGAAGATGAATGCGCTGATTGTCGATATGTAAGTGAAGTCGAGCCGCCAGAGGTATTTGTTGAAGCAATGCAGGGTAAGGGATTGAAAGTTCTGATATATGAGTATTTGTGTTAACTCATAGTCCGCTGAAAAATCTAGGGCCGGATAACTATTCTGGATAGAATGTAATCTTGGTGGGTGTTGAGGGGATCGAACCCCCGACCCTCGCCTTGTAAGGGCGATGCTCTCCCAGCTGAGCTAAACACCCCAAGAAAGAGCAGCATAATATAGAGGCGAGTTGGACAAATCAAGGTTTATTTGAAAGAGTAGACTCTGAGCTTATTTGCTAGTTATCAAATCATGTTTTAAGACGACAGGTATCCACTACTTTCCGATACCGTTATCACTCTTTATCAATTCGATGGCCTTCTCCGCAAAACGATTACCAAGCATCCAGTATCCCTTTACCGAATAGTGAAGACCATTTTTGATAATGTTACCGCTTTTATCTATTCCATCATTTAAATCATCAGTGTCTAGCCATTTCCCACGTAGATTAGATTCAGCTAAGTCTACTTGAATTTTTCGAACTTTAGTCCAGTGCCTGTGTATATTATTGTTCATATCAAAATCACTGATCCGACCAATTACAAAATTGATATCATTTCGGTTTAAATCTACTTTTAGTTGCTCCATTAGCCCTTTAAAACTATCCTCATAGATTTCACCATAACCATCAGCAGCATCCCACTCACCCTGCATCCAAACAAAAGTAATGGTTATGATTTCGTTACCTTTTGTTGCTGAATTCACTTTGTTCATCAAACGAATATACAAGTCACCGTTTGAGTTTGAAATCTTACCTTTAGTGGATTCCCATCGTTTATACCAACGCCGAATCGATTGCCCGCCAGAAGCATCTTTGACAACGATTACATTGCCTTCTCCAAACTCCTTAGTTACAGCCGGTGTAAATGAGATGTCTGGATTAAGCCTCACCATGTTTGACTGGCCAGAGAGAATAAATAAGTGCTTCCCTTGCTCTGACGCATTGGCAAATGGCATTGAGAATAGTCCTACTGTAAGTCCAATACACAGATATTTCAAAATGTATTTTCCATTGCATTTGAGTTGCAGAAGTGCTGATAAATTATAAATAATCAAGATTCCTCATTTGCTGCAAAATCCAAGATTGTTTTTCTCGTAACTGACTATTTGGATTAGCAACTTTAAACCTTAATGGGTTAGGTAGACTGCCAGCTAATAATGCCGCCTGTGACGGTGACAGTTGTTTTGCTGAGATGCCATAATAGCGTTGGCTTGCTGCTTCGACACCATAAATATGATCGCCAAATTCAGCAATGTTTACATAGACTAATAAGATACGTTCTTTTGACCAGAATAATTCAATGAGTAGGGTGAACCATGCTTCAAAGCCTTTGCGCCATAAACTGCGTGAGGGCGATAAGAATAGGTTCTTAGCCACTTGCTGGGTGATGGTGCTGGCACCGCGTAACTTGCCACCATTTGAACGGGTTTTTATGGCAGCGTAAATGGAGCTGATATCAAAACCAAAATGTTGATAAAACAGCTGATCTTCGGCGGCAATCACGGCATGGAATATATGGGGTGAGATGGCATCAATACTTTGCCATTGCTGCTGTATTTCGATAAAGCCTTTGTCAGATTGATAATCTGCAATGTGTTTTTGCATCATAAATGCGGATGTCGGGATAGGCACAAACCGCAACAAAATAACGATGAGTACTGAGCCGCCTATAAAGGTCAGTAAGGCGTAGAGTAACCAGCGTTTTAGTTTTTGCAGGCGGGTGATTTTTTGTTTTTTTGTCATATCGAGCGATTATTGTAATGCAAATGATCTTAAATTAGGTACGATGAACTTTTTTAATCACATATATATACTGTAATGACAAAGACGTCACTCACCGAATTTAATCAAAATTTCCTGTCATTCTTAGATAACTCACCTACGCCATTTCATGCCGTTTCGACCATGTCAGCCCAATTAGAGACCAATGGCTTTGAACGCTTAGATGAATTGGATGCTTGGGGTGCATTATCAGCCGGTCAATATTATGTGACACGTAATGATTCGTCGATCATTGCTTTTACGCTTCCTAAAGCTGCGTTAGCCGAAACGGGTTTTCATATGGTGGGTGCGCATACCGATAGCCCTTGTTTAAAGGTAAAACCAAAGCCGGAAACAATTAAACAGTCTTTATTGCAGTTAGGTGTTGAAGTATACGGTGGTGCATTGCTTAACCCGTGGTTTGACCGAGATTTATCGATGGCAGGACGAGTGAGTTACCGTGATTCAAGCCAAACTATTAAACATGTACTTGTCGACTTTAAGAAAGCAATCGCATCTATACCTAGTTTAGCCATTCATTTAGACCGTGAAGCGAATAAAAATCGAACAGTGAATGCCCAAGATCATTTACCGCCAATTGTGATGCAAGTGGAAGAGGGTGATAAGGTCGATTTTCGTGATCTATTATTGCAGCAAGTTAAATCGCAATATCCGAAACTGAAAATTGACAAAGTTTTGGATTATGAAATAAGCCTACACGATACTCAGCCTGCCGCTGTTACTGGTTTGAATGATGATTTTATCAGTAGTGCACGCTTAGATAATTTGCTGAGTTGTTTTGTAGGTTTAACGTCACTAATCAATGGCGATAGTTCACAAGCTAATTTATTAGTGTGTAGTGACCATGAAGAAGTCGGCAGTGTTTCGGCATCGGGCGCACAAGGTTCATTTTTAGAATCGGTGTTATCACGCTTATGCCCTGAGCCGGAACAATATCACCGGATGATCCAGCGTTCAATGATGATCTCTGCTGATAATGCTCATGCTGTTCACCCGAACTATAAAGATAAACATGATGCTGAACATGGTCCTAAACTTAACCATGGCCCTGTGATTAAAACTAATGCCAATCAACGTTATGCTACGAACAGTGAGACCAGTGCGTATTTTCGCCAACTCTGTGAACAAATTGATGTGCCAGTGCAAGATTTTGTGGTGCGGACAGATATGGGCTGTGGCAGCACGATAGGGCCAATCACCGCGAGCACATTGGGTGTAAAAACAATAGATATTGGGGTGCCGACATTTGCGATGCACTCTATTCGAGAATTAGCAGGTAGCCGAGATGCCCATATGCTGGCTACAATACTTACAAAATTTTTCAAAAAATCATAATTACTTTAATTAAGGAATCAAAATGGCTGAAACAGTAGATGAACTAACAGTTGAATATATGGAAGGCGATGAAATGACAGTGAAGCAGCTGGATAAAATCGTGTTAACTAAAGGTGCATGGGCGACGTTGATCTATCGTTATAAAGATCTTGATCGTAAAACAGGTGATTTTGGTGCCGATAAATACACAATTCGTCGTTATCAAAAACGTAATGGTGAATATAGCCAACGTTCGAAATTCAATATTTCAAGCAAAGATCAAGCAACAAAGATCGTGGCGGCTCTAAGTAAGTGGATTGATGAATAAAAGTTTAATAACAAATATCGTCGCTGCCGGTCTTGTTGCAACAGGACTGGCACTTGACGCACCTTTTCGTGAGCCTGTTTTAACAACAGGCTTATTTGCATTGGCGGGTAGCGTGACTAACTGGATAGCAATACATATGTTATTTGAGAAAGTGCCGGGATTATATGGGTCAGGTGTTATTACCGCTCGTTTTGAAGATTTTAAAATTGGTATTCAAGACTTGGTGATGAATCAATTTTTTAGCCAAGAAAACCTAGACCGATTTGTTGAAGAAATGGTGACGGATAGTGCAGATCATCATTTAGATTTTCACGAAGTGATTGATGAAACCGATATGACACCCGCTTTTGATAGCTTGGTTGAGGCGATTATGGAATCCTCTTTTGGCAGTATGCTTGGCATGTTTGGTGGTGTTAGTGCTTTAGATTCATTAAAAGAGCCGTTTTCTAATAAAATGAAAAATGCTTTAAATAAAATGGCGCATAGTGATTCGTTTCAAGCTAGTGTGCGTGAGAAGTTGAAAAGTACCCCCGTGAATACTGATATTCATCAACAAATTAAACACGTTGTTGAGTCTCGTTTAGAAGAACTGACACCACAAATGGTAAAAGACATTATCCAAACCATGATCCGTCAGCATTTAGGGTGGTTAGTGGTGTGGGGTGGTGTTTTCGGTGGTTTGATAGGGCTGGCAGCAAGTCAGTTGCCAATGTTGCTAAATATAAGTTAAGCAATAAATGAATAGTGATAAGGGATACCCACGATTTATAAGGCGGCTGCAAGCCGTTATGATTGACAGCATTATTCTCACTGTGATGTTTATGAGTATATTAATCATAGCATCTGATTTTGGCGTCACAGGATATGATGCGGTTATTTTAACTGCTGTGATAGTGTTGCTATGGGAGCCATTACTTGTATCGATAACTGGCGGCACTATTGGACATCATTTGATAGGGTTAAAAGTGGTTAGCACCACCACAGGTAAGAATATTAATATATTGGCCTCTATGCTTAGGTTCATTACTAAAATGGTATTAGGAAATTTGTCGATTGCCTTTATCTTTATCACCCGATATCACCAAGCGATACACGATGGTCTGGTACGCTCAGTTGTGATATTGAAACACCCTGAAACAAAGCCTGATTATGAGGTGTTATCTGCTCGACAGGTTGAGTTCTCTGGATACAGCTATCCGCCGGTATGGCGCCGAAGTCTGATGATGGTACTTTACAATATAGCGCTCATCTTTTTGATTGGCACGGCTACAGGATTTTTATTGCCTGCAGAGTGTCTGATATACAGTAACTGTACAACATGGCAAAATATAATGTTAACCGCATGGCAGTCATTATGGATGGTGGGCGTAGTAGCTATCATTATTTTATGTTGGAAAGGCCGTGTATTCGGATGTCGCCGTAAATTTATAAAAGGGAATCAAGATGAAAATTAATAATGCAATTTTAGCTATTTTTATACTGTACATGTTTTCTATTAATACTTATGCTGATAGCGAGAAAGATGCATTAATTCATAAAATGCTGACGCAAGTCGATTTGGCTATTGAAAAGAAAGATGCCAACACAGTTGCAAAGTACCTAGATGATAATATTCATATAGTAATGAATCTAACGATGAGTGGTCAGACACAACTTTTAGAATTTACTAAAGATGAATATATGAAGACACTAAAAGATGGTTGGGCTGTCACTGAAGAATATACCTACACCCGCGACAAAGTACATATTGAGTATATTGGCAATGGAAATAAAGCCGTAGTTACAGCCACGGTGTATGAATTATCGGTAGTGGCAGGTCGACCGATGGCTGCACTGTCACAAGAAAAAATGTTGGTTGAATTTAGAAATAATGAACCAATAGTGGTTAATCTTACTGCTAACACTGATGTGAGAATGTAAAAGTAGAGTGATTAAGGCTATAGTTATACTGTCTATATTAGCGATGGTTTCAGTATTTAGCATGATAGAGCTAACACCAGAAAATGATCAGTATTTGGTGTTATGGGGCTACTTAATATTAAGTTTTGTAACATTTGGCATGTATGCTTTTGATAAATCAGCATCTAGAAATGGACGATGGCGTGTGCCAGAGAATAATTTACATGCACTTGCTTTATTTGGTGGTTGGCCGGGGGCAATGTTAGGGCAACGTATTCTGCGACACAAAACAGTTAAGCAGCCATTTCGTTTTATATTCTGGCTGACTGTAGTTATTAATTGTGTGGCTACATTTTGGCTTTTGTTTCCAGAGCTTGCACACAGGATTATTTGATTAGATAGCACATCATATTGCATATCTATCTAACTGATTAATAATGGTCTATGATGCTAAAGATATTTTATTAAATACCGATAATATTAATATGAGCACCATTGAAAATCGACGACATGCGCGTATAAAACACCGGGCAAGCATTAAAGTGCTTACGCATCCAAAGAAAAGTTATGTTTTAGAAATGCTAGACTTTTCTGATAGCGGCTTGTACTTGCGGTGCCCAGAAGGTCTTGTCGAAGTAGGTGATGCCGTTGAAGTACAAACATTAGAAATGGAAGATGCACCGGTACTTTCTGCTAAAGTTATTCGAATAATAAAAGGTAAAGGTTTTGCAGTAGAGTTTGATGAATATTAAGCAATTAAAATATGGATAACACCTGTCCTTTATGTCACGGCAATAGTTCGAAATTCCACAATAACAAACAGCAATACCATCAATGTGGTGCTTGTCAGGCTGTTTTTATGGGTGCTGAATACCTGCTCGATGCTACCGATGAAGAATCACGTTACTTATCTCATAATAATGATGTCACGGATGAAGGTTATCAACAGTTTGTATCACCGATTACATCGGCAGTATTAATCCATCAAACACCTGAGCAAAAAGGGCTGGATTTTGGGGCTGGCACAGGGCCTGTTATTGCCAAAGTATTAGCTGACAATCATTTTAAGTTAGATTTGTACGATCCATTTTTTCATAATGATGTGACATTATTAGAGCAACAATACGATTTTATTGTGTGTTGTGAGGTGATGGAGCATTTTTATTATCCAGATAAAGAATTTGCATTATTGAAACGGCTTTTAAAACCAAAGGGTCGATTATATTGTATGACCGACCTTTATCGTGACAACATTGATTTTGCTAATTGGTATTATCAAAACGATAATACGCATGTCTTTTTTTACCATCAAAATTCACTAAATTATATTAAACAGCAATTTGATTTTTCAGCTCTAACAATTGATGGACGGTTAATTACATTAACTAATTAAAAACCAGTGAATTGTTCTTTAATTTGTTCATTCTCACTAGTTGGAAGAGAAATTGTGACTATTACTCGATCAGAAAATTGTTGATCAATAATTTGGCCTTGGCATTGTTTAAGCTGATATTCTAATAATTGTAATTGACTGTATTCGATATCTAATTTAAGTTCAGACATTTCTATCCAAGCTGATAGCGTGGCACTTTCAATAGCTAGCTTGGCTGCGGTACCATAAGCGCGAGCAAGCCCGCCTGTGCCTAGCTTAACACCACCGAAGTATCGAATAACACCGACAATTGCATTGATTATGTTGTTACCTTCCAACGGGGCTAGAATGGGTCTTCCCGCTGTGCCAGAAGGCTCGCCAGCATCATTGCAGCGTTCATTAATGAAGCCATCATCTTGCCTTATTCGCCAAGCAAAAGCCAAGTGATTAGCATTGGGGTGTTGTGTTGCTAGCGTGCGAAGTTGTTGCAAAGCTTCACGTTCACTATTGCATGGCATAATTGCGCCAATGAACTGAGATTTTTTAATTTCATATTCAGCTTGTGAGGGATTTAATACGATTTGTTGGTTGTCAGAGTTAGACATGAAAGAATTATAACTGAGAAATTGACTTTATTAGTCAGGTAATTGTATATTAGCGTTTAATTAACTAGAGGTTCACCATTATGTCACTACTAAACACATTTTCAAAAACACTACTATTAGCAGTATTTGTATTATTAATAGGGTGTTCGTCTTCAAATGCAACGCCTCTAGCTGAAATTAGCCCACAACAAGCCGCAGAAATAGTCGAAAGCAACAATGCTGTCATTATAGATGTACGCACACAAAGTGAATGGGATGCAGGGCATATTCCGGGTGCAATTCATATCCCTTTAAGCGAAGTAAAAGGTCGACTAGATGAATTTAAGGCGTTTGATGGCAAAGAAATTGTAATGCAATGTCGTAGTGGCAAACGTTCGGCCGCAGCTGGCAAGATTTTGTTAGCAGCAGGCTATGAAGATGTTTCAAATTTAACTGGCGGGATTGATGCTTGGGGAAAAGCAAAATTACCAGTAGAACAATAAATCTAGGCAAAATGACGCGAACACTTTATGATCGCTGTTCCTGAACACACCAATGTGTTTGGCTAATAATTAATTACAGGAAGATTCATGAATAAAATTACAGTTGATAGCAACCCAAGCGAAGCACTTTTAGCAGATATGGGCGTAGCAAACTGGCCAACATGGGAAAAAGAAGTATCTGTTTTCCCTTGGGATTTTGTAACAACAGAAACAGCCTTCATCTTAGAAGGTGAATGTGAAATGACACCAGAAGATGGCAGTGAATCAACTACATTTAAAGCGGGCGATTTAGTCGTATTTCCATTAGGTTGGAAAGGATCATGGGAAGTTAAAAAAGCATTAAAAAAGCATTACCAACATAGCTAAATCCTCTTAGCGTTTTACGCTTGAACATTAAGGTCAGATACTAACCTGTGTCTGACCTTTTTTTATTTAACACATTCAATATTTCACGCCTCTGGTATGATGTATTACCTTATAAATAGTCCTCCGAAAACAATCATGGCCAACGACAGCTTTTCCTCACTAAATCTCCCCGATAAACAGTTATCAAACTTAGCCTCTTTGGGCTATAAAAAGATGACGCCAATTCAGGCGCAGAGCTTACCCCAAATATTAAAAGGTAAAGATCTGATCGCGCAAGCAAAAACAGGTAGCGGCAAAACAGCTGCCTTTGGTATTGGTTTGCTAACTGAGATCAACCCTCGCTTCTTTGGTGTGCAGGCCTTAATTATTTGTCCTACCCGTGAGTTAGCTGACCAAGTAGGCAAAGAAATTCGTCGTCTGGCACGTTTTACTCAGAATATTAAGCTGGTATTGCTTTGTGGTGGTAAACCGTTAGGCCCACAAATTGGATCACTGGAGCATGGCGCTCACATTGTGGTGGGCACGCCAGGTCGATTACAAGATCATTTAATGAAAGGCACATTGAAGCTTGATGGTCTGAAAACATTGGTTTTAGATGAAGCAGATCGCATGCTAGATATGGGCTTTTCTGACGCGATGAAAGAGATCATTTCATACACACCTAAAAAGCGTCAAACATTACTGTTTTCAGCAACCTATCCAGATACGATTGAAAAGATGAGTCGTTCCTTTCAACGTAATCCAGTGCGCGTTACTGTTGAATCTAAACACACTGAAAGCGTTATTGAGCAGTTGTTTTATGAAGTTAAAAAACACGAACGTAAGACTACTTTATTAGCATTATTTGAACATTATCATCCAAGCAATGCGATTGTTTTTTGCTATACCAAAAAGCAGTGCGATGAAGTGGCAGATTATTTACGCGATCATCGGATTGATGCATTGGCTATCCATGGTGATTTAGACCAACGAGAGCGTGATCAGGTGTTAGTACGTTTTGCTAATAATAGTTGCTCAGTATTAGTGGCAACCGATGTGGCGGCACGTGGTTTAGATATTAAATCATTACAAGCTGTAATTAATTATGAATTGCCCCGTGATCCTGATATTTATGTGCATCGAATTGGCCGTACGGGCCGCGCTGGTGAAAAGGGTATTGCGCTGAGTATTTTTACTCAATCTGAGGTGGTGCGAGTTAATGCTATTGCTGATTATCAGAAAAAACCTAGCATAAGTGATGTGCCGGAATCACTGGATCGCGATCCCGGTTATAGCTTACAAGCACAAATGGTAACAATACAACTAGATGCGGGACGTAAGAGTAAGCTGAGACCGGGCGATATTTTAGGCGCATTAACAGGTGACGCAGGCTTAGCAGGTTCAGATATTGGCAAGATTGATATTTTCGATATGTCGAGCTATGTTGCCATTGAACGGACAGCATTGCGTCAGGCAATGAATTATTTGTCGCAAGGTAAGATTAAAGGGCGCACTGTTCGTGCCCGTCAAATTAAATAGTCTCCCGCTAACCTTGTGCTCAGATTGACTGAGTAAACATGCGCGAGTGACGTGTCTTTAGAGGTGTTTTCAACTTGGCAGTAACAGATTTTTCAATTGGGCAGCGTTGGGTTAGTAACGGTGAGGCAGATTTAGGTTTAGGTCTAATAAAAGAAATAAGTGGGCGCCAAATTGCAGTGCTGTTTCCAGCTTCAGGTGAGCAACGAATCTATGCCGCCGATAATGCACCATTAAGTCGAGTGCACTATCCAGAAGGTGATAGGGTTTCGACCAATGAAGATCTTTATTTCACCATCACTGCACGTCATGAGTTAAATAATTGTTTTATTTATCAAGGCACGGATGATGAGGGTAATGAGATCAGTATTCATGAAATGGATCTCAATAGTTTTGTGCAGTTTAGCCAGCCACAAGATCGCTTATTTGCCGGTCAAATCGATAAAAATAGCCAATTTGAACTACGTATTGATGCATTAGCCCAGCAACATAAATTACAACAATCATCGGTGTATGGCTTGATGGGGCCGCGTGTACAGCTATTACCGCATCAAATTTATATTGCTCACCAAGTTTCTCAACGTCATGCTCCACGAGTTTTATTAGCCGATGAAGTAGGGTTAGGTAAGACCATTGAAGCCGGTTTAATCATTCATCAACAATTGATTACTGAGCAAGCAAAACGAGTGTTGATTGTGGTACCTGATAGTTTGGTACATCAATGGTTGGTGGAAATGTTACGGCGCTTTAATTTGCAACTTACCATTATGGATGAAGAGCGGCATCAGGCTTTAGTTGAGACGGATGAAGGCAACCCTTTTGATAGTGCTCAATTAGTATTATGTCACTTATCTTTATTGACTGATCATCAACAAATTTATGATGATGTCATTATGGCTGATTGGGATCTAATGGTGGTGGATGAAGCTCACCATTTGCAATGGAATGAGCAGGAAGCTAGTGTGGAATATCGGGCTATTGAAGACTTAGCACGCCAAGTTAGAGGTTTATTATTGCTCACTGCTACACCGGAACAGCTAGGAATAGAAAGTCATTTTGCTCGATTGCGATTATTAGATCCAGATCGTTATTTCGATTTAGCCAAGTTTCGTCAGCAAGAAGCAGACTATCAACCCGTTAGTGACCTTGCGAGTAATTTATTGTCAGAGAATGCTCAGTCACAGTTAGTGTCAGATCAAGCTACAATCGAACATTATTTAGGTAAAGAAGCCTATGTTGGTTTGGTACAGTCTGATGATTTTGAAGCCAGTAAAGATAAGGCCATCAGAGCGTTATTAGATCGCCATGGCACTGGGCGAATTTTGTTTAGAAATACACGTAATGTGGTTGAAGGTTTTCCAGATAGAATCTTGCACCAATATTCACTCAAGGCACCTACGCAGTATTTAGAAAATATCAAAGATGCTGAACCATTAGCATTATTACAGTCGGAACAAATACTGGGTGATAACTGGCTCACACTTGATAGCCGAGTTGAATGGTTATCAAATTGGTTATCGGATCATAAATTAGATAAGGTTTTAGTTATTTGTGCCCAAGCTCAAACAGCACAAGAGCTAGAGCTTCATTTGCGAATTAGTCATGGAGTACGTACTTCAGTTTTCCATGAAGGATTATCATTGATTAACCGTGATCGTGCTGCGGCGTATTTTGCAGATGATGAAGATGGTGCACAGGTGATGATTTGTTCTGAGATTGGCAGTGAAGGGCGTAACTTCCAGTTCTCACATCATTTAGTTTTATTTGATTTGCCTTTAAATCCAGATTTATTAGAGCAGAGAATAGGACGTTTGGATAGAATTGGTCAACATCACAATGTGCAAATTCATATTCCATATTATGAGAACACAGCACAGCATGTTTTATTAGATTGGTATCATCAAGGTATGAATGCGATTGAACATGTTTTCCCAGCAGGAAGCACTATTCAGCAGGCTTTGAAAACGGCGTTAATGGCGTGTTTAAGTAGCTCAGGTGATAGTGTTAAAATAAAGAAATTAATAGATAAAACTCAACGGCTTACAAGTGAAACCTTGAAAACACTTCAGCAAGGAAGGGACCGATTGTTAGAGCTGAATTCATGTAATAAATTAGTTGCTGAAGGGCTCGTCGGTGATCTTGAAGAAATGAGTAGATCGACAGAGTTAAGTCAGTTTATGGATAAAGTGTTTGATGAATATGGCATTGAACAGCAGCTGCATAGTGCTGATAGTATTATCGTTTCACCTAGTGATCATATGTTGTATCATCATTTTCCTGCCTTGCCAGAAGAAGGACTTACCGCCACATATCAACGCCGGCGAGCCTTAGTACGGGAAGATATGGCATTTTTAAGCTGGGAGCATCCGATGGTCACCGGCAGCTTAGATATGCTTATTAATAGTGATTTTGGTAATAGTGCATTTTGTACTCTTGAGTATGAACAATTGCCAGCAGGTACTTTATTACTTGAAGCTATTTTCACCTTAACGTGTTCAGCACCACGTTCTTTGCAAATAAACCGTTATCTTAATCATTCCTATTTACGTGTGGTGGTAGATGAAGTTGGTCGTGATTTTAAGGAAGAACTGCCAGAGCTTATTTTTAATTCTATGGTGGGACGCATTCCAAAAATAACGAAACAGGAGTTGGTCAAGCAAGCTAGAAATAGAATAAATGTACTTATTAAGCAGGCACAGCAACTAACGGCAATACAACAGCCGGAAATAATTGAGCAAGCTATACAGAATATGAGGAAAACGTTACAGCCAGAGCAAGACAGACTGATTGCTTTGGCAAAAGTTAATGATATGATTCGACCGGAAGAAATCAGTTATGCTGAGCAACTACAGCAAACAATTGTTGAAAATTTGCATACTGCTCAATTAAGCCTAAATGCTGTTAGAGTGGCAATCGTAACGGAACCTTAGCATGTCGATTTATGTCATAGTTGATTCCGGAGAGGGAGAAATAGCGTGTTAAATCGTATTGTATTGCCAATCTTAATAATAGTTATTGCTGCGGCCGGCTATTATGGCATGATGCTATCTAAGCAAGAAAAACCTAAGATCCAGAAGCCTGAAAAAATATGGCAGGTTCACACTGTCCCCGTTATTTTTCAAAATATTTCTCCAGAAATCACCCTCTATGGTCGCGTTGAAACGCCACGCAAAGCAAGATTGAAAGCTGCAATAGTGGCAGATGTTAAAGAAGCCTCTGTGTTAGAAGGAACGGTAGTTGAGGCCGGACAAATATTAGTTACGCTAGATGATACTGACGTGCAAATAATGTTAAGTCAGAGACGAGCGGAATTGGCAGAAATTGACGCTTTGATTCGCAGCGAAAAAATACGCGTTAAGCGTGATAAAAGCCTACTAAATAATGAAGTAGCATTACTAAAGTTAGTTGATAATGCCGTTGTTAGGGCTCAACAATTAGAAAAAAGTAAACTGGCATCACAGGCTAATCTTGATGAATCACTGGCTGATAAACAACGTCAAACGTTAATAATCGAGCGTTTACAATTTGATATCAGTGAGCATCCTGCACGATTGGCAGGGCTTGTGGCTAGGCAAGCACGTGCTAAAGCACAGTTAAAACAAGCTAAAGTAGATTTAACTAGAGCAATTATTAAAGCACCTTTTAGCGGACGCATTGCAAAGCTAGACGTAGCAATTGGCGATAGGGTGCGAATAGGCGACCCTTTGTTGATGCTTTATGATTTGGCTAGTTTGGAAGTCAGAGCGCAAATTCCGGGTCGTTATATTGCATCTGTTCGACAGCAGTTAGAGCAAGGTTTGACTCCGAGTGCTACGGCAGTATTACATGGTAAATCAATAATATTTGAACTTGCGCGATTATCAGGTGAAATTAGGCAAGATAGTGGTGGGGTTGATGGGCTTTTTCGATTAACAGATCGTATGAGTTCGCTGGCATTGGGGACCTTTGTAGAATTAAAGCTACAGTTAGTCCAACAATCTGCTGTGGCCGCCATCCCCTTTAATGCTTTGTATGAACTTGACCGAGTATATCGCTTGAATGATGGATATTTAGAAGCGATAAGAATAGAACGTATTGGCGAATATCAAACAGAATCTGGGGAAAAACAACTATTAATTCGTAGTGAACAGCTTGCCGAGTCTGACATTATTGTTAGCACTCAATTACCCAATGCAATAACAGGACTTCGTGTTGAGCCCGTTCAGGCTTCAATGAATGAGTAACCGCGATTTCATCGGTTTATTTGCCCAGCATAAGGTTGCTGCAAATTTGCTGATGATTATTATGTTGGTTGCGGGTGCCTTTTCTTTAACTAAGCTTAATACTCAATTTTTTCCCACATTCACTTTAGATAGAATTACGGTTCGAGTTGAATGGCGTGGTGCGAGTGCTGAAGACGTTGAAGATTCAATAACTACGCGTCTTGAACAAGAATTCAGAACTATTGATTTTGTCGACAAAATGACATCAACATCTTCTTACGGTATGTCATTGGTAACGTTAGAATTTGAAGAAGATATTGATATGGGGCCTGCGCTCGATCAAGTAAAAGAGCAGGTTGCACAACTGCGAAATCTTCCGAGTGATTCTGAAATTCCTGAGGTAACGTTATTAACGGCTTATGAGCCTGTCGCTAGGATGTTGATTACGACTAATGGCGAGCTGATGGAATTAAGAAAATTAAGCCATCAAATTGAACAAGATCTATTGGATGCCGGAATTTCTCGCGTAACAATTACAGGTTTGCCAGAGGAAGAAATCGCGATTCAATTAAGTACACACCAATTGGAATCACTAGGCTTAAGCCTAGAACAACTGGGTCAAAGAATTAGTGAATTAAGCACTGACTTACCTGCGGGTGAAATAGGTAATGCAAATACCGCAAGGCAGCTTCGTGGTTTGGGTCAGCGGCGAGATAGCTACGCCTTTTCTGAATTATCTATTAAAAGTGATTATTCAGGAGGCCTAATTGCCTTAGAAGATGTGGCAAAAATTGAACGCAGAGCCATGCGTAAACAGGTTAGTGTGTTTTATCAGGGCAAGCCAGCGGTAGAAATTCAATTACAGCGAACCGAAAATACTGATACGCTTAAATCTGCAGAAATCCTGCAGCAATGGCTTGAAAATAATGAATCAGATCTTCCGCGAGGCGTAAACGTTAAAGTTTATGATGAAAATTGGAAACTGATTAAAGAGCGAATGAGCTTATTAGTACGCAACGGCTTGGGCGGTTTATTGCTGGTTATAGGTATTTTATTCTTGTTTTTACATGGTCGTGTTGCATTATGGGTGGCAATAGGGATCCCCGTTTCATTTATGGCAACATTAGCCGTTATGTATTTGTTGGGGGGCTCGATCAATATGATCAGTCTATTTGCACTGATTATGGCATTGGGGATCATTGTTGATGATGCGATTGTGGTGGGGGAAGATGCATTATCCCACTATCAAACAGGTGAAAATTCCTTGCAAGCAGCAGAAGGTGGAGCGAGAAGAATGCTTGCACCGGTTATTGCGTCATCGCTCACTACAGTAGCGGCTTTCATGCCACTGATGTTGGTGGGCGGGGTAATGGGCAATATTCTATTTGATATTCCTTTTGTTATTGTGTGCGTCATTATTGCTTCATTAATTGAAAGCTTCCTTGTTTTACCGGGTCACTTGCGCCACTCATTCCACAAAATACATCATGCGAAACCTAAGCCGACTAGAAAATGGCTAGAGGATAAGTTTAATAGCTTTCGAGACAATACCTTCCGTCCTCTGGTATCGGCTGCAGTCAACTATCGCTGGGTGACCATTAGTTTAGTGATTGCGATGCTCATTACTTGTTTGGGATTATTGAACAGTGGGCGGCTACCGTTTACTTTTTTCCCCTCGCCAGAAGGAACGACTATTTTCGCAAATGCTCGTTTTACAGCAGGTACACCTTCTACAACAGTGGCTAAATTTCTAACACATTTAAATGAGAGTTTGGATGAAACACATGAGCAGCTAGGTGGTGACTTAATTGAGGTTAGTGTAACTCGACTGGGTTCGGCAAGCAGAGCGGGTCGTTCAAGTGGAGAAGCAAGTGAACGTTTTGGTTCTATTCAACTCGAATTGATTTCACCTGACCACCGAGATGTGCGTAATAAACAGTTTATTAAAGAGTGGCGAAAACACATAAGATTGCCTGCTGGAATTGAGACCTTTACCTTGTCAGAACCTGCTGCCGGGCCGCCAGGACGGGATCTTGATATCAGACTGACTGGGGCATCATCTGAAACACTCAAATTAGCGGCATATGATGTGGCAGAGGAAATGAAGGAAATACAGGGTGTTTCAGCGATAGAGGATGATATGCCTTATGGTCAAGAGCAACTTATTTATAAGATAAAGGGACAAGGTGATGTTCTCGGCTTAACGATGAATGGTGTTGGTCAACAATTACGAACCGCATTTGATGGCCAGCTAGTTCAGATATTTCAGGATGGTGATGATGAAGTAGAAGTACGTGTTATGTTGCCGGACGAGGAGCGAAATACGCTTGCCACGTTAGAGAATTTTATGGTTCGCTTGCCACAAGGGGGTAGTGCTCCATTATCGAGTGTGGTTGGATTTGAAACAAAGCGTGGGTTTGATGTTTTGCGTCACAGTGATAATAAATTGGCTATTCATATCACTGCTACGGTAGATGCTGATTTGAATAATACGGATGAGATTATTGATCTATTAGAAAAAGAGTTTTTACCTACCTTGTCTTCTCGCTATGGCGTTGATGTGGTGTTTGAAGGTAGAGCGGAGGAACAAGGTGATACGCTAGCAGATATGAAACAAGGTCTTATATTGGCATTTGTATTGATTTATGTAGTGCTAGCTTGGGTATTTTCATCCTATGGTTGGCCATTAGTTGTTATGGCTGCTATACCTTTTGGGCTGATTGGTGCCTTGGCAGGACATTACTTTATGGGGATTGATCTTACCATTTTATCGCTGTTTGGCATCTTCGGGTTATCAGGAATTGTGGTTAATGATTCGATTATATTGGTGACATTCTTCAAACATCAGCGAGAGGCGGGAGTAGAAACCACTCAAGCGATTATTAATGCTGCGACACAACGATTAAGAGCGGTATTATTAACATCATTGACTACGATTGGTGGTTTAACTCCACTGTTGTTTGAAACGTCCGTACAGGCTCAATTTTTAATTCCAATGGCCGTTTCTATTTCATTTGGGCTTATGTTCGCGACAGTGCTGGTGTTACTCGTTATTCCTGCGTTATTATCAGTGCATGAAAGTATTCGCGAACGTATTTTTGGATAAAATTTAAATGATGTCATCTAGTCTAAAACTTATCATTGATCTTTGTTTGATAATGAGCAATCTGCATGTGGTTAATGCTGAAACAACAGAACTTGAACGATCTGATGATGTGACAATGGCTGGATTAGTGCAATCGTTATATGAGCAACATTCTGCTAATCAAATTGACCTTGCTTATCAACAGCAGGCTACTTACTGCCAATACTAATTTAGAAAATACGCTATTTGCTGAGCCTGTAAGTGTATCAGTAGGTGTTAAGCGTAAGCGAGGAAATAGTGGTGAAAGTTTCAATCACAGTTTAGGCTTGGGTGTTAGCTTTGCATTTGATGTTGTGTATCGGCAACCTGCCATAGCCAACGCTGCACCAGAAATTGCAGACGTTCAAGTAGCGAGGCAAAGATTAGAAATAGAATTAAATTCAATACTAGCCACATCGTTACAAGATTTGGAATCAAAAAGACAGCAACTCCTATTAAAGAAAGAACACATAGATACAACTCAGCACCTTAAGCTTCAAAAGCGTGCTTTTGAGCTAGGTGAATTAGAATTAGTTGCCTTTCTAAAATAGTCAAAAATTAGCAGCAAAGAGTATTAGTCGTAAACAATTATTAGAAATTGAAATTAAGCGAGCAGTTACTACAATAAATAAGGTTTTGGGTGTTATTTTATGAATAATCTTTTATCTTAAGCATTACTTAAGATTGACGCCCTATAATTTGCTTCATACCGTCCAATAACGATTTATTTAGTCGAGGATTTTATGGAAGCTTTACAAATTCAAACAGGAGTAGGCGTTACGTCGTTGCGTAAAGAGCGCTTATTACTTACACATATGCCAATACGATTTGATGCCGATCCTTCAGTAGAGAAAGTTGAAGTTGATGATTATGTAAAACAACGTTTTGCAGAAGTATATAATGCAACGATTGATACGTTTGAGCCCTATATATTATCAACATCTAACGATAAAGGTATTTCTGCAACAATTGGTTTTCAACCTGCAGCAACAAAAAAGCCTTTATTTTTAGAAAATTATTTAACATCAACAGTTGAGGAAACATTAGCTGTTGTTTTGAAGCAAGATGTTAAACGAGAACATATTGTTGAGGTGGGCAACCTTTCATCAAGTGATAAAGGGGGGGCTAGTCGAATTTTATTTATTTTAAGCGTAGCAATTTTGCATCAAGCAGATTTTAAATGGGTTACTTTTACGGCAACTAATCAGGTGCAGCGATTATTGAGTAAGTTAAATTTAACAACTGTATCCATTTGTGAAGCTGATCCTACTGAGCTAACGGATAGAGGTGAGAGCTGGGGCAGTTATTATACCGATAGACCTCAAGTCGTAGTGGGTAATTTAAGTGATGCAATTGAACAGTTGAAGTGTCATAAAGTGATTAACTCGATTCTTGATAATTACCAAAACACGATCATTGCAGTGGCTAATCAGATAGCGCTGTAATGACATTATTATGGACAAATATACAAGGATTTCCCAAGACTCTTTCAGATGAGATTGCACTTGTTGGTGAAAATAAAAGCTATAGCTGGTCGCAATTAGAAAGTGAAGTAAATAAAGCATCGCAGCAGCTTAATTCTTTTCAACATCAAGTATTGGCATTGTATGAAGATAATAGCCCAGAATGGATTATCATTGATTTAGCATGTCGTTTAAACCAGATAATACTATTACCATTACCCCATTTTTTTTCTGATAAACAATTAATTCATGCGATTAAAAAGGCGGGCGTTTCAGCTATTTTAGCGACAGACAATACTAGAGTGAGTGATATTCTTAAAGATTTTTCTGTTGCTAAAAATAGCTTAATAATAGCGGGCCTAGAGCTAAGTGTGCTAAATCAACCAGCAGCACGGCTCCCTGAAAATACTACAAAAATTACCTTCACATCAGGCTCAACAGGTCAGCCCAAAGGTGTTTGCCTTAGTAATGAGCAACAAATAGATGTAGCACAAGCTTTGCTTAAGGCTATCGATTTAGGTGCAACAAGGCATTTAAGCATCTTGCCATTTAGTACGCTATTAGAAAACATAGGTGGGATTTATGCACCACTATTAAGTGGTGGCAGTGTTATCGCTTTACCCCAACAGACATTGGGGTTTAACGGTAGCAGCGGATTTGATTTGGCACAATTATTATCAACAATTTCCCGACATCAACCGCAGAGCATGATTATGTTGCCTGAGCTATTAACGGCTATGGTTAGAGCAAGCGAACAGGGGTGGTCAGCACCTAAATCATTAAACTTCATTGCCGTAGGAGGTAGTAAAGTGTCGCCATCGTTATTACAAAAGGCACGGGATCTTGGATTGCCTGTCTATGAAGGTTATGGATTATCTGAATGTGGCTCCGTTGTTAGTCTCAATACTCCTAAAGCATCAACAATAGGTTCTATAGGCAAAGTACTGACTCACGTTAACGTGGCGATTGAAGATGATGAAATTGTGGTTTCAGGAAACCCTTTTTTGGGGTACATTGGTTATGACAGTAATTGGTATGAATCGAAAGTATACACAGGCGATTTGGGGTTTATCGACGAGCAAGACTTTTTACATATTAAAGGCAGAAAAAAGAACTTACTCATTTCAAGTTTTGGCAGAAATATTAATCCAGAATGGGTTGAGAGTGAGCTACTGTCTGATGGAACATTACAGCATGCAGTACTATTTGGTGATGCAAAGCCCTTTTGTATTGCGTTAATACAAACATATGATAGCAATATGACAGATGAAGATATTCAACAAAAAATTGATGAGCTTAATCATAACTTACCTAATTACGCCCATGTTAAATCATGGGCTAGGGTGTCAACTGCAATGACTACATCTAATGGCTTAATAACCTCAAATGGCCGTCCTGTTAGGAATAAAATACAGCAACAATATAAATTACTTATTGAAGAATTATACAAAGGTGAAGAATAATGACATTTTTTGATCGATTGAAAACAGAAACAGAGGCTGCACAAGCTGACTTATATACGGCCCCTCTTATTGAAAAAGGGCTAACAGGTGAAATTACGCTTGAAGAGTATATTGAGTTTCTAACGCAAGCGTATCATCATGTTAAACATACCACACCGCTATTGATGGCCGTAGGTGCTAGATTGCCTGAAGAAAAAGAATGGTTACGTAATGCTGTGGCAGAATATATTGAAGAAGAGTTAGGTCATCAAGAGTGGATATTAAATGATATTGCCGCCTGTGGCGTTGATAAAGAAGCTGTTCGCCGTAGCCAGCCAGCGCCTGAGACCGAATTGATGGTAGCTTATGCATACGATACGGTTAATCGCGTTAATCCACTTGGTTTTTTTGGTATGGTGCATGTATTAGAAGGCACGAGTATTGCTACAGCAGATGCTGCTGCAGCCGGTGTACAAAAAGCAACAGGCCTACCAAACGAGGCATTTAGTTATTTACGTTCTCATGGCGCTTTAGATTTAGAACATGTTAAATTCTTCGAAGGCCTGATGAATCAAATTACTGATAAAGATGAGCAAGATTTGATAATTCACTGTGCAAAAATGGTTTATCGACTTTATGGTGATGTATTTCGCAGCGTTACGGCCCACTAAACCAGATCAGCTTAGGAAACGATATGATTGCAAATAAAACGATAGTATTAACAGGTTCTAATGGTGGCATAGGCTCTGAAATAGCGAAGAAATTAGCTGAAGAAGGGGCAACGTTAGTATTGGTCGGGCTTGATAAAGATGATCTGGAACAACAGTTGAAATCGCTGACAGGGTCTCATCATGCCATACCTGCTGATATTAGTATGGAACAAGGCCGCCAAGCTATTTTTGATTATTGTGATTCTTTAGCTAATGGCATTGATATGCTTATTAACAATGCTGGCATAGGTCAATTTTCTTTGTTTTCAGAGACAAGCAGTGAGCTCATTGCAAAAATTATTGGCATTAATTTAACAAGTACTATGTTATTAACACAAGCGCTATTGCCGTTATTACAACACCGTTCTGAAGCAAACATTGTTAATATGGGGTCTATTTTTGGCAGTATCGGCTTTCCTGCTTCCACGGTTTATTGTGCCAGTAAGTTTGGAATTAAAGGCTTTTCTGAAGCATTAAGTAGAGAGTTAGCAGATACATCTGTATCAGTATCTTATTTTGCTCCCCGTGCGACCAAAACAGCCATAAATTCAGTACAAGTAGAAAAAATGAACGATGAACTAGGTACTAAAATGGATAGTCCTGAGCAAGTCGCATCTGCCTTTGTTGATTTTCTTAAAAAACGACAAAGTAGATTTTATATGGGGTGGCCAGAAAAATTATTTGTCAGAATTAACAGTATACTACCCAGTATTGTTGATAAATCAATTATAAAACAGCTACCCATTATTAAACGTTATTTATAACAGGAGATACCATGAAATTATTAATTGCATTTATATCGATCGCTTTATTGTCCATATCCGTTGCTCATGCAGATATGACGCCAGAAATAATAAAGCTTCAACAGGAATGGGCGAAAGCAAATTATTCTATAGAAGGTGATGAGCAGAAGAAGGCTTTTGAAACACTCATTGAGCGAGCAAATAGAGTTGTGGAATCAAACCCTGAATCAGCAGAAGCCTTGATCTGGAGTGGTATTATAAATTCAACCTATGCCGGTGTGAAAGGTGGTTTGGGCGCAATGAAATATGCGAAAGCATCAAAAGCTGATTTAGAAAAAGCAATAAGTTTGAACGGCGATGCTTTATCTGGCTCTGCTTATATGAGTTTGGGAATACTTTATTTTAAAGTGCCAGGCTGGCCAATTGGGTTTGGTGATGATGATAAAGCCCTTGAATTATTAGATAAAGCGTTAGCGCTTAGCCCTGAAGGCATTGATAGTAATTATTTTTATGCCGATTTTCTTGTTGAGCAAGGTAAATACAAACAAGCAGAACAGCACTTGCTAAAAGCTCAGCAGGCTTCAGTACGTCCTACTCGCCCTCTGGCGGATAAAGGTAGACAACAAGAAATTGCAGTATTATTAGCCAAAGTACAACAAAAATCACAAGAAAAAGAAGGTAACAAACCTTTTTAATTAATAAAGGTGTCCTTAGGTAAAGACCATGCAAATATTATTTATTGAAGATGATATGGCCTTAGCCGATGCATTAACGGAATCCCTACAATATGAAGGTTTTGTCGTTAATCATTTGGCAAAAGGTGAGTTAGCAATAAATTCGATTAAGACCGAGTTGCCGGATATTGTGATCCTTGATTTAGGCCTTCCTGATATCGATGGTACAGAGGTATTAAAAGCCATTCGAAAACTAAGCGCCGATTTGCCTGTGTTAATTTTAACGGCACGTGCGGCAATAGAAGACAAGGTAAATGGCCTTGACCTTGGCGCCGATGACTATTTAGCTAAACCCTTTGAAGTGGATGAATTGTTAGCAAGATTACGTGTTTTTGAACGGCGTGCCAGTACATCTAAGCATGCCGGATTAACTATTGGTGATGTCACTATAGATGGTGTAAGTCACCAAGTTACAATTGAAAATTCGATAATTGAACTGTCACGCCGCGAGTTTATGGTGTTAAAAGCTTTAATGGAAAATGCAGGTCGAGTGCAAACACGAGGTAGCTTAGAATCTAAACTCTATAGTTGGGGGGAAGAAGTAGCAAGCAACACCATAGAGGTACATATTCATCATTTACGAAAGAAGTTGCCTAAAGATTTTATTCAAACATTGCGCGGTATCGGTTATATTGTCAAACTAACATGAAATCAATTCGCACATATTTACTGTTTTCATTATTAGCCATCATCACATTAGTTACGTTTTTTTCTGTGCTTCATGGTTATCAATCAAGCATAGCTAAAGCCGAACAATTATTTGATGAACGGTTACAGCATTTAGCTGAAATCATTGCCATTACTAATCAAGACCGTGAGCCAAGACAAGAGGATAGTAGTGCACATTCATCAAGTGTGTTTTTTGAAATTTGGTCAAGCGAACTCGATTTGTTGGTTTATTCACATAATGCACCTATGGAGTTTTTGACGAGTACGGAGAATAAAGAAAGTTTTAAAAACGTAAATTTTAATGGATATCGTTGGCGATCATTTACTTTGTATGATCAACGATTAGATCGATGGATCGTTACAGGTGAACGAATAGATATTCGCTATGGTCTTGCTGAGAATATAGTCACGGCATCAATCATTCCTATTGTATTAGCGATCCCTATTGCCGGTTTTATTATTTGGTGGGCAATAGGGCTTGGACTAAAACCGTTGAAAACACTGGCGATACAATTAAGCAATAAAGAAGCCGATGACTTGAGCGCAGTGGCACTCAACGAATCGCCGCAAGAATTGACACAGTTAGTGACAACAATTAATGCATTGCTACGCCGTCTTACCAGTGCCTTTTTGCGGGAACAACGATTTTCAGCTGATGCAGCTCACGAACTTCGTACACCTATCAGTGCCTTAAAGGTACAGATCCACAATTTACAACAAAAGAACAAATATGATGAAAATGAGCTAAAACCTTTAGCCGCTGGTATTGAACGAATGGCCTATGTTATAGAGCAAATTTTATCCCTTTATCGCCATTCACCTGAGCAAGGGTTAGTTCAGAAAACCAAGGTTGATTTATGTGCCATTGCACAGCAGGTTATAGCAGGTAATTATGAGTCTTTTTCGGAAAAGAATCAGAATATCAGTTTAAATAGTGAATCGGATTTTATGTTGCAAGCCAATACTTTTGCCATAGAAACATTAATACATAACTTAGTGATGAATGCCTCTAAATACACGCATGAACAAGGTGATATTTTACTAACAATCAGAAACGCCGATAGTGTAATCCAACTTGTCGTTGAAGACTCCGGTATAGGGATCCCTGAAACAGAGCTTGATCGTGTCTTTGAACGTTTTTACCGTGTTGCGGGTGATCGACATGCTTCTGGAATGCTTGGCTGTGGCTTAGGCTTGGCTATTGTCAAACACATTGTTGACTTACATGGGGCTAAAATTAAACTGGAACAGTCGGTAGAATTAGGTGGCCTAAAAGTGATTATTGATTTTCCTAGAGATGAGATATAGATGAGTTATTATATTCGTTATTTTGCATTTTTGTGCTTACTAATTACGGCTAGCGTGAGTGCGGCAACGCCCATTATTGAAATAGAGATCCGTGATCATTTATTTTATCCATCTGAAGTAGAGGTTCCCATCGACACGAAAGTAAAACTGATTATCATTAATCAAGATCCGACAGCAGAAGAATTTGAAAGTTATGAATTAAACCGAGAAAAAGTGATACCGGGCATGAGTAAAGGGATTATTTTCATTGGTCCGTTACCCGCAGGTGAATACCCTTTCTTTGGAGAGTTCTTTCCAAAAACGGCTCAAGGCAAGGTGATCGTGAAATGAGCCAAAAACCATGCTAATTAATTCTGTCATTCTGATTTTACGTGAAGTGCTGGAAGCTGCACTGATAGTGAGTGTGTTTCTAGCATTAAGCCAAAAATTACAGCTATCAAAACGTTGGTTAATGCCCGCGCTGTTATTCGGTTTTGCGACTGCAGCGATTTACGCACTTAACATTCAAGTAATCTCGCAGGCATTTGAAGGTGTAGGGCAAGAAATAGTCAATGCCAGTCTTCAAGTAGTGATTTTTGGCTGTATTGCTTTATTTGTTTTTTTTATAAAAAATGCTCAGAATCATAAACGAATCGCCTTTATCATGATGTGTTGTGTCTCGATGGCGGTTACACGAGAAGGAGCTGAAATAATAATTTACATTCAAGGGTTGATCGCAATACCTGAACTTAGGTCTCCAGTGCTGATTGGTAGTATTATTGGTGCGGGAATTGGTATAAGTGCGGGGGTTTTTTTCTATTATTTAATTGCAAGCCTTAGCTTTAAAAATGGCTTACGATTAGGTTTGTTTTTATTAATACTGATTGCCGGCGGGATGATTATGCAAGCCTCCCAGCTACTTATTCAGGCAGATTTAATTAGCAGTCAACAAGCACTATGGAATAGTTCATCATTCCTTAATGAACGGTCGCTTACAGGTCAGTTACTTTATGCCTTGATTGGTTATGAGGCAACGCCTGCACCGATACAAGTTTACATGTATATATGTAGCCTATTTATTATGATTACTTTAACGGTTAGAACACTAAATCATTTTAAACAAAGAGAAATAATATGAATCGGGTAAAGTGTTTTTTGTTACTCTGTATTTTTCCTGGCATTGTATTGGCAGATAGCAGTGCGGTTGATAAGATCTATCATCCTTATGTGCAACCACTTGAGCACGAAATTGAATACAGAACTATTTCAGCATCTGACGAAATGACTTATCGTTTAGGGCTTGGGAAATCTTTCTCAGATCGATTGTTTGTAGAATTATATTTAACAGGCAGCAATAGTAAGCGGGATGATATCGATGTTGATGGCTACGAGGTTGAAGCTAAATGGCAACTTACAGAACAAGGCGAATATTTTGCTGATTGGGGCATTATCGTTGAGCTTGAAAAACAAAGAAATATTGCAGCATGGGAAATATCAACAGGATTACTTGTTGAAAAAGAGTGGGGGAAATGGATAGGAACCGCTAATTTATGGGGTATTTATGAATGGGGAGATAGACCGAATGATGAATTTGAATCTATTTTAGCGCTTCAAGCCCGCTATCGCTATTCGCGTTTTTTTGAGCCTGCAATAGAGCTTTATAGCGGTGAGCAGACCCGCGGAATAGGCCCCGTTGCATTAGGTGAATTACGCTTTGGAAAAGGTAGAAAATTAAAGTGGGAAGTAGGAGCAATTATCGGTCTTGATGCCAAAACCCCTGATACCACATGGCGATTTTTAACAGAATTTGAATTTTAATTATTTTAAGTAGGGTTGGTTATTTTGAGTATTGCAAAACAATTATTTAAGTACTATCTATTAATGATAAGTATTTTTTTTGTAGGAAGAGCGGCACTTTTTGTTCTTTATTTTGATAAGTTTAAAGACAGTGATGTAAATTATTGGCTAACTTTTATTTATGGATTAAGAATGGATACGATTGCAGCAGGCATGTTGCTTATAATCCCTCTTTTATTGCTTTGCTTAAGTCCAAACTTCTTAAAAAAAATAGTCGATAGCTTTTTAAAATATTATTTTCTAATTGTTCTTGCGGTATTGATTTATATTGAAAATGCCACCTTCCCATTTTTTGCACAATACGACGTCAGGCCGAATTATCTATTTGTAGAATATTTGGCCTATCCGAAAGAAGTGTTCGGAATGATTTTTGCTGATTATAAAGTTGAGCTGTTGATTGCTTTTGCAATGTTAGCGGGTTTTATTTATCTCTATTTAAAACACACTAAAAATAGCTTTATAGTAGTGTTTGATACTAGCTATATCAAAAGATTAGTGTGGTTTTTACCTTTAGCCTTTATATTGTTAGTGGCTGTTCGGTCATCGTTTGGTCATCGTCCGGCTAATAATTCCGATGCAATGTACTCATCAAATAGAGCCGTTAATGAAATAACCAAAAACTCTATTTACAGCATTTATTATGCTGTTTACACCAATATACGCCATGGAAGTGGTAAATCAATTAAACAATATGGAAAAATGCCTATTGAAGAGGCGTTAAGTAGAGTAAAAAAACGCTTAGGAATTGACAGCATAAATGAATTAAGTCCGTTAAGCAGGATTGAACCGACACATTTTAAAACTGAAAACTCAAAAAATCTAGTTATTTTTATTCAAGAAAGTATGGGCTATCAATTTGTTGAAGCTGTTGGTGGTGAAAAAGGAATTACGCCGAACCTTAACCGCTTAAGTAAGGAAGGTATTGTATTTAAAGATCTCTATTCAAATGGTACGAGAAGTATTCGTGGGCTTGCAGGTAGTGTTGCAGGTAATTTCTCTGTACCAGGAAAAGGTGTGCTAAAGCGCAATAAATCACAAACAGATTTTTTCACAATTGCCTCTCTTTTAGAGCCATATGGTTATCATTCGATGTTTATCTATGGTGGAGAAAGTCGTTTTGATAATATGCGGGGCTGGTTTTTGGGTAATGGATTTGATCAAATTATTGATCAGCCACAATTTGAAGATCCTTCTTTTGTTGGCACGTGGGGCGTAAGTGATGAAGATTTAGTTATAAAATCAAATGAGGAATTTAAGAAGCTATATGCTAAAGACCAAAAGTTTGTAGCGGTCATGTTTTCAACATCTAATCACTCTCCTTTCGATTTTCCTGGAGGGAAAATTGATTTAGTTGAAGGAGTAAAAGTACGTAGTGATACTAATGCCATTAAATATGCAGATTATGCAATTGGTCAATTTATCGATCAGGCTAGAGAAGAAGCTTACTACAAAGATACTGTATTTGTAATTGTGGCCGATCATAATATACGAGTATATGGTGACGACATGGTGCCAGTGGATATGTTTCATATTCCAGGCCTTATCTTAGGTGAAGGCATTGAAGCCAAAGCATATGAAGAGTTAGCGACACAACCTGATGTATTGGCAACAGCGCTAGACTTGATTGGTTTAGATCTAAGCTATCCAATTATGGGGCATTCAATTTTTAGTGACCAAAAACAGAATATGGCTTTAATGCAGTTTTTCGAATCTTATGCGTTAAGGGTTGATAATAAGATAGCAGTAATACGACCAGGTAAACCTCCTATTACCTTTTTATACAAAGGTAAACATCTAGTGGAAGTGACTTCTGATGACGAATTAGAGAAGGATGCCTTAGCTTTTGTTGTCACTTTAGATCATCTGTATCATGAGAAAAAATACCGATAAAATACAGGTTTTTACTTGAGTGTTTCGTAGTTATCGCTGTTTGTTGTATAATGATCCGTTATTTGATTTATGGCAGTTTCATATGAAACTGCCATTTTTCGTTTTAGGCCAATAATAATAAAAATAGGCTTTAAGAGAGAAGTAGTGGGGTAGTACCATGACAAATTCAGTCATGCCAACGTATGGACGCCTTGATGTCGCCTTTATAAGAGGTGAAGGCGCTTGGTTAACAGATACAGAAGGTAAGCAGTATTTAGATGCGCTGAGTGGTATTGCTGTGTGTAATTTAGGTCACGCACACCCTGCAATCACGCAAGCGATCACTGAGCAAGCAGCTACACTTATTCATACTTCCAATATTTACCATATTCCTTTGCAAGAACAGTTAGCTGACAAACTTGCTGATTTGTCAGGCATGGAGCAGGTATTCTTTTGTAATTCAGGTGCCGAGGCCAATGAAGCCGCTATTAAAATAGCGCGCAAATATGGTCACAGTAAAGGCGTTGATAAACCCGTTATTATTGTTATGGATGGTAGTTTCCACGGTAGGACGATGGCAACATTATCTGCTACTGGAAATTCCAAAATACATGCGGGTTTTGAGCCTCTAGTTCCTGGGTTTGTACGTGTGCCTTTTAATGATATCGACGCGCTACGCATGGCAATAAGTCATTGGCCAGAAGCGGTTGCGGTGATGTTGGAGCCGATCCAAGGTGAAGGCGGAATAAAAATCCCTGCGCCTGATTATTTGGCTGAAGTACGTGATTTGTGTACACAGCGTAAATTATTGATGATGCTTGATGAAGTTCAGACCGGTATTGGTCGTACGGGCGAATGGTTTGCTTTTCAACATGCGGAAGGCTTGCTACCGGATGTAATGATGCTGGCTAAAGCGCTAGGTAATGGTATGCCTATCGGAGCATGTTTAGTTGCAGGTGATGCGGTGGGCATTTTAGAAGCAGGTAATCATGGCTCAACTTTTGGTGGAAACCCTTTAGCATGTAAAGTTGCTTTAACGGTATTAAACACCATAGAGAACGATAAACTGATGCAGAATGTTAAAACATTAAATGCAACAATGGTGCATGGTTTTGAGAAAGCATTGTCTGGCTATTCAGAGGTTAAAGTGATCCGTGCAGCTGGTTTTATGTTTGGTATTGAATTGATTAAGCCGTGTACTGTTCTTGTACAGCAAGCCCTAGAAAATGGCTTATTAATTAATGTGGCAGCTGATAATGTTATTAGATTGTTACCACCACTGGTAATTAATGCTGAAGAAGCTAAGCTAATCGTATCAAAAATCAGTAAGCTAGTGATTGAGTTTATAGAATCTCAAGAAATTAAGTGTGTAGCGTAAGGAACCTCTGATCAAATCATGAACTCATATATCACGCGCACAATGTCCAATTTCTGCGTTGAAAAGCTTCACAATAACTTGCTATTATGCGCACTTTTCGCCTTAAATTTGAACATTCTACACACAATCTATTTCGCCCAGATTTAATCAGAGGCTCCATAATGAGACATTTTTTAACCTTAAAAGATTTAACATCTGATGAGTTGCAGCAGCTAATCACCCGCGCGATTGAGCTAAAACGTATGCATAAAGCGGGTGAAATATACCAGCCTCTTAAAAACAAAGTATTGGCAATGATTTTTGATAAATCATCGACTCGTACTCGTGTGTCGTTTGAATCAGCAATGGTGCAGTTTGGTGGCGGTTCAATATTCTTATCGCCTAATGATACTCAGTTAGGCCGTGGTGAACCGGTAGAAGATTCTGCTCGTGTTATTTCAAGCATGGTTGATGCGGTGATGATTCGTACTTTTGATCACAATATGGTTAAAAAGTTTGCTGAGAATTCATCAGTGCCCGTTATAAATGCATTAACAGATGATTATCATCCTTGCCAGCTGTTGGCCGATATGCAAACTTATCAAGAGCATAAAGGTTCGATTCAAGGTAAAACAGTGACTTGGGTGGGGGATGGTAATAACATGTGCCATTCTTACATCAATGCAGCTGATAGATTTGGTTTCAAGCTTAGTATTGCGACACCAAAAGGCTATGAACCTGACGCTAACATTGTTGCATCAGCACAAACAACAATTACTCTATTCAACGATGTAGACAGTGCTGTTAAAGGCTCTGATTTAGTTGTGACAGATGTATGGGCAAGCATGGGGCAAGAAGAAGAGCAGAAAAAACGTGAAGTAGCTTTTGCTGATTTTCAAGTGAACCATGATGTGATGGCACTTGCTAATGAAGGCGCGCTATTTATGCACTGTTTACCGGCTCATCGCGGTGAAGAAGTATCAGCCGAATTAATGGATGATACTAACAGTGTAGTATGGAACGAAGCTGAAAATCGTTTGCATGCTCAAAAAGCATTGTTAGAGTTTTTATTCACTAACTAGCTGCTCATTAAGCTGTTGCAAGCGCTCAATCGTACCAATATCCGACCACTGACCCTGATACAGTTCACCTTGTAGTTGCTGCTTAGTAATGCTGGCTAGCAATAAAGGTTTTAGTGCTAAGCGCTGCACATCTAAATCAGCAAAAAAAGTAGGGTGATAGACGGCAATACCGCTAAAAGTGAATTTCTCGCTGCCTTGCTGGCTAAGCGATCCAGAAGACAAGGAGAAATCTCCATCAGGATGATGTGCCGGATTATTAACTAATACTAAATGAGCTAAATTATTGTTCTGTAACGCTAGCTTGCTTAGCTGTTCAAAAGGATAATCTGTCCAAATATCACCGTTTACCACTAGAAAAGGTTCTTCACCTAATAATGGCAAAGCGTTAATAATGCCGCCAGCGGTCTCAAGCCCACCTTGCTGTTCAGGCGAATAACTGATTGTTGCTCCGAATTGCTCTCCATTACCTAAAGTATCAGGGAATTGTTGACCCAAATGAGCATGGTTTATGATGATTTCAGTGATGCCAGCATTGACTAAGGCTATGATCAAGTGTTCAATCAGCCTGTGTTTACCCGCTTTTAATAATGGTTTTGGCGTATGGTCGGTTAACGGTCGTAAACGTTCACCACGACCGGCAGAGAGGATCATTGCTTTCATTAAATAGCTGCTATTTTTGCTTGTTGTTGAAGGAAAGTAGTTAACTCAGAAAATTCTGGGTATTTAGCACTGATTTTACGCACATATTTTAATGTTAAAGGTAAGTCATTCATATAATTGGATTTGCCATCACGATAATTGAGTCGAGAAAAGATTCCTAACACTTTAATATGGCGTTGTAAGCCCATCCAATCAAACCATTGAGTAAACTTTTCAAGTGAAATGGAATTACTAAGAAGCTTGTTTTTAATAGCATTTAGATAATAATATTCTACCCAGTTAGCTAGCTTGTCATCAGGCCATTCAATATAACAATCCCGCAATAAGGAGACGAGATCATAAGTAATAGGGCCGATAACGGCATCTTGAAAATCAATAATTCCAGGTGAGTTTTCTGAGGTATGCATTAAGTTACGTGAATGATAGTCACGGTGAACAAATACTTGGGGTTGCTCTAATGCACTTTTAGTTAACAAATTAAATGTGTCAGTTAAAAATTCCGGGGTATCAATCGAAAGATGCTCATTTAAAAACCACTCGGGAAATAGAGACATTTCTTGGTGTAATAAAGCACTGCTGTATTCAGGTAAAGTGATTTTATCGAGGGGCAATAACTGCATGGATATTAAGCTATCAATTGCGGCTTTATATAAGGAGTCTGCCGATTGCTCATTAAGCTCATCTAAATAGGCACGATTGCCAAAGTCGGAAAGTAGCAAAAAGCCTGCATCTATATCATAAGCTGTAAACTTCGGAACATGCACGCCATGTTCATGCATAAATGTTGCTATAGAAATGAAAGGCTGTGTATCTTCTTGTGCAGGAGGCGCATCCATTAAAATTAATGTTTCATCGCCAATTGACACTCTAAAATAACGACGGAAACTAGCATCACTTGATGCCGGTTCAATTTGAAAGTCAATGGTTGAAAATATTTGTTTTAGCCATGAATTAATTGCGTCTAAGCGTTCACCTATAACATTACTATTTATCATTTCAGTTTAAGTTTCCCTTATAACATAATGTTATATATGACTTATATGGATGTTTATTTCTAGGGTTTATATCTAATATCACTAAAACAAGAAATAAAGTGTATAGTATCGAGGCTTAAATAACTAACATTAACTATATATACCGTGATTTCAGGAGATAAAATGAAAAAGCTTACTTTTATGCTATTGGCAATTTTAATGGGTGTTGTAGCCTGTGACAATGATACAGCAAACCAGGCAAATGATGAATCTGTAACAAGCGTTGAATCTGTTGATGCTACAGCTGAAGCATCGTCAGTGGACGAAGAGTCTCTAATTACACCGGGTGATCTCCCTGAAGAAGCACAAAAGGTGATGTATCAAACTATCTTTGATTATAACCAATGTATGATGGCAAGTCGTTTAAAGGCAAATCAGAATGGTCAATCTGTTCAACAAGCCGCAAATGAGATTATGTCATCATGCGAGACCCATATGGATGAGTTGAAAACACATTTGTTGGCCAATAACGTTAATGAAGCACTTGTAATGGGCATGACAAAGTCGATGAGAGGACGGGCTGCACGCAAATTAATGACGCAAGGCATGAACCAGATGGCTGCTCAGGCTATGGCGGTGGAAAATGCCGAGAAAATGAAGGCTGCTGAATAATTTTAGTGATTACTTTGATTTGGCTGAAGCACATCAATGCCTTGCTTTTTCATCATCGATATTAGCTGAATCAAAGGCAAGCCAATTAAACTGTTGGGATCGTTACCATTAAGTTTGGAAAATAAGCTGATCCCAAAACCTTCTGATTTAAAGCTTCAAGCACATTGGTAGGGCTGTTCTTGCTTTAAATAAAAATCAATTTGATCAAAAGTGAGTGTTTTAAAGCTCACTTCAAAGGGCTCAACTACAGACTGCATTTCGCCAGTTTTGCTGTTTAACAGAGCTAAGCCAGTTAAAAACCGTATTTTCTTAGCTGATGCCGCTTGCAGTTGTTGTACTGCACTTTGATGATTTCCGGCTTTACCTAAAATTTCCCCATCAAGTACGGCTACTTGATCAGAGCCGATAATTAATGCATCTGGGTACTTTGTTGCAATAGCCTGAGCTTTTTGCTCCGATAAACGCAGCACTAACAGTTCAGGTGATTCATCGGTTAACGCTTGTTCATCGATATCGGGTGATATGGCATCAAACGGCAAACCTAATTTTGCTAATAACTCGGCTCTAAACGGGGAGCTTGAGGCTAGAATTAGTTGTTGCATTATGTAATAACTGTTGGTGCCGCACGACCAGTGCGCTGAGTTATTTCAGCTAACGTATCGGCAGCAGAAATTAAATCTTGCAAGGCAGTCTGTGTTTCTTGATTAAGTTTATCAGCATCTTGTTCATACGACTCAATATATAGGCGAAGTGTTGCACCTTCGGTTCCCGTACCTGATAAGCGTAAAATAATACGTGCACCATCATCAAAACCAATACGAAGCCCTTGATTACTTGAAACGCTATTGTCGACTGGATCGGTGTAACTGAAATTATCGGCATACTGAACCGTACGCCCAGCTAGTGTTTGCCCTATTAAGCTTGGAAGTTTAGCTTCAAGATCAGTCATCAACTGTGAAGCAATATCACTTGGAATCGCTTCGTAGTCATGACGTGTGTAGTAATTTCGTCCATATTCTAACCAATGTTGATTAACAATTTCAGCAACAGATTGTTTACGTTCTGCTAGGATATTAAGCCAGAATAATACGGCCCACAAACCATCTTTTTCACGAATATGGTTAGAGCCATTACCAAAGCTTTCTTCACCACATAGTGTTGTGCGATCAGCATCGAGCAAATTACCAAAAAACTTCCAACCGGTCGGTGTTTCATGGCATTCAATACCTAATTTTTCCGCTACGCGATCAGGTGCCTGACTGGTAGGCATTGATCGAGCAACACCTGTTAAGCCACCTTTATAAGCTGGAATAAGGTGTGCATTAGCGGCCATAATAGCTAAGCTATCAGAAGGTGTAACAAAGAAATTGGCACCCAAAATCATATTTCGATCGCCATCACCATCCGAAGCTGCGCCTAAGGTCGGCGCATTGTCTGCAAACATTTCATCAACTAATTCTTTTGCATAAGTTAAGTTGGGATCCGGGTGACCACCACCGAAATCAGTAAGAGGTGTACCGTTGATAACGGTGCCTGATGCTGCCCCTAGTTCTTTTTCAAGAATTTCTTTGCCGTAGGGTCCGGTAATCGCGTGCATAGCGTCGAAGCGTAGGGTAAAACTATCATCAGCAAGTAAGGCTCGAATAGCTTCAAAATCAAATAAGCTAGCCATTAGCTCAGCATAATCGCTAACAGGATCAATAATTTTAACCTGCATGTCACCTAGCTCCTGGCTGCCTATCGTGCTTAGATCTACATCGTCTTCATCGATAATTTGATATCGATTGATTGTTTGCGTATTAGCAAAAATAGCATCCGTAATATGTTCAGGGGCAGGACCACCATTACTGACATTATACTTGATGCCAAAATCTTCAGTTGGGCCTGCTGGGTTATGGCTTGCCGATAATATAATGCCACCAAAAGCATTATATTTTCGAATAATGCACGATGCTGCCGGTGTAGATAATAAGCCATTTTGTCCTACAATAGCGTTTGAAAAACCATTAGCCGCCGCCATTTTTAAAATAATTTGAACAGCATGTTCATTATAAAAACGACCATCGCCACCCACAACAAGTGTTTTTCCTTCCACGCTATCAAGTGCGTTGAACGTTGATTGCACAAAATTCTCTAAGTAATGAGCTTGTTGAAATACAGTTACTTTTTTTCTTAAACCCGACGTGCCCGGTTTTTGATCATTAAAAGGGGTAGTTTTCACGGTCAATGCTGTCATTTTATTACCTATAATTGTAAGATATGCGCTATGTTAAATACTAATATACCGATCTGATGGTCAGCACTCAACAAACGGATACCGCACGATTAATGCGTTTGGCTACTTATGCCTCGGTTTCAACAGCCTTTATATTAATCGTAGCGAAGCTTGTCGCTTGGTATATCAGTGATTCTGTCAGTGTTTTAGCGACATTATTGGATTCTAGTCTTGATGTTGTCGCATCACTAATTAATTTATTTGCAGTCAGACATGCACTGCAACCAGCGGATCACGAACATCGTTTTGGTCATGGCAAGGCTGAGGCCCTAGCAGGAATGGGGCAGGCATTTTTTATAGCAGGATCAGCAGGCTTTTTATTGCTACAAGCTACAGGTCGCTTACTTCATCCACAAGCTGAGATGGCGGGCTTAGGAGTTGGAGTAGGGGTGATGCTTTTTTCAATCATTGCAACACTATTCTTGTTGTCTTTTCAGAAACATGTCATATCAAAAACAAACTCAACAGCGATAAAAGCCGACGCATTACACTATAAAACTGATTTATGGGTGAATACCAGTGTTATTGTCGCATTAGTACTCACTTTTTATGGCTGGTCTTATTTTGATGCCATATTTGCACTAGGTATTGCTGTTTTTATTTTATACAGTGCTTGGGAAATTATTAGAGAATCAATTGATTTACTCATGGATCATGAGCTGCCTGACGAAGAACGTGAAAAAATTAAAAACAGGGTAAGAACGCATGATAATGTCTTAGGCCTGCACGACTTAAGAACGCGCCGGTCGGGAAACACCGTCTTTATTCAATTACATTTAGAGTTAGATGGCGCTTTAAGCTTATCGGCTGCTCATGCTATTGCAGATAGTGTTGAACGTGATTTGGTAAGCCTATTTCCATCCGCTGAAGTTATTATTCATGAAGATCCAGTTGATACAAAAGCTTACCCCTAATTCTAGTTAAAATAGTTTTTAACATCCAAAACAATTGAGAAACCTCGTATAATTTAAGTAACTTTAAATATTTTGAGATTTTTACTTTGTCCCATAACCTTCAAATTTATACAGGAATTGCTATTTTTTTTCTGTTAGTCATTACAATTGCATTCTTTTTCAGAAAAAAGAAGCAAGATGCGAATAATAAAATTGACTTAGCGTTAAAGCCATACACACAGGCTAGTTTACAGGATCTGGTCTTCCCTGATGGTGTGGGCGGAATGGTAGATATTGAACGCTTAGTATTATTAAAACAGGGTGTTTTGGTCATTGAGACATACCCCATGTCAGGTAATTTATTTGGTGCAGATAAGATTGAAAAGTGGACACAAATGCTTAATGGAAAAAGCTTTAAATTTACTAATCCACTTTATCGTATTCAAATGTTACGCCAGGCCATCCAAGTTATTGCACCGAGTACCCCAATTTTTTACCGCGTAATTTTTACTGCCAGTGATTCATCCTTTCCAAAAGGAAAGCCAGATGACGTTTCAACCTTGCTCACATTAGAAAATGATTTAGAAGTACTTAAACAATCGCCTGTGATGACAGAAAAGCAACGGTCTAATTGGGATCGGATTTTGCGTATTGCACGAAAAGATGGCCAAGCCATACAATTGGGCACCGCCAATGGCTGATAATCGCTTAATTGTAGCCATTTCATCCCGAGCTTTATTTGATTTAGATGAAAGTCATCAGATTTACGAACAACAAGGCACAAAAGCTTATTGCCAATATCAAATTGAGCATGAAGATGTAGCTCTTGAAGCGGGTGCCGCTTATTCGCTAGTTAAAAAACTACTCGCTTTAAACGATAATAAAACCGACAAAACGCATGTCGAAATTATCTTGTTGTCACGCAATAGCTCAGATACCGGTTTACGCATATTTAACTCAATTCAGCATCATAATCTCAATATAAGTCGTGCGGTTTTCACCTCAGGCAGTAGTCCATATCGTTATGTTGAAACCTTTGGTGCGAACTTGTTTTTATCGACCAGCCCTGAGGATGTCAGAAAAGCATTAGATGCGGGAATTGCTGCAGCTACTATTTTGCCGTCTAATGTGGGGGAAAATAGTGATAAAGAACAATTGCGAATCGCCTTTGATGGTGATGCCGTGCTCTTCTCAGATGAATCAGAACGCATATATAAAGAAAAAGGTTTGCAAGCTTTTACTGAAAATGAGCAACAAGCAGCAAAAGATCCATTGACAGGCGGCCCATTCAAGGATTTTTTGGTAGCGCTTAATCATTTGCAAACAGAATTTAATGATGAAGAATCGCCGATTAGAACAGCATTAGTAACAGCACGATCTGCGCCGGCACATGAAAGAGTGATACGAACACTACGTGCTTGGGGGATCCGCATCGATGAGGCAATTTTTCTTGGTGGCTTAGACAAAGGCCCATTTTTGAAATCATTCGGGGCCGATATCTTTTTTGACGATCAACAAGGTCATTGTGATTCAGCAAGAGAGCATGTCGCAACAGGGCATGTGCCTCATGGTATAGCAAATGAAGAGAACGTAGCTAAAAAATAATAAAACTTTGTATATGGCTGGTTTTCTTATCTATATTCATAGCCATGATTTTTCAAGATATATTGCTCAAGCGCTTCCACGATGGGTTTAGGTTTGAAAACGCATTATGCTGGGTTATTAGTTTTGGCAAGGAAACATCCCTTACCTGCAATCAACGCCTTGCCTAAAATGTTTTTAAATCTCACTGAAATACACATCTTGAAGTATCATGGCTATGTGTTTATAATAGCCGACTTCTTTAGATTCGTAGATATCTAAACAATGTTTATGCGAGAGTGGCGGAATTGGTAGACGCGCTAGATTTAGGTTCTAGTGGGGTAACCTGTGAGAGTTCGAGTCTCTCCTCTCGTACCAATTATTGAGTTGTTGATGGCATTTATTTTCATCAATGACTCAAAATTTCTTTTTTGAGGTTCAAAATGCAAGTTACTGTAGAAAACGTGAGTGAACTTGGTCGTCGAATGACGATAACTGTAGAAGATGCCAACATTGATCAGGCAGTACAGGATCGCTTGAATGCTATTCGACCAACCGTTAAAATGTCAGGTTTCCGTCCTGGCAAAGTTCCGATGAAAATGGTTGAGCAATCACATGGTGGCTCAGCGCGTCGTGATGTTATTGATGCACTTGTTCAAAGCAGCATGCAAGAAGCATTTACTCAAGAAGAAATTAATCCTGCTAGCCCACCTCATGTAGCTACAATGGATGAAAAAGATAATTCACTTATTTATACACTTGAATATGATGTATTCCCTGATGTTAAAGAAGTTAAGCTAAAGGGAATTAAGTTAGAAAAAATCGTTGCTGAAGTTCAAGATGAAGATGTTGATGGCATGCTAGAAACATTGCGCGAACAGCGCATGACTTGGGAGCCAGTTAAAACAGCAGCTAAAAAAGGCCATGGCGTTACTATTGATTTTGTAGGCACAATTGATGGTGACGAATTTGACGGCGGCAAAGGTAATGATGTGCTTGTTGTTATTGGTGATGGCTCGATGTTACCTGAATTTGAAGATCAGTTGGTGGGCGTTAAAACAGGCCAAGATGTAACTATCACAATGACTTTTCCGGAAGATTATCGCGCTGAACACTTACAAGGTAAAAAAGCGTCTTTTGAAGCGTCAGTTAAATCTGTTGCAAAGAAAGTACTCCCTAAGCTGGATAAAGAATTTGCAGCATTATGTGGTGTTGACGCTGGTGTTGCCGCACTTAAGAAAGAAGTGCGTGCCAATATGACCCGTGAATTAGAAACAACACTGAAAACACAAAATAAACGTAGCGTAATGGATAGTATTGTTGAAAGTAATGAAGTGGAGCTACCTAGCGCACCTGTTGAGCGTGAAGCTGAGTTCTTAATGGAACAAGCAAAAACAAACTTAGCGAATCAAGGCGTGAATGTTGATGGTATCCCATTTGACATTGAAAACTTTAAAGATGGTGCAAAGCGACGTGTTGCTTTGAGTCTCTTAATTGGAAAAATTATTTCTGATAATGATATAACACCTGAAGAGAAGAAAGTTAAAGAAATAATTGATGGTATTGCCGCTAGTTATGAAGACCCTGAAGATGTTGTTAAGTTTTATATGAATGATCAACAAAAACTATCTGAAATACAAATGATGGTTGTTGAAGACTCTGTTGTTGAATGGATTTATAGCAAAGTTAAAGTGACTGAAAAGACATCAACATTTGGTGAGGTAATGAATTCTGCAGCAGTATAATTCGACCATATAATTTATGAAAGCCCGCACTCATTAAATTGGGTGTGGGCTTTTTTGTTTTACATAGTAGTGATTATCTTTATATAATCACACTACACAGATCAGTTACATAAACATATATTGAGAAACAAATGATAAATACACCGTTTGATAGCACGATTAATGATGCACTTGTTCCTATGGTCATTGAGCAAACACCGCGAGGTGAGCGTTCATATGATATTTATTCGCGCTTATTAAAAGAACGTGTAATTTTTTTGGTGGGTCAGGTAGAAGACCACATGGCTAACCTTGTAGTAGCGCAATTATTATTTCTCGAATCAGAAAATCCTGATAAAGATATTCATCTTTATATTAACTCACCTGGTGGCTCAGTCACGGCAGGGGTGGCTATTTATGATACGATGCAGTTTATCAAGCCTAATGTAAGTACCTTATGTATTGGCCAAGCGGCAAGCATGGGTGCGGTATTATTAGCTGCAGGAGCTGAAGGCAAGCGACACTGTTTACCAAACTCGCGGGTAATGGTTCATCAACCACTCGGTGGTTTTCAAGGGCAAGCAGCTGACTTTGAAATTCATGCGCGTGAAATTTTAACGATTCGCGATCGATTAAATGGTATTTTGGCGAAACACACGGGACAAACACTCGATGATATCGAAAAAGATACAGATCGTGATAACTTTATGAGTGCTGAACAGGCTCAAAAATATGGGCTAATTGATTCTGTTTTAGAAAACAGAACTACAGAATCTTCATAAGTAGCCGATACAAAAATAGACATTTTGATTGCTAGGATAATAGTGAATAATGAGTGACGACAACGATAATAATGACGATAAATTACTTTACTGCTCGTTTTGCGGTAAAAGTCAGCACGAAGTTAAAAAACTGATTGCAGGGCCTTCAGTTTTTGTTTGTGATGAATGTGTTGATTTATGTAATGATATTATTCAGGAAGAATTACAAGATGTATCAGAAGACAGTGCTGACGATCTCTTGCCTACACCACGTGAAATTAATGATGCGCTGAATAGCTATGTTATAGGTCAAGAAAAAGCCAAACGTGTACTTTCTGTCGCGGTTTATAATCATTATAAACGGCTACGTTATGGCACAAAAAAAGATGAGGTTGAATTATCAAAAAGTAATATCTTATTAATTGGTCCAACAGGTAGTGGTAAAACATTATTGGCTGAAACACTGGCAAGGCAATTAAATGTGCCGTTTACCATGGCTGATGCAACAACGTTGACCGAAGCAGGTTATGTCGGTGAAGATGTTGAAAATATTATTCAAAAATTACTACAAAAATGTGATTATGATGTAGAAAAGGCTGAAACAGGCATTGTCTATATTGATGAAATCGACAAAATCTCTAAGAAATCTGATAATCCATCGATTACCCGTGATGTATCAGGTGAGGGTGTTCAGCAAGCATTATTAAAACTTATTGAAGGCACAACGGCTTCAATTCCTCCTCAAGGTGGAAGAAAGCACCCGCAGCAAGAGTTTTTACAGGTTGATACTAGCAAGATTTTATTTATTTGTGGTGGTGCATTTTCTGGGCTTGATAAGGTTATCAATAATCGGTCACATAAAGGTGGGATTGGTTTTTCTGCTGAGGTGAAAAGCGTTGATCATGATAAGGTGAAGAGCAATATATTAAGTACGGTTGAACCTTAAGATTTGGTGCAATATGGTTTAATTCCTGAATTTGTGGGGCGCTTACCCGTTGTCGCGACATTGGAAGAGCTTGATGAAGAGGCGTTAATAGAAATTTTAACAGAACCTAAAAATTCATTAATTAAACAGTATCAAAAATTGTTTGAAATGGAAGGTTCGGCAATCGAATTTAGAGATGATGCACTGCAAGCTATTGCTACTAAGGCTATGACAAGAAAAACAGGGGCCCGAGGTCTACGCTCAATTATTGAAAATGTACTGCTTGATACCATGTTTGATCTACCTTCAACTGATAATGTAGTTAAAGTGGTTGTTGATGCAAATGTTATCAATGGGGAAAATGATCCTATTCTTGTCTATGCAGATCAAGAGCCTGAACTTGCATCAGGTGATAAATAGTAAAACAAATATTACTAAATCAGGGATGCTCTCCTGACTTTTGTTCGGTTATAATTGAACGCGGCTAAATATTAAGTAGCTGTGCTTGCAATTCGCTCTTTTACCCCCATATAAACAATAACGTCTACGCGTTGCTAAATTCATATTTATGTTAAATATTAGGCAGATAAATGCTGTCTGATCAAGAGGTCAAAGCTAAATGGAAAATAAAATAGAATCTACAGTAACGGATACTAATGTAACTGCTGTTGCTGTACTACCACTTCGTGATGTGGTGGTTTATCCCTATATGGTCATTCCTTTATTCGTAGGCCGAGATAAATCAATTAAAGCACTAGATTCAGCCTCTGACGCTAATCAACAAATACTTCTGGTTGCTCAAAAAGATTCAGCAGAAGACGAACCTTCCACAGATAATTTATTTGAAATGGGTACGCTTGCCAATATTTTACAATTATTAAAGTTACCTGACGGCACAGTAAAAGTATTAGTTGAAGGTACAACACGAGCAAAAGCATTGTCGTTTGACAGTACTGCAGATTATTTTCGTGCTGACATTGAAATTATGACAGAAACGTTGGCAGATGACCGTGAGTCAGATGTATTGATGCGATCGCTATTAAGTCAATTTGAGCAATACGTTAAATTAAACAAAAAAATCCCACCAGAAGTGATAGCTTCATTATCAGGTATTGATGATGTAGCACGGATGGCTGATACCGTTGCTGCTCATATGACGCTTAAACTCGAAGATAAGCAAGCATTGCTTGAGATGAGTGATGTTAAAGCGCGTATTGAAAAAATAATGGTGCTTTTAGAATCTGAAATTGATATTCAAAATGTTGAAAAGCAGATCCGAAGCCGTGTAAAAAAACAAATGGAAAAAAACCAACGTGAATATTATTTGAATGAGCAAATGAAAGCCGTTCAAAAAGAGTTGGGCGAAATTGATGAAGTCAGCAATGAAATTGATGAGCTTGAAGAAAAAATCGCAGCAGCAGGCTTATCAGCAGAAGCAAAAGAAAAAGCAGATTCTGAAATTAAAAAACTAAAAATGATGTCACCCATGTCATCTGAAGCCGCAGTTGTTAGAAATTATATTGAATGTTTGGCAGGCATACCGTGGAAAAAGCGTTCACGTGTACTGCAAGATCTAGATAAAGCTGAAAAGATATTAAATGAAGACCATTATGGTTTAGAGAAGGTTAAAGAGCGGATCCTTGAATATTTAGCTGTGCAACAGCGTGTGAAAAAAGCAAAAGGTCCGATTTTGTGCCTAGTTGGGCCACCAGGTGTGGGTAAAACATCCGTTGCACAATCTATCGCCCGAGCAACCAATAGAAAGTTTAGTCGAATGGCCTTAGGTGGTGTACGTGATGAAGCTGAAATCCGTGGTCATCGGCGAACTTATATAGGCTCAATGCCAGGTAAAGTGATTCAAAATATTTCTAAAGTAGGGGTGAGAAACCCACTGTTTTTGCTTGATGAAATTGACAAGATGGCACAAGATTTTAGAGGCGATCCTGCATCAGCCTTGCTTGAAGTACTAGATCCTGAACAAAACTCAACTTTTGCTGATCATTACCTTGAAGTTGAATATGATTTGTCGGATGTTATGTTTGTTTGTACGGCAAATACCTTAGATATTCCTGATGCCTTGCGCGACAGAATGGAAATCATTCGTCTAGCAGGTTACACCGAAGATGAGAAATTGAATATTGCGGTTCAATACCTATTGCCCAAAGCATTGAAAGATAATGGTTTAAAAGAGCATGAGATTGAGATTAAGGATGAAGTTATAGTTGAAATTATTCGTCGCTATACTCGTGAGGCTGGTGTGCGTAATTTACAGCGAGAAATATCTAAAATTTGCCGCAAAGTAGTCAAACAAATTTTACAAGAAAAGCCGGCAGATAAAATTATAGTGGCGATGGGAAATATTGAAGATTACTTAGGTGTTTATCATTACCAATATGGTATTGCCGAAGAAAATGATCAAGTAGGGCAGGTAACAGGACTCGCATGGACAGAAGTAGGCGGTGAGTTATTGACTATTGAGTCAGCAGTTATGCCTGGTAAAGGTAAAGCTGCTTATACCGGTAAGCTTGGCGATGTAATGCAAGAATCAATTCAGGCTGCTACCACGGTTGTGCGCTCACGCTCATTAGATTGGGGTATTGATGAAAACTTTATGCAAAGTCATGATATTCATATCCATGTGCCTGAAGGCGCAACACCTAAAGACGGTCCTAGTGCCGGTGCAGGTATGTGTACAGCTATAGTGTCAGCAATAACGGGGATACCTGTTCGAGCAAATGTGGCTATGACAGGGGAGATAACACTGCGTGGTGAAGTGCTTGCTATTGGTGGTTTAAAAGAAAAATTGCTGGCAGCACATCGCGGTGGTATTGATACCGTACTTATTCCAAAAGAGAATATTAAAGATTTAAAAGAGATACCAGATAATATTAAAGAAGGCCTAGATATTATTCCTGTTCAATGGATTACTGAGGTGTTAGAAAAAGCATTGCAAAAAATGCCTGTTGCAAAAAATGATAAAGGCGAAAGTGTTATCAGTAATGATAAAAGCAGTTATCATGAGGCAGGATCACCTCACCATTAAGTAAATGTAGGAGCAGGGCAATGTCACCAATAACACAGCAACGGCTTATAGGCTCTATCTTATTATTGTGTGTGTTAGCTGGAATTGCTTTTTTGTTAATTAATAGCGCTAGTGACGATGTTGAAATAATACCGACTACAAAACCTGATATTCCTTTTGTTTCAAGTATCAATGCCATAGCACCAGATGATGTAGAAATTGTTGAAGCAGAGCAAGAAGTGATCGTTGATGCCCAAGCCCCAAATGACGTTGGGTTTGTGCAGGAAATACCAGAACCAATCACCAAGAAAATAGAAACTATTGCTGTAGAGACAAAAATAACGACTACGATGTGGTCTTTACAGCTCGCTAGCTTAGCAGATAAATCTGCTGCAGATGCCCTGATCAAAAAAGTTGAGTTATTGGGCTATAAAGCCATCGCTGAAAAAGCTGAAACGCCAAAAGGGGATAGGTTTCGTGTTCGGATTGGTCCAGAACAAGATAAGGCCGCGCTCGAAGCTACATCAAAAGTACTTGAAAATAAATTAAATTTAAAGCCACTCATACTTAAACAGCTACCTGAATAAAAACGCTAGGGGCACTGCCGCCAGTCTGGTAGAATTCATCGCTTCACAACAATCTTTTAAAACATTGAGATGCTATGGTTTGGGTTGATTTTCTAATTATTGGCATAATACTTATTTCTGCGGTGATAAGTATTGTCCGCGGCTTTGTAAAAGAAGTATTCTCACTTGCTAGCTGGATCTTAGCATTCTGGGTTGCTTTACTATTTTACCCCCATCTGGCAACACTGCTTGCTGATTATGTTGCAACTCCCTCTATTCGCTCCTTTACTGCCTTTGCTGCACTGTTTATCGTGACCCTTATTCTGGGTGCTTTAGTTAATCATCTTATCTCTACAATTGTAAAAAAAACAGGCTTATCCGGCACAGACCGGATGCTGGGCATATTTTTTGGAATCATTCGAGGCGTAGCTATTGTTACGTTGCTAGTGCTTGCTGCAGGTGCAACACCTATGCCTCAAGATGATTGGTGGCAAAATTCATTATTACTTGAGCATTTCGAAACGTTAGCTGTTTGGGTTCAAGCTTTTCTGCCAAGCGATATTGCAGACCATATAGCATACCCGTGACCATTCAAACTGCAGTTTGAATGGTCACGGGTATAAATTTTTAATTATTGTTGATTCTTCTTTAGGGTAAATAGCATGTGCGGAATTATAGGTATCGTTGGAAAATCTAAAGTGAACCAGTCGATTTATGACGGTTTGACTGTGCTCCAACATCGTGGACAAGATGCCGCCGGTATCGTTACCTGTGATGAAAAGGGGCAGTTATTTTTACGTAAAGCCAATGGCTTGGTGAAAGATGTATTTCACACCCGCCATATGTTGGAATTAAAAGGTAATATGGGGATTGGCCATATTCGCTACCCGACGGCAGGATGTTCAACTTCAGCTGAGGCCCAGCCTTTTTATGTGAATTCACCTTTTGGCATCACACTTGCCCATAATGGAAACCTAACTAACACAAAGCAGCTTAAAGAAGAGCTATATCAAAGTGATCGCCGCCACCTCAATACTAATTCTGATTCAGAAGTGTTACTCAATATCTTGGCACATGAATTACAAAAAACCAGCAAATTAAAGCCTCAACCGGAAGATGTATTTAAAGCCGTCACTCAACTTCATCAACGTTGTCGTGGTGCCTACGCTGTTGTAGCAATGATTGCTGGTGTAGGAATTCTAGCGTTTCGCGACCCTTATGGCATTCGTCCCGTTGTTATAGGTAAGCGTAAAAATACTGAAGCAGATGAATATATTATCGCATCAGAAAGTGTTGCCATTGATACGCTTGGATTTGAACTGATTCGAGATATAGCGCCAGGAGAATGTGTCTTTATTGATATTAATGGTAACTTCCATGCGCAACAATGTGCTGATAATCCTGTTATCTCACCTTGTATTTTTGAATATGTTTATTTTGCTCGTCCAGATTCCATAATGGATGGTATTTCAGTTCATAAAAGTCGCCTACGAATGGGGACTAAATTAGCACAGAAAATTAAACGAGATTTTTCTGAACTTGATATTGATGTTGTAATTCCTATTCCTGATACAAGCCGTAGCGCCGCTTTGCAGTTATCGTATGATTTAGGTATTCCATATCAAGAGGGCTTCATTAAAAACCGTTATATTGGTCGTACCTTTATTATGCCGGGCCAAACTGAGCGTAAAAAATCAGTCCGTCAAAAATTAAATGCCATTGATTTAGAATTTAGAGGAAAAAATGTACTATTAGTTGATGATTCTATAGTACGAGGCACCACATCACAGCAAATAGTACAAATGGCACGGGATGCGGGTGCCAACAAAGTTTATTTTGCTTCAGCCGCACCACCGGTACGCTACCCTAATGTTTATGGTATTGATATGCCTTCAGCAGAAGAGTTTGTCGCCCATGACCGTACTATTGAACAGATAGCGCAAGAATTAGGTGTTGATGAACTAATATACCAAGATCTTGATGATTTAGTTGAAGCGGTTAATCATAATAATAGTGCGCAAGGCTTTGATACATCTTGTTTTAGTGCGGAATATATTACAGGTGATATTGACCAGGCCTATCTTGATTATATCGAATCATTACGTAATGATTCAACGAAACAGCAAGCTGAAAGTAGTAATGCTGTTATTGAGATTCATAACAACGCGTAAAGATTAAATATAACAGTTATTGCAAGCTTGTTTAATATTGCTGTTTCATTGAAATTCCTATATAATTCCGGCGATTATGCATCAGAAACTGCCCAAAGAAATAGATCCGCTACGCCTTGCTCAAAACGGCTTAAAGTTAGCGGGTCAGTTAGCCGTAACAGAAATGCCGAGATTGCTTCAATCTCTTGTGAGTAATGAAGGCATAGTAGATGTGGATATTGCATTTGATGTCGATGAAGTTCATACGCCTTTTATGCGAGGCGAGTTCACAACAACGATTTCAATGACCTGTGAACGTTGCATGAAAGAGATGAAGGTAGATTTAGATGTTCATTGTTTGTTGGCTATGGTGACAAATGAGCGAAAGATTGAAGGATTAGCTGAGCAGTATGATCCCTGGTTACTTGAGAATAGTGACGATGTACTGCTTAGCAGTGTAATTGAAGATGAACTGATATTAGCATTGCCTCTCGTGCCTCGCCATGATGAAGCATGTTTGCCCGCTAGTGAATGGTCATCAGCAGATGAGATGGCAGAAGAGATTGAAGAAAAAGTTTCGCCCTTCGCTGTTTTAGCAACACTAAAAACAAAGAAATAAGGTAACCATCTTAATCGAGATAGTTACAAAGTAAGTTTGGTTTAAAAATAGTTTATTTTAGGAGTTAGACATGGCAGTACAAAAGAGTAAAAAAAGCACATCACGTCGCGGCATGCGTCGTTCACACAACGCGTTAACAGCTGAAACACTATCTGTTGACTCAACATCGGGTGAGCTTCACCGCCGTCATCATGTAACCGCTGATGGTTATTACCGTGGACGTAAAGTCATTGCTGACACAGTAACTGAAAGCGAATAAGGCTTCACATTTGAGTCTTAAAATATCGATTGATGCCATGGGCGGAGATCACGGGCCTCAAGTCGTGATTCCCGCTGCAATTCGAGCATTAAAAACACATCAAAACGTCCACTTAATATTGGTGGGTGATAAAGATGTGCTAGCTACTCTTTTAGAAGAGTATGGCGCACAAGATGAAGAGCGATTATCTATTCATCATGCATCGCAACAAGTGGCAATGGATGAATCGCCTGCGTTGGCTTTGCGGGGTAAAAAAGACTCGTCTATGCGCGTTGCTATTAATTTAGTGAAAGATGGTACGGCCTCTGCTTGTGTTAGTGCGGGTAATACCGGCGCGTTAATGGCAACAGCTCGTTTTGTTCTTAAAACATTGCCAGGTATTGAGCGCCCAGCAATTATTTCAGAGTTGCCTACCGTTAAAGGTCACACCTACGTGCTTGATTTAGGTGCGAATGTTGATTCTAGTGCAGAACACCTAGTGCAGTTTGCGGTTATGGGTTCAGTACTTTGTTCGTTAATTGATGGTAAAGAAAAGCCAACAATTGGCTTGCTTAATATTGGCGAAGAAGAAATGAAAGGCAATGAGCGTGTTAAAGAAGCCGCCCGCCTGATAGCTGAAACCGATCTGAATTACCAAGGCTTTGTCGAAGGCGATGGTTTGTATCGAGGTGAAGTGGATGTGGTTGTTTGCGATGGTTTTGTCGGTAATGTTGCACTTAAAGCGAGTGAGGGCGTAGTACATATGATTCGCCATTTCTTACGCGAATCTTTTAATCGAAATATCTTTACTAAATTGGCAGGTTTAATTGCTGCACCGGTTTTAAAAAGCTTTCGCGATGAGCTTGATCCGCGTGCACATAACGGCGCGAATTTTATAGGCTTACAAGGAATTGTAATTAAAAGTCATGGCGGCACCGATGAAATCGGTTTTGCTAATGCTATTAAAATTGCCATTATCGAAGCTGAACACGACGTACCAACACATATAAGTAAACATTTAGAATCGTTATTAGAAGGCCAAGTTTAATGGCATCAATGATCTACTCCAGAATCGCTGGAACAGGCAGTTATTTGCCAGAAAAAGCATTGTCTAATCACGATCTTGAGAAAATGGTAGAAACTACTGACCAGTGGATCACTGATCGTACTGGAATAAAAAAACGTCATATTGTTGCTGACGACGAGACCACCACAGACTTAGCATTTTATGCCGCTGAAAAAGCAATTGAAGCTGCTGGCATTGAAAACAATGAGATTGATTTAATTATTGTTGCCACTACAACACCTACCCGCGTATTTCCAAGCACTGCATCATTAGTCCAAGATAAATTAAATATTCGCACAGGTTGTCCTGCATTCGATATACAAGCGGTTTGCACGGGTTTTGTTTATGCACTAACAGTGGCGGATAAATTTATAAAATCAGGTTCAGTAAAAAATGCATTAGTCATCGGTGCTGAAGCCATGTCTCGCATTGTTGATTGGACAGATAGAAACACCTGCGTACTGTTTGGCGACGGAGCAGGCGCAGTGATATTGCAAGCATCTGAAGAAGCAGGTATTTTATCAACACATATTCACTGTGATGGTAAATTTAATGAATTATTAACTGTGCCAACAGGTCCAGGTTCCACAGAAAGTGAAGTTCCAGCTTATGTTGAAATGCAAGGAAATGATGTATTCAAGGTTGCTGTGCGTACATTAAGCACGATTGTTGATGAAACACTCGCCGCAAATAACTTAGATAAACATGATATTGATTGGCTTATTCCACATCAAGCCAATATTAGAATCATATCAGCAACAGCTAAAAAGCTTGATATGTCGATGGACCATGTTGTTGTTACCGTAGATGAGCATGGCAATACGTCATCAGCTTCTATACCTCTTGCGCTTGACACGGCTGTTCGAGATGGACGTATTCAACGTGGTGAAACACTGTTGCTGGAAGCATTTGGCGGTGGTTTCACTTGGGGCTCAGCGTTGTTAAAATTTTAATTGAGATTTTGCACGACCGTGCAAGGTTCTACAATTTTCTTTAGAGGTTAATCTAATGCGTTTAGCGTTTGTATTTCCGGGCCAAGGCTCACAGTCTGTTGGTATGCTGTCGGATCTGGCAACCAAATTTCCACAAGTGCAGTCCACTTTTGCCGAAGCATCCGACGCATTAGGCTATGATTTATGGGCATTAGTGTCTACTGGCCCAGTAGAGTCATTAAATGAAACACATCGCACTCAGCCAGCTATGTTGGCGGCAGGTATTGCTGTTTGGCGTAGCTGGCAATCTTTTTCAGACATTAAACCAAGCTTTCTTGCAGGTCATAGCCTAGGCGAATATACGGCATTAGTAGCTGCTGGAGCATTAGATTTTACTGATGCCATTAAATTGGTTGAACAACGCGGTCAATTTATGCAACAAGCCGTGCCAGTGGGCGAGGGGGCAATGGCAGCTATTCTTGGGCTAGAAGATGACGTTGTGCGGGCAGTATGCGCACAAGCAGCCGAAAAAGGCGTGGCTGAAGCGGTTAATTTTAATTCTCCCGGACAAGTCGTAATTGCCGGTGAAGCACAAGCCATTAATACAGCAATTGAATTAGCAAAAGGAAAAGGCGCTAAACGTGCACTATTGCTACCTGTTAGCGTTCCATCACATTGTGCATTGATGAAACCTGCAGCAGAACAACTAGCGGCCGCTTTAGAAAATATTACAATTCAGAGCCCCCAAATTCCTGTTATCCATAATGTCAGTGTTGCAACAGCAAGCAGTGAAGCTGATATTAAGAAATTATTAGCGCAGCAACTTCACAATCCTGTTCGCTGGGTAGAATCAGTACAATATTTGGCAGCTCAAGGTGTGGATACGCTGGTAGAGTGTGGTCCAGGCAAAGTATTAGCAGGCTTAACAAAACGCATTGATAAATCAATCACCGGCTTGCCGATGTTTGATCAAATATCAATAGAAAAAGTACAACAATTTGTAGGAGAAAGCGAATGAGTTTAGAAGGTAAAGTTGCCTTAGTTACAGGTGCAACACGTGGAATTGGTCGTGCTATCGCACTACGTTTAGGAGCACAAGGTGCTACAGTTGTTGGTACAGCTACATCAGAAGCAGGTGCACAAACTATTAGCGATTATTTGAAAAAGGCTAATATCGCTGGCTCAGGTATGGTGCTTAATGTAACAGATGCTGATTCAATAGAAGCCGTTGTTTCTGAGACTGAAGCAAGCTTTGGAGCACCCGCTATTTTAGTGAATAATGCAGGTATTACACGTGATAATTTATTAATGCGGATGAAAGATGATGAGTGGAACGACATCATCGATACCAACCTCACTCCTATCTTCAAATTAAGTAAACGCTGCTTACGGGCAATGACAAAAGCACGCTGGGGCCGCATTATTACGATCACATCAGTTGTTGGCGTAATGGGTAATGCTGGCCAAACAAACTACGCTGCAGCAAAAGCAGGTGTTATAGGATTCAGTAAATCATTAGCGCGTGAAGTGGGTGTTCGCGGTATTACTGCTAACTGCGTTGCGCCAGGGTTTATTGACACAGATATGACAAGTGGGTTGTCTGATGACCATAAAGAAGCATTACTAACACAGGTTCCTGTTAAACGATTAGGTGAACCAGAAGAAATAGCGGCCGCAGTTGGCTATTTAGCCAGCGAAGATGCAGGATATGTTACGGGTGAAACTATAAACGTAAATGGCGGCATGTATATGAATTGATTGGCTTTATTTAAGCTGGTCTACATAAACGATTATTGAAAATAATCATTTACAAGCAATTTGGCTTGTTTATAAAATGGTAGCATTATAAAATGCAATCAATATTTTGAGTATTAACCACTGAAGGAAGTAGAAATATGAGTGATATCCAAGCCCAAGTAACTGAAATTGTTGTTGAACAACTAGGCGTAAACACTGATGAAGTAAAAGCTGATGCATCATTTATTGATGATTTAGGCGCCGATTCTTTAGATACCGTTGAATTAGTAATGGCTCTTGAAGAAGCTTTTGACTGTGAAATTCCAGATGAAGAAGCTGAGAAAATCACTACAGTTGCTGAAGCAGTAAAATATATTAATTCTGTTCAGTCTTAATATCTCAGATTGCTAAATCATAGCCGCCTATCGTGTTACACGCTAGGCGGCTATTTTGTTTTTGAAGGAGAGGTTTGCGATGAGTAAGCGACGCGTTGTAATCACTGGCTTAGGTGCGGTGACACCTGTAGGTTTAAACGTTAAAGACAGCTGGCAGAATATTCTTGCTGGCAAGAGTGGTATTGTTCCTCTTACCTCTTTCGATGTATCAGAATTCTCTGTTCGTTTTGGCGGCAGCATTAAAGATTTTGATATCACCACAATAATTTCCCGAAAAGAAGCGAAAAAAATGGATACTTTCATCCATTATGGAATTGCTGCCGGTAAAGAAGCGATTGAAGATTCAGGGCTTGAAATAACGGATGAAAATGCTGAGAGAATTGGTGTTGCTATCGGTTCTGGCATCGGTGGTGTCTCTGGTATAGAAAAAGGCTATGATGCCTTTTTAAAAGGTGGCCCAAGAAAAATTTCACCTTTCTTCGTACCAAGTAATATTATCAATATGATTTCGGGTAATTTGTCTATTATGTTTGGCTTAAAAGGCCCAACTACGGCTATATCAACAGCCTGTTCAACAGGCACACATTGCATTAGTACTGCGGGTCGAATGATTCAATATGGCGAGGCGGATGTAATGATTGCCGGTGGCGCAGAAATGGCTACTTCTCCAACAGGATTAGGTGGTTTTGCTGCGGCACGTGCATTATCAACACGTAATGATGATCCTGAAGCGGCGAGTCGCCCTTGGGATGTAGATCGTGATGGTTTTGTTCTAGGTGATGGTGCTGGTGTTGTTGTTTTAGAAGAATATGAACATGCGATCAAACGCGGTGCAACTATTTATGCTGAACTGGCAGGCTCAGGCATGAGTTCAGATGCTTATCATATGACCATGCCATCAAAAGGTGGTGAAGGTGCAGCTCGTTCAATGAAAAATGCCATGGCCGATGCTCAAATATCAGCAGATCAAATTGACTATATTAATGCGCATGGAACATCAACTCCTGCAGGTGATGGCGCTGAGACTCAAGCGGTTAAATCTGCGCTAGGTAATGCTGCAAATTCTGTCGCAATTAGTTCCACAAAATCAATGATTGGTCATTTGTTAGGTGCAGCCGGTGGTGTTGAAGCTATATTTAGTATCTTAGCCATTCGTGATCAAGTTGCACCACCTACCATTAATTTAGATAATCCTGATCCAGTATGTGATTTAGATTATGTACCGCATACAGCACGTCCAATGAAGATTGATATTGCCATGTCAAATTCATTCGGTTTTGGCGGAACTAATGGCACAATTATCTTTAACAAGTTAAAATAACTAATTGAAATACATATGATTCTAGTTAACGGAAAAGCCGATAATAGAATCAGCATTTCAGATCGAGCCATACAATATGGTGATGGTCTTTTTGAAACAATTGCATACCGAAATGGCCAGCTTGAATTTGTTGATACCCATTTGATGCGTCTTGCTGTAGGGTGTAAACGGCTGGCTATTCCTTTTCGTCAGCTAAAACAATTGAAAGAAGAATTGTCGATTGTATTAACTGAATTAGCCGAACATGATGCTGTAATCAAAATTATTATCAGTCGTGGCAGTGGTGGTCGAGGTTATTTGGCGGATCCGAGTGTTGAACCTACTCGTATAATATCAACATATCCATTACCAACGTATCCTGCTAATTATCAAGAAATAGGTGTCACAGCTAGGATCTGCCAACAACGCTTATCTGAAAATACCAGCTTGGCGGGTATTAAGCACTTAAATCGCTTAGAACAAGTATTGGCGCGAACCGAATGGCATGATCCTGAAATTTCTGAAGGCATAATGCTCGATCAACATGAGAATGTGATTGAAGGCACCATGAGTAACTTATTTATTGTGAAAGCAGGTGAATTATTTACCGCAGAACTCAATAAATCCGGGGTGGCGGGTATTATTCGTGCAGAAATTTTAGACATAACAGCAGACAACAATATTCCTTGTACTGAAACGATCATATCTAAGAGTACATTAGCGGATGCAGATGAGGTGTTTGTCTGTAATAGTATTATTGGTATATGGCCGGTAACGTGTATTTATAATGGTAAAATAAACTATAATTATCCCGTTGGAAAAATAACCCGCCAATTACAAAATTTATTGTCGAACTAATATGCGCCTGATTAAAAACATACTACTTTTCTTGCTTCTATTGATTGCTATTGCGATGGCCTTGGCGTGGAATCAATATCAGCGGTTTCTTTCTACGCCACTACAAATAGGTAATGAGAGTATTCATTACATGGTTGAGAGTGGCAGTAGTTTGCTGGATATAGGTCAAGATCTCAATGCAAAAGGTTTTACTTCATTACCACCAAAATATCTTTATTTCTATGGCCGTTTACAAAATAAAGCACATTTAGTTAAGGCGGGTGAATATAAAATTTTGCCCAATACAACGTTCCCAGAATTATTAGATCAACTTGTCGAAGGACAAGTAATACAATACTCCTTTACACTTATTGAGGGTATGACATCTCAACAATTTATCGATGCTATCGTAGCTGATGAGCGCTTTGAAAAAACATTAACAGATACAAAATTGGCAGCGGTGATGAAAGCCATAGGCTTAGATAAAACCCATGGTGAAGGTGAGTTTCAGCCAGAAACCTATCATTTTACAGCAGGTACTACTGATAAAGAGATGCTGCAACGTGCTCATGCCATGATGATAGCAACGCTAGAACTTGAATGGCAAAATAGAGCTAAAAACCTGCCTTATAAAACATCTTATGATGCTTTGATTATGGCATCAATTATTGAAAAAGAATCAGGCATAGCAGAAGAGCGACCTCAAATTGCAGGTGTGTTTATCCGCCGATTGGCAAAAGGCATGCGCTTGCAAACGGACCCTACGGTTATCTATGGCATGGGTGATAAATATAAGGGTAATATTCGCCGCAAAGATTTAACCACGGATACACCCTATAACACCTATACACGCTATGGTTTGCCACCAACACCTATTGCTCTTCCAAGTAAAGAGGCTATTCATGCGGCATTACACCCTAAAGATGGCAAAAGCTTATACTTTGTTGCCACGGGTAAAGAGGGCAGGCATTATTTCTCAAAGACGCTAGTAGAGCATAATAAAGCTGTTAGAAAGTATCAGTTAAACCGATGATGGGTAAATTTATTACCATTGAAGGGATCGAGGGCGCAGGGAAATCAACGCAACTAGCCTTTATTCAAAAATATTTAGCAGATCAAAATCAATCACTTACCGTAACTCGAGAACCGGGTGGCACAGAATTGGGTGAGCAGATCCGCGAATTATTACTCACGCCCCGCTCACAAGGTATGGCGGTAGATACTGAACTATTACTGATGTTTGCAGCGCGTGCAGAGCATATTGAACAAGTGATTAAGCCTGCTCTTGAACGTGGTGAATGGGTGCTTTCTGATCGTTTCACAGATGCAACGTTTGCCTATCAAGGAGGAGGACGAGGCATTTCTCAGCAGCGTATTACCGAGATAGCGGATTGGACACTAAAAGGATTGCAACCAGACTTAACCTTGCTCTTTGATTTACCTGTCGAAGTAGGGCTGCAACGAGTATTAATTCGAAATGAAGGTGTCGATCGATTTGAACAAGAAAAAGTTGATTTCTTTCAGCGTATCAAAGAGTGTTATTTAGATCGTGCACAACAAGATCCAAAGCGAATGAAAATAATTGATGCCAACCAATCGATTGTGGATATTCAAGCCCAATTAACTACCATATTAGATAGTTTGCTTGCACATTAATATGCATCCGTGGAACCAGAATTTGTGGCAACGCTTTTGCCAACAACAGCAACAACAGCGGCTACCCCACGCCTTGTTATTATCAGGAGTTGCAGGTTTAGGAAAACAACAATTTGCTAAGGCCATTGTGGCTAATGTGTTGTGTATGTCTCTTAAAAATGATAATTCACCCTGCGGTCAATGTCATAGTTGTCAATTGTTGAGTGCCGGGAATCACCCTGATCATATTGAAATCATGCCTGAAGAAGTAGGCAAACAAATTAAAATTGATCAAATACGTGGCTTAAAAGAGAAACAACAACTGACAACAAGTGTGGCCAGTTGGAAAAGCATTATTATTTCACCAGCAGATGCTATGAATGTCAGTGCCAATAATAGCTTGCTCAAATTATTAGAAGAGCCCCAGCAAAACACACTACTTATTTTAGTTTCTGATAAGCCTGAAAGATTACCGATTACGATTCGAAGTCGTTGTCAAAGTTACCCTTTTTCTAGCCCACCAACTGAGCAGGCATTAGCATGGCTAGCGACACAAAACGTAAATAATCAAAATGATGAACTTGAAAAAATATTACAGTTAGCGAGTGGTGCACCGATAAAAGTATTAGAAATGCTCGATGCTAATATTAATGAACAGTATCAACAAATCGAACGTGATTTTGATGCAATATTATCGGGGCAAGCAAATCCTATTGCCTTAGCAACATCGTGGAAGAATTTTGAATTAAGTGAAGTATTGCAGTATTTACACTATTTGATTAAAAAGCGTTTGATAGAATTAATGAAAACAGAACAAAAAAGTACGAAAAATAGACATTATCTTAAAATATCTGATTGCATCATGAGCACAATAAAGCTAACATCATCTTTAAATAACGTTAATAAAACATTGTTAACAGAAGATTTTATTGTTTCTGTTATGCAAATAACACATAACTCTGAATACAAAGTTAGGTAACAACTATGGCAATGACTCCCGGGAAAGGTATTCTGGCATTAAAAATAACGGACCAGAATATGCTTTATCATGCCTTTATGCCTTATTTAGAAAATGGTGGGTTATTTATTCCAACCAATAAAGTCTATGAATTAGGAGAAGAAGTTTTTATCGTCTTAAACCTAATGAACGAGCCCGATAAAATACCCGTTGCTGGCACTATTGCTTGGATCACACCTAAAGGTGCTCAAGGCAATCAAGCTGCAGGAATTGGCGTTCACTTTAGTGACGACGACGGTGCAGCTACAGTATTAAGAGGTAAAATTGAAAATTACTTGGCTGATAAAAAAGCCGACAAACCTACCCACACAATGTAATATACCCAAACTATGTTTATAGATTCACATTGCCATCTCAATATGTTGGCACAAGAAGAGGGCGGTTTAGATGCCGTCATCGCCCAAGCAAAAGAAAATAGCGTAGATCATATTGTTTGTATCGCAATAGATAGAGCCAGTTGTGATGAAGTCATTGAAATTGCAACACATTATCCTAATATGAGTGCCAGCGCCGGTATTCATCCCAATGTTGAACCGACACCCGAAGAAACCTTAACTGTTGAGCAGCTTGTTGGGCTTGCAGATCATGAAAAAATTATCGCGATAGGTGAAACTGGGCTAGATTATTTTCGTAGTGAAGGTGATTTAGAATGGCAAAGAGATAGGTTTCGAATTCATATTGAAGCAGCCAAACAGACAAATAAGCCACTTATTATTCACACACGTGAAGCGCGTGAAGATACCATGGATATTTTAGAGCAAGAAAATGCGCAAAAAGCCGGAGGTATCATTCACTGCTTTACAGAAAACTGGCAAACAGCACAACGAGCGCTTGATATTGGTTTCTACATTTCATTATCGGGTATTGTGACATTCAAAAATGCAAAAGAATTACAAGATGTGGCTAAAAAATTACCGCTTAATCGTATTTTGATTGAAACGGATGCACCGTATCTTGCTCCAATGCCGCATCGAGGCAAAACTAATAAACCTGCATTTGTGAAACATGTAGCTGAATTTTTAGCAGAATTAAGAGGCGATACGGTAGAAAATATTGCTCAAGCGACGTCAGATAATTTTCATTGTTTATTTCCAACGACACAATGAAATCTTATCTAACAAAATTTACTATACTGTTATTTCTAATAGTCCAATTGAGTGCTTGCTCAGATGAGCACGTCCAATTTACACCGCTCAACGATGATGCAATTATTTTAGCTTTTGGTGACAGCATAACCTATGGTAGCGGAGCAAATATTACAACCCAAAGCTACCCCGCCGTATTAGCTGAGCTAACGGGCTTAACCGTTGTCAATAAAGGTATTCCGGGTGAGATAAGCGCACTAGGGCTAGAGCGACTTGCCGATGTGCTGCCAGAAATAAAGCCCGATCTTGTTATTCTATGTCATGGTGGCAACGACTTAATTCGGAAATTAGGAAAAGAACAGTTAAAAGAAAACCTAGATCAAATGATCAGGTTAATCCAGAGCAGTGGGGCAGAAGTTATTCTAGTGGGTGTGCCTAACTTTAGTTTAATGCTCAATGTACCAGAACTTTATCCAGAATTAGCAAAACAACATACTATCCCAGCAGAACTTAGCATCTTGCCAAAAATAGAACGCAATCCAAAGCTAAAATCAGACCATATACACCCTAATGCAAAAGGCTATGCATTAATGGCAGAAAGTATTCATACGCTGTTGCAGTCATCCGGTGCACTTTAGATAAGTGCATGACATCATCAAATGTAAATATAGGTTTAATTAATCCTAAAAGCCCAGATAATGTAAGTTCGATTATGCGTGCTGCGGGCAATTACCAAGTCGACAAGATATTTTATACCGGCACACGTTATAAGCGAGCTCTCCATAATCAAGGACGAACGGTTGATTTAAGCCGAAAGGTAAGTAATAGCGTTTCGGTGACAGCTACAAACTGTCTTTTAGATGCGGTAGAAAAGGGCGTGACTATTGTTTGTGTTGAATTAGTTATAAATGCTATTCCATTGCCTGAATATCAACACCCCGACAATGCTTTTTACATTTTTGGGCCAGAAGATGGCTCTATCGAACAAGAAATCATTGATAAAGCAGATGCCGTTATTTACATTCCTACAATTGGCTGCATGAACCTAGCTGCAACAGTGAATGTACTGCTCTATGACCGACTGGCAAAAACAAAACACATTGCCACAGGCAATGAGAGAATTACCCAAAGCCGAGATCGAAATAACAGGTTGAAGCTTAACAAAATAGATTAAATTTTATTGGTGTTATCGGCAGAATAGAAGCAATTTATTACAGATAATAAAAAGCCCCCTGAAAATCACAACATGGTTGACCAGAGGCACAATGGTTTTGAGAGTGTAACCGACTAGGGTCTATCTGCAAATCACATCTAATGGTCCGACGGTATATTCACTTCGGCGAATTTCTTGAGCAACCCGTTTTAGGTGAATTTGATTCGTTTGGTCTTAGTAAAACTGCAACGGTGCCTTGGTTTTAATTGTAGCGATCTGCTACAATTAAAACCGTCGAAGGTATAAAGTGAGGTTTAAAAATGGCAAAATCAGCATCACCTATCCGCTTACAAGCAGAATTAATGCAAGTGGCCGAATCAACAGCAAAGCGGTTTCACCGCAGCACAGCGGAACAAATTGAATATTGGGCTGATTTGGGGCGAAGTGTCTCACATCACTTAGATCCTGATGTGTTGCTATCAGTAGCATCAGGATTAACGGTGATAAAAACTGAGCCTGTTTATAGTGCGCCTATTAGCCATGAAGCTGTTTTTCAAGCACTTGAGGATGACCGAAAAGCAAGCAAGCTATCAAGTAGAGTGACACACAGTGCTGATCGTTATCAGGCATCGGCTAAATATCCAAGCTATTTAGAGAAAATAGATAAAAATGGCACGATAACGATAGGGCAATTTACACAAGGTGAGTTTATTGAAAAATAAACAACTTTGGCTACTAGCTGGGGGCAATGGAGCAGGAAAGAGTACATTTTATAATATTCGACTCAAACCACTAGGCTTGCCGTTTGTTAATGCAGATCTTCTTGCTAAACAACTTTACCCCGAACAGCCTGAAACACACAGTTATGATGCGGCAAAAATTGCCGAGAAAATACGAATGACATTATTAGCAGAAGGGCGATCCTTCTGTTTTGAAACTGTTTTTTCACACCCATCAAAAATCGATTTTATCGCACAAGCAAAAGCGATGGAATATGAAGTTATATTGGTTTTTATTCATTTAAATACTGTTTCACTCAACCAAGCACGTGTTGCTCAGCGGGTAAGTGAAGGAGGGCATAATGTTCCTGAAAACAAAGTAAGCACTCGGATCCCCAGAGTATTACAAAATATTAAAAAAGCCCTGCCTTTATGTGACACCTGTTATTTTTTGGATAACTCAAAGTTAGACAATCCATTTCAACAAATTGCACAAATACAGAACGGGCAGCTTCTATATAAAATAGAACAAGTGCCAGAATGGGCAAAAATAATGTTAGATGGCTATTTATAGTAAAATAACCAAAGTTTTTTTATCTCTAAAACTGAGCCCCTTTAGCGATTAAACCACCGCTTGAATATTAACCCCTAATAATAGGTATATTTTAATTTGTAACTTATATGTAACCTTATAATTGATAATCTATAACGAAACAATTGTATGGGGTAGCGTTATGAATAAGGCATCATTAAAAATAAAACCATTCTCAGAATATGAGAATGAATCTAATAAAGAAGCATCCATAATCACTTCTAATGGATTGCTAAATCAAAAGTTACAAGGCGTTCATCATAATGCAAGGTTGTTCTCTGAATTAACTTTAGATCAACGAATCTCTTTGCTAGAAGATATTAAAAAAGGCTTTGTTGATGTTGCTGAATCAATGGTACAGGCTGAATGCATAGTCAAAGGTTTGCAAATTGGGACACCTTCAGAATCTGAAGCATGGGCCTTAGGCCCGGTATTTGTAGTTCGACACTTAAGGTTACTTCAAGAGTCATTACAAGCATTAAAAAGTACAGGTAATACAAATATTGGCAAGGTAAGCCTAACTATTGATCATCGCCTTTCAGTCAATGTTTTTCCTGCCAGCACTATCGATGGGATCTTGTATAAAGATGTCACTATTGATGTGCACATGCTTCCAAATGTTACTCAAAATAAACTCGAATCTGATCGTGCTCGATTTTATAAGAAGCCCGAACATAACGGGCGGGTTGTATTAGTGCTTGGTGCAGGAAATATATCAATGATCCCAATAATGGATGTCTTAACCAAAATGTTCAATGAAGGTAAAGTCTGCATTCTGAAAATGAACCCGGTTAATGCCTACATTGGGGCTTTTATTGAGAAAGCATTTTCTAAGGCTATTGCAGATAACTTTTTAGCGGTTGTTTACGGAAATATAGAGGAAAGCCAATATCTCATTGATCATGATTTAGTGGATGAAATTCATATAACAGGATCAGATAAAACATATAACGCTATTGTTTGGGGACCCGAAGGTAAAGATCGTGATGAACGTATGGTACAGAAAAAACCTGTATTGAAAAAAGAAATCACGTCGGAGCTTGGTAATGTGACCCCTGTTATTATTGTTCCAGGGCCATATACTGATAAAGAACTTGCATTTCAGGCTGAAGATATAGCCTCTGCTTTTACTCTGAATGCATCATATAATTGTTGTACCCCGGTATCATTGGTTACGGCAGAAGGATGGCAACAGCGAAGTTTGTTCTTGAAAAAACTAGAACAAACTCTTTCAGATATCCCAACGAGGAAAGCATATTATCCTGGGGCAAAAGATCGCTGGGATTCACTAACAAAAGGCCATGTAGATCTCGCTATTATGGGTAAAGAAAATGATGGTCATTTGCCTTGGGCTTTGATTAAAAGCCTTTCGCCTAGCTCAGATGAAGCTATTTACAAAAATGAACCATTTTGTTCAGTTTTGGCTGAAACAATGATTAATACAAAAGATACGATAGAATTTCTTGAGCGCGCTGTTGATTTTGTAAACAATAAACTTTGGGGAAGTCTAACTGCAAATTTTATTATTCATCCTGCTTCAATGAAAGATCCTAATATTAGGAAAGCCATTGAACGAGCTATTACTAAATTGAATTATGGCGTAGTGACTATTAATGGTTTCAACGGAATTGAATTCATTTCAGGGGTTGCGCCATGGGGAGCTCATCCGGGTTCTGAGAAAACTAATATTCAGAGTGGTCAGGGTTGGGTGCACAACACGCTAATGTTAGAAGGTATTGAAAAAGCAGTGTTACGCTTTCCATTAGTTGCTTTCCCAAAACCGCCATGGCATTCCAGTAATAGAGTGGCGCATAAGATAATGCCTAAACTGATGCACTTAGAAAACAATCCTAGTTGGACTAAATTACCAGGGGTTATCTTTACCGTTATGCAGGGTTAACTATTTGTAGCAGCAATTTAGCTAGCTAGCAGAATTTTTTTTAAACTACTATACTAAAGTAGTGTAAAAATATTCGTCTAAGATAAAGAGACAGCTAAATTATGACGGTTCAGATTGCAACTAATGCTGCAAAAATTTCTCGTCCCAAAATTTCGGGGATGTACCCTCGTCATAGATTAAATAAAAAATTAGATGAATCTACTATGCATCCAGGTACTTGGATTTCAAGTCCACCTGGTGCTGGTAAAACTGCATTAATATGCAATTATCTTGAATTAAAAAATGAAAAAACTGTCTGGTTAAAGGTGGATGAAGGTGATAGTGAACTAGCAACATTCTTTTATTATCTAGGACAAGCCGTTAAAAAGTCGACACCTCGTAAAAAAGATAAAATCCCCATTTTTACACCTGAATATAGAGAAGGGCTTGCCGTTTTTACACGTAACTTCTTTCGTACTGTATTTGCCCGTTTCTCCTCGAAATTTACCTTTGTATTTGATAATTATCAAGATGTATCTTCCGATTCTGATTTGCATAAACTTATTGTCATTGCTCATGAAGAATTGCCAGATAACGGCGCTATAATTGTTATAAGCCGTAGTCTGCCACCTTCGGAGTTTTCTCGATTACGAGCTAATAATCACCTATCTATTTTAGAGTGGGACCAGCTTAAATTAACGGATGATGAAATGGAGGAGTTTTTTACATTAAAAGGACTTTCTCAAGAGCACATACCTTCAGCAATGGCGCTCACACAAGGATGGATTGCAGGCTTAGCTTTGTTACTTGAGCAAGATAACGAAGAGGTTTTCCAACAAAAACAATTGTCAGAATTTAATCCCAAATTATTATTTGATTATTTTGTTGGTGAGGTTTTTGATGTTGCAGATGATGAAACTCAGCATTTGTTAATCAAAACGGCATTATTTCCTAAAATGACCATTGAAATGGCCATTCAGATCTCGGGCATTCAATCTGCGGCATCAATTCTTGATAGTTTAGTTGCTAAAAACTTTTTTACCTATCAACACGGTAACAAAGAGAAAAGTTATGAATATCATCCTTTATTTAAAGAATTTTTATTAAAAAAATCTGAACAATTAATGGGGGATATTGAGCTAAAAGTAACAAAATGGAATGCTGCTGAGTTGTTAGAAAAAAATAATCAAATAGAATCAGCAATTAAGCTTTATTCTCAACTGGAAGATTGGGATAAAGTTGCAACAGTGATCAAGAAAACGGCTAAAAGCTTGATAGTTCAAGGGCGAAATTTCATTTTGCAAGAGTGGTTAACGCAAATACCAGAGCCAAGAATACATGATGACCCTTGGTTGATATATTGGTTAGCTCTTACAACCAAGGCATATTCTCCTCTTGCTAGCTTTCCATTATTCGAAAAAACACATCAACTATTTAAAGATAGAAACGATGTAACCGGTATTTATTTATCGTGGGCTGGGGCACTTGATTCTCTTCGTATGGATCATATGGGCGATGCTACTAGATTAGATTTTTGGTTTGATCGCTTAGAGATATTGAGACAAAAATATCCTACTTTTCCATCTGATGAAATTGAGTTGGAAGTGGCGATTAATATGTTAATGGCACTATGGTGGCGGCAGCCCCAGAATAAGAGCTTTTATTATTGGCAAGAGCGAGCCTTAGCTACTGTGGCTAGTTCAGAAAAAAGAAACGAGTATACGATTTGGTTAAACAGCATTATGGTTTATCAACTACTTATGATTTCTGGTGAACCGATGCAGGCAGAAAATTTGATAAATCAAACATGGTCGCTAGTTGATAAAGAAGAATCACTTTCTCAATCTATCCTCTGGTTTCATATTGCCAACAACCTGTTGTTTTGGAGAAGAGGTCAGTTCGACTTGGCCTATGATCATATCGAAAAAGGCTTAGAAGTAGGGAAAAAAACAGGGTTTCACCATGAGGATCATCAATTATTAGTGCTAGGCGCATCAGTGGCGCTCACGGAAGAAAAGTTACCGCTGGCTAAACATTATATTGATCAACTCGACATTACCGATCTTGGTGCTCAAGGTTCACGCTATCATTACGTCCAGTCATGGTATTACTTCTTACAAGGTGATTTAGGCAATGCTAAATATCATGGGGAGTTATCCGTTAAAATTGCCGAAACAGCAGGAATGCCTTATTTTCACTTGCTACATTGCCTCGGACTATCTGATATCTATTTTAGCTTAGGTGAATATGACGCCAGTAGTAACATGATAGCAATGGGACGGAATATTGCAGAAGAAATAAATGCAGTTTTACTTATTTACAGTGCATTATTATTAGAAGCAAAATTTAGTTTTGCACAAAAAAAGTATCAACTAGGTATAGAGCTACTTGAAAAAGCACTGATTATTGGGCGGGAACGCGCGTATATAAAAACATCATTTGTATCTAATAAAGAAATGGCACAACTTTGCGTAGAAGCACTTCACGCTAATATTGAAGTTGACTATATTCAAATGGTGATACAAAAACTAGGCTTAACGTTACCAGAAGAGGCCTCGGGCATAGAGAATTGGCCTTGGCCAGTAAAAATAAGCTGTTTAGGAAAAGGCTTTGAAATAATTAAAGATAATGAGCTAATTCCAACCAGTCGAAAAGCACAAAAGAAACCATTAGAAATTATTAAAGTACTTATTGCTCTTGGTGGCGACAATATTCCAGAAAGCAAAGTCGTAGAAATGATTTGGCCTGAATCAGACGGCGATGCTGGCCATCAATCGATCGCCACCACATTACATCGCTTACGTAAAATAGTAGGTGAAGACATCATTGAATTGAAAGACGGTCGTTTATCACTCAATAAAAATAAAGTATGGGTAGATGCTTGGGAATTCGATAAGCAATGTGATAGCAAGCAAATTGACACAAACAGCACGTTACTAGATAAAAGTATCGCACTCTATAAAGGCTTATTTCTAGCGGGCGAAACTGACTTATACTGGAGCCTAACGCTGCGAGATAAGTTGCATCAACAATATATAAAACTGATCAAACAAAAAGGGCATCAATTAGAGCAAGATAACGAATGGCATCAGGCGTGTGAATTGTATCAGCAAGGCTTAGAAATAGACGATGTTACAGAACAATTTTATCAACGATTAATGTATTGCTATATTCATATGGAAAGAGCGGGGGAGGCAGTTAAAACATATCGTCAATGCTTTCAAGTGCTTAATAAAAAGCTAGGTATTGAGCCATCAAAGATTACAAAAGATCTGTATGTTAAAGCTATGGATTGATAGTTGAGAAGCGGGTAGTGTGCACTAGCGTAGCGCATCACTACCCAAGCTCAACATTATTATTTACGAAATCCTTTCCACTCAACGGTATACTCCGTTTCAGAAGTGAAGTATCCCTTATAGGTTCCGCCACCTTGAATACCCGAATTAGATCCTGTTCCACCTGTGAATGACCAGTTGCCATTAAACGATGTCATAGGCTGTTTATTTTCACCCATTACTGTAGTGATTGAACCTTGCCATTTAACGGTCACATTTTCCTTGTCACGGCTAAAAACCAAATGCCCGCTTTGAGTACCATTACCTTGAATCAGATCATCAATTTCTTTGTTATTAGCCGTCCAGCCATCTAGAAAACCACCTTTGTTGATTCCTGCTGCCTCTGCAAGCCTTAAAATATGACCTCTATCATCAATCGGTAACACATTTTGTGAAACCAATGCAGTGCTAAATTTGCCACTAACAGGTGCATCAGCATAGCTAAAACTCATTGTGAAAACGGATAGTAGTAAAATTTGTAATATTTTATTGAATATATTTTTCATTGTAAGTACCTCATCATAAGTTAGTTGTTTTTCAGCCATAGACTTTGTATGGCGTAGCTATTTTATGATGGGAGCCATTACATATAAGGTACGAATAAAGAGTTACTAATGATAAAGCCATCTTAGTAAGATGGTTTTATCATCATCTAACGAGTGCCACTTTTAGGATTTAGCTTTATGGCTAAAATCTAAAAGGCCTAGTAAAATTCCTTACTATATATAAGAACTTTCTGCCTTGATTTTATATGAGGCTTCTTTATCTGATGCTACTATCGCAAAATTAAAGTCCGCTTTAAATTGAGCATAAATAGTGAATAAGGGCTCACCTTTTTTTACTTTATCACCTACTTTTTTATGTAAATAAACGCCGGCACCTTTATCCATGGGTGAACCGGCAAGACGAGCAATAGTCGCTATTTTGAAGTTATCAATTGTTTCAACAATGCCCGATCTAAAAGCGATAACATCATGTTGTAATATCCCTAGTTTAGGGCGTTCTAGGTTACATCGATAATGGCATTCATTTTTGCTAATGCTCTGCCATATTCGAGGATGTCACGGGCAATAGCATAACCTTGCCCACCACGAACATCGAGGTCAAATTCTATAATTCTACCTGCAAGTTGTAATACTTTTTCACGTAAATCATGAGGTGCTTCTGGATCATTTTCTAGCACTTTCATGATATCTATAGTCTCTAGAATAGGGCCAATGCCGCGGCCAATAGGCTGGCTACCATCGGTTAGAACCACCTCAATATGTAGCCCCATCTTGTCGCCTACATATTCAAATATTTTGCGTAACTTTAGGCCGTCGGATGAATTGCGTATTTTTGCAGTTTCTCCTACTGGGATATCAATTAATAAATGAGTCGCACCTGCGGCCACTTTTTTAGCGAGTATGGATGCGACCATTTGACCTATGGAATCCATAGAAAGAGGGCGCTCTACAGCAATCAGAATATCATCAGCAGGTGCTAATTTTGCTGTGCCTCCTCAGACTATTACAGCACGTTCTTTTTGGACTATTTTACGTAGTGTTTCTTGAGAATGGTCTACATTGGCTAATACTTCCATTGTGTCGGCTGTACCCGCAGGAGAAGTGATTGCACGGCTCGATGTTTTGGGCATTAACATGCCATGAGCGGCAACAATGGGAACTATTATCATTGTTGTGCGGTTACCGGGGATACCACCAATACAGTGTTTATCAGGGACAAGATGCTCCCCCCAGTCAAAGTGTTTTCCAGTATTAACCATCGCTCGGGTAAGGCTTAATATTTCTTCTCGCTCCATACCAGATTCAGCACAACCCACCAGAAAGGCTGCAATTTCTATTTTTGAATACCGGTTGTTAACAATATCCTGAATAATCTTTAGATAGTTATCATAGTTAAGGCGTTCACCAGCTATCTTAAGATGGACAGACTTGAGGGATGAAGGAGGGGTTGCATGACCAATAAATACATCCGTTCCACCGGGCAAATCAAGTTGTCGAAAAACTTGTTCACTCAATCCTAATTGGTTAGGCGCTGTGATAGTGTCATCATCATCAACAATATTGAGTACTGCGATAATGGGGACGCCATTAGCTATTTTGTGGATTTCAATTTTATTGAGAGATTGGAAGCCCTCAGTTCGATAGATCGGGCAGTCTCGATGTAAATAAGCCACATTTTCTTTATACGTGTCTATGCCAATACGGCGTAGTTTTAACGGCGGTAAACCAGTTAAATTCTGGCTCATAAATTATATTTACTCAGGTTGCAAGCTTGACAACAATCACATCACATTTTGCATTCTGAACAATAGCGTGAGAGGTCGAGCCTAATAACCGTGCAAAACCATGTCGACCATGTGAACCCACCACAATTAAGTCTACATTTTGTGCCGCAGCATATGTCAATATCGTTGATTTAGGGCTCCCCCAAAGTACTTCATGTCGAATATTCTGATAGTCTAAGCTATTGGCAATTTTATCCAGATCAGCCACTGAGTTTTCATAGAGTTGTTGATCCATTTCTGCATCATCATAGCTAGACATAACTGAATCATACTCAGAATGCATATGTGTAAAGTGTTCAATCGCATGAACTAGAGATAGATTGGCATTGTAGTGACGTGCTAATTCTACTGCACGTTCCAGCACTAACTCTGAGTGTGGAGAAAAATCCACTGCAACCGAAATATTGCTATAGGATTTCATTACTGTTTTTTGTTCAGCAATAGTGATCTCATCATCTTGATTGCCTTCTCGTAACCAATCCCATGCATTCTGAAAATCATCACGCACAAAAGTTTTAACTTTCATTTCAAAAAATGTATTGCTGAATGCACCTGATATTTTTGATAGCCATTTTTGCCAATTATTTTCAGTTACGATGGCGATTCGTAAAAAGTCTTGATCATGCTGTTTGCCAAACTCAAAATCATCCCATGCGGCTTTTGCATCCCATCCGTGAAAATTCTCGAGTTCAATTAGCAATGAAATAGGGCCGTTTTGTTCTATTAAACTTGTTAATTCTGGTAAAAACTTCTGATAATCTTCATCCGTTAATTTCCCCATAACTTTGAATGCAAAAATATTATCTTCCTGTACTGGTATTGCTTGAAACATGATAGCTATCTCCATATTGTTGGGAATAAATTATGAGACAAGTATAAGTATTCGATAAGAAACTAACTGTCACTTGAGTGACATTTGTGGACTATAAAATATAGCATGCTCAGTAACAGAGTGGTTTAATATACAAATAACAGTCTCGGGAGCACACTATGCCACAAAGTACGTTCGATGAAATTATTGAAAATATACAGAGTTTGCACTCCCAAATTGAAGATGAATTTGACCGACTATTTGCTGAGAAGCAACGTCAATTTCACTATAATCTTGAAAAAGGAAAAGTTATCTTTGAAGAGGGTATTCGCGATTTACAGCTGCAATATCGTACTGGTTTATGGAAATATATACGTGGAGCTAAGATAGGGCACATCTTGATTTCACCAGTCATTTATAGCGTTTCTGTTCCACTGTTACTGCTTGATATTGTCATTACGATTTATCAGCATATCTGCTTTAGAGTGTTTGGAATAGATCGTGTGTGTCGTGCAGACTACATTGTGATCGATCGTCAGCATTTAAGCTATTTGAACGTTATCGAGAAAATGAATTGTATGTATTGTGGTTACGGTAATGGCCTAATAGAATATGCCCGTGAAATTATTGCTCGCACTGAGCAATATTGGTGTCCTATTAAACATGCTCGTCGTAGCTTAGGCCATCACCACCGAGTGGCTGAATTTGCCGATTATGGACATGCTGAAGACTATAAGAAAAAGCTAAAGCAACTTAGAAATGATTTAACGAGCCGTAGAAAATAGTCTTATTGAATAGGTCTACGTCGTGTCCGTAACCGCACCAGCCATTTTTCAAACTCCACTAAAAACAGTACTGATGAGCTAACCACAGTGATACGTATCCAAGCATCAACACTAATAGATGCCGTTCCGAATAATGTTTGCATAGGGGACAGGTAAGTAAAACCCATTTGGAAAACAAGCAATATTGCAATGGCCACTAGCACAAAACGATTGCCAGTAAACCCCTCCCAGTTCAGTACTGAATCGGTAATGTATCGCGAATTAAATAGATAAAAAATCTCAAACATGACCAAAGTGTTGACCGCGACCGTGCGTGCATAATAAATGTTGGCACCTTGAGCTGTCTCCCACAGAAACAGCCCCATAGTACCCACCATCAAAATCACTGAAACAAATAAAACACGCCAAATTAGAAACTGTGACAGTATCGGGGCGGCTGCATCACGAGGAGGACGTTTCATCACATTTTTTTCTGGTGGTTCAAATGCTAGCGTTAAGGCCAAAGTCACTGCTGTGATCAGATTAACCCATAAGATTTGTACTGGCGTGAGAGGTAGATGTTGAAAACCAAATATAATGGCCGCGAGAATAATCAATGCTTCGCCACCATTGGTCGGCAAAATAAATAAAATGGCTTTTTTAAGGTTGTCGTATACTGTTCTACCTTCTTCTGCGGCATGAATGATGGAGGCAAAGTTGTCATCAATCAATACCATTTCGGCTGCTTCCTTCGCTGCTTCGGTACCATTTTGTCCCATGGCAGTACCTACATCTGCACGCTTCAACGCCGGTGCATCATTTACTCCATCACCTGTCATTGCCACGATAAGACCTTGTTTTTGCAGTAATTCTACCAGCCTTAACTTGTGCTCGGGACTCACCCGTGCATACACATCTACTGCTTGTACCCGTTGTTGTAATTGAGCATCATTCATTTGTTCTAAATCTTGACCAGTGATGACTTCTTTTGTATTGATTAGCTTGAGTTGTCGTGCAATTGCAAGCGCTGTTGCACCATGATCACCGGTAATCATTTTCACTCGAATACCTGCCATTTTGCAGGTTGCCACTGATGATATTGCCTCTTCACGAGGTGGATCAATTAGGCCCAATAGTCCTAACAAGGTTAAACCGTTATTCAAATCTTCAAAATTCAATGTTCGTTGATCATGGCGCACAGTCTGAGTAGCAATAGCTAATATTCGCTGACCCTTACTTGCCATCACTTCAATTTGTTCTAGCCAATGCACTTTATCGAGTGGCTCTTCACCTTCAGTAGTACGTTGCTGACTGCACATTTCTATTACATGCTCTGGCGCACCTTTTAGGAATATAAAGGCTTTATCACTATGACTATGATGGAGTGTCGCCATAAATCTATGTTCAGATTCAAACGGAATAATATCTGTTCGTGGTAAACGCTTTCTAATTAACTCAGCGGAAATTCCGTATTTTAATCCTGCTACTAAAAGAGCACCTTCCATTGGGTCCCCGTGAACTTTCCAACCAGTGTCGTGCTGTTCTAACGATGCATCATTACACAGGACTGCGGCTTCTAGTGTAGCCATTAATTGAGGATGAGTTTCTGTTGAGATCGCCTCGTTTTCCAGCGTGATGGCACCATGTGGATCATAGCCTGTACCTGCAAATTCAAATTGTCTTCCGGTCGTAACAACAGTTCGAACAGTCATTTCATTACGGGTTAGGGTACCTGTTTTATCTGAACAAATTACAGATACTGCTCCTAGTGTTTCTACTGCTGGCAAGCGGCGGATAATGGCATTTCGACGTGCCATTCGTTGAACACCAATCGCTAAGGTAATTGTCATAATAGCTGGCAGACCTTCAGGTATTGCTGCAACCGCTAAACTGACTGATGCTAAAAACATATCAGCTACACCATAACCTCGAACTAGGTAACCAAAGGCAAAATTCACCACCGCAATCACTAAGATTGCCAGTGTTAACCAACGGCTAAATTGTGCCATTTGTCTTAGTAGGGGAGTTGTTACTCCTTCAACATCGGCAACCAATGCACTGATATGCCCTAAAGCTGTATGGGAACCTGTCGCAATGACGACGCCTGCTCCTTGACCGTGTGTTACAAATGTCCCTGAATAAGCCATGCAAAGATGGTCGCCGATGACTGTTTTTTCTGCAACAGAGTCAGTGTTTTTTTCTATTGGTACTGACTCACCGGTGAGTGCTGATTCTTGAATTTGCAGTCCCTTAACTCGAAATAATCGCAGATCGGCAGGTACTTTATCACCTGATTGTAATAATACAATATCACCAGGGACTAATGTTTCTGCAGTCACTGTTAGCTGTTGCCCATCACGGATGACTATCGCTTTGGATGACAGCATTTGTTTGATTGCACGCAATGCATTTTCAGCCTTGCCTTCTTGAATAAAGCCAATGAAAGAATTAATGAATACGACACCTAAGATCACACCGGTATCGACCCAATGTCCCAATAAGGCTGTGACCACAGATGCCAAAATCAACACATAGATTAATACATTGTGAAATTGGTACAAAAAGCGCTGTAAAGCACTACGTGTTTTCCCCTCTGGCAATAGATTTAGTCCATATTTTTGCTGACGTTCTGTTAGCGATAATGGGTCTAAACCGGAAGTTGATGATGTTTTAAAATGTGCCAAAACATCATTCTGATTAATATGGTGCCACGCTTTTTTATTTAATTGACTCATAATTCATCACTCGTATCTTTGGCATGTATATTTTGAATTTTCTATGGCCTAGTCTAACGTTAATAAAAAAAGGCAGACTGTCACTTAGATGACAGAAGGGCAATAAAATACTCCTATATGATTAAAATAGTATAAACATTATTAGGTAATATTTAATGAGTGGTGATAAAAATAAAAACTTTCCTGCACGACTAGTATTGGTGGTAGGAATTTTTGATGGTGAGAATAGAGCTACTAGTGCAGTGGAAAAACTAATTGAAGAGGATTTTCCTGCCGACAGGATTTCATTACTCCATAAAGCAAGCGGACCGGGTGATGATATGCTTGGATTATCGTATTCGAGCACTGAAGAACGCGTAAAAGTATGGGGTAAACATGGCCTTTTTTGGGGAGGACTATGGGGATTGCTGACGGGGATCTCTGGTTTATTTGTGCTGCCAGGAATGGGAGCAGTATTCGCCGCCGGGCCTATTGTAGAAGCTTTAGGTATCACTATTGCCGGCGCAACGCTGGGAGGAGGGGCAATGGCGGGTGCTGCTGTAGTAACTGAATTGGCCAGTGCATTACATGAAATGGGGATCCCTAAGGAAGAGCTTGCTACCATTCACGACAGTATTGAACAAGGGCATTATATTGTGATTCTGCATTGTGCCCGAGATCAAGTTGAACAATACGAAAGACATATAAAGTGGGCGGGTGCCGATCCCGTTATGACGCTACCTATTTTAATATAATAAAAGACATTAAGTTATATAGATAAGGATAACATTAATATGAAGATTTCATTCCATGGATCCGCTCAGAATGTAACGGGTTCTTGTCATTTAATCGAATGCGCAGGTAAACGTATACTGATAGATTGTGGCTTATATCAAGGAGGCCATGCACTTACTGAGGAAAACTATGAACCCTTTGGTTTTGCTCCAACAACTATCGATATTCTGTTACTGACACATGCTCATCTCGATCATTGTGGTCGTATACCATTACTTGTAAAACGGGGCTTTACCGGTGAAATCATTACCACAGCGGCATCCGTTGAGTTAACTCGGTTAATCTTGTTAGATTCTGCAGGTTTGCAAGAAGGTGAAGCCCGTTATCAGGCACGAAGAGCAAAGCGACATAGCAATAAAAATAAATATCATATTGACCCTTTATACACCACGTTAGATGCATTAAATAGTTTAGAATTTTTTGTGCGAAGAGCACAATATAATACGCCTTTGCAGCTAGAACAGGGTATTACAGCTACCTTTATTGATGCTGGGCATATTCTAGGTTCTGCTTGTATATTGTTAGAGTTAGAAGAAGAGGGCAAACACCATCGAATTTTGTTTTCTGGTGATCTGGGTTATGGCGGCCGAGCAATATTACGAGATCCGGCCATACCTCCAGAAGTCGATACCGTGGTAATGGAAACAACGTATGGCGACCGTCTTCACAAACAGCTTTTGCCTTCTATTGAAGAGCTATATGACGTAATCAACACTACGCTGAATCGTGGTGGCAATATCATTATTCCTACTTTTGCATTAGAGCGTGCACAGGAATTATTATATTACTTACGGGAAGGAGTTGAAAATAAGGAGATAGAACGTAATATCAATGTGTTTTTAGATTCACCAATGGCGATTTCTGCTACGCAAATATTTGAACGCCATCCTGAATGCTACGATTCTGAAACACTTAATGTTTCTATAGATAATGACCCTTTTCGTCTTCCAAGATTACATTTTACTCGTGAAACAGCTGAATCTATGGCCATCAATCAAATTAGTGGTGGCGCTGTTATTATGGCGGGATCAGGTATGTGTACCGGCGGCCGTATACGTCATCATCTGAAACATAATCTATGGAATAGGCTAAATAGTATCATTTTTGTAGGTTTTGCTGCACAAGGAACTTTGGCGAGAAAAATTGTTGATGGTGCTGAGTGGGTTAGTTTATATGGTGAAGAAATACGTGTACGCGCTAGCATTCATACTATTGGGGGGTTCTCAGCTCATGCTGATCAGGCTGAATTGCTGTCATGGCATAGTAAAACCGGCAAGCCCAAAAGAACATTTTTAGTACATGGTGAAGAAAAGAGTATGAAAGTTTTTGCTGACAAACTTGAAAATACTGACGTTATTATGCCGTCACTTAATGATAGTTATACCCTTTGATTAGATTGAGAAATTATGACAAACAATAAAGATAATAGCTTAATTCGTTGGTTTGATGAGCTGGGAATTGAAGATGTGCCAGTGGTTGGGGGTAAAAATGCATCATTAGGGGAAATGTATCAGCAACTTACCCCACAAGGAATTCTAATTCCGAATGGTTTTGCTACCACCGCATATGCGTATAGAGACATGCTGGACAAGGCCGGTGCATGGGATGACCTTCATGCTGTTCTTGATGATTTAGATCCTGAAAATATGAGCGATTTAGCAAAGCGAGGAGCACAAGCACGTGAAATTGTTTATGCAGCCGGTCTACCAGATAAATTACAATCTGCAATATTGAGCGCATACGCAAAGTTAAAAGATCAATATGGTGAGGAATTGACGTTGGCAGTACGATCTTCTGCAACCGCTGAAGATCTGCCAACAGCTTCTTTTGCTGGTCAGCAAGATACCTATCTTAACATCAGTGGTGATGCTTCTTTGCTTGAAGCATGTCGACGTTGTTTTGCTAGTTTATTTACTGATCGTGCTATTCATTATCGGGTTGATCAAGATTTCGATCATTTCGATGTTTCCCTATCAATTGGCATCATGAAAATGGTGCGATCCGATATTGCTTCTAGTGGTGTTATGTTTTCAATTGATACTGAAACAGGATTCGAAGATGTCGTTTTTATCACGGGTGCTTATGGTTTAGGAGAGAACGTAGTACAGGGCAATGTAGAGCCAGATGAATTTTATGTGCATAAGCCTACATTTAAACAAGGTTACCGTGCCGTTATTCGGCGACAGTTAGGCAATAAACATATCAGGATGGTCTATGCCACTGGGCAGAGCAAAGTCACAACCAGTAATGAGCGTGTTGCAGATGGTGACCGAAAAAAATATTGCATAAATGATACTGAAGCACTTAAGTTAGCAGAATATGCCCTTATCATTGAAAAGCATTACAGTGACAAAGTGGGTCACAATAAACCGATGGATATGGAATGGGCTAAAGATGGACTTGATGGTCAGCTTTATATTGTGCAAGCACGACCAGAAACGGTGGCATCACAACAACATGGCACAATTTTAGAACAATATCATCTCGATGGAGAAGGTGATATTTTAATTCGTGGTTATGCTGTAGGCACTAAAGTTGGCCAAGGTAATGTGCGTTATATTTCTGATGTGGCACATTTGCATGAGTTTCAGGCAGGAGAAGTGCTTGTTGCTGATATCACTACGCCAGACTGGGAGCCTGTAATGAAAATTGCAGCGGCCATTGTTACCAATCGAGGAGGCCGCACCTGCCATGCGGCTATTATATCGCGTGAGTTAGGCATTCCTGCTGTAGTCGGCTGTGATCAAGCAACTCAAGTTTTAGAAACAGGTGAGATGATTACCGTATCTTGTGCCGGAGGCGATGAAGGTCGCGTATATAAAGGTACGGTTCCTTTTAGTGTAGAACGCACTGATTTGTCGGGATTAGCACGCCCCAAAACAAAAATAATGCTCAATTTAGGTAATCCTGATCTTGCTTTTAGCGTGCGTTCTCTGCCCAATGATGGCGTTGGTTTAGCTCGATTGGAGTTCATTATTAATGAATACATTAAAGCGCATCCAATGGCACTATTACACCCAGAAAAAATTGAGGATAAAGTTGATCTAGATGCAATAGAAACATTGATTCAAGGTTATGAATCAGGTGCAGACTATTTTGTTCATCGCTTATCGGAAGGGGTCGCTACGATTGCGGCCGCCTTTTATCCTAAACCGGTGATTGTGCGAATGTCTGATTTTAAAACCAATGAATATGCTTCTTTGCTGGGAGGCCGTTATTTTGAACCCGTAGAAAGCAATCCAATGATTGGTTTTCGTGGTGCTTCTCGGTATACACATCCTGCTTATAGAGAAGGATTTGCATTGGAATGCGCCGCTATGAAACGTGTACGTGAAGTAATGGGGCTGACTAATGTCAAATTAATGATTCCTTTTTGCCGCACCGTTAGTGAAGGTGAAAAAGTGTTGGCATCCATGGCTAATCACGGGCTAAAACGTGGCAGCAATGGCTTGGAAGTCTACGTTATGTGTGAAATTCCCAACAATGTGATTCAAATTGATGCATTTGCAAAACTATTCGATGGGTTTTCTATAGGATCTAATGATTTAACACAACTTATCTTAGGAGTTGATCGTGACTCTGAAATTGTTTCATTTGATTTTGATGAGCGTGATAAAGGTGTGAAAACCATGATTCGGATGGCTGTTGAAGGCGCTCGACGTAACAATAGACATGTAGGATTGTGTGGCCAAGCGCCATCAGACTATCCAGAAATGGCAGAATATTTAGTGCAAATTGGAATTGATTCAATGAGTTTGAATCCCGACACAGTATTGAGCACTACACGCCATATTCTGGAAATAGAAAAGAGTTTAAAAGTATAAACTCATATAAGATGCATACATATTTTTAGAATATGAAATTAATGATTATGATTTTACAAAAATCCATCATTCCCGCGAAAGCGGGAAGTCAACGATAGAGGCCCGTTACACCCCCGCATTCGCGAGGATGATAAAAGCAAAGCTCTACCCCGTAATCATTCAACTTGCAGCTTTTACCGCTTCGTCATCCCGGTAGACTTGTAGCCGGGATCTGATTATAAACAAGACTCCCACAAACCACATGTGGGAGTGGTGGCGGAGTGAAAGCTCTGCACTTTGAATGATTACGAGTATATAATACTGCATTTCACCCTGATTCTAATGATGGAAAGCATTAATGAAAGAGAGCCTGCCTCTTTACAATACATATCGCCATAGACTGTCACAATCAAGGTTATTTCGGGGCTTATCGTTGGAATTACTCGACGATATGTTATCCCATTTCCGCTTTGAATCTTGGAATAAGGGATCACAGCATGACAGCAAAATTGCTTTGCAACGATTTTATGTGATCTTAGAAGGACGGATGGAGTTAATGCAAGTTCATCCGCAGACGGGCAAGCAAATAACACTGTTATTGCTAGAAGAGGGCGATGTATACGATATATTGACCTTATTAGACGACCAACAACACGATATTATTCCTGTTGCACTAGATGATCTTAAGCTGCTGTCGGCACCTATTGATGAGGTGCGGGAATGGATAAAACAACACCCCGAATTTAATAAAAACTATATGCCTTATTTAGGGCGTTGTATTCGACGCCGTGAAGCATTACTAACAGACCTAGCCTTATATGAAACTCAAACACGATTAGCACGTCTTATTCTGAGGTATGCTTGTTTGGAAGATATGCCTGATGAACTGTCTGGATCGAGTATTGATGTTGGTTTGCTGCATGATCTATCAAATGAAGTATTGGCAGAAATGATTGGCTCCGTAAGACAGGTGGTGAATCGTCACCTTCAATTGATGAAAAAAGAAGGCATTTTGCACTATGAAAACCACCATCTTATTATCGATGATTTAGAAAAGCTTCGGCAATATGCTGATGACGTAACACAGCAGCTTGAAATCATATAATGAAAGCTTATCTACGATTCAAGTGTGAAGTTTTCATAAATAAGCAGATTGGATAAGAGGATTTCCGTCATTCCGGTAGGCTTTTTAGCCGGAATCTATGCTCCAAATAACCTCAGTTCTGGATAAGGAAAAATAATTTATCCTTTTAATTCAATTGTATAACTGATAAGTGAATGGCTTCGATAGAAGATCCTTCACTATGGCTCAGGATGACATACAAATATTGTCATTCTGACGGCCTTAGGAGGAAGGATCTTAGCAACGAAGCCTTTAAACTACACGTTTTCCATTCACCATAGGCTTAAATCTTTATCCAGAACTGAGGTTAAATACTAGATTCCCGCTAAAAACATGCGGGAATGACCTAGTTTGTTAGAATTATTTAGACTTTCTTCTTATCTATAATTTATGGTTAAATAATCAATTCTGTCACTTAGATGACAGTATAAAACAACCGTTTCATCTAATTTATTATCATAATGTTTTGGTGGATAGTTCAATGAAAAAAGAAAGTAGTTGTGTAGCTGTATTTATTGAGATCACAGATGCCCAAAGTGCTATTCAGAACTTGTTAACCACTCATGTGAATGAAGATTGTATTTCATTGGTAGGGGAAACTATTCAACAAGGTAAAGTAGCTGCTGACGGTTTGAGTTTTCTAGATAACGATCTTCTTCAATTAGGCATTCATAAAGCAAACCTCTATTGTTATAAGTCGCTAGTTTATAGTGGTGCTTATCTGGTAATAGTTAACGGGGATTATAAAGAAGTGGAACACGCCTATAGCCAGTTGGAACAATATGAACAGGCTGATGTGGCCATTCATTTTAATGCTAAATGAAGATGAGGTCTTGGAGTGGAATATAAAGATTATTACCAAACTTTAGGTGTTGCCAAAAGTGCTTCGCAGGATGATATTAAACGTAGTTACCGAAAGTTAGCGCGTAAATATCATCCCGATGTGAGCAGTGAAAGTGATGCTGAAGAAAAGTTTAAAGAAGTTGGTGAAGCTTATGAAGTGCTAAAGAACCCAGAAAAACGGGCAGCTTACGACCAACTAGGCGCTAATTGGAAAGCTGGCCAAGCTGGCTCTCAGCCACCTCCTGATTGGGATGCTGGATTTGAGTTTCATGGGGGAGATAACGCATCTCATCATACTGATTATAGTGAGTTTTTTGAAAATCTATTTGGCCAAACTGGTGGCGGTCAGCAACAATATAGTTATGGAAACAGCGCCCAAAGCACTCATCAAATACGTGGCGAGGATAGCCATGCCAAAGTCTTTATTGATCTTGAAGATGCTTATAATGGCGCGACACGACATTTGACTATAAGATCAATGGTATTAGACAAAGAAGGGCGACCCACGCTTAAAGAGCGCACCTTGAAAGTCAAAATTCCTAAAGGGGTTAAGCAAGGACAAAATATACGGCTGCAAAGGCAGGGTAGTCCAAGTTTCAGTAATGGTCAGCACGGTGATTTGTATCTGGAAATAGAATTTAATCCTCATTCAATTTACAAGGTAGACGGACTGGATGTATCTTTAGTGCTACCTATTACTCCGTGGGAGGCTGCACTTGGAGGAACAATACAAGTACCAACACCTGTAAGCAAAGTTGAACTTAAAGTGTCGGCTGGTAGTTCAAGTGGTAAGCGTATGCGCCTTAAAGGACTCGGAATACCTAATAATAAAATGGCAGGGGACTTCTATGTCACGCTTGAAATTGTACTGCCAGAACAGTTAACGGATAAAGAAAAAACCTTGTATAAAGACTTGCAACAACAAGCTGCTGATTTTAATCCACGAATTAAGTTAGGGGTATAAGAGCAATGACTAAAAGACGTATCGCATTGGTGACAGATGAGAGTGTTGTTATTGACGAACAGACAATATCCATAGTTGAATTATGTCATAGTTGTGCTCTACCAATAGAACAGGTTTTAATCATGGTTGAATATGGCATTATTGAGCCATTAGAATTTCAAACAAGTCATATCCGATGGCAATTTACGGGTAGTAATGTTATCAGACTTCAGACTGTCCAGCGTCTACAACGTGATCTTGATGTTAATTTGGCTGGGGCGGCATTAGCGCTTGAGCTATTGGATGAGATTAAAATGCTAAGGCGATTAAAAGTCTAATTAGCCAGAATTTAGATTATTTACTATTCACTTTGAACTGTCACCTAACTGACAGATTATTATTTTATTGTTCATTATGATGATGAACAATAATAAACAAGCTGAATTACACCAGAAAAAAGTCATGGTATTTAATAGCAGCTTAACTAGAATTAGGAGAAAGACATGCCAGATTCATATCATATCGTTTGCCCTCACTGTAATTCTGTAAATCGCATTTCTGTTCAGCGGCTAGGTGAAAATCCAATGTGTGGCCAATGTAAAGAAGCACTGTTTACTTGTCATCCTATTGAAATGACTGATGATATTTTTGATCGTCATATTAGTCGAAATGATATTCCCGTTCTTATTGATTTTTGGGCACCATGGTGCGGCCCATGTAAAACGATGATACCTATATTTAAACATGTGGCAGAAGAACTTGAACCCCACGTTCGCCTAGCAAAAGTAAACACAGAGCAAGAACATGTTTTAGCGCAGCAATACAATATTCGTAGCATTCCAACACTTGCTTTGTTTAAAAAGGGCAAAGAAATAGCACGACAAGCTGGTGTAATGAATGCTGAAGATCTGGTTAATTGGGTTCGGTTACGAGTTTAGAGTGGGGCGAGATGAAAATGTATCTTGATTGTTATCCTTGCTTTGAACGCCGTGCAGGATCTCTTCTGAAGACGTGTATTACACGGCCAGAGATGAGTTTTACAATTTATAAAATGTTCACCATAAAACTAATAATATTGATCCGTACAAACAAGCTAAATGTAATGTCATAGTGTAGCCACTCCAAACCTAAAATTTTAATAATCATCTTCTAATGTGTAAGCATACAGATATCTTATTATTGAAAGAAATAGATGGGGTTTTACCCAGTTATAGAGCATTAGTTTCAAATTCTGAAAAAAACTTAAAGACGACGCCCGTGGACTATTAGCCAAAGGAAAAGTATGTATTTACATTTCAAGCAAGCAATTTAACATAATATATATTATGCGAATAAGAAAAACTCCTTTTCTTTCATTTTTGCGCAAAAAAACGGCTTATTGTGATTATGAGTAAAAGCATGTCTATTTCAGGAGTAAAAATATGCCTTCTAGTAGTAAAGGCAAAGCTAATGCCACGAACCTAGTAGCAAAAGCAAGCCTAACGCTATGGCATGGAAGTAAAGGTATGTCCAATGCTACGTGATGAGGCTAGAGCACACACCTGCGTTAATATCAAATAAGACACAGCATGGGTTCAAGTATGTTTGTTTCAAGTTATGAAAACTTACTATATAGACTATTATTATGGTAGATTCTAGTATAATCCGTTAAAATAACATTATTACGGATTATTGTTGATTCCCTACTACGAGGTTTATATGGCAAAATCAGGTCAAGCTAGAGTTTTAACCCAGCAACAACAAGATGATTTGTTTGCTGCAATTATTCAACATCGACACCCTGAAAAAAATACTGCGATAATGCAAATTAGTTTCAAGTTAGGTTTACGTGCTCAGGAGATTTCACTACTCCAGGTTAAAGAAGTTGCAAAACTAAATCCACCTGGTACTGACTTCAAGATACTTGTCAGCAACAATGCAAAAATGACCCCATAGCACCATAGTAAAATTGACCCCCTTGGGTGATGATTACGATCTTTTAATAATGTGGATCGTATTACTATGTTGACCAAGGAGATTTTTGTGGATATCCA
>NVWQ02000046.1 GCA_002733715.2 Methylophaga sp.
CGTTAACGATCCTTTAGGTTCTCGCACCAACACTAAAGACAACACGCCCGCCGTAATCAATACTGAAATCGTATTAGGCGATAAAATAGAAGTACATATCGCAGCTAAAGGCGGTGGTAGTGAAAACAAAGCTAAATTTACCATCTTAAACCCCAACGATAATATAGTTGACTGGGTTTTAGATACTGTGCCTAAGATGGGTGCCGGTTGGTGTCCACCTGGTATTATCGGTATTGGTGTCGGCGGTACGGCTGAAAAAGCCATGTTAATGGCGAAAGAATCACTGATGGAATCCATCGACATTCAAGATCTAATCGAACGTGGTGCCGAAACAGCAGCTGAGAAGCTACGTGTTGAGCTCTATACTAAAATTAATGAACTGGGTATTGGTGCACAGGGTTTAGGTGGCTTAACAACAGTATTAGATGTCAAAATTAGTGAATACCCGACTCATGCAGCTTCGTTACCTGTTGCGATGATCCCAAACTGTGCGGCTACACGTCATACTCATTTTATATTAGATGGCAGCGGCCCAGCTCAATTTGAGCCACCAGCATTATCAGATTGGCCAGATATTACCCTACAAGTATCTGAGAATACCCGTAATGTAAATTTAGATACCATCACCCAAGCTGATATAGAGCAGTGGCAACCTGGTGACACATTGCTACTCAGTGGCCATCTGTTAACCGGACGTGATGCAGCTCATAAGAAAATTGCTGATTTATTCGCCAATGGCGAATCTTTGCCTGACGGTTTAGATTTTAATAACCGCTTTATTTACTATGTTGGCCCTGTCGATCCTGTTAGAAATGAAATCGTCGGCCCCGCAGGCCCAACAACGGCTACGCGAATGGATAAATATACTGATATGATGTTAAGCAAAACAGGCTTGCTCGGCATGATTGGTAAAGCTGAGCGTGGCCCAGCGGCAATAAAAGCCATTCAAGATCACAAGTCGGTGTATTTAATTGCTGTCGGTGGTTCAGCTTATTTAGTATCTAAAGCCATTAAATCATCACGCATTGTCGCGTTTGAAGAAATGGGTATGGAAGCTATTCGTGAATTTTATATTGAAAATATGCCGGTAACCGTTGCTGTAGATAGCCAAGGTGAATCCGTACATCAATCAGGCCCAGCAGAGTGGAAGCAAAAAATTGCTGACATTTCTATACACAGAAAGGAATAAGACACATGATCATCGCAATCACATTACATATTTTAGCAGCCGTTATCTGGGTAGGAGGCATGTTTTTCGCTTATACAGCCCTGCGACCTGTCGCTACAACTCAATTTGAACCTCCCGTCAGACTCACGCTTTGGTCAGCCGTGTTTAAACGCTTCTTTCCGTGGGTTATCGTCAGCATTATCGTACTATTAGGCTCTGGCTTTTGGATGATTTATCTATTGGGTGGCATGGCAGCTATCGGAATGCATGTTCATATCATGTTATTAATCGGCATTGTTATGACGCTGATCTTTTTTCATGTTTACTTCGGTCCGTTTAAAAAACTCAACAACAGCGTTATTATCGAAGATTGGCCAACAGGTGGCGCAGCACTAAATCAAATTCGTAAACTAATATTGTTAAACTTGGCATTAGGATTGCTAGTTATAATTATTGCCTCAGCCGGACGATATTTATAACATTATGCTAAAACTAACAGCCATTATTATCTTCACTCTTTTCCCTGCATTGGTATTCTCTGCAGAGAAAATAGCTCGTACCCAAGATAAAGAAGGCGTGGTCGAATTCAGCAATATTCCCGCAGCAAATAACAGTGGCAAAACAACATTGATTTACACTTATCCAGATGGTGATAAAGTCTCGGTCTTTACCGACCAAAAACCCACACACACATCTGACTATAATGTATTGAAATTTGAATGTTATGCCTGTAACCCACATTCGAAAATCAATTGGTATAAAGTCAAGCTTAACATTAACTCATTCTCTCAAGCCATTGATTTAGAATCAAAATCAAACAATATAGATCCAGCATTAATACGCGCATTGATTCATGCCGAATCCGCCTTTAACTCACAAGCAACATCACGCGTAGGCGCACAAGGTTTAATGCAATTAATGCCTGCCACCGCCAAAGAATTAGGCGTGACAAACTCATTAGATGCCCAACAAAATATCGCTGGTGGCACTAAATATATCGCCCAATTGCTCCAACAATTTCACGGCAATATTAAGCTGGCAACTGCCGCTTACAATGCAGGCCCTGCGGCAGTACAAAAATATAATGGTGTTCCGCCTTATGAAGAAACACAAGTTTATGTAAAACGCGTAGCCATTCTCCATGCTCGTTACCAACAAGCCTTATGAATCAAGGGCACTTTTTTATCTTTCACCACAGAGACACGGAGAACACAGAGTGTAACTCCGTCATTTCCAAGTGCAGAAATCCCGTCATCCTCAATCACAACAACCTCATCATCCCCGAGATCAACAACAAACCCGTCATCCCCGAGATCTTTTATCGGGGATCCATGGACAGTCGCAGAAAACAATCGAAGCTCCGTATTACAAGATTTATCAATAGATTCCCGATAAAAGATCTCGAGAATGACGGAACGGGGAAATATGGCCTCACTTAGATCCTTAATCGCAGAAGAGAAACTCATCCATTCTAAAATGAAAAAAGTAATCTCCCATGTGCAACGAGAAAGCAAAGACTGGATCCAAAACACAATCTTGATTGATGGCTATGAAGTACCCTTTAAATACAAACGTAAAAAACTGTATAAATCACTAAAAGGTGCACGGGTTGATCTTGCTTATTACCCTTCAAGTGAATTGCTAGCAGGGATTGAATTTGAAATGATGAAGGTGGTTAAAATTGCTATTTCTTAAGCATTTCTGCATAAACTTAACCAGGACCCACCCTATTGTTTATTTCAATAAATTAACCAAGCGATACAATTCATCCATAGCCTGCTTAGGTGATAAATCATCTAGATCCAGTTTAGCCAATGCTTGTTCAACGTCTGAAGTTTCCCGCGCCTGATTAGTAGCATCAAACAAATCAGTTTGAGGTGAAGATTCATTCTCTGATGATACTCGTCCTGCTTCTAATGTTGATAGTTTCTGTCTTGCCGCTTTAATCACATCATTAGGCACTCCCGCCAACTGTGCCACTTGCAAACCATAGCTTTGATTGGCCGCACCGGCTTTCACTTGATGTAAAAACACAATTTTATCGCCATGCTCTATTGCATCTAAATGCACGTTTTCAGCATTATCATAACGTTCAGGTAACTCTGTCAGTTCAAAATAATGTGTTGCAAATAGTGTGTAGGCTTTAATATCTCGCACTAACTTCTCAGCACACGCCCATGCTAATGATAGACCATCAAAGGTGCTGGTGCCTCGCCCTATTTCATCCATCAAAATCAAACTTTGATCAGTGGCATTGTTTAATATATTGGAGGTTTCACTCATTTCAACCATAAAGGTTGAGCGACCTGATGCAAGATCATCTGAAGCACCTATTCGAGTGAATATTTGATCAACAGGGCCAATCACTGCCTTTGTGGCAGGCACAAAACTACCGATATGTGCCATCACCACAATTAATGCTATTTGTCGCATATAGGTTGATTTACCGCCCATATTGGGGCCAGTAATCAACAATAAACTTTGTTTTGCTGAAAACTGTAAATCATTGGGGGTAAAATTCTGCTGTGTTGCATTTTCAACTACAGGATGGCGTCCGGCTTCAATGTGAATACCTGTTTGTTCACTAAAATCGGGGGCAATATAGTCTAATGTTTCAGCACGCTCTGCTAAGTTTGCCAACACATCTAATTCAGCTAAGGCACTGGCTGATACCTCTAATGCTGCCAATTCAGGTGCTAATTTATCGAATAATTCTTCGTATAATGCCTTTTCTAATGCCGAGGCACGTTCATTAGCACTCAGCACTTGATCTTCAAATTCTTTTAACTCTGGGGTGATATATCGCTCAGCATTTTTTAGAGTTTGTCGGCGCACATATTCTATTGGCACATCAAAGCGTTGTGATCGACTAATTTCAATAAAATAGCCATGCACACGGTTATAGCCTACTTTTAGCGTTGCTACCCCAGTACGTTCACGCTCACGTTGTTCTAAATCCAACAAAAACTGATTGGCATCATCTCGAATGTTACGCAACTGATCTAGTTCACTGTTATAGCCTTTGGCAATAACACCTCCATCACGAATTAATACCGGCGGTTCTTCAATTAATGCTGTTTTCAATAAACTCAATAATTCTGGAAACTGGCCTAGTTCACGATCAAGCTGTTTTAAACGGTTAGTCTCCACTGTTGCCAATAAATCATGCATCGCTGGCAGTGCATCTAAAGTATTTCTGACATGCATAAAATCACGTGGCCTAGCTGTTTTTAATGCAATACGTGCTAATACGCGTTCAATATCACCTAAACGTTTAAGCTCGATTTGCACGGGCTCAATAAGCTGTAAATCTATAAACTGCTGAATGGCTTGTTGGCGTTGTTTTAGGATTTCATATTGGCGTAAAGGCCGCAATAACCAGCGACGTAGCAATCGTGCGCCCATTGCTGTGGCTGTTTTATCTAAAATTGATAATAAAGTATTTTCTTTGCCACCAGATAAATTGGTTTCTAACTCTAGGTTTCGACGTGTTGCTAAATCTAATTGAATACTATCGCTAGTTTGCTCAACACTTAGGCGTCGCAAATGAGGTAAAGCAGTGCGATGAGTTTGTTGTGCGTAATTTAATAAGCAGCCAGCAGCGGTTATCGCCAACAGCATCTCATCACAGCCAAAGCCTTTTAAATCATGTATTTGAAAATGCTCACACAAGCGGCGTGTTGCACCTTCAAAATCAAAATGCCATGGAGGTAGTGAACGTAATGTTGGTGAAAAGGCACCTAACTGCTCAGTTTGTGACTCATCTACTAGAATTTCTGCTCCTTGCAGGCGGGCTAACTCTGCTTCGAGATCTGATAATGACGTTAATTCACTAATTGTAAAGCGACCACTACTCAATTCAGCTACTGCTAAGCCATAGCTTCCTTTTTCCTCATGCACTGCTACCAATAAGTTTTCATTGCGGCTATCTAGCAAAGCTTCTTCGGTTAGCGTACCAGGTGTAATAACCCTTACAACTTGTCGATCTACAGGCCCCTTGCTGGTCGCGGGATCGCCAATTTGCTCACAGATGGCAACAGAAACGCCTTTATTAATTAATCGTGACAGATAAGAATCAGCAGCATGATACGGAATGCCCGCCATCGGAATTGGTTTGCCATTGCTGTTACCACGCGCGGTGAGTGTAATATCGAGTAACTCTGCAGCGTTATGGGCATCGTCATAAAACATCTCATAAAAATCACCCATGCGATAAAACAATAGGTAATCTGGATTTTCAGCTTTGATGCGCATATATTGCTGCATCATTGGTGTGTGGTTTTGGGTGTCACTCATCTGCTATATTGTAGCGTATGGAAATACTTTCTGACGATGATCTTCAACAATTAACAACACAAGTTGCTCATGACTTGTTAAAACAAAAATGGCTACTATCGATCGCTGAATCGTGTACAGGGGGGTGGGTAGCTAAATGTTGTACTGATCTCGCAGGAAGTTCAGCTTGGTTTGATCGTGGTTTTGTCACTTATAGCAATCAAGCTAAACACGACCTACTCGGTGTTAATATGGAAACATTAAAGCAATATGGCGCAGTTAGTGAGCAGGTTGTAATCGAAATGGCACAAGGCGCATTACAAAATGCTAATGCTAACATCAGCGCTTCAATTAGTGGAGTTGCAGGACCAGATGGCGGGACAGATGAAAAGCCTGTCGGCACTGTTTGGCTTGCTTGGGCAACTGAGAAATCCGCTAAAGCTGAACTTCACCATTTTTCTGGCAACCGTGATGCAGTTAGACGACAAGCTGTCGCAGCAGCATTAAAAGGAATCATTAAAAACGCTAGAGACTGAATACCCGTAATCAATAAAACTGCACATTTTCTAGCATCCATCTTGAATGCGCTATCTGCGTTATATTATCGAGCAATATGACAATATTACATCGATAATATGCCTTGCTAGCCCATCCACTATGAGTACTAGGTAAACAGCAGTTTCATTGAATACGGGTATATGGGATAATCGCGCTCTTACATATTCGGATCCCACATAAGGCTCACACAAATGGACGATAACAAGAAAAAAGCACTCGGTGCGGCACTTGGTCAAATAGAAAAACAATTTGGTAAAGGTGCGGTCATGCGTTTAGGTGACTCTGCCGCTGCACGTGATATTGACGTTGTTTCAACAGGTTCTATCGCTCTTGACGTTGCCTTGGGCATAGGCGGCCTACCTCGCGGTCGTGTTGTTGAAATTTATGGTCCTGAATCATCTGGTAAAACAACGCTTACTTTGCATGCCATTGCAGAAATGCAAAAACTGGGCGGCACCGCGGCATTTGTTGATGCGGAACATGCTCTTGACCCACTTTACGCCGCCAAATTAGGTGTTAATATTGACGATTTATTAGTTTCACAACCTGACACGGGTGAGCAAGCCTTAGAAATCACCGATATGTTAGTGCGCTCTGGTGCTGTTGACATAATTGTTATTGACTCTGTTGCCGCACTCACGCCTAAAGCGGAAATTGAAGGTGATATGGGTGATAGCCATATGGGCTTGCAGGCACGTTTAATGTCTCAAGCATTGCGTAAGCTAACAGCTAATATTAAACGTTCAAATACATTAGTTATTTTCATCAACCAATTACGTATGAAGATTGGCGTTATGTTTGGTAGCCCTGAAACAACTACTGGTGGTAATGCCCTTAAATTCTACGCTTCTGTTCGTCTTGATATTCGCCGTATTGGTGCAATCAAAAAAGGCGATGAGATTCTAGGTAATGAAACCCGCGTTAAAGTAGTTAAAAACAAAGTAGCTCCTCCTTTCAAACAAGTAGTGTTTGATATTCTTTATGGTGAAGGTATTTCACATGAGGGTGAGTTAATAGATTTGGGTGTTGAAAATAATATCGTAGAAAAAGCAGGCGCTTGGTATAGTTATAGCGGCACGCGTATTGGGCAAGGTAAAGACAATGTTCGTACTTATCTAAAAGAACACCCTGAAATGGCAGATGAAATCGAAGTAAAAATTCGTGCCATTATGCTACCTGAAAATGTTCCTGCTGAGGCAACTTCCAAAGCAAAAGATGCTGCTGAATAACGCTTTATGAGGAAACAATCGCTGCGAGAACGGGCGATGAATTTTCTGGCTCGACGCGAACATAGCGTATACGAGCTGACTACAAAATTAGTAAAAGCAGAGTTTGAAATTGATGATGTACTTAATGTCATCACTAGATTAACCGAACAAGATTTACAAAGTGATCAGCGGTTTGCCGAGAATTACACACGTTATCGTTCTAATCGTGGATTTGGCAGCCAAAAGATCAGACAAGAACTAAAGGAGCGTGGTGTGGCTGTTGAGCTTATCAATGACACACTCAATGAAGCAAATATTGATTGGTTTACACTTGCTATAACCGTACGTTGCAAACGTTTTGGCGAGCAAAACCCAGATGATTTTAAAGAGCGTGCAAAACAGCAACGTTTTTTACAATATCGTGGTTTTACTCATGAACAAATAAATGAAAGTTTTAGATATGAAAAGTAGCTCAGATATCCGCCAACTTTTTCTGGATTTTTTCCAAGAAAAAGGTCATACCGTTGTAGCCAGCAGTCCGTTGGTTCCGGCTAACGACCCCACTTTGCTGTTCACCAATGCAGGCATGGTGCAATTTAAAGAGCTCTTTTTAGGTCAAGAAGTACGTAAATATAGTCGAGCTGTTACGACACAACGCTGTGTGCGTGCTGGCGGCAAGCATAATGATTTAGAAAACGTCGGCTACACTGCTCGTCATCATACTTTCTTTGAAATGCTAGGCAACTTCAGCTTCGGTGATTATTTTAAACGCGAAGCCATTCAATATGCTTGGGAGTTCTTAACTGAAACACTGCAACTTCCTGCTGAAAAATTATGGATCACCGTATTTGAAGATGATGATGATGCCGCTGACATTTGGGTGAAAGAAATAGGTGTCGACCCTGCACGCTTGTCTCGCATCGGCGCTAAAGATAATTTCTGGTCAATGGGTGACACTGGTCCTTGTGGACCTTGCAGTGAAATATTCTATGATCATGGTGAAGACATTGCCGGCGGGCCACCTGGAACACCAGAAGAAGATGGCGATAGATACATCGAGATCTGGAACCTAGTTTTCATGCAATACGACCGTGCACAAGACGGCACTATGACTCCGCTTCCAAGACCCTCTGTTGATACAGGTATGGGTTTAGAACGCTTGGTAGCCATATTGCAAGACAAGCACAACAATTATGATATCGATTTATTTCAGCACTTGATCAAAGCAATTCAAGCATTATCAGGTACTAAAGACTCATCACATACGTCCCTGCGTGTTATCGCAGATCATATTCGCTCATGTGCCTTTATGATTACCGATGGTGTGCAACCTTCAAATGAGGGACGCGGTTATGTGTTGCGTCGCATTATTCGTCGTGCAATTCGCCATGGGCACAAACTCGGTTTAAAAGAAGATTTTTTCTACAAATTAGTTACACCACTGGTTGAAGAAATGGGGGAAGCCTTTCCTGAATTAGCCAAAGCACAGCCGTTGGTTGAACGTGCTTTAAAACAAGAAGAAAACCGTTTTGCTGACACTTTAGATAATGGCCTTAAAATTCTCGAACATGCTATTGATGAAATGGCAGATAAAGAAATCCCCGGTGAAACCGTATTTTTGCTTTATGACACTTATGGCTTCCCTATTGATCTAACCGCGGATATTGCTCGTGAACGCAATCTAACGCTTGATGTTGCTGGCTTTGAAAGAGAAATGGAAGCGCAACGCACCCGAGCCCGTAATGCCAGCAACTTTTCTGGCGGTTTATCTGAGCAAGTCACCATTGGCAGCGAAACTGAATTCCGTGGTTATGACTCAATACGCCAACAAGCCACAGTCACTAGTATTTTAGTTGATGGCGAACATGTTGATCAGCTACATCAAGGCCAACAAGGTATTATCGTATTAAACCATAGTCCTTTCTATGCAGAATCTGGTGGTCAAGCCGGTGATTTAGGTCAAATATCGACTAATAATGCTAACTTTGATGTAGCAGATACACGCAAGCAAGGCAAAGCATTCACTCATATTGGTTTCTGTGAAAATGGTGAATTTAAAGTGGGTGATAGTGTTACTGCTCATATCGATGAATATAACCGCGGTGCAACTGAGTTAAACCACTCAGCAACGCATTTACTTCATGCCGCTTTGCAGCAGGTTTTAGGTGAGCATGTTGCTCAAAAAGGCTCGTTAGTTAATGCGCAACGCTTACGCTTTGATTTCTCACATTTTGAACCGGTAAACACACAGCAATTACATGATATTGAACGGTTGGTCAATCAACAAATTCGTCTTAATCATGAAGTTGAAACTAACATTATGGCATTAGACGATGCAAAATCATCTGGCGCAATGGCCTTGTTTGGTGAAAAATATGAAGAAGATGTCCGCGTTTTGCGCATGGGAGACTTCTCTACAGAATTATGCGGTGGTACACATGCAACACGTACTGGTGACATTGGTTTATTGAAGATAATATCAGAGGCCGGCATCGCTTCTGGTGTGCGCCGTATAGAAGCTGTGACAGGTGAAACGGCCCTTGATTACGTCGATACCAATCAAAATCGCTTAAATGAAGTTTCTGCAATCATCAAAGCTAACCCTGACAATGTTGAAGAAAAAACAACTCAACTTGTTCAGCGCACTCGTCAATTAGAAAAAGAACTCGATTCACTCAAAAGCAAGTTAGCAAGCAGTGCAGGTAGTGATTTAGCCAGCTCAGCTCAAGATATTGCCGGTATAAAAGTAATTGCCGCTCAACTTGAAGATACTGATGGAAAAAGCTTACGCGATACCGTTGACCATCTTAAAAATAAATTAGGCAGTGCGGCAATTATCCTATCCTCTGTTGATGGAGATAAAATCACCTTGATTGCTGGCGTTACAAAAGATATCACGGATAAAGTCCGTGCAGGAGATCTTGTCGCTCACGTGGCATCACAAGTGGGTGGAAAAGGTGGTGGCCGCCCTGATATGGCACAAGGTGGTGGCAATCAACCTCAAAACCTTAGCGCCGCATTAGATTCAGTTACTAGCTGGATTAGCACAAAGTTGAGTACTTAATATGGCATTAATTGTACAAAAATATGGCGGTACTTCTATCGGAACAGTAGAGCGTATTCAACAAGTTGCAACAAAAATAATTAAACACCAACAAACAGGCGATGATCTAGTGATTGTTGTTTCTGCAATGAGTGGTGAAACTAATCGGCTAATTGGTTTAGCTAATGAACTTAACGATCACCCTCGTGGCCGCGAGTTGGATGTCTTACTTTCCACTGGCGAACAAGTGACTATCGCCCTACTTTGCATGGCAATACAGCAACAAGGTGCAAAAGCTAATTCTTATACTGGCAGCCAAGTCCGCATACTAACGGATAACACCCATAATAAAGCCCGTATTATGGAAATAGATGATAATAAAATCCACAGTGCGCTTGCAGATGGTCACATTGTTGTGGTTGCAGGTTTCCAGGGCTGTGATGAACATGGCAACATCACCACATTAGGCCGCGGCGGTTCAGACACTACAGCCGTAGCGCTTGCTGCTGCCTTAAAGGCTGATGAGTGTCAGATTTATACCGATGTCGATGGGGTTTATACAACCGATCCACGCGTTGTCCCCGAAGCACGTCGGCTCGATCAAATAACCTATGAAGAAATGTTAGAAATGGCAAGTCTTGGAGCAAAAGTATTACAGATTCGCTCCGTAGAATTCGCCCGAAATTACAATGTCCCGTTACGTGTACTGTCCTCCTTCAAAAAAGGGGGTGGCACATTAATCACGGCTGAGGATCCTAAAATGGAAAAAGCTGTTATATCAGGCATCGCGTTTAATCGAGACGAAGCAAAACTGACTGTACTCGGTGTACCTGATCATCCCGGAATTGCAACAAAAATTCTTGGTCCAATCGCCAAAGAAAATATTGAAGTGGATATGATTATCCAAAATACAGGTCATCAAGGTACTACTGATTTCACCTTTACTGTTCACCGAAATGATTATCAAGCGGCATTAAAGATCTTGCAATCGACTGCCGATACACTGAATGCAAGAGAGGTTACAGGTGATGATAAAATCACAAAAGTATCGGTGATCGGAGTGGGTATGCGTTCTCATGCAGGTATTGCCAATACCATGTTTGAAACACTTGCTAATGAAAATATCAACATCAGCATGATCTCAACTTCAGAAATAAAAATATCGGTTGTTGTGGATGAAAAGTATTTAGAACTTGCGGTTAGATCGCTTCATGGTGCATTTAATCTCGAACATGAATGATTCAAATGATATAATATGAATCACTAAACAGTAACAAAATATGTTTTGAGTAAAATAAAACATTGAGAGAACTAAACATTGGTTGAAACCAATACGGTTGAAAATAGTCAAAGAACTATTCCAAACCACACACTGGAAAGTATTTTTAAAAGTTTAAGGAGAAGAATCATGTTAATACTCACACGTCGCATTGGCGAAGCACTTATTATCGGTGATGATGTTATCGTTAACGTTTTAGGCGTTAAAGGTAACCAAGTAAGAATCGGTGTTGATGCACCCAAAGAAATATCAGTACATCGTGAAGAAATCTACGACCGAATTCAAGCAGAAAAAGAGCAAAAAAACGTAGGCTAAAACACAACTTTTTGCTAGCTTATTCATCCACACCTGATATAATGGTCGGCTTGTGTGGAGAGCTGGCCGAGCGGCTGAAGGCGCGCCCCTGCTAAGGGCGTATAGGCTTACCCCTATCGAGGGTTCGAATCCCTCGCTCTCCGCCATATACATTGCGGTTATCGGCTTAACCCCGTATAATTGTTAGATTAAGCGCCCGTAGCTCAGCTGGATAGAGTACCTGGCTACGAACCAGGCGGTCACACGTTCGAATCGTGTCGGGCGCACCATTAAATTGGTAATACA
>NVWQ02000047.1 GCA_002733715.2 Methylophaga sp.
CCGTAAGCAGCAAGAAGAAACTTGGCAAAATGCCGAAGTCGATGCGCTCTACCTGCTCGCTGGTGCAGGGATCCGGGTTCCTCAACCCTATGATTGTCTTAATGGCGTGTTATTGATGGAATTGATCACCGATGAAGATGGTCAAGTAGCACCGCGCCTCAACGACATTTCGATGTCTGCCGAGCAAGCACGGGAAGATCATTTAATGCTGATGTACTCCGTGATGAGAATGCTCTGTGCTGGGATTGTGCATGGTGATCTGTCAGAGTTTAATGTCCTAGTCGATGAAAATGGCCCTGTCATTATTGATCTACCTCAAGCTGTGAATGCCGCCGCGAATAACAATGCTCAATCAATGTTAGAACGTGATGTTCGAAATATAACGCGTTATTATGCTCAATACGCTCCAGAATTACTCAACAGTCGATATGACAAAGAAATATGGGCTCTTTTTGAGAATGGTGAGTTACAACCAGACACTGAACTCACGGGCTATTTTGAAGAGGATACGGAAGAAGCTGATGTTGATGGCGTCATGCTTGAAATTAAAGCAATCTTAGCCGAAGAACAAGAGCGACAACAACGCTTACTTGAAGAGGGTGATTGAAAGCATAGCTTCCTTTTCGGGGATCAGTGGTTATCTTTCTTCTGCTTCAGGAAACAGATAATCAATACTGTTTTCATCACCAACAAGCAGTGACAACTCGACATCAGCAAAATCACTTTCGCAGGAATCCGCTCCAAATTGCATGGCTAAGCTGGCAGCTTGGGGTGAGAAATAGGCGGTTGTGATTTTTGTTTCTTTGTTGTGGCTAGTGAATATTGCCATGCCTAACGGTCGGCCAGAACCTATATATTTAGGCATAAATGCATTCATGATTTTTTGCAATGTTTTTGCTGCTTCACCATCATCTAATTCTATTGAGTACCACGTTGCCATTTAATGCTCCTAATTATTGAACTGTGATCGTAGCAACATTTGTTAAATAATCAATATGAAATTCACTTTAGTGACAAAAGCCCCAACACAATTATCGTATTGAGGTTTTTTATTGATTAGCAAAGTGGGTTATTTACTAATCTTCAGTTTCGAACCATTTGTAGACGATTCCCGCTAAAATGGCGCCTACGATAGGGGCTAACCAGAAGAGCCATAGTTGAGATACAGCCCAGTCTCCTTGGAATAATGCAACACCTGTGCTTCTCGCCGGGTTAACCGAGGTGTTGGTAACGGGAATACTGATTAGATGGATTAAGGTTAAGCTTAATCCAATGGCAATAGGGGCAAAGCCTTGTGGTGCGCGTTTATCTGTTGCTCCCAAGATAATCATTAGGAACATAAATGTCATCACTACTTCTGTGACCAGTGCGGCAGTCATACTATAACCACCGGGTGAATGCTCACCATAGCCATTTGATGCAAAGCCAGCGGTGACATCAAAGCCCGCTTGCCCAGAAGCAATGACATAAAGAATAGCAGCAGCAGCGATACCACCCGCTACTTGTGCGGCGATATAGGGGCCAAGTTCAGCTGATGAAAAGCGTCCACCAGTCCATAAGCCAATAGAAACGGCGGGGTTAAAATGGCCGCCAGAAATATGGCCAAAAGCATAAACCATGGTTAATACTGTAAGTCCGAAAGCCACTGCAACACCCAGCAAGCCGATACCTACATCAGGAAAAGTAGCAGCAAGTACGGCGCTACCACAGCCGCCAAGTACCAGCCAAAATGTGCCAAGAAACTCAGCCCCTAGTTTTTTTGTTAGTGTCATAATCTATCCTTAAATTTATGGGGCGTACTAAGCTAATCATGTGACATGCTTCACAATTTTCAACATGTAGCGGTAATTTAACATACTAATGATAAGTGTGTTTTTTGCTTGCATTGCTAAGGAGTTTTACTATACTCGATTTTCAATTATTAAGCGTCTTTTAACCAGCCTTCTTTCACCGCCAGTTGAATTTTGTCATGCATCCACAAATGAAGCTCAGGAAAATCATCTGCGATGAATGCATGCGCTTTAGTGACTTGTGATTTTTTAACGCCTAGCTCTTGCCATGTTCTACCGTCATTGGCAATATTGAGCAGAAAAGGTAATAAGCGATCAACGGCTTTTAATAGCTTGGCTTCAATGCTATTGCCGGTTTCTTGCTCTTCCCATAATTCAGCAAGATCAGAAATGCCGTTACCTTCATGACCGTTTAAGCGTTTTACACATTCTCGCTCAGCAGTGTGAGCAGTGTCCCGCTTGCTTGAATAAAGGAAAGTATCTCCAGCATCAATTTCACCGAGATCATGCACCAAGGCAAGCTTTAAAAGCTTCTCTTCAGACAGCTTCAGCTTCAGAGTTCTTGATAGTGACCAACAGGCCATAGCTAAATGCCAAGAGTGTTCGGCGGCGTTTTCTACACGTTCGCCACCGGTGATATACGAACGGCGGTTGACTAACTTAAGGGCGTCAAGCTCAAGAAAATAATCAGTAATGGGGTTTATCGGATGAGACATGAACACTCCATAATTAATTTTAGGTGTATTGCTTATTCTTTTATTTCATATTTGAGTATTAATCGTAATAAAAGTAATAGAAAAAATGAGACAAGACCTAGGCTCATTCCAAGCCAGAGTGCATTTGGGTGAATACCCTCACTAAATATCAATAGCGTGGAGATAGCCATCAAAACGAGTAAGATTGACAATGTGATTTTATATGGTTTATTAGGGGTGATCAAAACCTCACAAAACGGGCACGTAAACTCCGTAATTAAGAATTTCAGATCTCTATTTTCTAAGGGTACATCTTTAAATACGTAGTGCTCTTTACAGTTAGGACATTCCATTTTGACACCTAGAATTAAGAGGGGAGCGTAGTGGTATTTTTTGCACCATGTTTTCTATACTGATATTGTTGATGCATTTTTAATATGTTCTTTTAGTTTTTGATATTACGTATTCTGGAATTAGCTTTAACTCTTTGAAAGATTAATCTGCCTTTAAATCTTCAAAAGCTTGCAGTGCAATTTCAGTTGCTTGTTCAGTATCGGTGGCAAGCGTATTAAAATGCCCCATTTTACGACCTGGCCGTGCTTCTTTTTTGCCGTATAAATGCAGTTTATTTTGCGGTTGAGAGAGTAGTGTTTCCCAATGCGGTTGGCTATTACCCCACACATCGCCTAATAAGTTGATCATCACTACAGGCGTTACTAATTCACAGTTACCGGATGGCAGGCCACAGAGCATACGCACCTGCTGTTCAAATTGTGATGTTTCGCAGGCATCTAATGTGAAGTGACCTGAGTTGTGTGGGCGAGGTGCGATTTCATTGGCAAGGATGTCGCCTTCTTTAGAAATAAAGAATTCAACCGCCATTGTGCCAACATAATCTAGGCCATCGGCAATTTTATCTGCCATTTCAATTGCACTTTGGGCTTGTTGCTCAGATACGTTGCTTGGAGCTGTTGTTGAGTGCAAAATACCATTTATATGTACGTTTTCAGCAACAGGGAAGTTGGTGATTTCACCCGATTGACTGCGTGCCAATACAGTTGATATTTCACGTTCAAGGTTGATTCGTTGCTCAAGTACACACTCCACTTCTTTTAATGTCTTGAATGCGACGCGCACATCATCAGCATTTTCACAGACCGCTTGACCTTTGCCGTCATAACCAAAACTTGCTGCCTTGATGATTGCGGGAAACTTGAAGGTGTCTGCAATGGCATCAATGTCAGCCATGTTACGGATGGGTGCATAAGGGGCGACATTAATGCCTAATGATTCAATAAAGGCTTTTTCTACTAATCTATTCTGTGTTGAAGACAATGCTTTTGATGAGGGATGAACAACGGTTTTAGCTTCTAGATAAGACAAAACCGTTGCAGGAATATTTTCAAATTCTGTTGTGACAGCATCACATAATTCAGCAAGCTGGGCGAGCGCGGTTTCATCGGTGTATTTTGCACAGATATGTTGATCAGCAATAACGCCAGCAGGGCTGTTTACATCGGGTTCGAGCACAATGACTTTATAACCCATTGTTTGAGCTGCAGTGGTGAACATTTTGCCAAGTTGGCCACCACCAAGCATGCCGAGAGTTGCGCCTGGAAGAATAATTTTATTCATTTTTTAAGTACTTTAGTCTATGCAAAGAAGTTAGATTGTCATCTCGAAGGTAGTGAGAGATCTTTAGCTTTTAAGCAACTAAGATTTCTCCGCTGTCGGTCGAAATGACGGCTGTTTGTCGGGTGTTGTTTATGCTGGTGGCAAAGCCATCTCTAGCACCATTTTGTGTTGGTCTTTTCTAAATTGCTCTAGTTTTTCAGCAAGATCTTTATCTGTTGTTGCTAATTGAGCAATAGCGAATAATGCGGCATTTGCTGCGCCCGCTTCACCAATTGCGAATGTAGCAACGGGAATACCTTTTGGCATTTGTACAATCGATAATAAAGAGTCTTGCCCCTTAAGATATTTAGATGGAACAGGTACACCAAGGACAGGAATGGTGGTGTTGGCAGCCAACATACCGGGCAAATGTGCTGCTCCGCCAGCGCCAGCGATAATACACACTAAGCCTTTATCTTTAGCGGTTACAGCATAATCTGTTAACAAGTCAGGGGTGCGATGTGCCGAAACGACTTTAGCTTCATAAGCTACGCCGAAAGCTTCTAGTTGTTCAACTGCTTTTTGCATAATAGGCCAGTCACTATTACTGCCCATTACAATACCAATTACAGGTTTGCTCATGTGTTATCCAATATTTACGTCGAAACAACGGCTTATTTTAGCTAATTTATTGAATTTAGGGAAATAGTTGCCCGAAGAGGCAGGCATCGCTAGTTGTCAGACGGTTAATAATGGATGATTTGGCTGGGCAATATGATTGATGGAATGCATTATAACGGCTATAATATTAGATCCATTTTTCGCGGCTCAAAATAGTTGGGTCGTTCCTCGCTGAATGTTTTCCAGCGTTTAGAATTATATTGAAAGGTATGTGACGTGAGTCAGCCAAAAGAATTAGAACAAGGCCTTTATCGGTCAAAATTTGAAAAAGATAACTGTGGTTTCGGTTTGATGGCACAGATGGATGGAGAAGCGAGCCACTGGTTAGTTTCAACTTCTATCGAAGCGCTCGGTAACCTAACCCATCGCGGTGCAATTGGTGCTGATGGTAAGACCGGTGATGGTTGTGGTTTGCTTATGCAAAAACCAGACAGTTTCTTTCGTACGATTGCTAAAGAATTAAACTTTGCTGTATCTAATAACTATGCTGTTGGTATGGTTTTTTTGTCGCAAGATGATGCCAAAGCAACGGATAATCAAAATATTGTGACTGAACAATTAACGGCACAAGGTCTTGAAGTCTTAGGCTGGCGTGACGTGCCGATTGATGCGGAATCTGCTTGTGGTGAACAAGCGATGAAGTCAATGCCGATCATACGTCAGGTATTTGTTAATGCTGCTGCCGATATGGATGAAGCTGCATTTGAACGTCACTTATATATAGCCCGTCGCTTAGCTGAAAAAGCCGTAACTGATGATAATGCCTTTTATATTCCATCGCTGTCATCTCGCGTGATGTCATATAAAGGTTTGATCATGCCTGAATATTTGCCGGTCTTTTATAAAGATCTGCAAGATGAACGTATGGAAACGGCGATTTGTGTTTTTCATCAACGTTTTTCTACTAACACATTGCCAGAATGGCGCTTGGCCCAACCGTTTCGTTATTTAGCGCATAATGGCGAAATTAATACTGTTGAAGGTAATCGTAACTGGGCATTGGCGCGCGGTGCTAAATTTGCGACTCCACTTATTGAGAATATGCAGGACATTCGCCCACTGGTAAATGTTACAGGATCAGATTCCTCAAGTATGGATAATATGCTCGAAGCCTTAATGGCGGGTGGCGTGTGCATGTTCCGTTCAATGCGCTTGTTGATTCCACCTGCATGGCAGCATGCCAATACAATGGATCCAGAATTACGTGCATTTTATGACTTTAATTCTATGCATATGGAAGCATGGGATGGTCCGGCAGGCGTGGTATTAACGGATGGTCGTTATGCGGCGTGTACGTTAGATAGAAACGGCTTGCGTCCAGCACGCTACATAATTACAAAAGACCGCCACATAACGATTGCATCCGAAGTGGGTGTTTATCCTTATAAACCAGAAGATGTGGTAGCGAAAGGGCGTTTGAAACCTGGTGAAATGTTAGCGGTTGATACTCAAACAGGTAAGTTTTTATTGCCTGAAGATATTGATAATGAGCTTAAGTCAGCGCATCCATATAAACAGTGGGTTGACGATAATGTACAACATTTAGACGATACGGCAGCTGAAGTTCCTCATGCGATGAGTGCTGATCAATTTGCTGCTCATGAAAAATTATTCCAAGTCAGCTTTGAAGAACGTGATCAAATTCTTCGAGTATTAGGTGAAGCAGGACAAGAAGCAACGGGTTCAATGGGTGATGACACGCCGTTCCCGGTGTTGTCTCAGCATGAACGCTCACTGTTTGATTATTTCCGTCAACAATTCGCTCAAGTAACCAATCCGCCAATTGATTCATTACGTGAAAATATCGTGATGTCATTAGAAACGTGTTTTGGTCGTGAACATAATCTATTTGAAGAGAGTGAAGATCATGCTGAACGCATGGTGCTTGATTCGCCAATATTGTCTGAAAACCGTTTTCAACAGCTGATGACTAAAGGTAATAGTGATGAAGGATATCAATCCGTCACTTTATCACTACATTATGATAATGACGTAGATTTGGCAGACGCGATTGATGCCATTGCTGATAAAGCCGAAGCAGCCATTCGTGCTGGTACCGTGATTATCGCTTTATCAGATCGTGGTATTTCTAAAGACAAGCAAACTATGCATGCCTTATTAGCAGCAGGCGCCGTGCATCATCGCTTGATCAAACAAGGTTTACGTTGTGATGCCAATATTGTGGTGGAAACAGCAACAGCACGTGATGCCCATCATTTTGCGGTGTTGATTGGGTATGGTGTTACAGCGGTTTATCCATACTTAGCATATGAATGCCTACACGACATGATTGAAAGCAATATTATTAAAGACATGGATTATGCAGCTGTTTGCCAAAACTTCCGTAAAGCAATCAACAAAGGCTTATATAAAGTAACGTCGAAAATGGGGATTTCAACTATCGCCAGTTATCGTGGTGCACAGTTGTATGAAATCGTTGGTTTGCATGAAGACGTGGTTGCCAAATGTTTTAAAGGCACCACTAGCCGAATTAGTGGTACTGGTTTTGAAGAACTACAAGCGGATCAACAAGCTGTTGCAACACGTGCATGGAATAAACGTAAAAAACGTGAGCAAGGTGGATTACTGAAATATGTTCACGGTGGTGAATATCATGCTTATAACCCAGATGTAGTTGGTGCTTTACAAAAAGCCGTGCAAGGCGGTAGTTATGATGACTATAAAGAATATGCAACATTAGTTAATGAACGGCCAGTAATGAGTTTGCGTGATTTGCTGAAGTTGAAGTTAGCTGATAAACCATTAGCACTAGATGAAGTGGAAGATATCGGCAAGATTTTATCTCGTTTTGATAGTGCTGGAATGTCATTGGGTGCCTTGTCGCCTGAAGCACATGAAGCGCTAGCAACGGGCATGAACCGCCTTGGTGGTAGGTCCAACTCTGGTGAAGGTGGTGAAGATCCTGCACGCTTTGGTACCGAACGTGTATCTAAAATCAAACAAGTTGCTTCAGGCCGTTTTGGTGTGACACCGCATTATTTAGTGAATGCCGAAGTATTACAGATCAAAATTGCTCAAGGCGCGAAGCCGGGCGAGGGCGGTCAATTACCGGGTGCAAAAGTGAATCAGATGATTGCAACTTTGCGACATTCTGTGCCAGGTGTAACGTTGATTTCACCACCACCGCATCATGATATTTATTCGATTGAAGATTTGGCTCAGCTGATTTTTGATTTGAAACAAGTGAACCCTAGCGCATTAGTTTCAGTGAAGCTGGTGTCTGAAGCGGGTGTCGGGACCATTGCGGCAGGTGTTGCAAAAGCCTATGCCGATTTGATTACCATTTCTGGTTATGATGGTGGTACGGCGGCAAGTCCACTATCCTCCGTTAAGTATGCTGGTGGTCCGTGGGAATTAGGCTTAACCGAAGCACACCAAACATTGCGTGCCAATGATTTGCGTGACAAAGTTCGCTTGCAAACAGATGGTGGTTTGAAAACAGGTTTAGATGTTATTAAAGCCGCGATTTTAGGTGCAGAAAGCTTTGCATTTGGAACCGGCCCAATGGTGGCCTTAGGGTGTAAATTCTTACGTATTTGTCACTTAAATAACTGTGCAACTGGTGTTGCAACTCAAAATGATGTATTGCGTAGTAATCACTTTATTGGCTTGCCACAAATGGTAATGAATTATTTCCAATTCGTTGCGCGTGAAACTCAAGAGTGGCTGGCGGCATTAGGTGTGAGCAATATGGCTGATTTGATTGGTCGTGTTGATTTGCTTGAAATCTTGCCGGGCACAACAGACAAACAACGTAAACTAGATTTAAAACCATTATTGTCAACAGCAGGTATTCCGGCTGATAAACCACAGTATTGCATCGAGCCTAAAAATGAGCCTTATGATAAAGGTGAATTAGCAGAACAAATGATTGTTGATATGCAAGATGCTATTAGCAATAAAAAAGGCGGGTTCTTTAGCTATGATGTACGTAATATCCATCGCTCAATGGGTGGTCGTATTTCGGGTGAAATTGCCCGTCATCATGGCAACTACGGCATGATTGATAAACCAATCAAACTGCAATTAACCGGCTCTGCTGGTCAGAGCTTTGGTGTGTGGAATGCCGGTGGTTTGGAAATGCGTCTAGAAGGTGATGCCAACGATTACGTAGGTAAAGGTATGGCTGCAGGTAAGCTGACGATTTACCCTCACACAGAAAGCACTTTTGAAAGCCAAGAAGCTAGCATCATGGGTAACACTTGTTTATATGGTGCAACAGGCGGTCATTTATATGCAGCAGGTCGTGCAGGTGAGCGTTTTGCCGTGCGTAACTCGGGTGCAACAGCTGTAGTTGAAGGTGTGGGCGATCACGGTTGTGAATATATGACGGGTGGTGTTGTCTTAGTATTAGGCGAATCCGGCTTAAACTTTGGTGCGGGTATGACCGGTGGTTTTGCTTATGTATTAGATGCAGATGATACCTTTGAAGAGCGTTATAACTCTGAGTTAGTTGAATTGCTTCGTATTGATGCGGGTGAAAGCTCAGAACATGCCATGCATTTGAAGCGAATGATTGAAGATCATGTTCGTGAAACAGGCAGCACATGGGGTAATCAACTACTCGATACCTTCGAGCAACGATTGCAACAGTTCTGGTTGGTTAAACCTAAAGATTCAGCAATGAGTAGTTTGCTTGAACATGTTAATAAAGTTAAAGCAGCGTAAGCTCAGGGCAAAAAAATTATGGCAAAAAATACTTTTCAATTTTTAGATGTAGGTCGTTTTGACCCGAAAAAACAAAAAGCCAGTGATCGCGTAAAAGGCTTTGGTGAAATTTACGGTCAATTTGATGAAAAATCATCGGCTGAACAATCCGATCGCTGTATAGAATGTGGTAATCCATATTGTGAGTGGAAATGTCCTGTTCATAACTATATTCCTAACTGGTTAAAATTAGTCAGTGAAGGTAACTTGTTTGAAGCGGCTACATTGGCACACGAAACCAATACACTCCCTGAGATTTGTGGACGAGTGTGTCCACAAGATCGTCTGTGTGAAGGTGCATGTACATTAAATGATGGTTTCGGTGCAGTAACCATCGGTAGTGTTGAAAAATACATTACGGATACGGCCTTTGAACAAGGGTGGCGACCAAATTTAAGCAATGTAGTCAGCACAGGTAAACGGGTTGCTATTATTGGAGCTGGCCCTGCGGGATTAGGTTGTGCCGATGTATTAGTGCGTAATGGTGTGACACCTATCGTATTTGATAAATATGAAGAAATCGGTGGCCTATTAACGTTTGGTATTCCTGAATTTAAACTTGAAAAAGCAGTGGTTAAACGTCGCCGAGAAATACTCGAAGGCATGGGCGTTGAGTTTGTTTTAAACACTGAAATTGGCAAAGATGTTCAATTTCAAGCTTTGTTAGATGAATATGATGCTGTCTTCTTAGGCATGGGAACTTACACTTATATGAAAGGTGGTTTCCCTGGTGAAGATAAAGAAGGTGTCTATGAAGCCTTGCCGTATCTTGTTGCAAATAATAAACAGCAATTAGATTTAAATCCTGACGATTACGTTAATCTTGAAGGCAAGAAAGTGATCGTCTTAGGCGGTGGTGATACTGCGATGGATTGTAACCGTACTGCCATTCGCCAAGGTGCAGAAATTGTACAATGTGCTTATCGTCGTGATGAAGAAAATATGCCGGGCTCACGCCGTGAAGTGAATAATGCCAAAGAAGAAGGTGTTGAATTCTTATGGAATCGCCAGCCGATAGAAATAGTCGGTGATGACAAGGTAACTGGAATTAAAGTAATTACGACCACATTAGGTGAGCCTGATGAAAATGGTCGTCGTCGTCCTGAGCCGATTGCAGGCAGTGAAGAAATTTTAGAGGCTGATGCGATTATTATTGCCTTTGGTTTCCGTCCAAGCCCTGCACCCTGGTTTGCTGAGTTTGGTGTTGAAGTTAATAATTGGGGCGGTGTTGTTGCACCTGAAGATGGCAAGTTCGGATTCCAAACGACCAATGACAAGATCTTTGCTGGTGGAGACATGGTGCGCGGATCTGATTTAGTGGTTACGGCTGTTTGGGAAGGGCGCCAGGCGGCAGAAGGTATTTTGGATTATTTAGATGTCTAAGTCTAAGTGCTTGAGCCTTTAGATGCCTGTGAATTGAATAGTGAATCAATTTAAAGTAACTGAAGTTCGTGCAGATGAATCAATTCGTGATGAAGCTCTGGGTACAAAAGATAAGTTTTGGTTAGAAAATGATGGAGTTCGTTTCTTATTTAAAGAAGCTCGGCCAGGTACAGGTGAAGATTGGTCTGAGAAACTTGCAGGGGAAATAGCCCTCCTCTGTAAGGTTAAGGCTGCAAAAATTGAGTTAGCTATTTGTGATGGCAAAAGAGGAACTCTCTCAGAATCATTTATCGATCTTTCCATAGGTGAAGATCTAATTCATGGTAATGAAATTCTGGCGGGTCAAGTCTTGGGTTATGAGCGAAGTAAAAGGTTTGGCCAATCTGATCATTCGCTAGATAATATTTATTTGGCGATAAGTAATGTTTTCACGGGCAAGGCTGATAAAATTGATATTTTACAGCAGTTAGCTTCATATATGGTGTTGGATGCCCTTATTGGAAATGTCGACAGACATCATGAAAATTGGGGGTTAGTTGGCCACCCAGAAACAGATCGGCAAGGGAACAGAACTTTTCTTGTTTATGTGGCTCCAACATATGATCATGCCTCATGTTTAGGTCGAGAATTATTGGACGACAGAATTGACAGGTTGTTATCTGAGTCTGGAGGTGTCGAAAGATATATTTCAAAAGGAAAAGGAGCTGTTTACATTAGTTCCGAAGATAAACATGGCGCAAATCCATTGAGGTTAGTTGAATTTGGGAATCGAAAGTTCCCGGAGTTCTTTAATAAGGCAATCGGTAATCTAAAATCAACAAGTCTGTCCGATATGCTAGACTTAGCAGATATGATACCCGGAGATAGAATTAGTCCGAGTGCGAGAACCTTTGTGAAACAAATTTTAACTTATACATACAATAAAATATGCAATCTGAAAACGTAAAAACTTTATTTCTTGCTTGGCAAGCTCCGGACAGACAATGGTTTCCTGTAGGGCGGCTTGTGGCTGATACCGCGCATCAAGTGTACGAATTTGATTACATTAAAGGGGCATTAAATGCTAAGGAATCAGGATTTACAGCGTTATTAGCTTTTCCTGATTTTGATAAACACTACTGTGCATCTGAATTATTCCCACTATTTCAAAATAGGGTTCTTCCTGCAAGTAGAAAAGGTTTTTCAGATTATATTGAATCGCTAGGGTTAAACCCTGATCAACTTGATGTTCTCGATATTTTGGCTGTAACCGGAGGCGGTCGTCAAACAGATAGTTTTGAAGTGTTTCCTAAAATGGAAGTTGGAACTGATGGCGCGTTTCAATGTAGGTTTTTTATGCATGGCCTACGGTATGTCAATCAAGCAGGGCTGGAGAGAGCAAGGACTCTTGCAGAAGGAGAAAAGCTACAAATTCTTTTAGAGCTTAATAATCCAAAAACTGGTCTAGCAATTTCACTGTCTTCGAATGACTATTTACCATTAGGCTGGACTCCTCGCTATTTAGTTTCAGACTTACTACGGGCAATGCCGAAAACATCAGAACTATCGGCAGTAGTGATTAAAGTAAATTCTGACTCAACACCTCTAAATAGACGGTATTTGGTGGAAATGACGGGAAAGCTGCAGGATGATTTTACTCCCATGGCAGGTCAGGAATTTCAACCTATTCACCATTAGCCTCTCTTAATAAAATCTCCCTCTCCTTAGCTTTAGAGCCGCTCGAGTTTTTAATAAGACGCAGGGAGAAAGGGGACGCTTCCCATTGATTCTTCTTGCAAGCACAATGTAATTACATTATAATTACATTGTTGAAGGGAAGGAGGGGCGAACTATGGTTCAATTAGTTAAAATTGGTAATTCTCAAGGGATCAGGATCCCTAAGCCTTTTATTGAGCAAGCGGATCTTGAGGGAAAAGAGCTGGCTTTAGAGGTGGTTAATGGTGGGCTATTTATCGCTCCAAAAAAACAGCCTCGTGAGGGCTGGGCGGTGTCTATTGAGGCAATAATTGCATCTAAAGGCATGGAAAAATCGGATGAAGAATGGCTTGGGGCAACGCTTACATCTGATGATGATTTAGAATGGTAGCATTAGATGTTGCACGATTCCAAGTTTGGTTAGTTGCATTGAACCCGACGCAGGGTAGAGAAATTAACAAAACACGACCTTGTTTGATTATATCTCCAGATGAAATGTCTTCACTTTCCACTGTATTAGTTGCACCGATGACGACAAAGGGCTTTGATTTTCCATGTCGTGTTGAATGTGATTTTAAAGGTAAAACAGGTTTAATTGTATTAGACCAAATCAGGGCAGTCGATAAATCTCGTTTAGTTAAAAAATTAGGTGAGATCGAAAGTGAAACCCAAATAAAAGTTTGCGATAGGCTCCAAGAGCTATTTTCGTATTAATTGTAGGAAACAAAATGTCAGAATTAAAAAATGATCGTTATCTTCGTGCTTTATTACGTCAACCAGTAGATAAAACACCAGTTTGGGTGATGCGACAAGCGGGGCGTTATTTGCCTGAGTATCGTGAGGTGCGCGCTAAGGCAGGTGATTTTATGACGCTTTGCAGCACGCCTGATTTAGCATGTGAAGTGACTTTGCAGCCGCTTCGTCGTTTTGATTTAGATGCGGCGATTATCTTTTCAGATATTCTGACGATTCCTGATGCGATGGGTTTGGGTTTGCACTTTGTTGCAGGTGAGGGGCCTAAGTTTTCTAATCCGATAACAAGTGCTGCTGATATCGCCAAGTTAGGCGTGCCTGATATGGAAGATAATTTGGGTTATGTAATGGATGCGATTCGTGTAACGCGTCGTGAAATTGATGGCAAAGTGCCTTTAATTGGTTTTAGTGGAAGTCCTTGGACATTAGCGTGTTATATGGTTGAAGGCGGTTCAAGTAAAGATTTTGCTAAAGTGAAAGGCATGTTATTTGATGCGCCTGAGCAAATGCATGCATTACTGAATGTAATGGCTGATTCGGTGATTGCCTATCTAAATGCACAAATTGCGGCGGGAGCACAGTCCGTTATGTTGTTTGACACATGGGGCGGGGCGTTAAGCACGGGCAACTACCAAGAGTTTTCATTAGCCTATATGCAAAAAATCATTTCTGGTTTAACACGCGAAAGCGATGGCCGAACGGTGCCTGTTACCATGTTCACTAAAGGTGGTGGTCAGTGGCTTGAGCTAATGGCAGCAAGTGGTGCAGATGCTGTGGGTCTTGATTGGACAACAGATATTGGATCTGCACGCCAACGTGTCGGTGATAAAGTGACTTTGCAAGGTAATATGGACCCCTGTGTTTTATATGCTTCAGCTGATCGTGTTGAGCAAGAAGTAGCCAGTGTTTTAGCGAGCTTTGGCAAAGGCGAAACAGGTCATGTATTCAACCTTGGCCATGGTATTCATCCTACAATTGAACCTGAGAAAATGAAACGACTAGTTGATTCCGTGCATCGTTTGAGCGAGCCTTATCACAAATAAAAACAGTCATTCCGACCGGAGTGGAGGGATCTTTAAGTCAGAATGCAAGATCTCTCCCTAAAGTCGAGATGACAGTAATGTAGCTTGGGTTTTAAACCCAACATGTTGGACTACGAAAAATAAAAAATGACTACAGCCCATACTAAAAATATCTGGATAGGCTTTGCCTTAGCGGCGTTTGGCACGTTACTCTTTTCACTGAAATCTATCTTTATTAAATTCCTGTATCAACAAGGTTTAGATGCCGATTCGGTATTGGTGCTTAGAATGGCACTGGCTTTGCCTATTTATGCTGGGATCTTGTTTTGGTTGTTACGCTGTAGGCCACAAAAAGTTGCGCTTGATTTTTCGACCTTACGGACAATATTTTTGCTAGGCTTCCTTGGCTATTATTTAGCCTCTTTACTCGATTTAATGGGGCTTGAATTGATTACTGCCCAATTGGAAAGGTTAAGCTTATTTACCTATCCATTTATGGTGGCGGTGATTGGCTATTTTTTATTTAATGAGCCATTAACACGGCGACTTATTGTTTCATTAGTGATTACTTACTCTGGTTTATTACTTGTTATGGGACAGGAGTTACAACTTACAGGCAATAATGTTCTATTGGGTGTGGCCTTAGTATTGGGGAGTGCGCTGAGTTTTTCTTTTTATGTGTTATTTAGCAAGCGTTTTATCAAAAAACTCGGCAGTCTATTGTTCACCAGTCTTGCGATGATCGCCTCAAGTATTTTTGGTCTTATTCATGGAGCTGTGGTGCTTGATTGGAACGCATTAACCCTAAATGGAATAACATGGTTATGGCTGATAATGCTGGTCGTATTTAGCACGGTGATCCCCAGTTTTATGATGACCGAGGCCATTAACCGAATTGGTCCAGCCCAAACGGGTATTGTGGGCATGTTGGGGCCGATATTTACCATTGTGCTGGCCGTTTATTTATTAGATGAGCCATTCACCTTAATGATCGCTCTCGGCGGATTAATGATATTAATGGGTGTGTTTAGCTTGGTAGCTAAAAAGAGTTAATCATCATCCTTTTTGCGTGCTTCCTCAATCAACTGGCGTGCAAAGCGTTTAACTTCGAGATCATACAGTGCTAGCTGCCCACCGGTTCGTATCGCACTCATAGCAAGGCCACTAATAATCATCAGTAATAACACAGCTAAAAACCACGCTAAGAAATAAGATACTCTTAGCGAATCATCGGCCCTAACGATGTCAGAACGAGGTGTTTCTGCATCAGTGGTTTTGACATTCAATGTACTTGCTGTGAGTGATGAGATTGTACTATCGAGATTTGATCCGTGATCGATGGCATCAGCAAACCGCTCAATTTTTTGCGGTTCATCATAAAGCTCCCACGCGGCAAAGATAACTTTGATACCAACATATAAACCAATGATAAGCATAATTAAGCCCAATGAGCGGACGAGGATAGATAAGAAATCGGTGGTTTTTGATGTGTTCTGCATGATATTCCGTGTTTAGTTAACTCAGCAATGAATGAAGCTAAAATAATAGCAGAAATTTTATGCTGGAATCAAACTAAAACTAAGTTACCAGAATGATAGGCAAAAAAATACCAGACTGGCGGCGATTGTCCAGTCTGGTAAGCGAGGAGTTTATTAGAATTTAATTTGACCGTATAACCAGAATTTTTCTGTATCTACTTTAGAAGCAAATTCGCTATCTGCATTATAGTCAGAGTATTTCACGCCTACAGTGTAATGCTGTTTGAAGGTTTTTTGGACTAGGATATCAAGCTCGTCACCGGCATCTAAGCTATCTTTATCTGTTTCAAAATCATGGTAAACCGCCACTATTTTTGCGCCTAATACTTTACCGACAACGGTGAAGTAAATGTCTCTTAGGCCTTGAGCCGGTGTAGATAAAAATTGATCTGCCCAACCTTGGAACGCATGATTAGTACCTAGCGGTGTTTTAAAGCTATCAGTACCATCACCTTCTTGCATTTCGTATGATAATTTTGCTAACCAACCATTATATTTAGCACCCAATTCAGCTAAATAGTAGTTTTGGTCATCCATTGTGCCATCTTTGTAATCATCTTGATTAGCGTACTCTGCTGTATAGATGAGTTTTACATTTTCATTTAATGGCTGAGCACCTGAAAAACGCAATCCTAATGTTTGTGATGAGATTACCTCTCTATCGTTATAGTCTAAGAAGTAACCATAGCCTTCTAATTTACCAATAGATAGGCCTGTGTATTGAATATTAATTAGATGACCATCCATATCAATATCACCGTCTTTAATAAATGTACCTACATCACGATCATCACCAAAGATAGTATGAATCTCATCAATATAGGCATAATTAATAGTTGTATTCTCAAACGATGTATTGCGGATACTTAATGCATCAAATTCTTGATGATTTTGTCGCCATAAAACGGTACCAATAAAGCGATGAAATGGCGCTTTACGATAGGTGATTTCCTGACGACCAAATCGGAATTCAGTATCAAAACCATTATATTGTAAATAAGCTTGACTGATTTCTGTGCCATCGGGATCGGCAACAACCGAATAGGCAGTTCTACCATTTGATAGGCTGTTGTAATTATCAGAACCAATATCCGAGATATCTTCAACTTCTGCAAAGGCACTAAAACCGTGAAAATCACCAGTTTTATAACCTAAGGTGGTGCGAATGGTAAAGGCATCGGCATCTTTTAATGCATTATCTTGATCTACAGTTTCATAGCGTGCTCGAGCTGAAAAGCTGACTTTTCCGCTAGAAAGTGCTTCAAAAAAAGCATCTTCACCATATGAGGGAGCCGATAAAAAAGTTGAACTGATGCCCGCTGCAATTAGTGTCATTGTTAGTGGTTTGGTTGTGATGGACATTCTTTTTCTCCTGAAAAATATAAGATAAAATAGGTTAACAAATGAACTATGAGCTTAAATTTTTATAATGACCATGATGTAGGTCAAGCTCATTTACTGACAAGCAATATGACGATAACGATCATTAATATAAAAGAAATGCTTTTCCAAAAAAGCACTGGATTACGCTCCATAAGCGGAGGAGCCGCTTTATTTAGGAATTCTTTATTTGGGTGGCTAAGATCGAATGTAAACTCAGATAATTCTTGATAGCGTTTGTAAGGATTGGGGTGTAGTGCTTTTTTGAGCGTGTGATCAATCCAAGCGGGGATTTCACGATCATCATCAAGAACAGATTGATAGCTTAATTTATTTTGTGCAGATTTTGTGCGCGCTTGTGATACTTGAATCCCATAGGGTAAGCGACCTTGCGCTAACATTTGATAAATGATAACGGCAAGCGAAAACAAATCTGAGCGGGTTGAACCGCTTTCACCTAAGAAATATTCTGGCGCAGTGAATTGTGCTGTTCCTAATATATCAGCATGTTCGATGGGAGTAGTAATTTCATCAACACCAGCCACTTTAGTGGCGCCAAAATCAATGATCTTCACTGTGCCAGTGTTATCGATCATAATATTTTCAGGCCTTAAATCCTGGTGCAACATTTCAAGACGATGAAACGCTAGCAGGCCTTTAGATATTTGTTCGGCAATATCGCGCACAGCCGTCATGTCGGGTGCTAGATTATCCCTCATCCACTGCGTTAATGTTTGGCCTTCAATAAATTCCATCACAATATAGAGATAATTTCGCTTGCGAGACTGAGAGCAAGGCTTTAAGACGTAAGGGCTATTAATGCGGCGAGCTATCCATTCTTCCATCAAAAATCGTTCTAAATAAGCAGGATCATCTTGCAGATCGATTGACGGTGTTTTGATCACAACTTGAGTATTGGTTTCATTATCTACAGCGAGATAAACATGACTTCGGCTAGAAGCGTGTAGGCTTCTAATAATGGTATAACCATCAAATTCTGCTCGCGCCTCTAATATGGGTGGAAAAGGCATCTCGGTTAACTGTTGGTGTATTTCAGTAGCATCTTGTTGGGGTAAGTCATCCACCCTAACAATTTGAATGGTAAGGTTATCGGTGCTGCCCTGTGCATAAGCTTCATCTACAATGGCTTTTGCCGCGGCATTTAAATTTACATCATGCGAATCAATGGTGTTAACAATAAAATCGGTGTCGGCATATTCATATACACCATCGGTTGCCAAGACAAAAACATCAGCCTTCTCGACAGGTATTGTTGAATAATCAATTTCAAGTTTTTGATTAATGCCTAAGGCTCGGCTCAAATAGCTTTTTTTATCCGAAATCCAAAGACGATGATCTTCCGTTAGCTTATCGAAAGATTTATCACGCAAACGATAAATACGCGTATCGCCAATATGGAAAAGGTGTGCAGTTGTAGACTTAATCACCAGAGCGCTAAAGGTACAAACATAGCCTTTATCTTTGTCGAATCGGTGATGACTTTTCTGACTTTGTGAATGTAGCCAAGAATTGGTGGCGGTCAATACGCGGTGGGCTGATTTTTTGACCGACCAAGCTTCAGAAGTGCAAAAATAATCATCTAAAAAACCACGAACACTGGCTTCGCTGGCAATTTGGCTAACATTACTGCTGCTGATGCCATCGGCCAATGCAATAGCAATGCCCTTAGAGGTAAGCAAAGCATCATCGGGCATGGAAACACCATGAAAATCCTGATTAATTTTCTTACGACCTTTGTCAGAGTGCTGCCCGACGGCAATTTTTAATGAGTTCAACATTTATAACCAAGTAGCCTCAATGTGCAGCTTTTACTGTTTTGTCATCCCGGTAGGCTTGTAGCCGGGATCTGAGTATAAATAAGACTTGTATCTCCCGCATATTGTTAGCGGGAGTCTAAAATTTGGCTATAGATTCCGGCTAAAATCCTGCCGAAACGAAGTAACCGTAGGATCAATGACGGGGTGCATTATTTTAATTTACGTTCAGCACTTGTTTTAACGTGCGTGTAATACAGAGGCAGGCCTACCAATACAAAGCCACCTACCAGATTGCCTAAAACAGTGGGTAATTCATTCCAAACCACATAATCCATAATAGTAAACTCACCACCCATAATCATAGAGAAAGGGAATAAAAACATATTTACGATTGAATGCTCAAAACCCATGTAAAAGAACAGCATGATAGGCATCCACATCGCTGCCATTTTGCCGGTAGCCGAAGTAGAAATCATCGCACCAACCACGCCCATTGAAACCATCCAGTTACATAACATGCCACGAATGAATACGGTAAGCCAGCCATCAGTTCCATGTGCTGAATAACCTATAGTTCTAGCCTCTCCAATGCTGGCTACTTTTGCCGCAATTGCACCACCATCGGTATTGAAGCCATAGGTGAAAATGAAAGCCATCATAAACGCGACCATCAAAGCGCCACCTAAGTTACCAATAAATACCAACCCCCAATTTCTCATAACGCCACCAACAGTCACTCCAGGGCGCTTATCAAGCAGCGCAAGAGGTACCAAGGTAAATACACCTGTTAATAAGTCAAACTTCATCAGATAAAGCATAATAAAACCAACAGGGAATAGCACAGCACCAAGAATAGGTGAACCTGTTTTCATTGCAACAGTGATGGCAAAAACTGCAGCCAATGCCAATATGGCACCCGCCATAAATGCACGAATTAACGTGTCTTTAGTCGACATATAGACTTTTGCTTCACCTGCATCAACCATTTTGGTTACAAACTCTGTGGGTTCTAAATAAGACATAAATCTCTCTCTTAAGGCTAAATTGATAGACATGTTTATACATGCATGAATAGCTTATTTACAATAAGCATGCCAAAAAATAAATAGAATAAAAACAGGGTGTTAGATGTATTTCGACTGGAAGATATTAACGGTTTTGCACCACTTGGGCGCAGTAGCATTTTAGATGCACATAAATAGAGCGGTCTTTAGCTAAGATTTTTCCGGAACATTGATAATGTCTTCTAGACTGAACCCTGTAATGCCATTAATCGTACGCCATAGATAATAAAAAATAATAATCATCATAATCATAGATGGAATGGCTATCATCGGATAGCTTAGCAGTGTCATCTGACCTAGTTGTTCGTTAAACTCTTCACTGCCTGATGGGCTGGTGACAAGCCACTTGGCAAGAATGTAATTCATCACCGAAGAAAAGAAAAACGTCCCAGCCAGAAAATAGGTGGCTTTCATTAAACGTGATTCAAATGCTGAAGTTTTGCCCAGCTCATCAAGTTTCTGGTTGATTTTATCAACATTCAAAACCTTCGGATTGTAGAGTAAGGTTTTGATCAAGGGATAACGTGTTTGAGTTGAGATCAACACTGCGATGCCGATGATACCTGGAATGGCGGCCTCTTTAATCGCCAGCCACTTATTATCAAGTTGCAATAGACCAATGCCGCCAGTCAGCAATACACTGACTAAGCCTAATAGTGCGATAAAATTAAACTTTCGATATTTTATCAGTTCAAAAAGTCCCCAGCTTATCGGAAAAGCCAGCGCAGTAATCAACGCGCCACTGGCGCCAAGCGCACTTTCACCACTAAACTTCATCAAAATAACAGAAGGAATGATGATGCTGACTAGCATGTCAATAAATGGTCGCGGCTTATGTTCCGGTGTTGTAGCTGAATTGCTCATAGCGTCTTTCTCGTTTTATTGGGGGTGTGGCAGGCTTAATGTATGTGTTTCTTTAATTAATGATACATCATTGGGTGAAGATATAAAGCAAGATCAAGTTAGCAGTAAAAAGCAATGCTGAGATAAATTTCCAGAAAGCAAGTGGATTTCGCTCTAATAACGGTCGAGATGATTCTTTTAGAAAGTCTGGATTAGGTTTTCTTAGATCGCTTTCAAGCTCAGACATTTTTTCATAACGATTAATGGGTTCAATTGAGACGGCTTTTTGAAGTGCGAGATCAATCCAGTCGGGAATATTGCTAACGTGACGGCTTATTGGATTATATTTCAGCTTCTTAAAGGCGGTTTCTGTGGTGGCATTGGCAATGGCTGTGCCATAAGGTAATTTGCCAGTAATCATTTCATAAGTGACGCAGCCCAAAGCAAACAAATCAGATTGGGTTGTGCCCGCACCATGAATCAGGTATTCCGGGGCGGTGTAGTGTTTGGTGCCGAGCAATTCTTTGCGTTCAACCGGTGTGGAAACATCAGCCATACCTGCAATTTTGGTCGAGCCAAAATCGACGATTTTGACTAAGCCCTCTTCGGTGATCATAATATTGCCGGGTTTAATATCTTGGTGGAGCATATCTAAGCGATGGAAAGCACGCAGCCCAGAAACGGCTTGAGAAACGATATTTCTGATTACGGTGAGATCAGGCTCTGTTTGATCGGCCATCCATTGCTCAAGTGTTTTGCCTTCGATGTATTCCATCACATAATAAAGAAACAGTCGGGGGCGGGCTTGTTCAATCGTGCGGATCACATGCGGGCTATCAATGCGACGGCCGATCCATTCTTCCATCTGAAAACGCTCTATATAGGCGGGATCATCTTCAAAGTTGATAGATGGTGTTTTCAATACCACTTTCTCGTTGGTGTCGGTGTCCACCGCCAAATAAAGCTGGCTGGTGGAGCTGGCATGCAACTCTCTGGTAACCCGGTAACCATCTAAAGTGACGCCTTCGTATAGTTCAGGAGGGAAGGGTAGTTTGGTTAGTTGCGAATAAGCTTCATCCCTATCTTGGGAAGGCAGCTCAGTAATTTTTATCGCCTGACAACTGATATTATCAAGACTGCCATTTTCTAAAGATTGTGCCACTAAGCGTTCACAAAGTGTGGTTAAATCATCTTCTTTTGACTTGAGTTCGGCAAGGATTTTTTTATCTGACAAATAATCGTGTACACCATCGGTCGAGATGAAAAAAATGTCTCCTACCTCAACTGCTAATGATTTGTAATCTATATCCAGTCGATAATCGATGCCCATTGCTCGACCTAGGTACTCTTGCTCGCCCGGAAGGTGAATACGGTGGTCGGTGGTGAGCTGTTCGAGATTATTATCACGAAATAAATAAATGCGAGAATCACCTACATGGAACAGATGTGCCGTAGTTGATTTAATCACCAAACCGCAAAAAGTGCTGGCCAAGCCCCTATCGACACTGTGAAATTGGTTGCTTTGACTATATAACCAATTATTAATGGCGGTCAGCACTTTACCACCAGATTTTTTTACTGACCATGAATCAGGTGTACTAAAATAGTCTTCCATAAAGCCAGTGACACAGGCTTGGCTTGCCTGCTTAGCCTCAACGCTACTACTGACACCGTCTGCCAAGGCGAAAGCGGCACCTTTGCCGTTAAGCAGGTTAAGGTTTTCAGGAATAAAGTGAGCCAAAGAATCTTGATTTTCTTCTTTAAGCCCTTTATCTGAACATAAACCAACCTTAAATTTTAACTTTTCTGTCATTTACCCTTCCTGAGAAAATACGGTGAATAATTAGTTTACATCAATCATTTGCACCGTACCATCCGGCAATATCTCCGCCATTTGCCCTTTTGGCTCATCCATAAACTGCACTGCAATTAAGATCGCGATGGCTGTGCCAGCAATAACGAGGAAAAATGTTTCTGTAGCGACTAATGACAATATAGTTAAAAATATAAGTGCACCAATGTTACCGTAAGCACCCGTCATACCCGCGATTTGCCCTGTTAATCGTCGTTGAATTAAAGGCACAACTGCAAATACAGCACCACAACCAGCATTAACAAAAAATGCGCAACCCATAGATGCCAATACGGCTAGCATGATAGACCATTCAGATGTAATTTGGCTCATGATGTAATATCCTACTGCCAAACCTGCAATGCAAAAACTTAATGTTTTTTTACGACCAAAACGATCGCTTAATAAGCCACCAGCAGGGCGAGAAACAAGGTTCATAAAAGCAAAGCCGGATGCTAACAAACCCGCCGCAATCGCACTAATATCAAAAGTTTGAAGAAAGAATAACGGCAACATAGACACTACAGCAAGCTCAGAGCCAAATGCCACCATATAGGCTAAATCTAACACTGCAATTTGCTTGAATTTATAACGATGAATTGCAGGAACAGCTTGAACAAAGATGTGTTTATTCACTTGGTAGATGTGATACGCCTGATAAAAATAAAGCACAAATAAACCAATATAAAGTGCTTGCACAAGCTCTGCGGAAAGCAAATTAACGCCGCTGGGTGAAAGCTTCCAACTCAACACAGCCAAAGCTGCATACATAGGAATATTCATTAATAAATAGAAGTATAAATCACCCTTACTAGTCACCTCTAAGCCACCTGATTTTTTAGGTTTGAAATAAGTTGAACCTTTTGGTGTGTCTGACACAGAATAGTAATAAACAAACGCATAAACTAGCGCAATCACACCGGTGAATGCCGCTGCATAGCGCCAACCATCTTCGCCACCAAACAATAAGGCAACAGTGGGTAAAATAATAGCCGCACCCGCCGCGCCAAAGTTACCTAAGCCACCATAAATACCTGTGGCTAAGCCCACTTGTTTTGCAGGATACCATTCCGAAATCATTCGAACACCCACCACAAAACCAGCCCCCACAAAACCCAACAAAAAGCGGGCGGAGGCTAACTGTTCAAAGCTATTCGCCATTGCAAAAAAGAAACAAATTATGCTTGAAATACCCAGTAATAGAGGAAAAGTAATTCTAGGGCCGTATTTATCCACCAGCATACCGACAACAATGCGGGCAGGAATGGTCAGCGCCACGTTGAGAATTAAAATAGTTTTAATTTGTTGATCTGTCAGCCCCAATGATTGTTGAATCATAATCAGCAATGGTGCATGGTTAAACCATACTAAAAAGCTGATAAAAAAGGCCATCCAACTGAGATGAAGGATCTTAGTATTACCGCTAAAGGATAATAGTTTGAGTTTTTGCGCAGACATGAATACTTCTCGCGATAAAATGGTGATCAAAATTGATTATACGTACTTACACACCTATTAGCGAGAATCATGCCATAGCTAAAAAATCAGTTAAAACAAATAGATAGAAAGGAAACAAGCCTGTTGTTCCGCACCACTTGGGCGCGATGCGTATTTATAGTGCACATAAATGGGGCGAGAGAAGGCGGTGATTAGCTATGAACCATTATCCCCACAATAACCGGCTCTAAATAAATTGTTTTATAAAGTAACTTAGCCTGTTGATTAAATAATTGACGCTTTGCTGGCTCATTGATATTTAAGCGTGTTGCCAGTTTATCCGCGAGTCCCAGAGAGCAGAGCGAACGACTTGATTTTTTGTATGCCTTTTTGACACTATATTACTCTTGGTCTAATTTCTCTTTTTGCTATTTTTTGCAATAAAATTTCTGTGATTGAAGCGACTAAAACAAACCCAACAAGAATATACACTATATGGTCTGATGTTCTGCTGACATAAATAAGGGCAAGCATCATGGCTATAAAACTTAGCATGGCGGCGATAAAAACCAAAGTTTTAGAGGCACCAGTTTCAGAAATAATTTTTAGATGACCAATGTGAGTAACAGTATGGACAAACAAAATTGATATTGAGCCAATAGCTGCTATTTCAGATAAATCAAACAAAAGAGATGAGATAATAACTAAAACACCACTGATGATTAACCCTTCTCTGCTATGAGCAATGGGCTTGCCAAATTGAGCAGGAAGCTCACCGTCTTTAGCTAATTGATAAGTCACGTTTGTTACTGCATACAGATTAGCGTTAATAGCAGATGCCGTAGCAATTAATGCGGTAATTGCTACAACAGTAAAACCGACCTGACCAAATATCGGTAATGCTGCTTCTGCTAAAGCAAAATCTTTAGCCTCTATCACTTTTTCAACAGGCAAATTACCAAAAACAGCAAATGCAATAGCAACATACAGCACCATAACTAATAAAATTGCTGTCATCATTGCTCTAGGGAGAGTTTTAGAAGGGTTAGGCATATCCTCTGCGGTATTGGTGATTACCCTAAAACCCTCAAAAGCAAAAAAGGTAATTGCCAAACTAAAAAATATATCACTAGTCGGCGGGTAATAGCTTGGGGATAACAATTCTGGTTTCAGGAAAGTAATTCCTGCTATGGATAAACCTGCTAATACAGCAAATTTTATTCCAACCGTAACCCTTTCCCAAATAGCAACATCTTTTGCTCCTTTAAGGTTAATTAAAACAAATAAAACAATGACTCCGATTGAAAAGAAGTGATGCCATATTCCTGTAACTTCATTAACGGGTAAAAATGTGACTGCATAATTCCCAAACGCTTTGGCGATTAAACTTAACGAAATAATTGCTGAAAAATACAGCATAATTCCCATAGTGCCAGTAAAAAACCCAATGCCATAGGATTGAGATAAGTATTCTATTATTCCCCCAGAGGAGGGATAACGAGCACCTAACTTTCCTAATGAATAGCCACTAAATAGGGCGATGACTCCACCGATGATAAATGAAATATAAACGGCACTTCCAGAAATCGCACTCGCCTCACCGAGCAGTGCAAAAATTCCTGCGCCAACCATTGCGCCTATACCCATTGAAACAGCCGACCAGAATCCTATAGGTTTTTTTGAATTGTGCATACTGAACCTTATTTTTTATAGGCTAACGTTCTAGTTAAGGGGCGCCGCGCTTTTTGCGGCGTCCCAAGTGAGCGGAGCGAACGCACTTGAACTTTTTGTTATGAACTATGTGCATTTTCTATCCGAAAATAGAACCAAATATCTCGCCAATGGTTTCGAAAACACCAAGAATACCCTCGACAAACGCTTCAAAAACACTAGCAAAGGAGTCAAAGATACTTTCACTGCCTCCTGATACTACTATTGGACCCGAAAGACCACCTATAGCTGCCAAAAAAATTAGAGATGGAATTAAGCCAATACCTACAAGGAAAATATATACAGCAGAACCGATTAGTAAGAATGCACAAACAGTATTTAGTAGTCTAACAGCAATAGGCTTTTCTTTTTGTTCGGTCATTTCCTCTCCTTTAGTCATAACTTGTTATTAACGGGAAATTATTTTCCCTGTAATTCCTATACATATACGGACAGTTTTTCCTAGTAAGTTTATATTAAAGGCCAAACCCTGCGAGCTATCTGAATATATTATCCTAGATGAAGTATGCCATAAATTTAGTCTGGCTAGATCTAAATTCAAACACTATTTTGGATAACTTAAAATGAGTAACAGTCTATTAAACCTGAGCATTCTCGATTTAAGGTAGGTCGGCTAAATAATAATCAACGACTAAAAATCCGAGACGAGTATTTTTATGATTACGAATAACATGAATGGCTGTTAGTTCAGGCGTCTTTGTATCGTAGCTGATGTAATTTTCGGACAATTTGAAATCCTTATCAGCAAACATTTCTTGCATGTATGGGCGTGAGGCACAATTTCTGCCCAACCTTTCATCGTCGAGACCTTTCGAAGTAAGGTTAGCAGTAATTTGTATGCCTGCAGAATTCAATATATAGAGTGATTTGTAATGAGGTAGCTCTTTTTGTAGTTCATTTAATTGATTTTCTAGGGCCTTTCTATCATTAAGTAACCAAGATAATTTAGTGGCACTTTTTTCCATTTTTGGTCGAATTAATGCAGAAATCTTTTCTCGCTGTTGGTCATCTAGATAAGCGGTAGAACGAAGTGTTTCTGCATCTTCAACTTCTTCTTTAGCATGTTGAATGACTTCGGCCTCATGTGCACGCCCAAAGGTGAAGTACATTAAAATTAATGACACCGATGTTACGCCATACAATAAAATAAAGATGCTGGAGTTAACGCGAGTGATATCGGTTAATACACCGAAAAGTATGGGCAATAAGAATCCGCCCAACCCGCCTGCTAAGCCAACAATGCCTGATGCCACGCCAAAATGTTCAGGAAACTCATCTGCCAATGCTTTAAATACCGATGCTTTACCGAGCCCCCAAGCGATACCTAGGATAAATAATATAGCGGTGAAGATCCAAATATTTAGCCCAAGATTAAATACCCAGTCTTCTCCAGACATCACTTTAATCGTCATAGCGGTTTGTGGATAAGCGAGCAAAAACAGGCTGATCCAGCTTACCCAAAGCACGCCCCATGTCACTATATAGGCACCATAGCGATCAGATAACCAGCCACCAAATGCGCGAACGATTCCTGATGGAAGCACAAAGATGGTGGCTAATAGCGCTGCCGTTGTTAAGTCGAGTTGGTGTTCGCTAACGTAATATTTTGTGAGCCAAAGTGATACACCGACAAAGCCACCAAATACCAGTGAATAATATTGGCAATATTTCCAGATGCGAGGGTCACGTATTAATGCTAATTGCTCTTTTAATGACACGTTATTAGCACTTCGGTGGCTTGGATCTTCATAACTGAACATCCAAAAAATAATGATAACGACGATAAGGGCAACGGCGTAAATCCGAGGCACAGATTGCCAACCCCATAATACAATCAAGCTGGGTGCGAATATTTGAGTTAATGCCGCACCAGCATTGCCGGCACCAAATATACCCATTGCGAGCCCACGTCGAGCAGGAGGATACCAACGAGCAGTATAAGTGACACCGACTGTAAAGGAGGCACCAGCAACACCCACAAATAGGCCTAGAACAATAAACTGCCAATACTCGGTTGCAGAGCCCATTAGGTATAGGGGGAGAATGACGGAGAGTAGCAAAAGAACAAATACATTGCGGCCGCCGTAGCGATCAGTCAGGATGCCAATAGGTAATCGCATTAACGACCCACTTAGAATAGGCGTAGCAATTAATAAACCAAATTGAGTATCTGTCAGATCTAATAACTCTTTAATTGGTATACCGATAATCGAAAAGATCACCCAAATGGCAAAGCAGGCAGAAAAAGCCATCGTACTCATAGCTAATACAGAGTTAGCTTGTTTAGAATGAAATTGCATTGCCCATCCTTTTAACGGTCACTTTATTTTGCGGTTGCATACAGTAGTTTTTTTAACTCTGGGATGCACGAACCACAGTTGGTTCCAGCTTTAAGTAAATTGCCGATATCATCTACTGTTTTTGCATCACCGCAGGCAATGGCTTCTTTAATCGTATTTTCACCCACACCAAAACAGGCACAAATTAAGGGACCAATATCAGGCTGATCGGCACCGGGTTTACCCGCGAGTAGATTCGTTCGGGCTTCGCTACTTAGTTCTTTTTCTGCAAATAACTGGCTTAACCATGAACGCGTGGGGAGTTCATGAGTGGGAGCGATAAAGACCACGCTTTCAAGTTGATTGTTTTTTATGATGCCTGCTCGATAACGTTGAGATGCACCATCAGAGAATTCTAACCACTCGCCAGCATCGCCTAAATGTTGTTTTGCCCAAGCAGAGTGATCGTTAATAGCGGCATCGCCTGCCAGTTCATAACGCCAGAATTGCTCACCTTTAATCTTTAACCAGTATTGACAATTAATGGTAGGCAGTGGGATGCGAGAAAGTATAAAACCATGCCAAACAGGTTGATAAGCGCGTATTGATACAGGGGTATGTTTGAATTCGGGTTGACCTGAAAGTGGGTCAGCAGCGGGATTTACTACAGCATCTACCCGTGATAATGATGAGTTTTGTTGATTCCAGTGCATGGGAATAAACACTGAGCCTTTCTGCTGATTATCTGTTACTTGCACACGGGCTAACACTGCACCCCATCGGCTTTCAATTTGAGCTAATGCGCCTTCTATCACTGACCATTTTTCAGCATCAACCGGGTGGACTTCTACAAAAGGTTCAGGGATATGACCATTGAGTTTTGCGCTACGTGCAGTGCGGGTCATGGTATGCCATTGGTCTCTTACTCGACCAGTATTTAGGATAAGTGGATATTTTTCATTGGGCGTATTGACGGGTAAGCGCGGTTGAATGGCGATAAATTGCGCTTTGCCGCTGGCGGTGAAAAAGCATTTATCAGTAAATAATCGTTCGGTGCCGTTTGGGTTGTCGGCATTAATGGGCCATTGTATCGGTGTTAGTTGATCGTATTCATCGTCACTGATTTTGGCTAAAGCACTAATATCAAAGTCGCGCGTGCCATTGTTTTCAAAGCTAGACAAGGCAGCGTGTTCACGGAAAATATCGGCGTTAGTGGGGTAATCAAACTGTTTTTCGAACCCTAAACGTTGTGCCACGTGGCAGATGATCCACCAGTCTTCTTCTGCCTCACCGGGGTGAGGCAGAATATTACGTTGACGAGAAATTCGGCGTTCTGAGTTGGTGACAGTGCCGCATTTTTCACCCCATGCGAGTGCGGGCAATAAAATATCGGAGCAGGCGGTGGTATCTGTGTTTTGTTCGCAGTCGGATACAACAACTAGCTCACAGGCTTGTAGTGCCTCACGCACTTTATCAGCATCGGGCAAGGTAACAACCGGATTGGTTGCCATGATCCAAATCGCTTTGATTTTGCCACTGGCAACATCGTTAAACATATCGACTGCTTTTGCACCAGCCGTAGTGGTGAGGTTATCTGTTTGCCAAAAACGTGAAACTAAATCATGGTGGATGGGGTTATCAATATCCATATGCGCGGCAAGTTGATTAGATAAGCCACCCACTTCACGACCGCCCATCGCATTAGGTTGACCAGTAATCGAAAAAGGTCCCATTGCGGGCTTGCCAATTCGTCCGGTGGCTAAATGGCAGTTGATAATACTATTTGAATTATCAGTGCCTGCAGAGGATTGATTTACGCCTTGTGAATAGAGTGTGACCACTTTTTCAGTATTAGCAAACAATCGGAAAAATTCAGCCACGTCATTGGCACTTAAACCACAACGTTCAGCAACCGTATTTATATCTGCAGATGATTGCTGGGCGCTGCTAAGTGCAGCGGCAAAGCCTTCGGTATGATTGTCGATAAAGTCATTATCAAGGTGATTGTTGTGCTGTAAATAATGAAGTAAACCGTTAAATAGCGAGGTATCACTGCCTGATTTGAGCGGTAAATGCAGATCGGCAATTTCACAGGTAGCGGTTTTCCGGGGGTCGATGACGACTATTTTTAAGTCAGGATTATCTTCTTTCGCTTGAACAATGCGTTGAAAAATCACAGGGTGACACCATGCCGTGTTCGAACCTTCAATCACGATAAGATCGGCTTGTTCTAAATCTTCATAACTACAGGGCACAGCATCTGCACCAAAAGCACGCTTATAACCGGCAACGGCCGATGACATGCAGAGTCGAGAGTTAGTATCGATGTTGCCGCTGCCAATAAAGCCTTTCATTAGCTTATTGGCAACGTAGTAATCTTCGGTGAGCAACTGACCAGAAACATAAAATGCCACCGCATCAGGGCCATGTTCATCTATTACTTTTCTAAAGCCATTGGCGACAGCATCTAACGCTTCGTCCCAAGAGGATTGTTGACCCTTAATTTGAGGGTGAAGCAAGCGACCATCAAGATCAACAGTGTCGCCTAATGCAGAACCTTTTGAACATAATCGTCCAAAATTCGCGGGGTGGTCTTCAAGCCCTTTTATAGTGAGGGAACCATCTTTTTCTGGTGTGGCCAATACGCCGCAGCCAACGCCACAATAGGGGCAGGTTGTTGCAACAGGTTCAGTCATATTTCCACTCATAATAGTGCTTCATCAATTTGGTGTTGCCCAAATAAAATATCTTCACGTAATGCGCTAATATCGCGTTGCTCTCCGAGCAGGGAGAAATACCAATTGCCATCGGTGGTATCACCGTAGAGCACGGTGCCGATAATTTTATTATCTTTAAGCACGATCTTTTTATAGACGTGGCGCGTGGGGTCACTAAAGATCAAGCTTTCAGTGCTGTCGTCACCCATAAAATCACCTGCAGAAAATAAATCAATGCCTGTTACTTTTAACTTAGTTGCGGTGGCTGAGCTACTATATTTAGCCGCGCCACTATTGGCTAAACGGCTGGCACAGACTTTAGCTTGTTCATACAGTGGGGCAACTAGCCCAAAGGTTTGATTGCGATGTTGCACGCATTCACCCACGGCATAAATATTAGGGGAATAAGTGCTCATAGTATCATCAACTAAAACGCCACGTTCACAGGCAATTCCTGAATTTTGTGCCAGCTCAATATTGGGTCGAACACCCACAGCCATGACCACTAAGTCAGCATCGACTTCGCTGCCATCTTTAAATAGAACTTTTTCAACACGATCTTTGCCGATGAACTCAGCGGTATCGTGGTGCATGAGAAAGTGCATGCCTTTGGCTTGTAATTCTATCAGCATCAGATCAGAAGCCGCTTGATCCAACTGTTGGTTCATCAAGGTACCACTTCGATGCACCACTGATACATCCATACCTTGGATCATCAAACCATTAGCAGCTTCTAGACCAAGTAAGCCTCCACCAATGACGATGGCTTTTTTATGTGTTTTGGCGGTTTCGATCATGATGTTGACATCATTGATATCACGAAAGCTTATAACACCTTCTAGTTCAATACCGGGAATTGGCAGCATCACTGGATTGGAGCCAGTCGCTAAAATTAAGCGATCATAATCAGCGGTCGTACCGTCTTCAGCCAGAACAATTCGCTTAGTACGATCAATTTGAGTGATCGTTTTTTCAGTGTGAAGGGTAATGTTATTGTCCTGATACCATTGCAGATCATGAATAAGGATCTCACCAATGGATTTGTCGCCGGCAAGCACAGGTGACAGCATAATACGATTGTAATTGCCATGTGGCTCGGCGCCAAAGACAGTAATGTCATATTTTTCAGGTGCGAGTTTGAGCAATTCATCAATTGTTCGCATACCGGCCATGCCGTTGCCAATTAGGACTAATTTTTCTTTCATTTGTGTTAGTCAGGAATCAACATTTTACCTTCGGCAACCATCACGGCTTCCCCCCCGATTCTTAGTGCTAGTTCAGCTTGTGCTTTATGATCCATTTCAATGTTAAGCACGCTACGTCTATTAGTTTCATCGCCACGATCAACGGCAAAAGCATGTGTGCCTTGCTGAGTAAAATCGAATGAACATAAGTAAGATGCAAATGCTGGCATTGCACTACCGACAGGTGGATCTTCGTGAACCCCGATATTAGGGCCTAATAAGCGTGCATTGAAGTTAGCATCTTTAAACGGTGTTTTGGGCGAGAATAATAAAATTTCTGAAGCGGCTGTTTGCGGTGCGGCCGATTGACTCCAAGAGTTAAAATTAAACGTTGCTTTTCTAACTGTTTCATAATTCCAAACAGGCACAATCAAATAGGGAAAACCACACGAGACTAATCTTGTAGAATATTTTTTGCTGTCAATATCATCAGGGCTAATAGAAAGGAGTTCTGCTAATTCATTGGTTGATGGTGTAAAGCGGTCAATCACAGAAGAGACTTTACGAGCAAATTGTACAAAATTTACTTTACCGTCATTCGCCGACACATTAACTTCAATTTCACCACTATTTTGCACAAAGGTTAGCGATGTGTTGCTATCTGTTAAAGTTAATTCGCCAGATGAAGCTAAGACAAAAGCGGTTGCAATAATAGGGTGACCAGCAAAGTCAATTTCGGTTAACGGTGAAAATATTCGCATTCTTCGTGTGTTGCTAATGTTATCTGGGTTTGAAACAAAAACAGTTTCAGATAAATTCATTTCTCTTGCAATCAATGCCATTTGCTTATCGCTTAGCGTATCAGCATTTGGAAAAACGGCTATTTGTGCTCCAGAGAATAGTTGATTAGTGAATACGTCAGCAATGTAATAATTTAAAGTCATTATTTTTCTCCCGCTAAGTTAACTTCGACACGATCGCCTGCAATACGAACTGAATAGACGGGTACGGTGACGCTTTCATCTTCAAAACATTGTCCTGTTTTCAAGTTAAAATGCTGTTTGTATAAAGGTGATGACACCATCGGCTCGCCATTAAGATCGCCGATTAAACCACGGGAGAGCACATGCACTTTACCAAAAGGATCATAGTTATTTATCGCATAAAGGGCATCACTTTCAGGCATGTAAAAGATGGCTACTTGCTGCTCTTCTACTAAGGCACATATGCCAGAGTTAGCTTGTAAATCGTCTTTACTACAGATATCCACCCAGCTCATTATGCTTCCTCCGCTAATAAGTGTTCACGTTCTTCAATATTGGCGGGACGAATCTGTCCACGCTCTTCGACAAACAAAATATTTTCATCATGTTTATCGCTGTTGACGAAATGACGGAAACGTTTAAGCTTGCTTTCATCGGCAATGGTTGTCTTCCACTCACATTGATAAGTTTCAACAACATGCTGCATTTGATTTTCTAAGCGCTCACAGATATCCAATTTATCATCGATTACGACAGATTTTAAATAATCTAGACCGCCTTCCATATTTTCCATCCAAACAGAAGTACGTTGCATACGATCGGCTGTTTGCACGTAGAAGGTCAATACACGATCGATATATTTGATTAATGTTTCTTTATCAAGGTTGGTGGCAAATAAATCACCATGGCGAGGTTTCATGCCACCATTACCGCAGACATAGAGGTTCCAACCACCTTCAACCGCGATGATGCCGATATCTTTACTTTGTGCTTCAGCACATTCACGAGTACACCCCGAAACAGCAAATTTAATTTTGTGAGGTGCGCGTAGACCTTTGTAACGGTTCTCAAGTTCAACCGCGAGGCCAACACTGTCATCAACACCGAAACGACACCATGTACTACCCACACATGACTTAACTGTACGTAATGATTTACCGTAGGCGTGACCACTTTCAAAGCCAGCATCAATTAACTCTTGCCAAATTAAAGGCAGTTGATCGACACGTGCACCAAATAAATCGACACGCTGACCGCCGGTTACTTTTGTATAGAGACCATATTTTTTAGCTATTTGGCCAATGGCAATTAAACCTTCTGGTGTCACTTCGCCGCCAGTCATCCTTGGCACAACGGAATAAGTACCATCTTTTTGCATATTAGCTAAGAAAGTGTCGTTAGTATCCTGAACTTGGACATGCTCATTTTGTAAGATATATTCATTCCAATAAGACGCTAATATTGAGCCGACTGTCTGCTTACAAATCTCACAACCCTGACCTTGACCATGTGCTTTGATCAGGTCACTAAAGGTTTTGATTTCTTCAACCATGATTAAGTTGTATAAATCTTGACGTGTATAGGCGAAATGCTCACAAATATCGGTATTAACTTCAATGCCCGCTTTTTCTAATTCACAATCAAGCACCGATTTTAATAGGGCGGCGCAACCACCACAGCCTGTTGCGGCTTTGGTTTCGTCTTTTAATGCGCCCATCGTTGTGCAGCCAGCTTCAATCGCTGTGCAGATATCACCTTTTGATATATCGTAACAAGAACAAATCTGTGCTGATGCAGGCAAAGCATCGGGACCAAGGCCGACCGACTCATCTGAGCGAGAAGGCAAGATTAAGGAATCAGGATGCTCAGGCAGTTCAATATTGCTTGCATAGTATTGCGATAATGTTGGGTAGCCAGAAGCATCACCCACTAACACCGCGCCTAATAATTGTTTATTGTCTTTGCTAACAACTAGGCGTTTATAGATGCCATCAACACCATTTTGATAGGTATAAACTAAGATATTTGGAGTTTTAGCATGTGCATCACCTATGCTGGCAACATCAACACCATTTAATTTTAATTTGGTGCTCATATCCGAACCTGAAAATGCTGCTTCTTCGCCTGCAAGGTGTGCAACTACAGTACGTGCCATAGCATAGCCTGGAGCAACTAAACCAAAGATTTGTTCATTCCATGAGGCGCATTCACCAATAGCATAAATATCATTGTCAGAGCTTAAACATTGATCGTTAATGGCAACACCGCCCCGTGCGCCGATTTCTAGGCCACAGTCGGTAGCGATTTCATAACGAGGGCGAATACCCGCAGAGTATAAAATAACATCTGTTTCTAACTCGCCGCCGTCAGCGAATACCATTTTATGTTTGAGCTTGTCACCATCAATAATTTTAATGGTGTTTTTATTGGTTAAAACATTTACGCCCAAGTCTTCAATTTTTTGCTTTAATAAGTCTGCGCCGCCGTCATCTAGCTGGGCTTCCATCAAGCGGGGGCCGAACTGAACAACATGGGTTTCAAGCTTAAGATCTTGTAATGCTTTAGCGGCTTCTAGGCCTAATAAACCGCCGCCTACGACAACACCGACTTTTGATTTGATTGCCGCTACTTTCATTTCATCGAGATCAGCAATGGTACGGTAAGGAATGCACTGATCACGATCATTCCCCGGGATCGGTGGAACAAAGGCGGTTGAACCGGTTGCTAAAACCAGTTTGTCATAGTTAATGACCACACCTTTGTCAGACACTACCGTTTTAGTGTCGCGATCAATAGAATTGGCTTTATCACCCATATGAATAATGATGTTGTTATCTTCGAAGAAGCCCGGCTCAACTAGTGATAGGTCATCGGCTGATTTGCCCGCGAAATATTCGCTTAAATGAACGCGGTCATAGGCTGGAATGGGTTCTTCACAAAAGGTAACGACATTGTAATTATCTTTTATTTCGCTTGCCATTAGGCTGACCAAAAAGTTTTGGCCGACCATGCCGTTGCCGATAACGACCAGTGTTTGTTTGTTACTCATATTAAGCCTCGATGTGACTATTTTTAATTCTAATGGAGAAAATTGCACAGTCTGTGCCAAGATTGTTATTCATGCTTAATAAAGCATTTATTTTGGAATAAGATTGGGCTAAATTGGCATAAAAAACCAAGTTCAGATCTAATAAGCCCTTGAAATAACTAATATTGAACTATTAAGAAATACGGCTAATTATACCAAATATATAGGGAAATGAGGATAAAGGTTTGTGTGTGTGAAAACAGATATTGCACTACATTGGGGCATATGGCTTTATGAATGCACCATTGCATGAAAAAGGGCGTAGCTAATAATAAGCTACGCCCCTCAGTTTCAAACAGATAAGATGTTTGTTTTATCTATCAGTAAATTCTGGATATGCTTCCATACCACATTCACTAATATCAACACCTTCATCTTCTTCTTCAGCAGTAACGCGAATACCCATCACCATTTTCAGTACGAACCAAGTTGCGAAACTTGCTCCAAATACCCAAACGAAGATAGTTGCCGCACCTACTAATTGACCTACGACTGTAGCATCGGGGTTAGTTATAGGTACTGCTAACAGACCCCACAAACCAACCGTACCATGAACAGAGATGGCACCTACTGGATCATCTATTTTGATCTTATCTAATGTTACGATAGAGAGCACAACGATAACACCACCGACAGCACCGATAAGCGTTGCTACTAGTGGAGTCGGTGTATCAGGACCCGCAGTAATTGCAACTAGGCCCGCTAACGCGCCGTTTAAGATCATGGTTAAATCCGCTTTACCAAATAGCAGTTTTGCAGCAATTAATGCAGCAATAACACCACCGGCAGCAGCAGCGTTAGTATTCATGAATACCATCGCAACAGCATTGGCACTAGCCATATCGCCTAGTTTTAAAACTGAACCACCGTTAAAGCCGAACCAACCCATCCATAAGATGAAAGTACCTAGTGTTGCTAAAGGTAAGTTTGCACCAGGAATGGGGCGAACAGAACCGTCAGGACCATATTTACCACGACGCGCGCCTAATAAGATAACACCTGCTAATGCAGCTGCAGCACCGGCCATATGTACAATACCTGAACCGGCAAAATCAAGGAAACCAAAGTCATCACCAAGATTATACATGCCAAATACATCACCGCCGCCCCATGTCCAGAAACCTTCTAATGGGTAAATAAACGCAGTCATAACAACAGCAAAGGCCGCAAAAGCCCATAATTTCATACGCTCAGCAACCGCACCTGAAACAATCGACATCGCGGTAGCAACAAACACTACTTGGAAGAAGAAGTCAGCAGCAGTGGCATAAACAGAACCACCATCAAAACCCGCTTCAGCAGAAGCCGCTAATGCATCAGCAGTTAATGTATCGCCACCAGCAATACCCTCTAAAAAGATGCCGCCGCCGTACATGATGTCATAACCGACAACCATATAAGCAGTACACGCAATAGCAAACAATAAAACGTTTTTAGTTAAAATCTCAGCGGTGTTTTTCGCACGCACTAGACCTGCTTCTAACATTGAGAAGCCAGCCGCCATCCACATAACTAACGCACCCATCACTAAGAAGTAAAAGGTATCGATAGCATATTGCAGTTCGAAGATTTGATTTGTTACATTTTCCATTCTAAATTACTCCTCAAACTTAAAGCGCTTCAGAGCCGGTTTCGCCTGTGCGGATCCGAATCACTTGCTCTAATGGATAAACAAAAATTTTGCCATCACCGATCTTGCCAGTGTTAGCACCCTTAATGATGGCCTCAGTTACTTTTTCTACTAAGTCATCATCTACTGCGATATCTAGTTTTAATTTCGGTAAGAAATCAACTACATATTCAGCACCACGATAAAGTTCAGTATGCCCTTTTTGGCGACCAAAACCTTTCACTTCAGAAACGGTCATGCCTTGTACACCGATTTCAGAAAGTGATTCACGTACATCATCAAGCTTAAACGGCTTGATTATCGCTACTACTTGTTTCATAAGTTTTTCCTTCAATAAAAAAAGTGACCACCCGAAAGAGCTGGGTGGTCAGTTGAGGAGTTTTTTACATTGATTTAGAGATGGTGAAGACTAAACGACTGTCTGTAAGGCTATCACTATAGATTTTTTCAGCATCGCTATCAGAATCGATATAGGTTAGATCCCAACCAAAACCAGCAAGTTCTTTGGATACACCGATATGATAGTCAGTAGCGCTATCAGGATTTCCAGCACCATTTACTTTCTTATCATAGTCGTAGTAGCCAACACCAGCACTTAAAGCAATATCCATAGGAAGATCGTAATCAAATCCTAATGTGTAATAAATACCTTTCTCGCTTGAATCATACACATTGTTTGAATAGTTAATGCTGGCGCTAAAGAAGCTGTAGCCTGCAGAAACATGATATTCATTCCAATCATAATTTTCACCAGCATAGTAATAACGAAGTGCGCCGACATCGTAACTAAAGCCGGATTCGCCAATATCACCACCAAAACCTGCATAAAGATCAATTTCAGAGCTAGCATTATCACCAAACTCTACATTAGATGCCCATGTTCCGATATAAAAACCACTGCTATGAGCATAGTCGAAGCTACCTGAGATAGCAGGATCATTCGTTGTTTGAGAATAGCCACGCCACATGTAGTCGGTACCTAATGCAACACTAGCGCTTGTTGAATGTGCGCCATCTTCGCTTTCCCATGCCATTGCTGCTGATGAAGCTGCAAGTAATGTGCTAGCAGCTAGTAATGCTGATAATTTGTTCAATTTCATTTGAGTTACTCCTCGTAACATTTAAAATAAATTCAGTTATGATTGCTTCGTGTTGTTTAAATACAACATCTTGTATGCAATCAGCAACAAGGAGATACAGAGCAGGATATATGCCAAGTGTGAAATGCGTCGCAAATAAAGGGATTACAAATAAAGGGGGCTAAAAACCTAGCCATTCATGCACGGCATTGGTGCGATAATGGTGAGAATGTTTCATTATGGTGCGAAAAATCAGTTTGTTCACTTTTATAAATTGCTTGCTATCATAGTGTCTATTGATAAGTAATTTTTAAGGTAGATAAAATGGTTTATCCCACAATTGATCCAGTAGCATTATCACTAGGTCCATTACAAATTCATTGGTATGGATTAATGTATCTTTTTGGTTTTGCAGGTGCTTGGTGGCTAGGGCGAGTACGGGCCGAGCGTTATGGCTGGACGGCTGAGCAAGTTGAAGATTTATTATTCTATGGGGCGATTGGCGTTATTGTTGGAGGACGTTTAGGTTCGGTCATATTTTATGATTTTGCAGATACAATAGCGCATCCACTCAATATCTTTAAAGTTTGGCAGGGTGGTATGTCCTTCCATGGTGGCTTGCTAGGGGTGTTAGCAGCATTTTGGTTTTTTTCTAGAAAAACAGGTAAATCGTATTTCACTATCAGTGACTTTATTGCTCCTATGGTGCCAATAGGCTTGTTCTTCGGCCGCATTGGTAATTTCATCAATGGTGAATTATGGGGCAAAGTAAGCGATGTGCCTTGGGCAATGGTTTTTCCAACAGGTGGCCCATTACCTCGCCATCCTTCACAACTATATGAAGCAGGCCTAGAAGGTTTGGTTCTATTTATTATTTTATGGTGGTATTCCGCTTCACCAAAACCATTATCAGCGGTATCAGGCCTATTTTTACTGGGGTACGGTGTATTTAGATTTTTGATTGAATTTGTACGTATACCGGATCAGCATTTAGGTTATCTAGCTTTAGATTGGTTAACGATGGGACAAATTTTATCACTGCCGATGATTATTGTAGGAATGGTTATTTTTATGAAATCACTGCGCCATAAAAGACCAAATTAGCGTCGCGCATCAGTTGCAATTCAGCGGAGGTTCAGTTTCAAGATGCTAGTATTATACAGATATAAGGATATGCCTTAAATTATAAAGGAAATAAATGGGGTTTTCATCTGGAACACTTTTAAATTTGCAACGTTTAGCGCGTGTTGTAAAAAAAGAATCACAGATCACGGTATCAATACGTAATGGAAAAGGGATCAGTGATCTGTTAGGACACACAGTGCTGGAAAGCCAAACTCCGGCTATTATTGCAGCACATAATGCTTTAGTTGCTAAGCTCACAGAGCAAGATAAAGCGGAACTAGCTATTTATAACGTGCCAGCATTCTTAGAATCTGCCAGTGTAATTGGAACTGCTAAATCAAATGAAATAAAGGATCCCTCGCAAGACCGAAAAATGTCTTATGATCGCAGGCAAAGATCGGTTCATGTTGGCTATGATAGAAGAAAAAAAGCTACGACTTATCGTGGCGTGACATCTAAGGTCGATAGAAGGCAAGAAGATCTACCTTACTCTGGCCCCGATAGAAGAGGGCGAGGTGAGAGTCAGAATAAGAATCTAGATGAAAATAAAACAACACATAATAAATCAGACGAGCCTAAAGGCACACGAACAGGTATGTATCGTGGTCAGAAAATCGATTATGATGATGAAAACTAGTGGGTAAGAATAACCCACCAAACGGCAATAGCAATAAAAATACTCAGTAACACAGCTAAAGAACCATAGTCTTTCGCCCTTCCTGATAATACGTGATGTTCAATGCCGATGCGATCAACAACACATTCTACGGCTGAGTTCAAAATTTCAACAATCAATATCAACACTAAGCTGGCAATCATGGCTAAACGTTCGTAGGCTGATACGTCAAGATAAAAGCTCAAGCCGACCAAAGGTATTGCCGCGATGAATTCTTCTCTGAATGGTGCTTCGTTGATTAGTGCGGATTTGAAACCTTGCCAAGAATATATTCCTGCATAGAACAGTCGCATAATCCCTGTGTTCTTTTTCATGATCTTTATGAGCCGATAAGTTGATTTAGCGTGATTATACCCATAATCATTCAATCGGCAAGGTATTTACCATGATCTTGTCATCCTCGATAAAAGATCGCGTCATCCTCGAGATCTTTTATCGAGGATCTTGCAGGCTCCCGCTAAGCTTGACTGGGTAAACATGCCAGAGTCTTGCTTATACTCAGATCCCGGCTACAAGCCTACCGGGATGACGAGTTTTTTTTTGAAAACTGGAGTATCACGGGTATATAACATGCACATCGAACATTTTAGGTTCAAAAAAGGTACGCATGTTAAAATGAATGGTCAATTTGAGGATATAAGCAATAAAGCTACGTTATGAATTATCAAGATCACTATGATGTTATTGTTGTTGGCGGCGGCCATGCGGGCACGGAAGCCGCGCTAGCTTCTGCACGTCAGGGCGTAAAGACTTTATTGTTGACACAAAATATCGAAACATTAGGTCAAATGAGCTGTAACCCTGCGATTGGTGGTATTGGTAAAGGGCATTTGGTTAAGGAAATTGATGCATTAGGCGGTGTTATGGCACTGGCTGCCGACCGTGGCGGCATTCAATTTCGCATTCTAAATTCTAGCAAAGGTCCTGCGGTTAGAGCGACCCGTGCTCAGGCTGATCGTGTGCGTTATAAAGCGGCAGTACGAGGTTATTTAGAGTCACAACAAAACTTATATCTGTTTCAACAAACGGTTGATGATTTAGTGGTAGAAAATGATCGTGTTGTGGGCGTGGTTACCCAAGCAGGTTTACGTTTTTCAGCAAAATCAGTAGTGTTAACTGTGGGTACATTTCTCGGTGGTTTAATTCATATTGGAATGGAAAGTCATCAAGGTGGTCGTGCGGGCGATCCGGCCTCTATTGGCCTTGCACAGCGTTTACGTGCCTTACCTTTCCGCGTTGACCGACTAAAAACAGGCACGCCACCACGTATTGCAACCAACAGTATTGATTTTTCAGAATTAGCAGAACAACCGGGCGACAAACCAACACCTGTATTTTCATTCTTAGGATCGCGCTCTGATCATCCTGAACAAATCTCGTGTTATATCACACATACTAATGAAAATACCCATGAAATCATTCGCAATAACCTTGATCGTTCACCAATGTATAGCGGTGAAATTGAAGGTATCGGCCCGCGTTATTGCCCCTCTATTGAAGATAAAGTAGTGCGGTTTGCTGACCGGGCATCGCATCAAATCTTTCTTGAGCCAGAAGGTTTGAATTGTGGCGAAGTGTACCCCAACGGTATTTCGACCAGCTTACCGTTTGATGTGCAGTATGAAATTGTGCGATCAATGAAAGGTCTGAAAAATGCTCATATTACGCGTCCTGGCTATGCGATTGAATATGATTATTTCGATCCACGTGATTTACGCCCATGGTTAGAAACTAAGCATATGGCAGGCCTATTCTTTGCCGGCCAAATCAATGGTACGACGGGTTATGAAGAGGCCGCAGCCCAAGGTCTGATTGCAGGTTTAAATGCTGCATTGCAAGTGCGGGGATTAGAACAATGGTGTCCACGCCGTGATGAAGCTTACATTGGCGTAATGATCGACGATTTAATCACATTAGGCACACAAGAGCCTTATCGTATGTTCACTAGCCGAGCAGAATATCGTCTATTGTTACGTGAAGATAATGCCGATAGTCGTTTAACACCAAAGGGCCGTGAACTGGGGCTTGTTAGTGATGAGCGTTGGGCTATTTTTACCGCTAAACAAGAAGCGGTAGAAAAAGAAACGGCGCGTTTGGAAGTCTATAAATTTAGTCCTGAAAAAATCGATCAAAGTGTTGCAGAAGAAGTATTAGGTGAACCCTTAAAAAAGGTCAGCACAGGTTTAGATTTATTACGCCGTCCAGAAGTTGATTATGCAGGCTTATTAAATTTGATGGGCGAACAAAGTCAGTTAGCAGAAGATGTGTCAGAACAAGTGGTTATTCAAACTAAATATGCCGGCTATATTGATCGCCAAAAGCTTGAAATTGAGCGCCTACAACGAAATGAAAATACGGTATTGCCTGATGCTTTAGATTATAAAGAAGTGCGAGGTTTATCAAATGAAGTGCGTGAGAAGTTGGCGCAATCTAGACCTAATAGTTTAGGACAAGCTGCCCGCATTTCAGGTGTAACCCCCGCGGCTATTTCATTGTTATTGGTGCATTTAAAACGAAGCGGTCAGCAAAGCAAGCAAGCGAATGGATAATAGTTTGTTGCAGCAATTGCAGCGAGGTTGCAATGAACTAAAGTTGACATTATCGCAGGTGCAATTAGAAAAGTTAGTGAGTTATGTTCAATTATTAGATAAATGGAATAAAGTTTATAACCTAACATCAGTGCGTGATCCGATGGAGATGATCAGCCGCCATATATTAGATAGCTTGGCAATATTACCTTATGTATCAGGTGGTTCATTATTAGACGTGGGCACGGGGGCTGGTTTGCCGGGGATTCCACTAGCAATAGCGCAACCCGAATTAGCCGTAACGTTATTAGATAGCAACTCTAAAAAAACACGATTTTTGCAGCAAGCGAAAGCAGAATTGGCATTGGATAATATAGCGGTGGTTCATGCGCGCATTGAACAAGCAGAATTACCTAAATATGCCATGGTAACCGCCCGTGCTTTCGCAAAAATTGATCAGATCATTGATTTAGCCGGCCGACATTGCGATGATGCAGGTTCGTTATTATTAATGAAAGGCACAAAACCGGAGGATGAATTACCCACAGTGATGGGTGAATTCAAGCTACAACAAGTAGTATCTTTGGATGTTCCGGGCTGTGTTGGACAACGACACTTAGTGTGTTTGCTTAAAACTTAAGGCTGAATAAATGGGCAATATTTACGCGATAACAAACCAAAAAGGCGGTGTGGGCAAGACGACTACAACCGTCAATTTAGCTGCTTCGCTGGCGGAAAATGGTAAAAAAGTACTGCTGATTGATCTTGATCCCCAAGGCAATGCATCTACGGGTTGCGGTGTGGATAAAGAATCACTCGAAATCAGTAGCTACGATGTTATTATGGCAACATCAACGGCAGCGGATGCGATTGTTTCGCCGGAAGACTTATCTTTTGATGTTATGCCAAGCAATGCCGATCTTACCGCGGCAGAAATTCAGCTTATTGATGTTAAATTACGTGAGCACCGTTTGCGGGTCGCGTTAGAATCAACGCGTGACCGCTATGATTATATTTTAATCGACTGTCCGCCATCATTAAGCATGCTGACGGTAAATGCATTGGTAGCCTCTAAAGGCGTGATTGTTCCAATTCAATGTGAATACTATGCTTTAGAAGGCTTATCTTCATTATTGAAAACCATTGAACGCATCAAGCAACGAGCTAATCCTAGTTTAGAAATAACCGGGCTGGTTCGCACTATGTTCGATGCGCGTAATAATTTAGCAAATCAGGTATCGCGTCAGTTGATTACGCATTTTGGTAATAAAGTCTTTCACACCATGATTCCTAGAAATGTACGATTAGCGGAAGCACCAAGCCATGGCATACCCATAGTAAAATACGATCGTTCATCGCGCGGATCACTGGCGCATATGGCATTAGCAAGTGAATTTGTACGCCGTGAAAACAAGAAGGATACATAAGAAATGGTAGGCAAAAAAAGAGGTTTAGGTCGAGGCTTAGATGCGTTGCTTGCGGATGTGCAGCACGAAGACGAAAGCTTAGATGACAGCCTACAACATTTCCCACTGGATATGATCCAGCCAGGTAAATATCAGCCGCGCATTGATATGGCAGAAGATTCGCTAGAAGATTTGGCGGATTCAATTCGCTCGCAAGGCGTGGTTCAACCTATCGTGGTGCGATCTATCGATGGTGGCCATTATGAAATTATTGCCGGCGAGCGCCGCTGGCGTGCTTCTAAAATGGCGGGGCTAGAGACCATTCCTGTTATCGTGCGTGAAGTTTCTGATCGCAACGCTATTGCTATGGCATTGATTGAAAATATTCAGCGTGAAAACCTAAACCCAATGGAAGAAGCTAATGCCTTGTATCGCTTGCGTGAAGAGTTTAACTTAACGCATCAAGAAGCAGCCGAAGCCGTTGGGCGATCACGTGCGGCGGTATCAAATTTATTACGCTTACGTAATTTGAATGAAGACGTGAAGCGACTGCTCGAAAATGGTGATCTTGAAATGGGACATGCACGAGCCTTATTAGCATTAGAAGGCGAGACTCAATCTAAAGCGGCCAGTGATATTGTTGAAAAAGGTTTGTCAGTGCGTGAGACAGAGCAACTTATTAGACGTTTATCAAAACCTTCTAAAGAGAAACCACATTCGTCAGATGCATTATTAGAAGAGTTAGATAATATTGAAAAATTGATTGCTGACAAATTAGGTCAGCGTTTTGTGCTTAAACACAGTGCTAGCGGTAAGGGTAAACTAGTGATTGATTATTCAGATGTAGCCGATTTAAGAGAAATTGTTAAGCAACTTAAATAATCTGAGTTCTGGATAAGAAAATTTAGTTTGTTTTCGTCATCCCGGTAGGCTTTTTAGCCGGGATCTGTGATCTAAATATTAGATTCCCGCTAAAAAGCCTGCGGGAATGACGGAGTTGCTCAGAGTTTTTACCTAGTTACCTTTGTCCAGAACTTAGGCTAAATAAAAAGCCGTGATGGGAAACCATCACGGTTTTTTAGTTTTCTGTTGGCTATAAAACTTTAAGCGACAGTACTTGAAACTTTACGACGTAAACCCAAGAAGCCTAATAACGCAGGAGCAAATAAGAACAATGCTGCTGGTACAGGTACTGCAGAAGTGGTAATAACTCGGATCCAATCGCCTGGCTCAGTAACGTTCATCTCAACATTGAGCATCATACCTGCAATAGTAAAGTTATCAGCATATCTGCTTGTCGTTCCTATATCTTCTAATCCTTGAGCATCAAACCCTGAACCTGATACTAAAGGGTTTCCAGTACGATCAGTAAAATAAATACCGTTTGCAAAAAGGTCATCGGTAGCTGCCATTTGAGTACCACCACGATCGGCCATAACCCCTAGAATTAAACCATCAAAAGTCCAATCACGGATATCTTGAAGTAATGTATTTCCAACACTGTTTAAAAAGATAATATGACTATCTACACGTGTTCCAGCTAAGATTGTGCCGCCAAACACATCGATGTCACGACTTAAGACGACACCTTGCGCTTCGTTAAATGCCTGTTGCTCAGTATTTTCCAAACCATCTTCAAGGAGAATCGAGGTGCCAGGAAGAATGGTGTTGCCAAGAGTAGCTACAAGCGCTGCTTGAGCTTGAAACGGTAATAATAATACCGATAATAAAATTAAAAACTTTTTCATAACATTTTCCTTTTCGAAAAATGCAACCCAGCCATCTTGAATTTAAGACCTGTGGCTTTCCGTCACTTGGCTCACGCCAAGGTTGGCTAAATATAAAACGCAAAATTGCAACTACATTAAACCATATAGAGCATTCACGTTATAACCCCTAGTTCAGGGGGGGGTAAAGCAATGTATATATAGTTATACATGACAATACTCCGATCATAAGTACACTGTCTATTGTACCTTGGTACTAGGGTTTTTTATTTGTCATTGCGAACGCAGTGCGGCAATCCAGTTCCGCCCAGCCTAGATTGCTTCGCGTTGCTCGCAATGACGAGCTAGCTGCAAATTACTGACGTTATTTCGTTTCATTGATAGCGGGTATAGAACCAAAAAAGCAGCGTGCTTTTACTGCCATAAATTATTCTTATAGTATAAATCAATAAATCTATATTGACCGCATTACCCTTGGGTCAGTATACTTGACGCTTTTTGCACAAGCAGAAATTGAAAACCCAGTGAAAAATGACCGTCGATTACGACTTCAACCGATTAATAATCTTTTGAAACGGCAATTTATCACGCTGGTAGGAATAGTTTTAATACTCCTTTGGTGGCAAGGAAGTAGCGCAGCAATAGCCGGTTGTTTTGGTGGATGTATCGCGGTTGCTAACACGCTGTTACAAAGGTGGCATTTGATTACTTCGGTGGAATACGCCAAATCAGATGCAGGAAAGAATTTACGGAAAGCGTATAGTTGTTTTGTTCAACGATGGGTTTTAACCATCGTGCTATTTGCGGTTGGATTTGCAGTGTTGAAGTTTTTGCCACTGCCATTGATGACTGGATTTATCGTAACGCAACTGGCTTTATTATTTGGAATCAAGAATCAGGCATAACGACAATATGGCTAGTGAAACACTTACTTCCACAGAATATATAAGACACCATTTACAAAACCTAACCTTCGGTCAGCAACATGACGGATCATGGGGTTTGGCTCACGATGCGGCGGAAGCAGCAGATATGGGTTTTTGGGCAATCAATGTAGACAGTATGTTTATGACACTTCTCTTGGGTGGCTTGCTAATGTGGTTCTTCCGCAGTGTAGCCAAAAAAGTTGAGGCAGGCGTTCCGTCAGGTGCTCAAAACTTTGCTGAGTGGGTTATTGATTTTATAAACGACAGCGTTCGCGGTTCGTTTTCAGGTAAAAATGATATGGTTGCGCCATTAGCGTTTACCATCTTCCTCTGGGTGTTTTTAATGAACCTGATGGATTTATTGCCCATTGATTTAGTGCCTGAAATTGCAAAATTCATCGGTTCGAATGTATTTGGTATGGATCCTCATGCCGTATTCTTTAAAGTAGTACCCTCAACCGATCCTAATGTTACCTTCGGGATGGCATTTGGTGTGTTTGCATTAGTAATGTATTACACTATAAAAATTAAAGGTGTTGGCGGTTTTGTGGGCGAGTTGACGCTGCAGCCGTTCGAGTCTAAAAACCTTTTCTTAAAAATCTTATTTATTCCGATTAACTTTGTATTAGAGTTTGTATCGTTAATTGCGAAACCCATTTCATTGTCATTACGGTTATTCGGTAACATGTATGCAGGTGAAATGATCTTTATCCTAATTGCAATCATGTTTAGTGCAGGCGCTGTAATGGCTTCACTAGGAGGGGTGTTACAGGTTGGTTGGGCGATTTTCCATATCTTAATTATTACTTTGCAGGCGTTTATATTTATGACGCTGACCATTGTATATTTAGATATGGCACATCACGAACACTAAGCGTTAATTAAAACTAAATTTTTACTTTAAAATCGTAGGAGAAAAAAGATGGAATCAGCATTACTTTATATTGCAGGCGCATTAATGATGGGTTTAGGCGCTTTGGGTGCCGCTGTAGGTATCGGTATTTTAGGCGGTCGCTTTTTAGAAGGCGCAGCACGTCAACCAGAATTAATCCCAATGCTTCGTACACAATTCTTCATTGTTATGGGTCTTGTTGATGCGGTACCAATGATTGCTGTTGGTTTAGCAATGTACATTCTGTTTGCGGTTGCATAATAATAGTCTGTTTAGTTTAAGACTGTATTTGCAATTATAAAGAGGTACAAACATGAATCTTAATGCAACCATAATAGGACAAATGATAGCGTTTGCTATCTTTGTTGCTTTTTGCATGAAGTATGTATGGCCACCAATCATGGCTGCTTTAGAAGAACGTACGAAGAAAATCGCGGACGGTCTTGCAGCAGCAGAACGTGGCAGACATGAACAAGAATTAGCTGAAAAGCGTGCGCAACAAGTTATTCACGAAGCGAAAGATCAAGCCAATGAAATTATTTCACAAGCTCAACGTCGCGGCAATGAAATTGTTGACGAGTCGAAAGACACGGCACGTGTTGAAGGCGAGCGTATTTTGATTTCGGCTCAAGCAGAAATTGAGCAAGAAGCAAATAAAGCTAAAGATGAGCTTCGCACGCAAGTCGGCAGCATCGCGATAGCGGGTGCTGAAAAAATTCTTGGTCGTGAGATTGATAAAAAATCGCATACTGCTTTGTTAGAAGAATTAGTAAGCCGGATCTAAGGGGACAATAGAATGGCTGAAGCAATTACTATCGCCCGTCCATATGCACATGCTGTATTTGGCATTGCTAATGATAAAGGCGAATTGAAAGCATGGTCTGAGTTACTTGCAGTCTTATCGCAATGTGTAGCACAGCCAGAAGTGCAGTCCATAATTAGTAGCCCAGCAGTAAGTGATGAGCAGGTGATTAGCCTGTTAGCTAATGTGTCGGGTAAATTGATGACTGATGATGCGAATAATTTTCTAGCCGTATTGGCAGAAAATAATCGTCTTCAATTGTTAGCAGATATCGCGGTAATTTATGAAGAATTACGTGAAGAAGCTGAGCAAATGATAACGGCAGATGTAACATCAGCATTAAAACTCACCGTAAAACAACAAAAAGATATTTCAGCTGCGTTGAAAAAACGTTTAGGCCGAGATGTCACCTTGAATACAAGTGTTGATAAGACCTTGTTGGGCGGTGCGATTATTCGAGCAGGAGATCTTATCATTGATGGATCTGCCTTGGGAAAATTGAACAGACTAGCTAATGCCATTGGCTAATAGCTTGTTATAGAGGAAACAAAGATGCAACTGAATTCAGCAGAAATCAGTGACCTGATCAAAAAGCAAATTGAA
>NVWQ02000048.1 GCA_002733715.2 Methylophaga sp.
AGAACGCTATCAGCGCCATACTGACAAGATCATTGTTGAATATATTAATCCAGACTTCTCACCTGAACTTGTCCGCAGCCTCAAAATTCAACAACAAGGTGAAATGGTTGTCTCGCTCGGTGAAAAACAACAACATGTCTATGATTTATCAGAACAATCTTTAACGAACGCCATTATTTCAGTTTCTCGTCAGCAAGAACAATGGCTAGTATTTATTGAAGGCCACGGTGAACGCACCCCATTGAACCAAGCTAACTATAACTTGAGCACTTGGGGCGAACAACTCAAACAAAAGGGTATTAGATTTCGAGGCTTAAATTTGGTTGAGCATAGCCAAATCCCTGAAAATACGGCTGCTGTTGTTATTGCTAGCCCTGAACAAGCATGGTTAGAAGGTGAAATTCAGCTAATCAAAAACTATATTAATCAAGGTGGCAATTTACTCTGGCTTGCTGAGCCCGATAGCTACCAACATCTAAATAGTTTGGCCGAACAATTAGGCATCGAATTTATCCCCGGCACGATCCTTGATCCAAATGCCGAATTATTAGGTATCGATGATCCACAATTTGTATTAATTACTAACTACGCCAATCATCCAGTTGGCGTAGCAACCACCGGCGTGACTCTCTTCCCTCAAGCTGTTGCTTTGGTGCACCATGAAAATAATAACGATTGGCAAACACTGCCATTATTAGCTACTCAAGATAATGCTTGGAGCGAAACCAGTTCTATTGATAATCAAGATGCCCCCGTTTTTGATCTAGGGAATGATACTGCAGGCCCACTTAATCTTGCTTACCTATTAACTCGTTTTAATGATGACAATGACGCAGAGCAACGCATTGCAGTGATTGGCGACGGAGACTTTTTATCTAACACCTATATCGGTAATGCTTCAAATATCGAACTTGGTGTAGCCTTAATAAATTGGCTAGTTGAAGATGACAAACTAATATCTATCCCTCTAAAAACAACCCTTGACAATCAATTAGAACTCAGCAAAATGCAATCGTTGGTTATTGGGCTTGGTTTTTTAATAGCAGTGCCACTACTACTATTAGCAATTGGTTTTGGGTTGTGGTGGACACGACGTAGAAGATGAAGTCACGTTATCTGCTCAATATCTTATTGATAGCCTTAATTCTGGGTTTATATTGGTTTCTTAACCAAGATACATCAACACAAACTCAGCAACAAACATTAAGTATCACTCGCCACCATGACATAGCGCAAATAACCATTACTCGACATGGCCTAGATACCATTTCTCTGCATAAAGAGATGTCTAACTGGCAACTCACACAACCCATAAAGGCGCCGGCCAATAACACGCGCATTAAGTTACTATTATCCATATTGAATACTGGCAGCCACGCACAACTTAGCCACGCTGATGACGCAACACTGACTCAACTTGGTTTTAATAATACCAATACTATACTGCAACTTGATAATGACCGTTTCCAGTTTGGTAATGTTGAATCTATTAGTCAACGCCGTTATGTTTTACACAATGATATTATTTATTTAATTGATGATAATGTGGCGCCGTTGCTTAATGCCAATGCTGCTAGTTTTATCGATAACAAACTTATTCCACTTAATAATAAGATTTCAAAACTAATCATTCCTAAATATTCAGATAAAACCATTTCTACTGACAACATTACAATTGAACAAAAAGAGGGACATTGGATTAGCGATAATGACACTCTATCTGCGGATCAATTAACCATCCTTATTGATGCTTGGCAGCATGCTTATGCCTTACAAGTCATCCCTCTAAACACCGCTAAACTACCTACGACAAAGCCATATAACATAACTATTTGGTCTAACAATGCAGCTATTGAATTTGAACTGCAAAGTGATCACCGAACCCTATATCTAAATAGCCCATCACAACAGTTAAGCTACCAATTCCCAATCTCACTCATAGAACAACTACTACCCGATGCCTGAACTTCCTGAAGTTGAAACTACACGACAAGGCATTAGCCCTTATATTGAAAAAGCTACTATAACGGCTGTAACCATTCGTAATTTCTCACTGCGCTGGCCTATACAAGATAATCTAGCGAAAATATTGACCCATCAAACCGTGCACGCAATCAAGCGTCGTGCAAAATATTTATTATTTCAATGCGATTCCGGCACCTTGATTATTCATCTTGGCATGTCGGGAAAATTACGAATTTTAGAATCTAATTCCGCACCTAAAGCAGAGAAACATGATCATTTTGAAATTCAATTTGATAATGGTCAACTGCTTCGCTATAACGATCCGCGTCGTTTTGGGGCAATCTTGTGGACAAGCGAACCGATTGAACAGCATAAATTATTAGCCCATCTCGGCCCAGAACCACTAACCGAAGGGTTTGATCCTGATTACTTACTCACACAAACACACGATCGGAGATGTAGCATTAAGACATTGATAATGAATGGTAAAATCGTTGTCGGTGTAGGGAATATTTATGCCAGTGAATCATTATTTATGGCTAAAATTCACCCCAAAACACGAGCAAATAAAATAACTCAGAAACAGTGTGTTTTATTAGTCGAAGCAATTAAAACGATCTTGGAGAAAGCTATAAAAGCCGGTGGCACAACCTTAAAGGATTTTAGAAAGAGTGATGGTAATCCGGGCTATTTCGCACAACAATTAAATGTCTATGGTCGCAAAGATGAAAACTGCACACAGTGTGATGGCACCATACAGCATTATAAAGAATTACAACGCGCTACCTTCTTTTGCCCAAGTTGCCAAAAATAAAACCACATCATCCCAGTAATTTCCCGTTATCCCGGTAGCTTGTAGCAGGGATCTTTGAGCAGTTAAAAACTCCGTTCGTCCTGAGCACAGTCGAAGGGCTCACCATGAACGGAAAATTTTCTGTCTGTTGAATAATCGAAATAAGTATTATCTACTGCTTAGCGAAATAAGCCGCCATTAACTCTATTTCTTCTTGTGTATATCCAGCCACATGCTGATACATGACTGTAGATTTTCTTTCTCCATTAGCAAACTGAGTCATCTGCTCAACGAAGTAAGACTCTGACGCACCCGCTAATGATGGTATGCCCCCAACACTATGGCCATTTGTGCCATGACATGCCGCGCAGGACGATGCTAATAAAGCCACATTTCTCTCTTGAGCAATCGATGATGCAGACATAGTCATCAAAAAAACGGTCAATCCTAAAAGAAATTGATTGCGACTATGCATAGTTAATACCTCAAATTAAGAACTTGTCGTCATTCCGGTGGGCTTTTGAGCCGGAATCTATCTTACAAACATAATAGATCCCCGCTTAAAACATGCGAGAATGACGTGGTTTTTAGGTATAATATAGCATTCATCTAAATAAAACATCTAAAATGGCAGAACAATTACATCTAGAAGGCATCATATCCGATGAAAGCGGCGGTCTTCGCTTAGACCAAGCTTTAGCCCAATTATTCTCTGATTATTCACGCGGTCAAATCACCAAATGGATCAAAGCAGGTTATGTGCAAGTCAATGGTAAAAACCTCCGTCCACGTGATTCGGTGATGGGTGGTGAGCGCGTGGTGATTGATGCTGAAATAGAAGTGGTCGATGATACATGGATAGCAGAAGCCATTACATTAGATATTATCCACGAAGATGACGACGTTATCATTCTAAACAAATCTGCTGGCATGGTGGTTCATCCTGGAGCCGGAAATCATGATGGAACATTGGTTAATGCCCTACTTCATCATGCACCGCAGCTAGAAGGCATTCCTCGCGCCGGTATAGTGCATCGTATTGATAAAGGCACCACCGGCTTGTTAATGATTGCTAAAACATTACAAGCGCACAACTCATTGGTAAACCAATTACAAGAACGCACTGTATTACGTGAATATCAGGCCATATCCATTGGTGTAATGACTGCAGGCGGCACTATAGATGAACCAATCGGTCGACATCCCGTAGATCGCAAACGCCAAGCCGTGATCGGCTCAGGAAAACATGCAGTAACCCATTATCGTGTAGTGCAGCGCTACCGCGCCCACACCCATGTACGCTGCAAATTAGAAACAGGCCGCACCCACCAAATTCGCGTACATATGGCACATGCGCGTTATCCGTTATTAGGCGATCCTGTTTACGGCGGCCGCATACGCCTGCCTAAAGGTGCCAGTGAAGCCACGAAAACTGCTCTACAAGGTTTTAGACGACAAGCACTACATGCAGGGTCATTAGGCTTTATTCACCCCGGAACAGAGCAAGAAGTGTCATGGCAAGTGGAGATGCCTGAAGATATGTTGGATATGTTAGCGGTGCTGGCTAAGGATCAGAAAGAGAATAAGTAACCCTCCCCTTTTTTATTTTTTGAAAAGGAAGCACGTAGGTCGGCGCCATCCGACGCCCGAAAATCACTCATTTTTCTTTGTTTACAATGTTCAAGTTAAAAAGAAAGGGTTAAAACTACTGTCATTTTTGGGATGTGTCGGATGGCGCTATCGCTTATCCAACCTACATCTTTTATTAAAATAATAAACAGCCCTAAATTACTTTATGCTGCTCTTTCTTGCTCTACATTCCACCCCGGAAAAACTAAAACTGCAGGGTGACATTTCAACGCCCTTGCTAAAGTTTTAGCTCTTTCTACACCAAGATTGACTTTGTTATGCTCAATCGCTGAGATAGTTGATTGTGGGATACCTGTTAGTGTAGATAGTTGGTTCTGGCTCAGCTCTTGTAACTCACGAATAATGCGTACTGTATCACCAATAGAGACATCAATTATTTTTTTTGCTTGTTGATAGTTTTCCATATTATTTTCTTCTATAGTCATGTGCTGTTACCTTCTCGACTAAAACAAAAAGTAGTTCATTTTCAATTTTATAAATTACGCGATATTGAATATTGAGGCGGGATGAGCAGTAGCCTTTCCGTTCACCCGATAATGACTCATCCTTAAAACCTTTAATTTCCCTAAGCCCCTCTGGGCCTGACATCATTACAATATCTTTCCATTTTTCGTAACGCTTAGCAATTTCAACCGGCAATGATTTTAATTGCTTTATTGCTTTTTTATGCTCGTATATTTTCCACATACCAAATACAGTATACATACCATATTTAGTATGTCAATTTACCTTAGGCACAAAAAAAGGGCTGATTAACAATAATCAGCCCCTTTCAATTTCTAACTACTAAGTTGTAAGTGTTAACTTATTTTTTCTTCTTAGCGGCTTCACGCTCTTTAGTTTCTTTAATCACTTCTTCAGCTACATTACGAGGACAAGGGTTGTATTGTAAGAACTCCATAGAGAACTGACCACGACCTGATGTCATTGTACGTAATGAACCAATGTAACCAAACATTTCGCTTAATGGCACTTCACCGTTGATACGCACACCTGTTGGTGTTGCATCTTGTGATTTGATCATGCCGCGACGTCGGTTAAGATCACCAATTACATCACCAACATGATCTTCAGGTGTAAATACATCCACCTTCATGATTGGTTCCATTAATTGTGGACCAGCTGTTGGCATTGATTGACGATAAGCGGCCATTGCTGCTAATTCAAACGCTACAGCTGATGAATCCACAGCATGGAAAGCACCATCAAATAAGGTCACTTTAAAGTCTAAACATGGGAAGCCCGCTAATACACCACGGTCTTTCATTTTCTTAAAGCCCGCTTCTACAGCTGACCAGAATTCACGAGGAACGCTACCACCGGTTACCGTTGATTCAAACTCGAAACCCGAACCTGGTTCACCTGGTTCGATAATGTATTCAATTTTACCGAATTGACCAGAACCACCTGATTGTTTCTTATGAGTGTAGCTATCTTCGATACGTTTAGTGATTGTTTCGCGGTAGGCTACTTGTGGTGCGCCTACTGTTACTTCAACACCATGAGTACGTTTTAAAATATCAACTTTGATATCTAAATGTAATTCGCCCATACCTTTGATAATTGTTTCGCCACTTTCTTGGTCCGTTTCAACGCGGAAAGAAGGATCTTCTTTAATCATTTTACCGATTGCGATACCCATTTTTTCAGTACTTGCTTTATCAATAGGAGAAATGGCAATTGAGATAACGGGATCTGGGAATACCATTGGCTCTAATGTTGTTGGGTGTTTAGGATCACATAATGTATGACCTGTTTGCACGTCTTTCATACCCACAATAGCAATAATATCACCCGCTTGTGCAGAATTTAATTCATTACGGTCATCGGCATGCATTTCTACCATGCGACCCACGCGTTCTGTTTTACCAGTGAATGAGTTAAGAACTGTATCACCTTTGTTCAAGGTACCTGAATAGATACGGATAAAGGTTAACGCACCAAAACGATCATCCATAATTTTGAACGCTAAAGCACGAAGTGGACCGTCTGTTGAAACAATCGCATACTCACCCGTTTCATTACCTTCTTCATCCACTTCTGGTTGTGGTTTAACTTCTGTCGGGCTTGGTAGATAATCAACAACCGCATC
>NVWQ02000049.1 GCA_002733715.2 Methylophaga sp.
CCAAAACCTGAACCAGAACCAGAACCAGAACCAGAACCAGAACCAGAACCAGAACCAGAACCAGAACCAGAACCAGAGCCAGAACCAGAACCAAAACCAGAGCCAAAACCAGAGCCAGAACCAGAGCCAGAACCAGAGCCAGAACCAGAGCCAGAGCCAGAGCCAGAACCCGAAGAGGAAATGGTATCGATAGATGATGTAGATGCAATTTTAGCTGGCATAGATGTTGATATGAGCGATGAAAATGAAGAATCATCTGAAACAGAATCTAAATTAGAGGATGAAAATGCCTCTATAGATGAGATGGATGCGATTTTAGCGGGCATAGATGTTGATATATCGGATGATATTAGCGAAGAAGATGAAAGTGAAGGTATTGATTTAAGTGATACTGATGATGGCGAGGATGAAAGTTTAAAAAAGAGCTAGCTGAATCAGTATCAGCACAGGCTGATTCAGAATCTGATGAGCAGAATATTGGTGCTGGTGATGTAGTGGACGTAATGAATGCAGAAACTGAGCTTTCAAACAAGTTAGCGGATTATGCTAACAGTGATTGGATAAATAGTACGGCTGATATTTATGGAAACTCAGATAGTAAAATTGAGCTAGATCGTTCAGAAATAGCAGAGCTGATTTTTTCAACTGAAGAAGAGATGCTGACATCGAAAATGTCAGACCTTTTAAGCAGTCCAGTAGATGAAAAATTGAACAATGTTTCTCCTGCTAAAGAACCGCCGTTACCAACAGAAAGTGAAATTGAAAGCATGTTATCTGAAATTCGGCAAATAGAACAAGAAGAAATACAGTCATCGGTGGAGAAAGAGAGTAAAGAAGCTATTGGGGAAAACGGTGAACGAAAGAATGTTTTATCTAACTCAGAAACGAACAAATAAAGCATGGATATACCCAAGTGAAATCAATGTTTGGACTTTACCGTTTCGTCATTCCGGCTAAAGGCCTGCCGGAGTGACGGATGAGCGAAAATGTACAGATTGAATGATCACGGGTATATACTAACTGGCGTAGCTTTTGCATTAACAGATACATAAACTGATTTGTGACAAAGACAATGTGGGCAAAACAGTATGTATAGTGACTTAAACAAAGGAAATCAGTATGGCTCTCGACCGTGTGGCAACAAATAATAAGACCGGAAAGACTGGACCGGAGCGGCAAATATTTACCTTTTTTATAGAAGATATGATGTTTGGTCTTGATGTGGAAAATGTATTGATGTTGGGTCAAGATATCAGTGATATTCAACGGTTGCCTATTGAAGAACGAGGGTTTTGTGGTGTGACTAAATATCAGGGTACGATTGTCCCTGTATTAGACTTTGCCCATCGCTTAGGTATTGCATCTGGTATGGATATTAAGTCTGAATTAATAACGACGCTAACCGATCGAGAAAAAGATCATATAGAATGGATGAATGCACTAGAATTATCAATCAAAACAGGGGCGGCTTTTGTTAAGGCGCTTAACCCAGATGAATGCGCTTTTGGCAAATGGTATAACAAATTTAAAACTCGTGATGAAACTTTGCAGGAGTTATTGCAGCTATTTGACGAACCACACCGAAAAATACATAGTTTGGGTGAAGAATTATTAGCATTGCGTGATCATGATAAAATTGATGAAGCTTTAGAACGATTGCAGCATGAACGTGCTACTACATTGAGACGTTTACGTGCTTTATTTTCGCGTGCTCGAGATCAAATTCAAGGCGGCATGAGACAAGTGCTTTTGTTTGTAACCTTAGATGGTAAAACACCGCGTTATGCACTTATGATTGACGACATTAATGATGTCATTAATTATATGCCATCAGAACTTCAATCAAGTCGTTCAGGCGCTTTAGGCTTAATCTCACAAATTGAACAGGTAATAGAAGGTATTTATGCTCGAGAAAATCTACCTGACTGTTTATATTTTGATATTAATAAAATGACGGATCTTGATGAGATCATGAAAAAAGCGAGTTAGCATCAACGTTCGATAATTTATATACCCGTGATCATTGAAACGGCAGATATTTATTTTAGTCATCCTCGCGAATCGTTACATGGATGTAACTTAGTAGGGCAATGCAGGAGCAATTGCCGATGCGGGGATCCATGGGCAGTGAATATAGCCACTATCGTTGGATTCCCGCGTTCGCGGGAATGACGGGCTTTTTTGTATAATCATGGTTGTTTTGTGCATTTTGAATGGTCACTTGTATATAATGGGATGATGAATAAATTTTCTTTCAATGCTCCTTATAAATGATGCTTTTACCTTATATTACCGCCGAAGGCATGGCTGTTTTAAACGATGAATTAGAAACTATTTGGGTGCGTCGTAGGGCTGTTGTAAAAGCCTTATCGGCTGCAGCAGCTGAAGGTGATCGCAGTGAGAATGCAGAATACATCTATCGAAAGAAGGAATTGAGAGGTTTAGATCGACGCATTCGATACTTACAAAAAAGAATGCCTGACTTGCGTGTAGTAGCCGCGTCCCCAGATGATGAGACTAAAATTTTCTTTGCAGCATTTGTACTGTTAGAGGATGAAGCACAAAGCCAGATTGAATATCAAATTGTCGGTTCTGATGAACGAGATCACAAAAAAATGGTATCAGCTTAGATTCACCCTTAGCACAAGCATTGTTGGGTAAGGAAGTGGATGATGAAGTGATAATTCATACGCCAGTAGGTGACACTAAATATTTTATTGTTGCCATTAGATATTAACTATATAATCTAAGACTCAATTCACTATATACCTGTGATCATTCAAAATGCACAAAACAACCATGATTATACAAAAAAGCTCGGCATGCCCGTGATGACCGTGTAAATAAATTGAAACATTTGTCATCTTGACGTTAGGAGAGATCTTAGAGCACCGCAAGATCCCTCTACTACGGTCGGGATGACAGTTAATATATACCCATAATCATTCAACTGTCCCAATCATGTGGGTTGAGATAATAACCCCATTCTAAATATTGATGGAATAAAGAGCTAATGAAGCCAACTTTACTAATTGTCGAAGATTCTAAAGCTACCAGAGAGCGTTTAGAAAATGCTATTACGGAAGGTGATTTGTATGAGCTGGTCGCTTCTGTGGGCACATTTGAAGAAGCTAAGACTGCTTTACATGATTTAGCCCCCGAGATTTTATTGACTGACATTGGCTTACCAGATGGCAACGGCATTGATCTTATTCACATGCTTAAATCACCGAGAGTAAAAACATCCTTAGCCATTGTAATTACAGTTTTTGGCGATGCAGAGCATGTAATTACGGCCCTAAAAGCAGGTGCTTCTGGTTATATATTGAAAGATGATGATTTCATGGGTATTAATAACGCTATTACCTGCATGGTAAATGGTGGTTCACCCATTAGTCCTACAATTGCACGTTATTTGTTAACAGAACTTTCGATATCCACTCAAGCAGAGTCAGGTGATAAGCAGGGTGATTTAAGCGCGCGTGAACATGAAATTTTACTGTTAGTTAGTAAGGGGTACACGTCAAAAGAGATTGGGGAGATTTTGGAGTTGTCGTTTCATACTATTAATGGTTATGTTAAAAATTTGTATAAAAAATTATCTGTTAATAGCAGAACAGAAGCCATTTATGAGGCAACGAGAAAAGGTATCATTTAGAAGTTTAGGGTGGCACATACTATATTAGGTGCTTAAAATCTCTTAAGGAATGAAAATGAAAAAAAGAAAGGTAGCATTGGGTGGATTACTACTTTGCATCACTAGTGTTTCCTTGGCAATGGAAGATAGCTTTTTTTCAACTGATTTACCCGTAGTTATTAGTGCCAGCCGATTAACGCAATCGGTATTAACTAGCCCTTCAGCAGTCACCATTATAGATAAAGCCATGATAGAGGCGTCAGGTTTTGTTGAAATAGCTGATTTAATGCGTCTTGTCCCAGGTTTCCAAGTTGCCTATGCTGATGGTAAAGATATAGCGGTGACTTACCATGGTCAAGGCTGGGAATATCCAAACCGATTACAATTATTAGTTAATGGCCGTTCGACCTACACTTCAGCATTATCGACGGTAGATTGGAGTGCTGTGGGTGTTCATATTACTGACATTGATCGAATAGAAGTAGTACGAGGTCCTGCCGCTCCCGCTTATGGCTCAAATTCCTTTTCGGCTGCGATTAATATTATTACTATTTCTCCTGAATTAGATGATAAATTCATGGTGAGAGTTCGTTCAGGCAATAAAGAAGAGCAAGAGACTTTGTTGCGATATAGTGATTCTGTGGGTGATATGCATTATCGAGTAAGTGCTGCCACAAGAGAAAATAGCGGATTTGATGACGCAAATGATTTTCAGGATCTCAATAGCCTTTCAGTTCAGGGCCGCATGGAGTTGAAAAATCATGATGTATTGGATATAAATTTAGCTTATACAAATGGTGAGACGGGCACTGATTTTGAAGAATTTTTGCCGACCCATGATAGATCACTAACAGCCTTATCTGGTCATGTGCAGTGGCAACGTCAACTATCAGATCATGAGGATTTAAAGCTCAATTTTTATCACAATTATCATGATGAAGATGATGCGGTGGACTCTTTTCTCCTTTCTGAAGTATTAGGTATTTCACCGGCTTTATTCACACTCGCTACTGGCGCCCCAGATCAAACAACCACCATTGGCCTCAGAACGAATCGTTCAACTAGAACAGACTTGGAATTACAATATAATTGGGTTAATGATACTGGACTAAAGTTTGTAGCAGGTACTGGTATTCGTTATGACACATTAAAAAGTGATTTTTCGACACACTTTAAAGGCACTATCTCAGACACGAGCTATCGTTTTTATGGCAATATGCAACTCCCACTATTTGATAAATTAACAGCAAATATAGGTGCTAGTTATGAAGCAGGCCGAACAAACGAGGCGCACCTATCACCACGGCTGAGTCTAAATTGGCGTGTGAGTGAGGAGCAGTCTTTTCGTGTTGCTGTTTCACGAGCTTATCGTCTAAATTCTTTATTAGAAACTAACTTAGATACCAGAACAGAGCTTTCTAACGGCGTTATATTAGATATTATTAATTATTCCGATGATGATTTAGAAGCAGAAGAAATTACTAGTTTTGAGCTGGGGTATCTTGGAAAATTATCTGCTTTTCCGTTTAGTTGGGAATTTAAGGCCTATAGAGAACAGATAGATAAGGTAACAGCATTTGTAGGAGACAGAGGCGTTGTTGACCTTGTTAATAATAAAGCAAGAGTGCTTCTTAATGCAGGGTATTACAAAACATATGGAATTGAAGGTGAAATCACATATAGGCCACAACAAGATCTGTTTGTTAAATTTCAATTTAATCATGGTTATAGTGATGAAAAAACATTAAAACGAATTAATACAACTAGAATTTTCCGTTCTAATGATCGCGCTCCCAAAGAAAGCTATGGGTTGCTAGCTACCTTGCCAATACACGATTGGCACTTTAACTTAGGTGTATATAGAGTGGGAGCCATCGAATGGAAAGGGCAAGGAGATTATGTCGAGGCTTATACACGAGTTGATGCTTCCGTATCTAAAGATTTCAAGTTTGGCTCTAAGCGGAAGGTTAAGCTAAAAATAGCGGCTCAGAATATTAATAATAAATATGAAGAATTTAAAGAGGATCAGTTTTCTAAACCTTTTTATTATGCTGAAATATCATTTACTGAGTTTTAAATGAAACATCTGATTGTTTTTTTATTACTTATTTTTTCAACGGGTGCATATGCATCATCGAAATCAATATATATTGTATTATCTAGTGAGGATGCTATTTACTATAAAATTGGCAGCCAATTAAAAGAGCACATCAGTAACTCATCTTTCCCCACAGAACAAATTAGTATTATCACGCTTGATGATAAGCGTTTTAATACAATTAAACCGAATGACCTAATTGTGCCTATAGGGTCAAAAGCAGTTGAGGCATCTTATCAATATCAGTCATCTAATACTATTATATACAGCTTTGTTGAACAAGAATTAATAGACAAGATTAATTTAAATAAGCAGTCAGGAGCATGGGCCGCTGTTACGGTAAACCAGCCTGTAAGACGATTAATATCGATTGCAGATAGTTTAGTAAAGAGCAATTATAAAAATAAAATAGTTATTCTCGTGTCGAGAAATAACACACAGCTAAAACATAATATTGATGCGTTTGGATCGCTTAAAAAAGGCCAAATAGAAATCGTAGAAATTGGCCCAGATGATATTGTCCCCAAGGTGGTCGACAAATCATTATTTAATGCAGCAGTATTGATCACTACAGATGAAGAAAAAATTTGGTCTGGTAGCAATGCTAAGTGGTTATTACGCCAAGCTTATAATTATCAGGTTCCTGTTGTAGGTAACTCCAAGCGTTTTTTAAAAGCAGGGGCATTAATTTCAGTTTATTCTTCGATGGAGCAAATTTCTGAAACCACATCATTATTAGTTAAGCAATGGTTAGCTGATGGAATGCTTACGAGTACGGGTATACAGGATGTGCCCGGCACAATTGATATTAATAGTAATATTGCCCAAGTGCTACATTACAATAAAAATGTTCTTCAAACACTTGAGGTGGATGAATAATGTTTGGTAGAACAATCAAACAGCAGCTTAGGATTATAGCTATAGCGCCATTATTAATGGTTATTTTGATAGTGGCAATCTTTTTATTGAAAGATTCATTGCAATTTATCGATGATGATTTGGATAAGCGAGGCGGTGAAATTTGTGCACAAGCTGTAGCGCTGTCAGAATTTTATTTTTACACTGGGGACATAGAGAAATTAACAGAAATTGCTGAAAAGTTATTGCAGGTGGAGATATTGACTTCGATTCGATTCATCAATAAAGATAAAGTTGAATGGGTAGGTCGAGCTAAAAATAATAAATATGCCGATACCAAAAAATATAGTATTCCGGTATTTAGTGGTGTAGATATTGATGATTTTATGCCAATAAATAATGTGAATTCCCCTCAAAATGTCTTGGGTTATGTTGAGGTGGAATTATCTCAAGAAAATGTATATTCAAGAAGAAAGGCAGTATATTTAAAATCAATAACAGTGGCATCGTTAGCCATGTTAACGGGGCTATTTTTAAGTTATTTCTTTGGTAGAAAACTGACTAGATCAATAGCAAATTTATTTGAAACATCAAGTAAAATTGAAAAGAGAGATTTCAAACGAAGATGTTTAGAAAATGGTTCTGGAGAGTTACTTCATTTTCAAAAAATGTTCAACAAAATGGCAGGCTCATTACAGCGTAATGAAGAGCAGCTACAGGCAGAAATTGATCAGACTATAAAGACTTTAAATCAGACAATTGAAGAGCTGGCTATCAAAGATCGTGATCTTGACGAAACACGAGAGAAGACGCTCAAATTGGTGAGAGAGAAAGCTATTGCTGATGAACGATCACGTATTATGAAAGATATTCATGATGGCATTGGCGGGCAATTAATGGCATCGCTATCCTTAATTGAAAAAGAAGAAAAATCAACAGTAAGGGAGAACATTCATTCAATTCTATCCGATTGTTTAGGTGACTTTAGGCTCATTATTAATTCATTGAATGTACATGCAAATACCTTATCAATTTTACTTGCAGACTATAAGTATAGTTTAAGTAAAAAGATAGAAAATCTTGATATTGAGTTAGATTGGACGATGGAAGACTTTGCAGAATCTGTAGTGTTGACACCTCAACAAGGTTTGCATTTATTACGGATATTACAAGAGGCATTCACTAATATCCTCAAACATTCTGGCGCAACGAGTATTGGCTTTCATATATACGAACAAAATGAACGTGCAGTCATAGTGATTGAAGATAATGGAAAATTTCTTTTGTGTGATGCTGATAATATGGGGTATGGACTGATGAATATGAAGTCTCGCGCTCAAGAACTTGGTGCAGAACTAGATATTAGCCAAAGCAAATTGGGTGGCTGCCGTATTATCATTGTTATCCCATTCCCCTCTACGGTTTAATCAACAGTATTTCACCTTGATCGGTGGCGAGATAAAGCCAGCCTTCAGGGCTTTCAATAATATTACGTATGCGTGCTTGAACAGATGAAAAATGCCTAAATTCATCACTTGCCTGATTATTTTCATCAATGACAATCCGGTTGAGATGTTGAGACTTTAATGCGCCAACAAATAAATTGTTTTTCCATACAGGAAAGGCGTTGCCAGAGTATTGGATAATATTACTAGTGCCAATTGAGGGAATATATACTTTTATTGGAGGTTCAATATCGTCACGCTCAGTACCTTCTCCAACGGCAAGTGGGCCCCAATATTCTTTACCGTGTGAGATTATAGGCCAACCATAATTTTTACCTGCTTTTATTATGTTGATTTCATCACCACCACGAGGTCCATGTTCCGTTTCCCAAAGCTTTTCTGTTTTTTGATTGAAAAATAATCCTTGTGGATTACGATGGCCATAGCTCCATATTTCGGCCAAGGCATTATCATGGTGAACAAAAGGATTATCTTTGGGAATGCTGCCATCAAGGTTTAGGCGAAGTATTGAACCAGCATGCATTAATAAATTTTGAGCATTGGAACGCACCCCGCGTTCGCCGACAGATAAAAAAATATGGTTATCATTATCAAAAACAATACGGCCACCAAAGTGAACATTTTTTGATGACGTTGATTTTGTGATTAATAAATCTTGCCAATCAACTAAAGCGTGCTCACTTAATTTGGCACGAGCAAGCGTAGTGGCACCTTGGCCATCAATATCTTTAACATAGCTAAAATAGATCCATGAGTCTGTTTTGTAATGCGGAGATAAGGCCACATCAAATAAACCACCTTGTCCTGCCACTTTTATTTTTGGTAAACCTGATATTTTCTTTATTTGGTGGTTGCTTAGATCAAGTAGAGATACTCTTCCTTGCCGCTCGGTGACAAGAAGCGTGTTATCAGGCATCAATGCCATACCCCATGGCACGCCTAAACCGGAGGCAATAACATTTGTATTTAGCGGTGTTTCTCCGGCACTAAAAGCAGTAGCTGAGAGGCTGAGTAATAGTGCTATCAATAAACGACGGTAGTTTTTCATAAGTAATCCTGTGTTATGAGCTACATGACAACATCGAACAACCAGCACGATCACGAGCCCAATCTGGGCGTTTCACCGCATAGTGTTCCATGTCTTTTTGTTCATCATAAGGATGACGAAACAGCTCCAATAACTCATTGACCATACTAAAGTCATTTTGTTCGGCTTTATCAATGGCAAGTTGTGCTAAATAGTTTCTAAGTACATATTTAGGGTTTACTTGATTCATGTTCTGTCGCCGTGTTTCATCATTAATGCCATCTTGTTGTACTCGCAGCTGATATTGTCGTAGCCAATCACAAATTGCAGTTTTTGTATCTACTGTTAACGAATCAGCATCGTAATATGCGTCGAGAAGTGGTGTAATTAATTCATCATCAGACAGATCTAAGCTTTCACACGTGACATTAGCTAATCTTCGATAGAAAATAGTCATATCGGTTTCAGTTAATTGCAATATTTCATGTAAGGATTGGTGTAGTTGCGGATCTGACTCAGCAATGTGTTTAGTTAAACCTAGCTTACTAGCGCGCATAGATTGCCATTTTTGTTCGTAGGACATGGCATAGTCACTAAGAATTTCACGAAGCGGTTCAGCTTGTTCTATTAAAGGATAAATCGCATTAGCAAGTTGAAATAAATTCCATTGGGCAATTTGAGCTTGATTGCCAAAGCGATAGCGACGGCCTGATGCATCGGTAGTATTGGGTGTCCAATTAGGATCGTAATCTTCTAACCAACCATAAGGCCCATAATCAATCGTTAGCCCTAAAATTGACATATTATCAGTATTCATTACACCATGCACAAAACCAACCCGCATCCAATGGACGATCATATCGGCTGTGTGTTCACATACTTCGGAAAACCATTTTAAATAGACCTCAATAGATGGTTTGCCTAGATGAGGGAAATCAGTGCGAATCGTGAAGTCAACCAGTTTCCGCAAAGTTTCAATATCACCACGACTGGAAAAGATTTCATAGCTACCAAAACGCAAAAAAGAAGGGGCGACTCGGCAAACAATAGCACCGGGTTCTTCTTTAGGTCTGCCATCGTAAAACATATCACGAACCACATTTTCACCGGTGGTGACCAAACTTAGTGCTCGTGTAGTAGGCACACCTAAATGAAACATAGCTTCACTGCATAAAAACTCACGCACCGACGAACGCAACACCGCCAAGCCATCAGCTGTGCGAGAATACGGCGTTGGTCCAGCACCTTTTAGTTGCAAGGTATGATGTTGTCCTTGTTGATTGACTACTTCGCCTAAATTAATAGCACGACCATCACCCAGCTGCCCAGCCCAATTGCCAAATTGATGGCCTCCGTAACATTGCGCGTAGGGCTTCATACCATCAAGCAACTTGTTACCTGCAAAGACTTGGGTGAAGAGTTCTGATTGACAATCTTGTTCAGAAAGTTCGAGTAATTGAGCAACTTCTGCTGAATAGGCCACTAAAATAGGCGCCTTTACCTTGGTAGGATCAACAAATGAATAACAAGCATCAACAACTTGTCTGCGCGTGTTCTCTATAATTGGATCAGCGGGAAGACAATTGATAAAATGATTATCGAAGTTAAATATTAGATTTGTCATATTTTATTATTATTTACCACAGAGACACTGAGAACACAGAGGTCTTTATCCAAATGTTTCGATGGTTACAAGCACACATCTCTGTGCACTCTGTGTCTCTGTGGTTGCTTGTAAATAACTATAACCGAGTTTAGATGGGCAAAAAACCATATTTTTAGTATAGTTATCGTATTGTTAAAATAATCCGTTATTCTCGAATAAAATAAGTAGACATTCCCGAGTAAAAGGACCCGTCATTCCCGAGATCTTTTATCGGGAATCTGTGAATAAGAAGTAGATTCCGGCTTAAAGCTTACCGGAATGACGGTATTTGATTTCCGGAATGACGATATTTGATTTAAGGGTACAAATAAATGAAAAAACCACAAGCATTACGCCAGCCGACACAGCAAGAAATTCAACCGATATTGCAGGCATTTAATGCGGGTCATATTGAACAAGCAGAAACGTTGGCTAAAAAAATTCTCAAGCAATTCCCCAATGCATTTGTGCTGCATAATCTTTATGGCAATGCACTTGCAGGGCTGGGTAAAAATAAAGAGGCGGTGGCGAGTTTTCGTAAAGCTCTCGAGTTAGATCCTAGCGTTGCAGAAATACATTTCAATATCGGTACATTACTCATTAATATGAATCGTACCGAGGAAGCGATCACTAGCTACAAAAAGACAGTTCAGCTTAATCCGGCCCTCACTGATGCCCATTATAATTTAGGCGCCGCATTACAATCACAAGGTGAATTTGAACAAGCCGCTAAAAGTTATCAAAAAGCTATAGATTTAGAACCAGGTTTCTTTGAAGCCATGGTTAATCTTGGCGTCGTATTGCAAGAACAAAGTCATTTGCAGCCTGCAATCGATATCTATCAGCGTGCATTGACCATTCAACAAGATGCTAAAGTTTATTTTAATATGGGCACGGCATTAAAAAATGAAGGCAAATTGGCAGAAGCAATCGACAGCTATAATAAAGCGTTAGAACTAGAGCCTAATTATGCAGAAGTACATAGTAATTTAGGTGAAGTATTGCGGGATCAGGGCCGTTATGATGAATCCGTCCTTTTTTATAAGCAAGCCTTAGAAATTGATCCGACACTTCCCGTTGCCAACTACAGCTTAGCGGTCTACTTATATGATAGTGGGGATTTAGCGGGTGCACTAAAACATTTTAAAACATCACAATTTGCAGATTGGGAAGAGCGAATGCTCTACTGTTTATATAAGACAGAACGCTATGATGAATTTAAAAAGAACTTAGATGAACTTAAAGCGGTTAAACACAACTCACCTTTTTTATCGACATTAGCACAACACTATGCCGAAAACTTTGGTGAAGAAAATGATTATAACTTCTGCCCTGATCCGATGAGTTTTGTCTTTCATAACAATATTCCAGAACTGAAAGGTGAGCACAATGAATTACGAGAGGCTTTATTAAAAGAAATTAGGGGTGCCGATGTATCAGAAAAAATGCAAGGTCGCTTAGTCAATGGCGTGCAATCTGCAGGCAACTTATTCAAGCGCTCTGAACCGATATTTCAACAGGTTGCTCGCTTAGTTGAAGATGGATTGGTTCGGTACCGTAAAAATTTCGAAGGATCCGACTGCGTATTAATTAAATCTTTCCCTAAAAAGATTGAATTTGCCAGCTCGTGGTATGTAAGAATGAAGCAAGGTGGTCACCTTAACTCACATATCCATGAAGAAGGTTGGATCAGTGGCGCTTTGTATTTATCGCTACCAACCCAAAAAACGCATCAGGATGAAGGCAGCATCGAAGTCAGCACCCATGGTGACGAATATCCCAAAAAACATGATAACTTCAGTACCAAGACTATCGCGCCAGAAGTGGGGGATTTTGTAATGTTCCCATCTTCGCTCTTCCACAGAACCGTTCCCTTTAGCTCAGATGAAGAACGTATTTGTATTGCCTTTGATTTAAAACCTGCGCCGTAATACGGCCATCGCGATAGCTACTTATCCCGTCATCCCGCTAGGCTTGTAGCCGGGATCTCTGGACTTCCCAGATTTCATTAGACAGTCTGTAATTCCGAAAAGTACGCTTCCTCAAATTTAACAGGTGAAACACCGCCTGTATGTGAGTGACGCTTTTTTGGATTGTAAAACATTTCTATAAAATTAAATATCTCAGCTTTCGCATCATTACGTGTTGAGTATATCTTCTTGCGGATAATTCTCTTTTTGATGGTGGCAAAA